>NZ_LFLZ01000108.1 GCF_001189845.1 Bradyrhizobium tropiciagri
TTACGGTCTATCGAAAGGGCAACAGCCCTCACCCGGATTGCTTCGCAATCGACCTCTCCCCAACGGGGAGAGGTGAACCGAGACCGCGCCAAACCGATTCAACCAAAACTCATCCCGCTTTAGCGCGGCGCGCGTTTGGCGAGGATGCGCTGCAGGGTGCGGCGGTGCATGTTGAGGCGGCGCGCGGTCTCCGAGACGTTGCGGTTGCACATCTCGTAGATGCGCTGGATGTGCTCCCAGCGCACGCGGTCGGCCGACATCGGATTGGCCGGCAGCTCGGACTTCTCGGTGCCGGTCGCGAGCAGCGCGGCGACGACGTCGTCGGCATCGGCGGGCTTCGACAGATAATCGACGGCGCCCATCTTCACCGCGGTGACGGCGGTGGCGATGTTGCCATAGCCGGTGAGCACGATCGCGCGCGCCTCGGGACGCTTGCGCTTCAACGCCGAGACGACGTCGAGACCATTGCCGTCGCCGAGGCGGAGGTCGACGACTGCGAAAGCGGGCGCGGCGCGGCCGATCTCGGCGAGACCATCAGACACCGTGTCGCATGACTTCACTGCGAACCCGCGCGTCTCCATCGCGCGCGACAGGCGTTCCAGGAACGGCTTGTCGTCCTCGACAATGAGGAGCGAGCGGTCGGCATGGTCATTCAGTTCAGTGATGGCGTTCACGATCCATTTTTCCCTGTGGCAGACCCGTAACATATGGGGTCCTACTGCGGCGCTGCCAAGGCAGCCGAAAGTCGCGTGCCATCCTGGAAACAGTGCTGCATCCGTAATGCCAGAAGTTGCGATTAAGAACCGTTCTTAAGCTTCGGTCTCGTCACCAGGCGCGGATTCCTCAAAGCGCTCGCGCGGCCAAACGATCTGCACCACGCGCCGTGATCGGGGAAGGGCCGATTGGTAAACGACACCTTGGCGCCGGTGCGTTCCAGCAGCGTCCGTGCGATGAAAACGCCCAAGCCCAAGCCGCCACGCGCATTTTGGGCCTCATCTGCGCCCCGGCGGCGCGACAGATACGGCTCACCGATCCGCTTCAGCATGTCAGGCGCGATGCCCGGGCCATCGTCGGAAACGACGATCTCGATGGTTTCAGCGTTCCACCACGCGTTCACCTCGACGGTCTGGTGCGCAAAATCGACCGCATTTTCGAGAATGTTTCCGACACCATAAAGGATCGCGGGATTGCGCGCGGCGACCGGTTCGCGCGTTGCTGCGACAGCAAGCCGCACCTTGATATTGATGCCGAAATCGCGATGCGGCGCCACCGCCTCCTCGATCAGGGTCGACAGCTTCATGGTGTCGAACGGCGCGCCGCTTGATGACAATTGCGCAATCTTGCTCAAGATGTCGCGGCAGCGCTGCGCCTGTTCGCGCACAGTCTTGAGGTCGCCGGCGATCGCCGGGTCGTGCACCGTCTTCTCGAGTTCGCGCGAGATCAGGAAGATCGTCGACAGCGGCGTACCGAGCTCGTGCGCGGCGGCGGCAGCGAGACCGTCGAGCTGGGTCAGATGCTGCTCGCGCGTCAGCACCAGCTCGGTCGCGGCAAGCGCATCGGAGAGCTGGCGGGCCTCCTCGGTCACCTGGAACGCATAAAGGCTGGTGACGCCGATCGCGAGCAGGATCGAGAGCCAGACGCCGATCAGATAGATCGGCGGCAGCACCAAGGGATCATCGCCATCCCAGGGCAGCGGCAGATGATAGAAGAACAGCGCTGAGGCGCAGGCGACCGCAAGGCAGCCGAGTGCGATCGTCAGCCGGATCGGCAGCACCGTGGCCGAGATCAAGACCGGCGCCAGGAACAGGAACGAGAACGGATTCTGCAGCCCACCGGTGAAGTACAGGAGGCCGCCGAGCTCGACGATGTTGAAGGCGAGCAGGGCCGCGGCATAGGCCGGCTCCAGCCGCTGCATCGGGTTGAATGCGATCTGCAGCGCCAGATTGAGCAGCGCCGAGAACGTTACGATGATGACGCAGGGCACGATCGGAACGTCGAATTCCAGTCCCTGGGCGACGACGAAGATTGCGACGAGCTGGCCGAGTGCGGCGAGCCAGCGCAGCCGCAGGATCGTATCGAGGCGGACATAGCGGCGAGGTTGGCGGAAATCGGAAGCGACGTCGGTCATGTCAGGGACTTTAGCTTTGCCGTGGGCGGCGCACAAATTCGCGACTTAGCGCAAGGATGCAGTCCTAGCCTTGCGCTTATTGTCGCAATGGCTCAATGACGGCCATATGCAACAGCGCGGGACAGGTCAGGCGCAAGCGCCCAATCAGCCGCCCGCGGCCGATCAGGGTGGATCGGCCGCGATCGAGGTCGTGGACCTTGTCAAGGTCTACAAGACCACTCGCGCGGTTGACGATATCTCGTTCCGCATCGCGCGTGGCAGCATCACCGGCCTGCTCGGCGGCAACGGCGCCGGCAAGACCACGACGATCGCGATGATCATGGGGCTGGTGCTGCCGACCTCGGGCCGCGTCAGCGTGCTGGGCGCGAAGATCCCCGAGCAGCGCTATGACGTGCTCGGCCGGATGAATTTCGAGAGCCCCTATGTCGACATGCCGATGCGGCTCACGGTGCGGCAGAACCTGACCATTTTCGGCCGCCTCTATGCCGTGAAGCAGCTGCGCGAGCGGATCGATCAGCTCGCCACCGATCTCGATCTCACGGAATTTTTGGACCGCTCCAACGGCAAGCTCTCGGCCGGGCAGAAGACCCGCGTCGCACTGGCGAAGGCGCTGATCAACGAGCCGGACCTGCTGCTGCTCGACGAGCCGACCGCCTCGCTCGACCCGGATACCGCCGACTGGGTGCGGCAGCATCTCGAGACCTACCGCAAGACCCATAACGCGACCATCCTGCTGGCGTCGCACAATATGCTGGAGGTCGAGCGGCTCTGCGACCGCGTCATCATCATGAAGCGCGGCAAGATCCAGGACGACGACAGTCCGGAACGGATCATGGCGCGCTACAACCGCGACACGCTGGAAGAAGTGTTTCTCGACGTGGCGCGCGGCCGCCTCCGGGAGGGCGCACCATGAGCGAGATCGTCAGCCATCACGCGCACGGCATTTCACTGCAACGCATCAATGCGATGGTGCTGCGCTATTGGTATCTCCTGATGTCGTCATGGCCGCGGCTGCTGGAGCTGATCTACTGGCCGGCCTTGCAGATCATCACCTGGGGCTTCCTGCAGAACTATATCTCGCAGGCATCCGGTTTTTTCGCCAGAGCGGGTGGCACGCTGATCGGCGCGGTGATCCTGTGGGACATCCTGTTCCGCGGCCAGCTCGGCTTCTCGATCTCGTTCCTGGAGGAGATGTGGGCGCGCAATCTCGGCAACCTGATGATGAGCCCGCTGAAGCCGATCGAATTCCTGCTCTCGCTGATGATCATGAGCCTGATCCGGCTCGCCATCGGCGTGATCCCGATGACGCTGCTGGCGCTGTTCTTTTTCGGCTTCAACTTCTACGCCATCGGGCTGCCGCTGATCGCGTTCTTCTGCAATCTGATCTTCACGAGCTGGTCGGTCGGGGTGTTCGCCTCAGGCCTCGTGCTGCGCAACGGGTTAGGGGCGGAGAGTATCGTCTGGACATTGATGTTCGCGGTGATGCCGCTCGCCTGCGTCTACTATCCTGTCGAGGTGCTGCCGGCCTGGCTGCAATACGTCGCCTGGGCGTTGCCGCCGACCTATGTGTTCGAGGGTATGCGGTCGCTGCTGATCGACCACACCCTCCGCGCCGACCTGATGGCGTGGGCGCTCGTCATCAACGCCATCCTGTTTGCTGCCTCTTTTGCGGTCTTCCTTGCCCTTTTGCAGAGCGCCAAGCGCAACGGGTCACTGCTCGCAGGTGGTGAATAAATGTCACTTTCGCGTGGATTATCGGTGTTTTAGCCCGATATCGCCCCCACATTGGGCTCGCGGCGCATTGACGCATTGTTACTCATTCGTCAGAGTGTTGCAGCGCAAAAGGGGGTCTGAAAATACTATGCCCATCGGTGAATTTGGCGGTGCCCCGCCACTAGCGGCGGAAGGCAGCCCGGCACTCACGACGCCGCTATACTGGATGTACGAGATGGCGCATGCGTCGCTCAATCCGGTCCGCGCCGTGACCGACGCCACCAAAATCCTGTTTCAGAACCCGCTCAATCCGTGGACGCACACCGAGTTCGGCAAATCGATCGCCGCCGGCTGCGAATTGTTCGAGCGCACCACGCGCCGCTACGGCAAGCCGGATTGGAACCTGCCGACGACCGAGGTCAACGGCATCCGCACGCCGGTCGAGGTTCGCACGGTCTGGGAAAAGCCGTTCTGCCGCCTCTTGCATTTCGATCGCAAGCTGACGCGTCCGCTGCGCTCGCCGCACCCGCGCGTGCTGATCGTGGCGCCGATGTCCGGCCACTATGCAACGCTGTTGCGCGGCACGGTCGAGGCGTTCCTGCCGACGCATGAGGTCTACATCACCGACTGGGCCGATGCGCGGATGGTGCCGCTCGCGGCCGGCCGGTTCGATCTCGACGACTATGTCGATTACCTGATCGAGATGCTGCATGCGCTCGGCGGCAACATGCATGTGGTCGCGGTGTGCCAGCCCTCGGTGCCGGTTGTTGCTGCCGTCTCCGTGATGGAGGCGAATCATGACCCGTTCGTGCCGCTCTCGATGACGCTGATGGGCGGCCCGATCGACACCCGCCGCAATCCGACCGCGGTCAACAACCTCGCCGAACAGCGCGGCATCGAGTGGTTCCGCAACAATGTCATCACCAAGGTGCCGTTCCCGCATCCGGGCGTGATGCGCGACGTCTATCCGGGCTTCCTGCAGCTCAACGGCTTCATCAGCATGAACCTCGATCGGCACATGGACGCGCATAAGGCGCTGTTCGCCAATCTGGTGAAGGGTGACGGCGATCTCGTCGACAAGCACCGTGAGTTCTATGACGAATATCTCGCGGTGATGGACCTCACCGCCGAGTATTACCTGCAGACCGTCGACCTCGTGTTCGTCAAGCACGCGCTGCCGAAGGGTGAGATGACCCATCGCGGCAAGCCGGTCGATCCGTCGAAGATCCGCCGCGTCGCGCTGATGACGGTCGAGGGTGAGAAGGACGACATCTCCGGCCTCGGCCAGACCGAGGCAACGCACGCGCTCTGCACCGCGATTCCGAACCATCGCCGCGTGCACTACGTGCAGAAGGGCGTCGGGCACTATGGCGTGTTCAACGGCTCGCGTTTCCGCTCCGAAATCGTGCCCCGGATCTCCGATTTCATGGTTTCGGCGGCCAATACGCGGCTTTCCCTGGTCGCCGCGGCCGAATAGGTATCACCCCGGCCGCGATTATTGCGTCCGGGTAAGTAACTGATTTAACTAAAAGAATCTCAAATCAGCCGAGGCTCAAGTGATGAATTTAATTTCACCTCTTGGGCCTTTTTCGTGACTCTGATTCATCGGAAAAATTCCGGTTCCGACCCCTGCCGGTAGAGGTCAATTAACGGCCGACCCCTGTATATTGGGCAAATGATTTGTTTTTGCGCCGAGCGCTTTCCCTGGCGGCGGATATGGCACAGTTCGGGCGAACTCCTGCTCCCCGGACTCTCAGAAATGGCTACTCGCGCGCTCCTCTATCGGCGGCCTGCCGAACCCGCGACCGTATTGGTCAGACATGGCTCCCAGTTTTTCACTGTCAGGTTGCGCCGGCATCGGCGTGCGCGCCGCTATACGCTCCGGATTCATCCAACCGACCGTGAAGCGATCCTGACCATGCCGCCGCGCGGCACGATCATCGAAGCCAGGGAGTTCGCCAATATCCATGGCGGCTGGATCGCCGCCCGTCTTGGCCGTTTGCCGAAGGCCGCGCCGTTCCAACCCGGCACCGTGGTGCCGCTGCGCGGCGTGCCGCATCGGCTGGTGCATCGCTCCGGCGAGCGCGGCACGGTCTGGACCGAGACGCGCGACAGCGGCGAGAAGATCCTTTGCGTCGCCGGCGGCGTCGAGCACATGGATCGCCGGGTCCATGACTTCCTCAAGCGCGAGGCGCGCAAGGATCTGCAAAAGGCGGCTTCACTGCATGCCGCGGAACTCGGCGTGCGGGTGCGGCGGATCTCGATCCGCGATCAGTCCAGCCGTTGGGGCTCGTGCACCTCGGCGGGCTCGCTGTCGTTCTCATGGCGGCTGATCCTGGCGCCGCCCTTCGTGCTCGATTATCTCGCCGCGCATGAGGTCGCGCATCTTGTCGAGATGAACCATTCGGCGCGGTTTTGGCGGGTGGTCGACAAGGTCTGCGCCTCGGTCACGCGCGCCAAGACCTGGCTCGACACCTACGGCAACGACCTGCATCGGTATGGGATCCAGGAGTAGGCGGCTTTTCGCCCCGACCACTGCTGTCGTCGCCCGCGAAAGCGGGCGATCCAGTATTCCAGAGACAGTTGTGTTCAACGGATAAGCCGCGGCGTACTGCATCCACCGCCTTCGCGGCGGATGACAGCTCGTAGGATGGGTAGAGCGAAGCGAAACCCATCAATCGATGTTCGCGGCACGAAGCTGATGGGTTTCGCTGCGCTCTACCCATCCTACGCATTAGTGAACGGTCTTACGCCTACCGAAACAACCGATCCGCCAGCCAGCCATCCAGCCCTGCCGCAGCCTCCGGCCGTGCATTCGGGTTCGGCGGCGGTGATGCGCGGGCCGGCGTCGGCGGCGGCTGGCGATAATAGCCGCCGGATGGTACCGGCGCGGGCGGCGGCGCCTGCATCGGCGGTTGGATCTGCATCGGTGCCGACGGCGCTGAAGGTGCAGTGATCTGCGACGAGATCTGCATCAGGTTCGCCGGTGCCCAGCTTCCTTGCGAGTTCGGGATCGCCGCGACCGGCACGCCTTGATGCGCTGCCTTCATGAAGCGGCTCCACACTTCCACCGGCAATCCGCCGCCGGTCGCCTTCTTGGTCGGCGAATTGTCGTCATTGCCGAGCCAGACGCCGGTGACGAGCTTGGCGGTGTAGCCGATGAACCAGGCGTCGCGGTAATCCTGGCTGGTGCCGGTCTTGCCGGCGGCGGTCCAGCCGGGGATCTCAGCCTTGCGCGCGGTGCCAGAGATCAGCGTCTCGCGCATCATGGCGTTCATCATCGCGTCATAGCGCGGCTCGATCACCTGGTTGGGGGGATCGGTGGGGCGATCGTAAAGCAGCTTGCCCGAGCTGGTCTTGATCCTGGTCACCACATGCGGCGACACGGCGTAGCCGCCATTGGCGAACGGCGCATAGGCGCCGACCAATTCGAGCACGGACACTTCCGAGGTGCCGAGCGCGATCGAGACGTTGGGTTCGAGCTTGGAGGAGATGCCGAGCCGGTGCGCGGTGCGCACCACGTTCTTGGCGCCGACCTCGACGCCGAGCCGCACCGCGACCGTGTTCAGCGACATCGCCAGTGCCTGGGTCAGGGTCACCGAGCCGAAATATTCGTGGGTGTAGTTCTCCGGCTTCCAGCCCTTGATGTCGAGCGGCGCGTCGGTGCGGATCGTGTCCGGCGTCAGCCCTGCCTCGACTGCGGTCAGATAAACGAACGGCTTGAACGACGAGCCGGGCTGCCGCTTTGCGGTGACCGCGCGATTATATTGGCTCTCGGAATAGTTCCGGCCGCCGACCATGGCGCGGACCGCGCGTCCGGCGTCATCGCCACCAGCGCGCCCTGGCTGACGTTGAACTTCACGCTCTTGGCCGCGAGCTCGTCGATCACGGCAGCTTCCGCGACGGCCTGCAGCTTCGGATCGATCGTGGTCTGCACGATGATGTCCTGGTCGATCTGGCCGACCAGATCGTCGAGCACCTCGCCGATCCAGTCGGCGACATAGTTCACGGTGCCGGCGCCGGCCGGCTTCACCGCGATCGAGGCTGGCCGATCGAAGCTTTCGCCTGCGCCTCGGTGATGAACTTGGCGTCGGCCATCGCCGCGAGCACGACCTGGGCGCGCTGCTCGGCGCCTTCGGGGTTGCGGTTTGGCGCCAGCCGCGACGGCGACTTGACGAGACCGGCGAGCATCGCGGCTTCCGGCAGCGTCACGTTCTTCGCCGACTTGCCGAAATAGCGCTGCGCGGCCGCCTCGACGCCATAGGCGCCGGAGCCGAAATAGACCCGGTTGAGGTAGAGCTCGAGGATCTCGTTCTTGGAGTGCTTGCGCTCCAGCCACAGCGCGAGCTCGGCCTCCTGCAGCTTGCGCTGCATGGTACGTTCCTGGGTCAGGAACAGGTTCTTGGCGAGCTGCTGCGTCAAGGTCGAGCCGCCCTGCGAGACGCCGCGATGCAGGAGGTTGGTCACCGCCGCGCGCAGGATGCCCACCGGGTCGACGCCGAAATGCGAATAGAAGCGGCGATCCTCGATCGCGATGAACGCCTTCGGCAGATAGGGCGGCAGATCCTTCAACGCGATGTTGGCGCCGGCCATTTCGCCGCGCTGCGCCAGCACTGAGCCGTCGATGCCGACGATCTGGATCGTCGGCGGACGTTTGGGAATTTCCAGCGACTGGATCGGCGGCAGATGCGCGCCGACCCACACCACGACACCGATCACCGCAATGCCGGCCCACAGGCCGAGCACGGCGGTCCAATAGAACAGCCGGCCGATGCCGAAGCCGCGCGACTTGCTGCGCCGCTTGCTGCCGCTGCGCGACGGTCGCGGTCTCTCGCTACCGGAATCGCTGCTCTTGTCGGCGCTCTTTTCGCTGTTCCTGGATTTCGATTTGGCGGGCTTGTCGTCGTCGCCGCCGGGAATGCGGTCGGAGGGCGACAGTCTGAGGTCGGCAAGCGCGGCCGGGAGCCCGAACAGCGGCTCCTTGCGTCCACCGCCTTTTTTACGTCCCCACGCCATCCGCAACGCTCACCCTTACAGGGGCGCACGCTAGCGTTCCCGGTTTAAGGGGCGGTTACGCAAAGCTTAACGCGGGATTAGGAGGTGAGGCAGCGCGTGCTAGATAGGAGCATGATCCGGAAAAGTGGGCACCGGTTTTCCGACAAGATCATGCTCAAACGAGGATGGTAGAGCGCGATCGAGCGATCGCGCTCTGGGGAACAAGAAAGCAAGGAGCACCGCATGGGCCATATCGATCCGACCAAGGATGTGTTTGCGCAGTTCCGGGACAACAACCGGCCGGGCCCGATCCACATGCTCAATCTGGTGCGCTTGCGCGAATCGGCGGCCTATCCCGATGGCCGCAAGGCAACCGGTGCAGAGGCCTACGCCGCCTATGGCCGCGAGAGCGGCCCGGTGTTCGAGCGGCTCGGTGGCCGCATCGTCTGGCAGGGCCGCTTCGAGCTGATGCTGATCGGCCCGCAAGAGGAACGCTGGGATCACTGCTTCATCGCCGAGTATCCAAGCGTCGCCGCCTTCGTCGAGATGATCCGCGATCCCGTCTATCGCGAGGCGGTGAAGCACCGCCAGGCCGCGGTAGAGGACTCGCGTCTGATCCGCCACGCGGTGCTGCCGGTCGGGAAGAACTTTGGCGAGATTCCGAAGTAGGCGTCCAACGCCGCGCGCATTCACTATCCCCGTCACCCTGAGGAGCGCGAAGCGCGTCTCGAAGTGTGCACGGCCGCAGTGGGGCCGTCGACCCTTCGAGACGGCCGCATTGCGGCCTCCTCAGGGTGACGGTGATGGAGGTGCAACGCCCATCCCCGTCATTGCGAGGAGCGATAGCGACGAAGCAATCCATCGTGCCGCAAGTGGAGGAATGGATTGCTTCGCTTTGCTCGCAATGACGATGATGAAACGTCGCAACGCCTCGGAATGGCCGTGACAGGGGCATAGGCCCCAAAAACAAATCGGCGGCCCGGAGGCCGCCGATTGTTCTTCAGACATCGAACACGAACCGCTAGCCCGCCGGGCTGCTGTCCTCGAGGATCGGGCCGAACAGCTCCCAGCGCTCGCCGTTGAACTTCATCATCTGGAGCTGCTTGTTGACGCGATAGTCGTTCGGCGTGGTGTTGCCCTTGATGCCGGGCAGCGCCATGTCGAGGTCGACGTTCTTCAGGTTGGTGGCCTGCTTCAGCACGTTCTCGCGGGTCAGCTCGTCGCCGCACTGCTTCAGCACATGCACCATCAGCTGGGCGGTGGAGTAGCCGTAGGTGTTGAAGTTCGAGTTCTTGTCGCCGTCGGGATAGTACTTGGCCATGAAGTCGAAATAGCGCTTCATGCCCGGATCGTCCTTCCACTGCGGATCGGCCGGATCCTTGCCGTAGTTGGTCGAGATCAGGCCCTTGGAAGCCTCGAGGCCTGCGGGCTGCAGCACCGCGCCGACCGAGGTGGCGTTGATGTCGACGATGTGGACCGGATGCCAGCCGAGCTCGGCGATCTTCTTGATCGCCTGCGCCGCCTGCTTCGGCGTCGAGGCCGAGAAGAACAGATCGGCGCCGGCATCCTTGATCTTGATCACCTGGGAATCGATGGTCGGGTCGGAGACCTCATAGGAGGCTTCGGCGACGATCATCTTGGCGGCCTTGTCGCCGAGGCCGGCCTTGATGCCGTTCAGGTAGTCTTTGCCGAGGTCGTCGTTCTGATAGAGGATACCGATCTTGGCGTTCGGATGCTCCTTCAGGATGTACTGGCCGTAGATGCGGCCTTCGACGAAGTAGTTCGGGTTGAAGCCGAGCGTCCAGGGGAAGTTCTTCGGGTCGGTGAACTTCGAGGCGCCGGTGGCCGCGAACAGCTGCGGCACCTTCTTGGCGTTGAGATATTTCTGCACCGCGGCGTTCGACGGCGTGCCGACGATCTGGAAGGTCAGGAGCACTTCGTCGCTCTCGACGAGCTTGCGCACCTGCTCGACCGCCTTCGGCGGCGAATAGGCGTCGTCATACTGGATCAAATTGATCTTGCGGCCGTTGATGCCGCCCTGATCGTTGATCATCTTGAAATAGGCCGCCTGGGTCTTGCCGATCGAGGCGTAGGCGGAGGCCGGTCCGGAGAAGGGGACGGTCTGGCCGATCTTGATTTCGGTATCGCTCGCGCCGGGATCGTACTTCTTCTGCGCGGAGGCCGACGTTGCCGACAGCGCGATCGCGAGCGCCGTTCCCGTGACCAGGTGGAAAATCCCGTTCCTCATAATGCTGTTTCCCTCACGTGACTGATGTTGGCCGATGATCTTGTCCGCGGGTTCAAGGCCCGCGGTCGCCATCGCTGGGCCGGGATACTGGCGGAACGCTTGCTGCGACGCAAGACGAGCAATGCCGAAAAGGTGAGCGATTTCAGTCAACGAAAGTAGGGGGCGATGCAAAAAGAGGGCGCCGCGGGGGAGGGCCGTGCTTGTCGCGGCAGTGTTGAGTTCGTCGAACCTACCGCTGTAACCGCGTTATCCCGTCATCCTGAGGAGCGCGTAGCGCGTCTCGAAGGATGAACGGCCCCTGTTGGGCCGTCGTGCTTCGAGACGGCCGCTGCGCGGCCTCCTCAGCATGACGGGTCTCAAACGGCGAAGCCGTTAGCCCGCCGGGCCGGTGTCCTCGATGATCGGGCCGAACAGCTCCCAGCGCTCGCCGTTGAACTTCATCATCTGCATCTGCTTGTTGATGCGATAATCGTTCGGTCCGGTCGTGATCGACATGCCCGGCAGCGCGAGCGACGGCACGAACTTCTTCAGGCTGGTCACCTGCTTCATCAGGTTCTCGCGGGTGAGGTCGTCGCCGCACTGCTTGAGCACCTGGATCAAGAGCTCGGCCGTCGAATAGCCGTAGGTGTTGACGGTGTTGAGCTTGTCGCCTTCCGGATAATACTTGTCCATGAAGGCGAAATAGGCCTTCACGCCGGGATCGTCCTTCCATTGCGGATCGGCGGGGTCCTTGCCGTAATTGGTCGAGATGATGCCTTTGGAGATGTCGAGGCCGGCCGGCTTCAAGGTCGCCGACACCGGGCTCGCATTGATGTCGAGGATGTGGACCGGGTGCCAGTCAAGATCCGCGACCTTGCGGATCGCCTGCGCCGCGAATTTCGGCGTCGACGCGTCGTACAACAGATCGACGCCGGCGGCCTTCAGCTTGACGATCTGGGAATCGACGGTCGGGTCGGTGAGCTCGTAGGACACCTCCGCGACGATCATGCTGGCTGCCTTGTCGCCGAGCCCGCTCTTCAGGCCGGTGATGTAGTCGCGGCCGAGATCGTCGTTCTGGTAGAAGATGCCGATCTTGGCGTTCGGATGGTTGGCCAGGATGTATTTGGCGTAGATGCGCCCTTCAGACTGGTAGTTCGGGTTGAACGCGATGGTCCACGGCGCGTTCTGCGGATCGGAGAAGCGCGAGGCGCCGGTGGAGGCGAGCAGCTGCGGCACCTTCTTGGCATTCAGATATTTCTGCACGGCGGCATTTGACGGCGTGCCGATGATCTGGAAGGTGAACAGCACCTCGTCGCCCTCGACCAGCTTGCGCACCTGCTCGACCGCCTTCGGCGGCGAATAGGCATCGTCATACTGGATCAGGTTCAGCTTGCGGCCGTTGATGCCGCCCTGGTCGTTGATCATCTTGAGGTAGGCCGCCTGGGTCTTGCCGATGCCGGCATAGGCGGATGCGGGGCCCGAGAACGGCACGGTCTGGCCGATCTTGATCTCGGTGTCGGTGGCGCCGATGTCGTATTTCTTCTGCGCGGCGGCCGATGTAACCGACAACGCGATGGCAAGCGCTGTCGCAGCGAGCAATTGCACGCTCCTCATGTCCGTGACCTCCCATGTTGCCGGTGATCTTGTCCGCAAGCGGTGGGCCAGCGGATGTCACCGTTGTCAGGGATGATGGAGGAAGGGCGGGTGCATTGCAAGGCGACGCGCCCTGCGCGCGATGTCGCGTCAGCGTTCGTTCTTCTCCCTCGCCCCGTTCTTACGGGGGAGAGGGTGGGGTGAGGGGCTCTCTCCGTCCGCGATACTAGCGGACGCACCTGTACCCCCTCACCCGGATTGCATCTGGCGATGCAATCCGACCTCTCCCCGCAAGCGGGGCGAGGTGAGACGGAGCCAGCTGCCCCATTCAACGCAACCTCGTTGCAATCAAGCCAGCCAGAGCAGGATCAGCGCGAGCGCAGCCGGTGCCGCCTGCACATAAAGGATGCGGCGGCTGACGGTGGCGGCGCCATAGGCGCCGGCGACGATCACGCAGAGCAGGAAGAACGTCTTGATCTGGAACGCGAAGGCGGCATTGCCGTGCACGAGGCCCCAGATCAGTCCGGCGGCGAGGAAGCCGTTGTAGAGCCCCTGATTGGCGGCGAGCACCGCCGAGTCGGTTGCCTTCTCGATCGAGTTGCGGAAGGTCTTCAGCCCGAGCGGCTTGGTCCACAGGAACATCTCGAGCACAAGGAAATAGACGTGCAGCGCGGCCACCACCGCGACCAGAAATTGGCAAGCACAAGCATTTGTCCCCCTCACCGGAATTCGGGTGGACGCTACCACGCGGGCGGTGAATTGTATGCCGAACACGCTGCATCCAGAGTGACGACAATGGCCGACCGCAACACCGCCCAGACCTTCAACCTCGACCGCCTCAAGACCCCGATCGGCACCGCGCTGCTGGTGACCGATGATGACGGTGTGCTGCGCGCGCTCGACTGGGACGACTATGAAGGACGCATGCTCGACCTGCTGCGGCTGCATTATGGTGCCGCGACGCTGCGGGACGGCCGCGCGCCGGCGGCGATGCGCAAGGCGCTCGGCGATTACTTCAACGGCGATCTCGACCGGCTCGCGGATGTCGAATGGCGCGTCGCCGGCACGCCGTTCCAGCAGAAGGTCTGGCACGCGCTGCCGAAGATTCCGCACGGTACCACCATGAGTTACGGCGCGCTGGCGGCGAAGTTGAAAGTGCCGAACGCGATGCGCGCGGTCGGCCACGCCAACGGCTCCAATCCGATCAGCGTGGTCGTGCCCTGTCACCGCCTGATCGGCGCCAACGGTTCGCTGGTCAAATACGGCGGCGGGCTGGAACGCAAGCGCTGGCTGCTGCGCCACGAGGGCGTGGAGGTCTAGCGGGCGACTTGCCTGTCCGTAAGGCGATCAGTCGAGATCTTCGCTCGGCATGTTTCGCAGATCGCGCACGATAGAGAGGAATACGATGGGCGAAGGCACTCATGCGAGAATCGCTCCTATCAGCATCGCATCGACCGTCGTCATGGCAACTCCCTTGATGGCCCTCGCCGTCAGATCATTTTCTTCGATGGGCCGCAGGTCCTGGCGAAGGGATACAGCCACTTCCAATAGGCCCTGTTGCGCTCCAATTGCCGCTTGTAGATTTCGCGGCACTTCACCGAGCAAAATTGCTCGAAGTGCCAGCTATGCCGGATCAACCCGAACGGCCGCTTGCATCCCGGATTCCCGCAGCGGCCTGTCATGACGCAGCCTCGGCATTCGAACGCGTAAACCAGCGAATGAAGTTCGCCTGACCTTGGGAGAGGCAGAGGCGTCCGCAATAGCGTTCACCCGCCGGATTTCGCAAACAGATGATCTTGGGCTCTTCGCTGTCGCACTGGGCACAGCGCGGTTCCGCACGCATGGCGACCTCCCTCCGAGGAATTGCCATTTGCCATTCAAAATGTCTGACGTGGTCCTTGCCGTCGCTGAACAGCGGCGACGCGAAATCTCGCGCCACCGCCGCGCCTGCACAATCTGTCCAGATGTTTGGCGGCATCATCCTTGCGTATACCGGTCCGGTCATGCCCGATCTGAGCTCAATCGCTCGTCGCGGCGCCGCGCTGGCCGAGGGCGGTATCGAGGCATTTGATCAGGACGTCCCCGTCGAAGGGCTTGGCCAGAAAGCAGATCGCTCCTGCTTTCAGGGCTCGGGCGCGATCGTTCTCGACGGAGAAGGCTGTGATGAAAATGAACGGAAGGCGCCGTCCGTTGGCAATCAGGTGACTCTGCAGGTCGAGCCCGCTCATCGCCGGCATCCTGACATCCGTGATCACACAGGATGTGTCATTCAGGCGGGGCGAGTGCAGGAATTCCTCGGCCGACGCGTAGGTCTCGACCGCGTAGCCCAGCGACCTGACGAGATTGTGGGTCGCGGTGCGAACCGAGACGTCATCGTCGATGATTGATATCACTGGCGGATTGGACAAGGAGGTCTTCCCGGGGACGGTCGGATAGGGCTCGGTTTGTGCGATGATGCGGCGCACAGTGCGTCGCCAATCGGGGCCGGAGAATCATACTTAGGTTTGCGCCCTGCCGGATGCCCGTCCGATCCCGAGGATCTCGGCCATCCTGACCAGATCGGGCAGCGACTTCGCTGCCATTTTCCGCATGATCTGGCCGCGGTGGATCTTCACCGTGATCTCGGCCACGCCGATTTCCGCGGCGACCTGCTTGTTCATCAGTCCGGCGGTGACGAGAGTCATCACCTGACGCTCACGCGGCGTCAGGCTCGCGAAGGCGGCGCGGAGGTTTGCGAGAACCTTGGCCTTATCGCGACGATTCCTGTCGCGCTCGATCGCAGTCGTAACGGCATCCAGCATGTCCTGATCGCGGAACGGCTTGGTCAGGAAATCGACCGCTCCGGCCTTCATGGCCCTGACCGTCATCGGGATATCGCCATGGCCGGTCATGAAGATGATCGGAACATGAATGCCGGCCTTCGTCAGCTCCGCCTGAAAGTCGAGGCCGCTCAGCCGGGGCAGCCGGATGTCCAGGATCAGGCAGCTCGGCACATCTGCGGGCTTGTGCTGCAGAAATTCATGGGCCGACCCGAACGCTACGGTTCGCAGGCCGACCGACCGGAAAAGATTGCTCAGTGCGTCCCGCACCGATGCGTCGTCGTCGATGACGAAGACGATCGGATCCTCGGCGCTCGCTTGAGTGGGAGGCGATGCCGCACGCCCGGTCACCATGCATGCTCCTCTTGACGGAGTGGCAGGGTGAACTGGAATGTCGCGCCGGGACCGATTTGTTCGACCAGGGACAGGCGGCCCTGGTGGGCTTCGACGATTGAGCGGCAGATCGACAAGCCCATTCCCATGCCGCTGGCCTTGGTGGTGTAGAAGGCGTCGAACAGCCGGTCGGCATTCCCGGGTGCAATCCCGACGCCACAATCGGTAACCGTGACCTGGATCTGCCCGGCATCGTCGTCATAGCGGGTCCGGATCACGAGCTCCCGCGGTCGCTCCGTGACCGGCTGCATCGCCTCGATGCCGTTGAGAACCAGGTTGAGAACGACCTGCTGCAGCTGGATACGATCGGCGACAACGGGCGGGAGCGCGGGAGCGAGGTCGAGCTGCAGGGAAATCAGGTGGCGCTGCAGTTCATGCTGCACCAGGCCGATCACCTCGTTGATGACCTCATTGATGTCGAGCGGCGCCTTCTGATCGGTGGTCTTGTTCACCAGCGCGCGGACACGCTGAATGACCTCGCCCGCGCGGTTGCCGTCGCTGATGATCGACCTCACCGCTCCGCGCGCCTCATTCAGATCGGGAGCCGCCCGATCGAGCCAGCGCAGGCAGGCCGCCGCGTTGGTGACCACCGCGGCAAGCGGCTGGTTCACTTCATGGGCGATCGATGCGGCGAGCTCGCCGAGCGCCGTCACGCGCGTGACATGCGCAAGGTTGGTCTGCGCTTCGTGCAATTTCGCCTCGGCCAGCTTGCGCGCCGTTACGTCGGTGACCGCTCCGACAAATTCGGTGTCGCCCGAAATGTTCGTCACCGCATGCGCCCTGGCATGGACATATTTGATCGCCCCACTGGGCATCAGCAATCGGTAGCCGTGCTCGAAATCCTTGCGATCGTGCGAGGCACGGTCGATGGTTCGCTGCACGCGGTCGCGATCATCGGGATGGACGCGCTGAAGGACCGTGCCATGCTTGATCGATGGAACTCGGTCGAACTCGAATATCCTGAAGGTTTCCTCCGACCAGATGATCTCGCCGCTGGCGACATGCCAGCCAAAGCTGCCGGTATGGCTCAATCGCTGGGCCTCGGTCAGGTACATTTCACTCTGCTGCAGCGCATTCTCGGCGTGCTTGCGTTCGGTGATATCCTCGCAGGCGATCAGGACGATCAGCTGATCGTCCAGCCGCCGCACCGCCTTGGCATTTTCGCGGACCCAAAGCCTGGAACCGTCCTTGCGGACCTTGCGGATTTCCCAGCTGCGGGTTTGTCCGATGTTGTCGAGGCATGCGGCGACGCTGCGCTGGACCATTTGTTGTTCCTCGGCGGCAAACACCCGCAGCACGGATTGTCCGAGCAATTCGTCGACGGTGTAGCCGAGTTGTGCCGCGCCGAACGTGTTGACCGACAGCACGAGGCCCGTCGCGTCGACCATGAAGTACATGACCGGGTTGTGCTCGAACACCTCTTTCCATTGCGCTTCGCTGTTGCGCAGCGCCTCGATCGCGCGCTCTTCGCCGCTGGCCCGGCCGCGCAACATGACCTCCATCTGCCTTTGGGTGCGGCCGACCAGGCGCATCATCAGCAATGTCGCGGTCAGCGACGCGACGAGCAGCGCGAGGGCAAGCAGATGGGCGGACGCTGCAGGCTGCGGGCCAAGCACCAGCCCAATGCAGGTTGCGGCCAAGGCCAGCACCATGCCGCCGAGCAGCCATTGTTCGGCTGACCAGGACCTCGTGGTCGGGTTGGGCATCATCGGCAGCACCAGCACTTGGCCGTCACGGGCCGCGCTGCGTCGCTAGGTGGCCGCTACCATCAGCGGCGACAACGTCGCCCTCCTAACAGGCTTGATCTTAGCAGCTTTACCGACGTCCGGACGAAATCATGCGGGGGGCCTTCGGCGATCCACGCGCGTGAGATCGCGCAGGAAGCGAAGCGCGCAGGCGCCCTCAGGCCCAGGTTGCGACTAAACCTAAGTATGGTCCTCCCCACCCGAATGTAACGGCCGGATCAACCTCCGTTCAATGGCCCGTTTCTTCCCGGTGACTACGCTTATTGGGTAGCTCGATGACAGTAGAGGTTTCCAGGCTTCGGCAATCGCCAATCAGAGACGGGAGATTGAAATGCCCAACAGGCGCCTGCATTTGATCCTCTGCTCCGAAGATGCCGGGCACGAGGCAACGCGTCAGAGGCCCGAGCGCGGCTTCCAGCCGACCGTTATCGATGGTGGCAAGCAAGCTGCGAGCGTGCCGGCCGATCAATCCTGGATCGATCTGCTCGACGTCTTCGATTTGGGCGTCGTGATCTGTCAGGCGAGCTACCTGGCCTTGCTTGGCGCGAGCCTGGCAGCGTTGCAGGCGCAAGCAGGCGTGCCGGATCAAGCATCGTAGGCCACCCCAGGAGTTAGCCCCGGCAGGCTGCCGGACCGGAGCGATGGCTGCTCACGCCAGGGTCGCGCAGACGGGTCCGATAACAGCCTCCGAGAGAGCCCGGAATCCAGTCCCCTCTAGCCCTGATGGATTCCGGGCTCAGTTTTTTCGGAAACGTCCCGAATGACGGGCCAAGCAGGTCGACGGCGTCCTACCAGCGCCGGGTTCTCGGCCATCGCGAATTGCAGAAAGTTTTCCGAAAGATGCCGGGTTCGCTTTAGCTGCTTTTGAAGTACCTGATTATTGGATCGGTCCGGCAACGGCATCGCTCTGGTGAGCTGTGCGTTGGTTCGCGCACTGACAGATCAGGGGCCGGTCATCATGAATCAGGCACAGCAGCAAAAGCCGCTTCCCAACGACAATATTTCGGTCACCAAGGATGAGGCCGAGGGCGCCCGCGGATTGCAGCGCGACTTGCAGGACCGGCTGCAGCCGGCGCACGACGAGCCGGTTAGCGAGCCCGCCGGCGATAGCGCTCCCCACCCCGAAGCGCCTGCAGGCTCGGGCCGGTGGGTTCGGCGCCTGCTCAAGATCGGCATCGGCCTTGCGATCGTTGCCGTGTTCGGCTGGCTGCCGCTGAAAGCCGTGTTGCAGACCTCGAGTGTCGAGGCCGTGGTCAATGCCAGGATCGTGACCCTGCGCTCGCCGATCGACGGCACCGTGAGCGCGAGGCCGCAGCAAGGCTCGACGCAGCTCAGCGTGGTCCATGAGGGCGATACGATCCTGCACGTCGTCAATGCGCGTGGCGATCGGGTGCGGCTCGACGATCTGCGGCGGCAGATGTCGCGGCTGGAGAATGAGCGCCCGAGCTTCGCGGCCAAGCTCGCCGCCGCCGAGACCGCGCAACAGGACCTCGCCCGCCAGGCCGGCCAGTTCCGGGACGGCCGCATCCTGCAGCTTCAGGCCCGCATCGCCGAGATCCAGACCGCGATCGAGGCCGCGGCCGCGCGGCGGGAGGAGGCGACGGCTGCGGTCGAACGCGCCTCGTCGCTGATCAAATCGGGCAGCGTCTCGACGGTCGAAATGGCCCGGCTGACGCGCGAGCAGTCGATCGCCCAGCAGACCGAGATCGGCGCGCAGCGCCGCCTCGACGCCGCAAAGGTCGAGCTCACGGCAGCGAGGAACGGCACCTATCTCGGCGACAGTTACAACGACCGGCCGAGTTCCGTGCAACGCGAAGAGGAGATGCGTCAGCGTGTCAGCGACCTGCGCGCCGATCTGGCGCATGCCGATGCCGAGATCGACTGGCTGACCCACGAGATCGCCTCCGAGCAGTTGCATTACATCAACCGCGCCGAAGCCGACATCAAGGCCCCGGTCGGGGGCCGGATCTGGGAAATGATGACCTCGCCCGGCGAAGACGTCAGGGCCGGGCAGCCTTTGCTCAAGCTGCTCGACTGCACCGGCGAGGTGGTCACCGCGAACGTCACCGAAGGCGTCTACAATCGCCTCAGGCTCGGCGAGCAGGCGAGCTTCGAGCCGAACGACGGCAGCGCCGCGATCCAGGGTGAGATCGTCAACCTCACCGGCGCCTCCGGCGCGCCTGCGAACCTTGCGATCAATCCGGATGCGCTGAACAAGGAGCCGTATCGGGTGACGGTCTCGATGCCGGCGACCGACAGCACGGGCAAGGATTGCGCGGTCGGCCGCACCGGGCGGGTGGTGTTCAACACGGACGCGGCAAAGCCATGATGACGGCATTCTCGCCCGGGCTGGTCGCCTTCGGCGCCTGCCTTGCGATCCTGCCCTTGCTCCGGCGCGAGCAGACGCTGGCCCGCGTCATGATGACCGGAATGTCGTTCGTCCTGCTGCTGCACTATTTCGTCTGGCGCGTGACCCAGACCTTGCCGCCGGTAGGCCTCACCGCCGACGCGCTGGTCGGCTATCCCTTCGTGGTGACCGAGGCCGCCTCGATGATCGCGGTGTGCCTGTCGCTCCTGTTCCTCAGCCGGACCATCGACCGCTCGCCCGAGGTCAACGCGATCCTGCGCCGATCCCGGCCGGGCACCGATGCGCCGCTCGTCGACGTCTTCATCTGCACCTACAATGAAGAGAAGGCGATCCTCGAGCGCACCATCATCGGCGCGACCGGGCTCAACTACCCCAATTATCGCGTCTGGGTGCTCGACGATGGGCGTAGGCTCTGGCTGCGCCGGCTCGCCCAGGAGCTCGGCTGCAACTATCTGACCCGTCCGGACAACCGCCACGCCAAGGCCGGCAACATCAATCATGCGCTCCAGCACGTGTCCGCGCTGCCGGACCGGCCGGAGTTCGTCTCGATCCTCGATGCGGATTTCGTCCCGATGCCGGAGTTCCTGACGCGAGCGATGAGCCTGATGCAGGACGGCACCGTCGGCGTCGTGCAGACGCCGCAGCACTTCATCAATCCGGATCCGATCCAGACCAATCTCGCTGCGACCGACGTCTGGCCCGACGAGCAGCGCTTCTTCTTCGATATTTTGATGCCGGCCAAGGACGCCTGGGGCACCGCGTTCTGCTGCGGCACCTCATCGCTGATCCGTTACGCCGGCCTGATGCAGATCGGCGGCTTCCCGACCGATTCGGTGACGGAGGATTACCTCGTCACGCTGCGGCTGAAAGAAAAGGGCCTGCGCACGGTCTATCTCAACGAGCGCCTGACGCTCGGCCTCGCGCCGGAGGGATTGAAGGAGTACATCACCCAGCGCGGGCGCTGGTGTCTCGGCTTCATGCAGATCGTCCGCGGCCGCAGCGGGCCGTTCTCGCGGCGGTCGAAGCTCGAATTCCTGGACCGGCTGTCGCTGGTCGATGCCTTCATGAGCTGGGCGGCGGTCTACAGCACCAAGACTTTCGGCCTGGTCGTGCCCTGGCTCTATCTGCTGTTCGGGATCAAGGCGGTTCACGCCGACCTGTCCGAGCTCCTGAAATACTTCATGCCGTTCTACGTCTGGCACGCCTTCACCATGGCCTGGATATCGCGCGGCCGTTCGCTTGCGATCATGACCGACGTCTCGCAATACATCGCCGCGCCTGCGGTATTGAAGGCGGTCGTGACCGGGCTCGCCCGGCCACAGGGCCACAAGTTCAAGGTGACGGCCAAGGGCGGCGACCGCAACCGCCGTTTCATCGAGTGGCCGCTGCTGCGGCTCTATGGCACTGCCTTGCTGATCACGCTGTTCGCGATCGCCTACGCCTTCATCCTGCATCTGCGCGGCGAGAACATCGCCTATGGCGGGCTGGCGCTGGCCTGGAGCCTGTACAATTGCGTCGTGCTCGCGATCGTCTGCTTCATCTGCATCGAGCAGCCGCGGCGCCGCAAGGCCGAGCGTTTCGAGCGTGACGAGCCGGTTTTGATTCACGAGGGCGCCGCGCCGCGGCTGGTGCGGATGGCCGACATCTCGATATCAGGCGCGCGCTTCATCGATCCAGCGCCGCCGGCGATCGGGGTCTCGATCAAATGCAATGTCTACGGCCAGAGCGTCACCGCGCTCGTGGTCCGCCGCACCCGTGACGGCTTCGGTGTCCGTTTCGAGGACGCGGCCGCGACGCGGATCAATGTCGTGCGCGCATTCTATGCCGGCGAATATGTCCGCGCCTTCCACGCCGTGCGCGCCGCGCCGATCGGCAAGGCGCTGCTGATGCGGCTGTTTGGCTGAATCGCTGCGACCGGGCTTCGCGGTATTGCTCCTTCCGCGGAGCGCTTTTCATTCCGTCATCCTGAGGAGCCCGCACAGCGGGCGTCTCGAAGGATGCACGGCCCGGACGCTTCCGCGTACTCCGACTCGTTCGGCAATAGCCGGGCCGTCGATCCTTCGAGACGGCCGCTCCGCGGCCTCCTCAGGATGACGGGACAGGCCTATGCGCCTCTACGATT
>NZ_LFLZ01000109.1 GCF_001189845.1 Bradyrhizobium tropiciagri
AGTCGGCCCGCTGTGCGAAGGCGATTCAAATCATGGTGCGTTTTGTTGCTGGGACAAGGATGAGCAACAGGTGCGGCGGCGGCGCGTCGGCCATCCACCTCCAGCTACTGTGCATG
Source organism: Bradyrhizobium tropiciagri (assembly GCF_001189845.1). Lineage (GTDB taxonomy): Bacteria > Pseudomonadota > Alphaproteobacteria > Rhizobiales > Xanthobacteraceae > Bradyrhizobium > Bradyrhizobium tropiciagri. The sequence goes on from NZ_LFLZ01000109.1 coordinate 117, forward strand.
GGGTTGTTTTCGAGATTTTTGGCGAGAGCCGGACTGGCGCGCTTGTCGTCAAGCTCGCGACAGTCCGCGGCCGCCTCAGCTATCCACCTTGAGCGCGGCGATGAAGGCTTCCTGCGGGATGTCGACCTTGCCGAACTGCCGCATCTTCTTCTTGCCTTCCTTCTGCTTCTCCAGAAGCTTGCGCTTGCGCGTGATGTCGCCGCCGTAGCACTTCGCGGTGACGTCCTTGCGCAGCGCGCGCACGGTCTCGCGCGCAATCACCTTGCCGCCGATCGCCGCCTGGATCGGGATCTGGAACATGTGCGGCGGGATCAGCTCCTTCATCTTCTCGACCATGGCGCGGCCGCGGCCCTCGGCGCGGGTGCGATGCACCAGCATCGACAGCGCGTCGACCGGCTCGGCATTGACCAGGATCTGCATCTTGACGAGATCGGCCGGCTTGTAGTCGGTCAGATGATAGTCGAACGAAGCGTAGCCCTTGGAGACCGACTTCAGGCGGTCGTAGAAATCGAACACCACCTCGTTGAGCGGCAAATCGTACTTCACCATCGCGCGGGAGCCGACGTAAGTGAGCTCCTTCTGCGCGCCGCGGCGGTCCTGGCACAGCTTCAGCACGCTGCCGAGATATTCGTCGGGGGTCAGGATCGTGGCCTCGATCCACGGCTCCTCGATCTCGGCGATCTTGACCACGTCGGGCATGTCGACCGGGTTGTGGATCTCGAGCTCGGTGCCGTCGGTCAGCTTCATCTTGTAGATGACGCTCGGCGCGGTCGCGATCAAATTGAGATCGAACTCGCGCGACAGCCGCTCCTGGATGATCTCCAGATGCAGCAGGCCGAGGAAGCCGCAGCGGAAGCCGAAGCCGAGCGCGGCTGAGGTTTCCATCTCGAAGGAGAAGCTGGCATCATTGAGCCTGAGCTTGCCCATCGCGCCACGCAGCGTTTCGAAGTCGTCGGCGTCGACCGGGAACAGGCCGCAGAACACGACTGGAATGGCGGGCTTGAAGCCCGGCAGCATTTCGGTGACAGGCTTCCGGTCGTCGGTGATGGTGTCGCCGACGCGGGTGTCGGCGACTTCCTTGATCGCCGCGGTGATGAAGCCGATCTCGCCGGGGCCGAGCTCCTCGACCTGCTGCATCTTCGGCGTGAAGAAGCCGACGCGCTCGATGTCATAGGCGGCACCCGTGCCCATCATGCGGATGCGCTGGCCCTTCTTCATCACGCCATCGACGACGCGGATCAGGACGACCACGCCGAGATAGACGTCGTACCAGCTGTCGACCAGCAGCGCCTTCAAGGTCGCGTCGCGGTCGCCCTTCGGCGGCGGCAGGCGGGTGACGATCGCCTCCAGCACGTCGGGCACGCCGATTCCGGTCTTGGCCGAGATCATCACCGCATCCGACGCGTCGATGCCGATCACGTCCTCGATCTGCTGCTTGACCTTCTCGGGCTCGGCCGCGGGCAGGTCGACCTTGTTCAGGACCGGCACGATCTCGTGATTGTTGTCGAGCGCCTGGTAGACGTTGGCGAGCGTCTGCGCCTCGACGCCCTGGCTGGCGTCGACCACGAGCAGGGAACCCTCGCAGGCCGCCAGCGACCGCGAGACTTCGTAGGCGAAGTCGACGTGGCCGGGCGTGTCCATCAGATTGAAGATGTAGTCGTTGCCGTCCTTGGCGCGGTAGTTGAGGCGCACGGTCTGCGCCTTGATGGTGATGCCGCGCTCGCGCTCGATATCCATCGAATCGAGCACCTGCTCCTTGCCCGCCATCTCGCGATCCGACAGGCCGCCCGTCATCTGGATCAGGCGGTCGGCGAGGGTCGATTTGCCATGGTCGATATGGGCGACGATGGAGAAGTTGCGGATGTTCGAAATCGGGGCAGTTGTCATGGGGCGCGGGATAGCATCCGCACCCCCGCGCGGGCAACCATATTGCGGTATTTTGCAGGGGTGTGACGGCGAATCACGGGGGTGTTTCCCGCCTGGTTGCAATGATCGATTTTCGGGCATGTTTCTGCTAGGTCTGGCGGCCCGAAATTCGTGGATTTGACGATGCGCTGGACGCTTCTCGCCGCCGGATTGCTCGCCATGTTGTTCGCGGCGCCCGCGGCCGCCGGCAAGCGCGTCGCGCTGGTCGTCGGCAATTCCAGCTATCAGAACGTGTCGCGGCTGCAGAACCCGAAGAATGATGCGCAGCTGGTGGCCGAGACGTTGCAGCGGCTGGGCTTTGCGCTCGTCGGCGGGCAAGCGCAGGTCGATCTGGACAAGGCCGGTTTCGATGCCGCGATCCAGCGCTTCGGCAGCCAGCTGATGGGCGCCGACGTCGCGCTGTTCTATTACGCCGGCCACGGCATCCAGGTTCGCGGCACGAATTATCTGGTACCGGTCTCGGCGAACCCCACGCGCGAGGCCGATGTCGATTTCCAGATGGTCGATGTCGGCCTGGTGCTGCGGCAGATGGAGGGCGCGGGCACTCGGCTCAACATCGTGATCCTGGACGCCTGCCGGAACAATCCGTTCGGCGGGCGCGGCCTGCGCGCCGCTGACGGTGGCCTTGCCCAGATCCGCGCGCCGGAGGGCACGCTGTTGTCCTATGCGACCCAGCCGGGCAACGTCGCGCTCGACGGCGATGACGGCCACAGCCCGTACACGCGCGCGCTCGTCGACACCGTGCAGAAGCCCGGGCTCGACGTGCTGCAGGCGTTCAACCAGGTCGGCCTCGTCGTCAAGCGCGCCACCGGCAACGCGCAGCAGCCCTGGGTCTCGACCTCGCCGATCGACGGCTCGTTCTATTTCGCCGGCAACGCGCCGGCGCAGGTTGCGACCGCCGATCCGCCGGCAACAGTGATCCCGCCGCAGCAAAGCCTGCCGGCGCCAAGCGCGTCGCCACCGGCGCCGCCAGCCGTGCGCACGCAATCGGACTTCATCATTCCGGATTCCGACAGCCGCCTGCTGACGGAGAGCGATCTGAAGGCACTCAGCAAGGACGATCTGCGGATCGCCCGCAATGAAATCTTCGCGCGGCGCGGACGCTACTTCAACGCGCCGGACCTGACCGCGCGGTTCAGCAGGTTCGCCTGGTACGTGCCGCGCTCATGGGATCCGCCGCTCAATGCGATCGAGAGCGCCAATGTCGCGCTGATCGATCGCTTCGAGTCCGGCGGCGCAGCACCGAGCGGCTTCATCTTCCCGGATTCCGACCGGCGACTGCTGACATCAGCCGATCTGCGGCGGCTGTCGCGGGACGAACTGCGGATCGCGCGCAACGAGATCTTCGCCCGCAGGGGACGCTATTTCGATTCCGCCGATCTCAAGGCGTATTTTTCGCGCTTCCCCTGGTATGCGCCGAACAGCTGGAATCCGAAGCTGAACGCGATCGAGGAGGCCAATGTGGCGCTGATCGATCAGGCCGGGAAGCGCTGATGGCCACGCGCGGCACGGCTTGCATCGTTGGCCTGCTGGCGCTGCTGCCGCCGCTTGCGCATGCCCAGACCAAAAGCGAACTGCTCGACCGCCTGGTGCATGCCTATCCCGATGCGCTCAGCACCCATGACGACAGTACCATCACCTGGCGTGACGGCACGGTGATGCCGGTCGAAGACGGCATCCCGGACAAGCCGTTCGATCAGATGCTGCGCAATGCATCGATCCTCGATCAGATGCGGCAACCCTATCCGGCCGGGCCGTCGGCGCCGCCGGCTCCGAATGCCGATCCCGGTCGCTTCCGCAACGAGGCCTTCTTCAAGAAGATGTATGGCGACTGCAATACCGCCGAGGTCAGGCGGAACCTGGTGACGATCACCTGGCTGCCGAAATCCTGGGGCAAGCCGGTTCAGGTCACACGGGTCAACGGCGTGGCCGAGCGGCTGAAGCAGGTCTCGGCCGAGATCGACGCGCTCGATCCGGCGCTGCGCGCCGCGGCGTTTCCGATCGCGGGTGTGCTATCTTGTCGCGCCGTCGCCGATACCGGGCGGATGAGCATGCATGGCTACGCGGCCGCGATAGACCTCAACCTGAAAGTCTCGGACTACTGGCTGTGGGCGGGCGAAGGTAAAACCATCCCCTACAAGAACCGGATGCCGCAGGAGATCGTCGACATCTTCGAGCGTCACGGCTTCATCTGGGGCGGCAAGTGGTATCACTACGATACCATGCATTTCGAGTACCGGCCCGAGCTTCTCGAAAAGTGAACCGGCCGGCTCGAGGCATTCTCACGCCAAGCTGATTTCACTGGCCACAAAAACGCGCTAAAGCGCGCCGAAGTGCTGGTGAGCAATCACTCATCGCACGTCCGCTTCCACTCGGTATGATCCCGCCGGAAAGCCACGCTCCACTTTTCCGGGTCATGCCTCAGGCACAGGCCATGTCGACCGCTTCCATTCTTCCTGCCGCCCGGCGCTCCACCCGCAGGCTGACGATCCGGCGGATCGCCGCCTGGATCGCCTCGCGCGCCATCGATCCCCGGACCAGCCTGTGGTTCGTGATCGGCTTCGCACTGGTCCACGCGGTGCTGTGGACCTTGATCCTGGTCAAGCTCAAGGCTGCGCAGGATGTCCATATGGACGTCGCGGAGGCCTATGCCTGGGGCCAGCGCTTCCTGCTCGGCTATGGCAAGCATCCGCCGCTGTCGGGCTGGATCGCCGGGGTCTGGTTCAGGATCTTCCCGGTCACCAACTGGTCGACCTATGCGCTTGCGATGGCAACCGTCAGCTTCGCGCTTGTGGTGTGCTGGCTGATCGCGCTGCGTGTCGTCGATCGCCGCCGTGCATTCTTCATGGTGGTGATGCTCGCGCTCTACCCGATCTTCAATTTCAAGGGCTTCAAATACAACGCCGACCTCGCGCAGCTGGTGCCGCTGCCGCTGTTGGTGCTGGCCTATCTGAACGCGTTCGAGAAGCGCAGCTTCAAATCGGGTCTCTGGCTCGGCTTTGCCGGCATGCTGGCGCTGATGACCAAGTACTGGGTGGTGACGATGATCGGCGCCATCGGGCTTGCCGCATTGATCCATCCGCAGCGGATGCAGTTCCTGCGCTCGCCGGCGCCATGGGTTGCGATCGGCACGATGATCGTGGCGATGATTCCGCACCTGGTGTGGCTGGAGGAGGTGAACTTCGTGCCGTTCACCTATGCCGGCGACGTCTACGCGCTGTCGAGCCGCGAACTCAACGTCCAGCTCGTGATCGGCTACATCCTGCACAATCTCGGGCTGCTCGCGATTCCTGTCGTGCTGGGCCTCATTGCGCTGCTGCTGGGATCGGTGCCATGGCGGCCGTCGGACGTGCTGGCGCGGATCTGGTCGCGTGGACCCAATCCGGCCGTCAACCTTCCGCAGGCGCTCAACGTCTGGATCATCCAGGCGATCGTCGCGATCGGACCGCCGCTCGGCGCGCTGGCATTCACCGTCTATATCAAGACCGATTGGGGCATCCCGCTGTTCTTCCTGGTGCCGCTGGCGCTGGTTGCGATCCCCTCGCTTCGCTTCCCGCGCATGGCGCTGTTCTCGGTCACGGCGGTCTGGCTCGTGGCCACGATCGCAACGCTGATCGCCGCGCCCAGCATCGCTACGCAGGAGATCGCGTCCAACCGTATCGGCGGCTCGACCTACGCCGCGCGCTCCGAGCTCGCGCGTGAGCTCACCCAGACCTGGCAGGACAGATTCCACTCACGCTGGGCGGTGGTCGTTGCACGCTCCGACATCGGCGAGCCGATGACGTTCTACAGTCCGGATCATCCGGCCTCGCTGGTGCCGGGCGAAGCCTGGACGTCGGGGCTGACGTCGCTCGACGAAGCCAAGCGCCTCGGCTTCATCGGCGTCTGCGACACCACCGATCCGGTATTCCTGCAGCCATGCGAGGCCTGGATGGCGGAGCATGCCAAGGATGCCGAGCCGGTGGTGATGACCACCATGCGCTTCTTCAACGGCCATCCCGGCCCGTCGACGATGTGGAAAGTCTATCTGGTGCCGCCGGCGAAGTAGCGTCCGCTCCGAGTCGCGAATCTATCAACTTCGTCATTGCGAGGAGCGATAGCGACGAAGCAATCCATGTTTCCGCGTATGCCGCGCTATGGATTGCTTCGCTTCGCTCGCAATGACGAGGATAGACCCGTCATCCCCGCGCAAAGGCTTCGCCTTTGTCGCTGGAGGTGCGAGCTCTTGCGAGCCTCGAAGGATGCACGGCCACCAGCTGGGCCGTCGACCCTTCGAGACGCGCTTCGCGCTCCTCAGGGTGACGGTGATGGATCGGCGTAACGGGGGTGCCCGCCGTTACGCGCCTTCCTCGTTGAACTTGCTCGCGACGAGTTCGGCGATGGCATCCAGCGCCTGCTGTGCTTCTTCGCCCTTGGCGGAGACTACGACCGTTGTGCCGGGTCCCGCGGCCAGCATCATTAAGCCCATGATCGAGGTGCCGCCGACGGTCTCGCCGCCGCGTGTGACCCAGACCTCGGCGTTGAAGCGCTCGACCAGCTGGACGAATTTCGCCGATGCCCGCGCGTGCAGGCCGCGCTTGTTGACGATCAAGAGTTCGCGCGAAATGGCGCCCGCAGGCACGCCCGGGCCGACATGGTTTGCGCCCGGGGCCTCGTCGCTCATTTGCCTGCGAGAACGCGGCTGGCGATGGTGACGTATTTGCGGCCGGCTTCCTGCGCCATCGCGATCGCGTCGGGCAGCGAACGCTCCTCGCGAACCTTGGCAAGCTTGACCAGCATGGGAAGGTTGATGCCCGCGAGCACTTCCACCTTCGGGCGGCTCATGCAGGAGATCGCGAGATTCGACGGCGTGCCGCCGAACATGTCGGTGAGGATCGCAACGCCGTCGCCGCTATCGACGCGGTTCACCGCTTCGATGATGTCGCTTCGACAGAGATCGGAATCGTCCTCGGCCCCGATCGTAATTGCTTCAATTTGTTTCTGCGGACCCATAACGTGTTCGAGCGCCGCTCTGAACTCGTCGGCAAGGCGCCCATGGGTCACCAGCACTAGACCAATCATCGGAAACTCCTCGCGGGCGCCCTTTGGTGCACCGCACGAACGCGCCACTTTGACCATCCAGAGGCCCTGCGCAAGAGGGCATCTTGGCTAGTCTCCCGGTTCCTGGCGGTAGAGTGGGGAGGCTGCGCCGGCAAAATCCGACGCGATAGTGGATGTGATATGGTTACCAATTCCCTTCCCACAATTGGCCGCAAGATTACGGGACCATGAACTTTCAGGTTGTCGTCAGCGCAGCGACAACCAGCGGCAGGGGTTGAAAGCCGCTAGCCACGGGAATCCGCGGTATCGAAACACCATTTAGACGAATCTTGAGCGCCTCGGGCGACGGCAGCCGCTCGGCATCGTCGGCGGCAAGGTCGACAACCAGGCCGACCACGGCCTCGTCCGCGAACGGGCAATGGCGGATTCCGAGGCCTCGGATCTCGATCAGACCGGCCAATTGCCGGGCCGGCCGGACCCACAATTGTTCGCCGGCTGTGTCGAGATGGACACGGTCATCCCCCACCAAAATGGCCGGCGGGAGCGCTCCGGTGCGCCCGGCGAGAATCAGTTCGAAGGCGAGGCGCGACTTGCCGGCGCCCGACGGGCCGCGGATCAGCACCGCACGCTCGCCGACCAGAACGGCGGACGCATGCACGCTTGAATTGTCGCTCATAGTGTCGGCAGCCTGACCACGAAACGAGCGCCGGCCACGGTGGGATTGCCGTCTTCGTCCGCAGGGCCCGGGCGGTTCTCGGCCCAGATCCGTCCGCCATGCGCTTCGATGATCTGCTTGGAGATCGAAAGCCCAAGGCCGGAGTTCTGGCCGAAGCCCTGGTGCGGCCGGTCGGTGTAGAAGCGCTCGAAGATCCGCTCCAGCGCGTCCTCGCCGATGCCGGGCCCGTCGTCGTCGACCACGATCTCGACCTCGCCGCGGGTGCGGCGGCAGACGATGCGCACCTTGTCGCCCGGCTTGGAGAACGATTGCGCGTTCGACAGCAGGTTCGAGATCACCTGGCCGAGCCGGGAATCATGGCCGGGCACCGAGAGCGTATCGGTCGGTCCGCGGCCCTCGAAGCGGGCTTCGACGGCAACGTCGTGGCCGAGCCGCGTCTCGTTGGCGACGCCGGTCAGCGTCGTCAGCAGCCGGCGCAGATCGACGGGCGCCATGTCCTGCCGCTGCATTTCGGCATCGAGCCGGCTTGCGTCCGAGATGTCGGAGATCAGGCGGTCGAGCCGCTTGACGTCATGCTCGATCACGGCGAGCAGTCGCGAGCGGCTGTTCTCGTTGCGCGCCAATGGCAGCGTCTCGACCGCCGAGCGCAACGACGTCAGCGGGTTCTTCAACTCATGGGCGACATCGGCGGCGAACATCTCGATCGCCTCGATGCGGCTGTAGAGTGCGTTGGTCATGTCGCGCAGCGCGCCGGAGAGATGGCCGATCTCGTCGCGGCGTCCGGTGAAGTCGGGAATCTCGACGCGGGTCTGGATGCGGTGACGGACGCGCTCGGCGCTTTCGGCAAGCCGCCGCACCGGACCTGCGATCGTGCTCGCGAGCAGCAGCGACAGCATGATCATGACGGCGGACGCGACCCCGCCGATCTTGAGGATGGCGAGGCGTTCGGACATCACCAGCTGGTCGATGTCGTCGCCTTGCGTCGTCAGCATCAATGCGCCGCGCACGGCGCGGAAATGCTGCACCGGAACCGCAACCGAGACGATGATCGCGCCGCGGTCGGTGACGCGCACCGCGCTGCCCTTCATGCCCTCGAGCGATTGCGCAACTTCGGAATAGCCCTTGCCGCCTTCGGGGCCGAGCTCGCGGTAGATCGGCAGATCGCCGCGGTTGAGCCAGGTCTTGATCGTGCCTTTGGTCTTCTCGTACAGCGACGGCTTCTCCGACGGCGGCGGCAGCTCCATGCGCAGCACGTCGCCGCGCGCGAACAGATTGCGGCTGTCGAGAATCAGGCCGCCATCGCGATCGAAGATGCGGGCCCGCGTCTTGGTCGGCGCGATCAGTCGGCGCAGGGTCGGCGCGACGCGCTCGGGATTGATCGGGAAGTCTGCCGATTCATCCGGCTGGCCGAAACTCTCGCCGGGCTTGAGGTCGAGCAGCCGGTCGGGATCGATGGTGACGGTGTTGCCTTCGACGGTCGCGGACGCCGCGATCGCCTCCGAGATGATCTCGGCATAGACCAAGAGGCTCTGCGTGCGCGCCTCGATCAGGCCGGCGCGGAATTGCGACAGATAAAGGATGCTGGCGACCAGCGCGACGAGGCCGGCGAGGTTGAGCGAGACGATGCGGCGCGTCAGGCTCGAGAACGACAGCGCGAAGAAGAACTGACCGGCGCGGCGCAGCCAGCCGAGCGGCCGGCGCCAGCCCTTGTCCTGCGCCAGATCGTCGGCCACGGCTTCTTGATCGAGGAGCTGCGAGGCGTCCTCGGTATTCAGGCCCTGCTCGAGCTGCGTTCGATCAAGCACTGGCAAAGCTGCCGGTTGGTATGGATGTCGTCCCGCGAAGCAGATGGTTGCCCGAGCTTACCCCAGCCGTGCGCAGCCTGTCAGTTAACAAGCCGCCCGGGAGGCGCAGATCAGGCTTCCTTGAAGCGATAGCCAACGCCGTACAGCGTCTCGATCATCTCGAAGTCGTCGTCGACCACCTTGAACTTCTTGCGCAGCCGCTTGATGTGGCTGTCGATGGTGCGGTCGTCGACATAAACCTGGTCGTCATAGGCCGCATCCATCAGCGCGTTGCGGCTCTTCACCACGCCGGGGCGGGTGGCGAGCGCCTGCAGGATCAGGAATTCGGTCACGGTGAGCGTCACCGGCTCGTTCTTCCAGGTGCAGGTGTGGCGCTCCGGATCCATCCGCAGCAGGCCGCGGTCGAGCGCGCGGGCGTCCGGCTCCTTCGGCGCGGCGGTCGGATCCTTGGGCTGGCCGCGGCGGAGCACGGCCTTGACACGTTCGACCAACAGGCGCTGCGAGAACGGCTTGCGGATGAAATCGTCGGCGCCCATTTTCAGGCCGAACAATTCGTCGATCTCTTCATCCTTGGAGGTGAGGAAGATCACCGGCAGGTCTGATTTCTGGCGCAGCCGGCGCAGCGTTTCCATGCCGTCCATGCGCGGCATCTTGATATCCAGGATCGCAAGATCGGGCGGCGACGTACGAAACCCATCCAGCGCCGACGCACCGTCCGTGTAGGTCATGATGCGATAGCCTTCGGCTTCAAGCGCGATCGAGACCGAAGTGAGAATGTTGCGGTCGTCGTCGACCAAGGCGATTGTGGGCATGAGCTGCTTTCACAATGAGAGTGGCTTAAACGGCGGGCACTCTGGCGTCGCGCCGTGGAATTGGGCTTCGAACGCGGTCAACGAGCAATGCAAGCTAGGCTGAAGTGTGACCGAGTTCCGCAAAAAACACTCTGCGACCCACGCGTTGGACCCCATATAGCACCCTGAGATCGTGAGAAAAGGCCCTTTTTTCCAAGGGAACCGCCCGATTCGCCCCAAAATGACCCGATAGGCCCATGCAACCGACCGCCGACTTCGATCCTGCCCACCTTGCCCGCTCGCTGCTGCGCCGCAGCCGCCAGGGCGCGCTCGCCACGCTGATGGCCGGGTTCGGCGACCCCTATTGCTCGCTGGTCAACCTCGCCAGCCATCCCGATGGCTCGCCGATCCTGCTGATTTCCCGGCTGGCGCTGCACACCAATAACATCCTGGCCGACAGCCGGGTGTCGCTGATGCTGGACGAGCGCGCCGAGGGCGATCCGCTGGAAGGCGCCCGGATCATGCTGGCGGGGCGGGCGGAGGAGGTCGCCGATGCCGAGCGCGAGCTCGCGGAGCGGCGCTACCTTGCGGCCCATCCGTCGGCGGAAGCCTTTGTGGAGTTTAAGGATTTTTCGTTCTTCGTGATCCGGCCGGGCGGCGCCCATCTGGTCGCGGGGTTCGGCCGTATCGTCGACCTCAAGCCGGCGCAGTTTCTGACCGATCTCGGCGGCGCCGATTCGCTGCTGGAGGCCGAGCCGGGCGCGGTGGCGCATATGAACGAGGACCACCGCGAGGCGATGAATCTCTACGCCACGCGGCTGCTCGGCGCTGACAGTGCCGACTGGCTGTGCACCGGTTGCGACCCCGACGGCATGGACATGCAGGCCGGCCGCGCCACGCTGCGGCTGGATTTCCCCGAGCGGGTCAGCAACGGCATCGAGCTGCGCAAGATGCTGGTCCGGCTCGCCGCCGAAGCCCGCGCCAAAGGATAGGAAGGGCAGCGCTTGCCGCCGACACCGAAGGCAGCGCTGCGCCCGGCGGGGCATCGTGTCGCACGGCGCGGCTCCGCGCGCCTTCGCTTGGGCCGAGTGCGGTGTCTCTGATAGCGCGATCATTTCGCGCCGGCGCGTCGCGTCATCGCGGATGGGGCCGACGCAGATGCGAGAATCTCCGCGGCTGCTGCATCGGAAAATCAATGGGATTGCGAGGCTCACGCCGCGACGATGCGCGGGCGTCAGGTGCTGATTGCGTTACCATCGATCGTGACGGCCGGCGATCTTGTTGCGCCATATGCAACGAGCGTTGCGGAACATTCGCCGATGCCGCGCATTGAAGTCACCCAGCTTCGACGGCGGCATCTTGAGCTCAACCGAATGCTCAATGCCGAGCAGATGGTGCTATCCGCGTGCAACACGATCGTGGGCGACATGCTCGGCAGTGCAGCGCAGCGTCAACTCGCGGCAGTCCATTTCAACGACACATCCTCAGCGCGAAACGCATACCGGGCATTCCCCTTGTTTTATGCGGCAATCAGCGCACGCACACGCCGATCGCTGGCACTCTTTGTGCATCGCAAGGCCTTGTTCGCAGCGGGAAAGGCGACGAAACGCCGCCTGATCGCCGCGAAAACAATGCGAAAGCGAAAGCAAAGCGAAAGCGTTTCGCGCTGCGGTATTTGCGCCAGATGATGTGCCCGCCTTGGAATACACCAAAAGCCGTTCGACTGGCTTGGCAAGCCCGGCGATCCCCACTATTAGGTCGCCGGACCGGGGCCGAGAGGCTATATTCTGATGACGGTCATCACCGCGACGGGGCGCGACTAGCGACATTCGCGCGAACAAGGATACGCGGGTTCGAGGAGGTTCTTCGTGCAAGAGACGGGCGTGCATAACGGTGCCTTCGGCGCCGACAAATTCGGCTTAAAAAATCTCAAGGGCGTGCATTGGAACTACGGTGCACCGCAGCTCTACGAGCATTCGTTGCGCAACGGCGAAGCGGTGCTCTCGGCCGATGGCGCGCTCTGCGCGGATACCGGTGAGTTCACCGGCCGCAGCCCGAAGGACAAGTTCACGGTTCGCGACGGCCTGACCGACAAGAGCATGTGGTGGGCCGGCAACCAGTCGATCACCTCCGAGCAGTTCGCGACGCTGCATGCCGACTTCCTCAAGCATGCCGAAGGCATGACGCTGTTCGCGCAGGATCTCTATGGTGGCGCCGATCCGAAGCATCGCATCAAGACGCGGGTGTTCACCGAGCTTGCCTGGCACTCGCTGTTCATCCGCACGCTGCTCATTCGTCCCGAGACGTCGGAACTCGCGGGCTTCGTGCCGGAACTGACGATCATCGATCTGCCGAGCTTCCGCGCCGATCCGAAACGTCACGGCGTGCGCTCGGAGAACGTCGTCGCGATCGATTTCGCCCGCAAGATCGTCCTGATCGGCGGGTCTTATTATGCCGGCGAAATGAAGAAGAGCGTGTTCACCACGCTGAACTTCTATCTGCCCGAGAAGGGCGTGATGCCGATGCACTGCTCGGCCAATGTCGGCCCCGACGGCGACACCGCGATCTTCTTCGGCTTGTCTGGCACCGGCAAGACCACGCTGTCGGCCGATCCGAAGCGCACGCTGATCGGCGATGACGAGCATGGCTGGAGCGAGGACGGCGTCTTCAATTTCGAAGGCGGCTGCTACGCCAAGTGCATCAAGCTGTCAGGCGAAGCCGAGCCGGAAATCTACGCCGCCAGCAAGCGCTTCGGCGCGGTGCTGGAGAACGTCGTGCTCGGTGAGCGCGACCGCGTGCCTGACTTCGACGACGGCTCGAAGACCGAGAATACCCGCTCGGCCTATCCGCTCGATTTCATTCCGAACGCCTCGCGCACCGGCTGCGCGCCGCAACCGAAGAACGTGGTGATGCTCGCCGCCGACGCCTTCGGCGTGATGCCGCCGATCGCCAAGCTGACGCCGGCGCAGGCGATGTATCACTTCCTGTCCGGCTACACCGCGAAGGTCGCCGGCACCGAGCGCGGTCTCGGCAACGAGCCGCAGCCCGAATTCTCGACCTGCTTCGGCTCGCCGTTCCTGCCGCGCGATCCGTCGGTCTATGGCAACATGCTGCGCGATCTGATCGCCAAGCACAATGTCGATTGCTGGCTGGTCAACACCGGCTGGACCGGCGGCAAGTACGGCACCGGCCGCCGCATGCCGATCAAGGTGACGCGCGCGCTGCTCACCGCGGCGCTGAACGGCTCGCTTCGCAACGCCGACTTCCGCACCGACAAGTATTTCGGCTTCGCGGTGCCGACCTCGCTGCCGGGGGTCGAGCCGCACATCCTCGACCCGATCAAGACCTGGGCCGACAAGGTCGAGTTCGACAAGACCGCGCGCGCGCTGGTCGGCATGTTCCAGAAGAACTTCGCCAAGTTCGAGGCGCAAGTCGACGCCGAAGTCCGCGCCGCCGCGCCGGAAGTGAAGCTCGCGGCGGAGTAGTCCGCGCAAACGATACGCGATCGGAAAAGGCGGCCTTCGTGGCCGCCTTTTTGTTTTGGTTGGATATCCAGCAGGGAAGCACACTGTGCGTCCCGTCACCCTGAGGTGCGAGCGGAGCGAGCCTCGAAGGGTGCACGGCCACAGTGCGGCCGTCGACCCTTCGAGACGCGCGCAAGGGCGCGCTCCTCAGGGTGACGGGTCGGAAACGGTGTGAATTCCGCGGTCGGCTACTCACCCATCTCCGGCAGCACCGCATTGCTCGGCGTCTGCCTGTCGGTGATCTGCAGGCCGAACAGGCTGCCGATCAACTCCACCGCGACGCGGGCGGTGCGGCCGCGCTCGTCGAGGAACGGATTGAGCTCGACGATATCGAGCGAGCGTACCAATCCGGAATCGTGCAGCAGCTCCATGATCAGATGGGCCTCCCGGTACGTCGCGCCGCCGGGCACCGTGGTACCGACGCCGGGCGCGACTTCCGGATCGAGGAAGTCGACATCGAACGAGACATGCAGCACGCCGTTCTTGGCCCGGACGCGGTCGATGACGCGGCGGGTCAGCACGGCGACGCCGAACTCGTCGATCTGGCGCATGTCGGCGATGGAGACGTTGCGCTGCCGCAGCAGCTTGCGCTCCAGCGGATCGACCGAGCGCGTGCCGATCAGGTCGAGTTGATCCGGCGGGATCGAGGCGCGCGGCAGTCCGCCGAGCAAATCGTCGAGGCCGGGCTCGCCGCACAGGAAGGCCGCCGACATGCCGTGCATGTTGCCGGTGATGGTGGTGGCCGGCGTGTTGTAGTCGGCATGGGCGTCGACCCACAGGGCGAACAGCGGCCGGCCTTTCTCCTGCCAGTAGCGCGCGACGCCGTTGATCGATCCCATCGACAGCGAGTGATCGCCGCCCATGAAGATCGGGATCGCGCCGGAATGCGCCAGCCAGTAGGCGCGCTCGGAGAGGGCGCGGGTCCAGGTCTTCACCTCGTCATAGAATTTGGTGTTCGCCGGCACCGGACCGTCGGCAACGACGGCCGGGATCGCAAGGTTGCCGTGGTCGTCGACCTGGAAGTCGAGCTGCTCGAGCAGGCGCGCGATGCCCGCGGTGCGCAGCGCATCCGGTCCCATCAGCGGACCGGGCTGCGACGCGCCGATCTCGATGGGAACGCCAAGCAGCGCGATGCGCGAGGGCTTTGAAGCGTCGGCTTCGGACATGCGGCAATGCTCCCAAAGGCCAGTGATTCCAAAGGCTGGAACAGAAGCGACGCGCCAATGTTCCTCCAACCCCTGAAATAGGCAATCCGGTCCTAGCAGACCGATGTGGATATTTGGCTACGGCTTGACGCGAGCCGGTAGCCGATCCGCTCGAAAACGCTACGCCTTGAAATAGGCGATCTGCGTCGTGGTGGCGAGCAGGCGGCCGGCGGGCGACCACAATTCGCCGTGCTGGTCGCCGTAGCTCTTGTGGAAGGTTTTTGCGTCGGCCGTGGCCAGCACGCGGGTGGTATCCTCGGCGTCGAGGTCCGCCGCATCGGCGTGGAAATAGGTCGTCAGCGACACCGTGCCGAACGGCACCAGCTCATGCCGTGCGTGGAAGACGCGGCCGAAGAACGCGTCCGACATCGATATCAGCGACAGCGCATCGAGCTTGCGCGGCACGCGGTCGGCGATCCAGAGCTTGGAGTAGGGGCTCGATGGCTCCGTCGCGCCGCCGCCGCCGAACTTCGGCTCGCCCGCGGCGAAGCGGAAGTCGTACTGGTTGGCCCAGGTCATCGCGAGCTTCGGATAGGACCGCAGCTGTTCGAACGGCACCGCGCCGGGATATTCCGCCGGCTGGTGCGACCATGACGGCCTTCGCTCGGCGAACACGGCGGTCGCCAAGGTTGCGACCTCGCCGCCACCTTGCGTCATCTCGACCGACCAGTGCTGGCTCGAGCGGTTGGCCTTCACCAGGCGGACATCGAGATCGAACACGCCCTCGGCGACCGGCGCGCAGTAATTGACCGTCAGCGCCAGCGGATCGCCCGCGCGCTGCGGGTGCTGCATCAGCGCCCGCAGGATGGTCGCCGCCGTGCAGCCGCCGAATGGGCCGACGAACGCCCAGTAGTCCGGACTGGTCCGTCCCTGCCAGCGGCTGTCGCCGGCGGTCACGGCAGTGGCTTCGTCGAAGAGGTGCGGGGTCTTGGTGAGCATGAAAGTCCTTGGATCGAAAAAATGCGCCGCCGTCATTGCGAGCGAAGCGAAGTAATCCATCGCCCCACATCTGCGGACCCATGGATTGCTTCGTCGCTTGCGCTCCTCGCAATGACGGCGTGAGGTTCACTGGCAATATCGCGGGCTGTCGCGCCGAATTCAATGACGTCGGACGTAATCGATTTCCGCGCCCCGGGATTACCCCTTCGCCTCGCGCTGGCTGCCGAGCTGCGGCGAGGCGCTGGGGTGCACCGGCACGTGCCAGATGTCCTCGGCGTATTCGCGGATGGTGCGGTCGGAGGAGAACCACGCCATGCGCGCCACGTTGAGGATCGAGGCGCGGGTCCAGGCCGGGGGCACCTGCCAGCGCGCGTCGATGCCGCGTTGCGCGTCGTAGTAGGAATCGAAATCGGCCGAGACCATGTAGTGGTCGAGATAACGCAGCGCGTGCCCGATCGAGGCGAAGCGCGCGGCGTCGCCCGGCGAGAACTCGCCACTCTCGATGGCGCGGATCGCGCGCTCGAGCCGCGGCGATTTGCGGATCACGTCGCTGGCATCGAGCCCCTGCTTGCGGCGGACCATGACGTCGCCGGCCTCGAGGCCGAAGATCGCGATGTTCTCGGGTCCGACCGCGTCGCGGATCTCGATATTGGCGCCGTCGAGCGTGCCGATGGTCAGCGCGCCGTTCAGCGCGAGCTTCATGTTGCCGGTGCCGGAAGCCTCCATGCCGGCGGTCGAGATCTGCTCGGACAGATCGGCGGCGGGGATGATCACCTCGGCGAGGCTGACATTGTAGTCGGCCAGGAAGACCACCTTCAGCCTGCCGCCGAGCGAAGCGTCATTGTTGACCACCTCGCGACGTCGTTGATCAGCTTGATGATCAGCTTGGCGTAGCGATAGCTCGCTGCCGCCTTGCCGGCGAAGATCTTTACCCGCGGCACCCAGTTCGCACCTGGATTGTCCTTCATCGCGTGGTAGAGCGCGATCGTCTCCAGGATGTTGAGCAGCTGCCGCTTGTATTCGTGAATGCGCTTGATCTGCACGTCGAACAGCGCCGACGGGTCGACCTTGATGTGGTTGCGTTCGTTGACCAGCCGCGCCAGCGCCAGCTTGTTGTGATGCTTGACGTCGCGGAAGCGCTTCTGGAATTCGAGGTCGCTCGAATGGGCCTCGAGCCGATCGAGCAGCGAGAAGTCGTCGAGCACGGCCTCGCCGCAGGCCTCGCGGAGCAGCGCGGTCAGCCGCGGATTGGCCAGCATCAGCCAGCGGCGGAAGGTGATGCCGTTGGTCTTGTTGGTGATGCGCTGGGGATAGAGATGATGCAGGTCGTGGAACACGGTCTCCTTCATCAAATCGGAATGCATCGCGGAGACGCCGTTGATGCGATGCGAGCCGACGAAGGCGAGCTGGCCCATCCGCACGCGGCGGCCGCTGCGCTCGTCGATCAGCGAGACCGAGGCGCGGTATTCGATGTCGCCGGGGAAGCGCTCCTCGGCGAGCGCGAGATGGGCGACGTTGATGCGGTAGATGATCTCGAGATGCCGCGGCAAGAGCCGCTCGAACAATTCGACCGGCCAGGTCTCAAGCGCCTCCGGCAGCAGGGTGTGATTGGTGTAGGACAGCGTCGCGACCGTGATCTTCCAGGCCTCGTCCCAGCGGAAATTGTGCAGGTCGACCAGGATGCGCATCAGCTCGGTGACGGCAAGGCTCGGATGGGTGTCGTTGAGCTGCACCGCCGCCTTCTGCGCGAGATTGCGCAGGCCGCCGTCGGAGGCGAGATGCCGGTTCACCAGATCCTGCAGCGAGGCCGAGACGAAGAAATACTCCTGGCGCAACCGCAGCTCGCGGCCCGCCGCGCTCTCGTCGTTCGGATAGAGGAATTTGCAGATCGCTTCCGCGCGCGCCTGCTCGGCACTGGCCGAGACGTAATCGCCGGTGTTGAAGACGTCGAGCTTGAGCGGGTCGGGCGCATGCGCCGACCACAGCCGCAGCGCGTTGACGTGCTGGCCGCGCCAGCCGACGATCGGCGTGTCGTAGGCCATCGCCTCCACGGTTTCCGCCGGGTGCCAGGTGGCACAGTCGCGGCCGCGGTCATCGACATGCTCGACATGGCCGCCGAAATGGACGTTGTAGACCACCTCCGGCCGCTGGAATTCCCAGGGGTTGCCGAAGGCCAGCCACTCGTCGGGATATTCCTGCTGCCAGCCCTGGTTCATGATCTGGCGGAACAGGCCGAAATCGTAGCGGATGCCGTAGCCGGTCGCCGGGATCGCCAGCGTCGCCATGCTCTCCATGAAGCAGGCCGCGAGCCGCCCAAGGCCGCCATTGCCGAGCGCCGCATCCGGCTCGCATTTGCGCAGGTCGGAGAGATCGACGCCGAGGTCGCCGAGCGCGGCCTCGAACAGCGGCAGCAGCCCCATATTGTTCAGCGCGTCGGTGAACAGGCGGCCGATCAAAAATTCGAGCGAGAGATAATAGACGCGTTTGGCGCCGGCGTCGTAGGTCTGCTTCTCGGCCGTCAGCCAGTGGTGCACGATGCGGTCGCGCAGCGCCAGCGCCGCCGCCTTGTACCAGTCGCGCCGGGTCGCGACGGTGGCGTCCTTGCCGATCGCAAGCCGGAGCTTGGCCAGGATCGCGCCCTTGATCTCGGTCAGCGCCAGTTCGTCGATCGGCTGGTTCAATGCCGGGTGATTTGTTTGTTCCTGCAACGCGCCCAATCCCTGCCGTTCAAACGGACCATGATGCGACGGCATGCAGCATGATCTCGTCTCCTTGTTCGAGCGTGGTCCCCCGGAAATCGGTTCCCGCGATTTTCCGATCACACTCCAGCGCAATGATACGCGCCTTGCACGGCAATCGAAACCGGAACGATACCCATACACCGGCGCTGCCGTCATTTTATGCAAGGACCGGGCCGCTCCGGGAACCTTCCGGAGACGCCCGCGCGGGTCTACGATCGGGCTGCGAAACGCGAGATTTTGCGACAATTCAGCGGAGGATGCGCGATGAGGCTATTGATCGAGATCGCGGCCGCGGCGTTGCTCGTCGTGTGCATCACGGCGACCAGCGCAGCCTATGCGGCGGGCAAACCGGGCCGCAGCGCCGACGGCCTGACGTGCGGCTTCAGCGTGGCGCAGAACGCATCGCCGGCCGCGCGCTGTGCCGCGATCAAGCGGCAATGCGGCGGCAAGTTCTATGCGAATGCCTGCGGCGACAAGCTGCTGTCGGCGGCGAATTGAGCCGCCGCGCAGCGCGTTTTCTCGCGAATCGGGAACACCGTGGTGATACGGATTCCCAGAACTTAAGAAGTTCTTTACAACCACACCTGTCGCCCGTGGGGCGGGCACATTTTTTAGCTCCGACGCATTTCATTCCGAAGCAATTTTCAACGGGCCGCTGACCTAGTCAGCGGCCCGAATTGCTTTTGGGGCGCGCTTCGCAACCGCTCTTTCATGAGGCGAAAGCAGTCACCGCAAATTCGTCGCCCCGGCGAAGGCCGGGGCCCATAACCGCAGCTGTCAAGACAGGTCGCGCCACATCGTCGTCCTGGCGAAAGCCAGGACCCATTACCCCAGCTGTCAAATGAGGCCTGACAGGTCGTTCCAGTCAGGATTATCGCGCTCAATCAGCTTGATCTTCCAGTCGCGCTTCCAGAACTTCAGTTGCTTCTCGCGGGCGATTGCTTCCTGCGGCGTGGCGAATTCTTCGACGTGAACAAGACGGAAGACTCGGTACTTGTAGACGAACTTTGAGCCTCGGCCCGAACGATGCAGTTCGAGCCGCAGGCGAATATCGTTCGTCACGCCGACGTAGATCGTGCCGTGATGCCGGCTCGCGAGGAGGTAGACGTAGTAGCTGCCGACGGTGCTCATGCGTGGCCAGGGCTCGCGATATGTCGGGCTGCCGGGGTAATGGGTCCTGGCTTTCGCCAGGACGACGCGCTCGATGGCAATCCATAAGCCAACTGGAACGAATTAAGAACACTTTAGCAAGTCTTTGATATATCATTACGATTCGGCGCTGTGCCGATACAATATCTAGGGTCTCCCAGCCTCCGCGAGGACTACATGTCCACCATCGCCTTCGATCAGTTCGCTCTCACCCGCATCGCGGATTTCGCCCGCTCGCTGTCGCGGCTGCACTTGGCCTCGCGGCGCCAGCCGATCGACGACGACCAGCTCGACCGCGAGTTCAACGCGGTCTGCATGTCGATCTGGGGCTACACCACGGATGACTTCAGCGACGATCTGTTCTCGCTGGAGGATCATGCCTGGCTCGACTCGCTTGACGAGGCGCATGCGCGCCTGTTCGCCGCCGAGCAGGGTTACGACCTGGTCGACGACCACGGCATGCTGACGGATTGGTGGGGCTATTGCTGGATGATCCTCGCCGAGAAGCGCGGCATCCTCAACCCGGAGAACCGCGCCGCCGCGCGCGCCGCGATCGAGGAGAAATACCTGGCGGCGCCGAACGTGATCGGCGTGATCGTGGCGCGGTAACCGTCTTGCGTCATTGCGAGCGTGAGCGAAGCAATCCATCGTCCCGCGGCGGAAGCATGGATTGCTTCGTCGCTCGCGAGCTCCTCGCAATGACGGCGTGCGCCGTCAGTTCGCCTCGGCCCGCTTGGCGGGCTTTGCCGAATTGCCCTTCGGCACAACGGAGGTCGGCGTCGGCGGCGCGACGTCGCGGCCGGTCTCCGGCAACGGCGCATCGCTCGCGAGCTCGGCGCTGACCGGCGCGACCTTCATTTCGCCGAGCCGCGCGCGAACCTGCGCGGTCAATCCGGGATAGGAGGCGACCGGCGTGAAGTCGAACGACTGCTCGTTGCCGACGCGGACGCCGGTATAGGCGACGAGGCCGTCGGTGGTCGCGATCACGTCGCCGGCCTTCAGCGAGGCATCGAGCGTGAGGTCGACCGGCGCGAGCCCCGCCGGGTCGCGGCCGTTGCAGGTGCAGTCGGCGCGCAGCGCCTTGCGATAGGCGAAGGCGTTCTCGCTGTCGGCGTAGCGCTCACCCGTGGTCGATGCGGAGCTGTCGATATGGCTGCCGTAATAGACCTTGGTCGCGCTCGCCGGACAGAAGGCCTGACAGAGCTGCGCGGGCGTCGCGTTGCCGCGCATCGTCAGCGGGAAATACTTGCCGTCGCAGGTGCGCACGCAATAGGCCGGCCCGGAACCGGCCACGCGCGGTGCCGAGGCGGGGGCCGATGTCTGCCGTTCCGGCTGCTGGTTGAGGCCGAACGGATCGGCGAAGAAATTGGCTTGCGGTGGGGCCTGCCGGCCCTGCTGCTTCTGGGCACCGCCGAAGAAGAAGTCGAACAGCCCTTCGGCTGAGACGGGAGCGGGCACAACCAGGACGGAACCCGCAAATGCTGCGGCGGCAAGCATCACGCAGCGCCGCACGCGCCGATCACTCAACTCTGTACGCAACGCCAACTCCACCCGACGCGCCGCGGCGGCAAGGTGCCCCGGCGGATTCACCTTAAGGTGGGATGGTAAACGAGCGATTGATTGAGCGTGACGACGTCACAAGAAGAACGCGGGGCATGCGGACTTCTCTTCGCCTCGCCCCGCTTGC
>NZ_LFLZ01000110.1 GCF_001189845.1 Bradyrhizobium tropiciagri
GCCTGAGAGGCGTGCTCACCTCACTCGCAAGTCGGCGCGGCCGGCCCCTAGCCAAGCCGTCGCAAAATCGTTAACGAACCCAATCATTAAGCCACTTGGCTGATCTTTGGGTGATCCCTGTCGTAACCATGGATCGGCCATGCTAAGGGCTCCGCCAACACCACCCATGGAACCGGCCTCGAAACGCGATTGCGGGGCGAATTGGACCTCGAGATGACCGAAGCTGCCGCACCACGATCCGCCGCCGGATCCGCCCTCTGGGCGGATGCGCTGCTGGCCTCGTTCGCGCAGGCCGGTTACGTCAGGTCCGAGCCCGCGATCCTGCAGCCGGCCGAGCCGTTCCTCGACCTCTCCGGCGAGGACATCCGCAAGAGCCTGTACCTGACGACCGACCCGAGCGGCGAAGAGCTCTGCCTGCGCCCGGACCTCACGATCCCGGTGGCGCGCGACTACCTCGCCTCGCCTCGCGCCGGCCAGCCGGCCGGCTTCAGCTATCTCGGGGCGGTGTTCCGCTATCGTGGCGGCGCGCCGAGCCAGTTCCTGCAGGCCGGCATCGAATCGTTCGGACGGCAGGACCGCGCCGCGGCCGACGCGAGATGCTGGCGCTGGCGCTGGAGGCGACCACCGCCTTCGGGCTGAAGGACGTCGAGATCCGCACCGGCGACGTCGCGCTGTTCAACGCGCTGATCGATGCGCTCGAGCTCTACCCGGTATGGCGGCGCCGCCTGATCAAGGATTTCAACCGCAAGGTCTCGCTGACCGACGACATCGAGCAACTGACACTCTCGACCGCGCCGGGCCGCAACGAATATGAGGGCGTGCTCGCGGCCCTCGCCGGCTCCGACCGCAAGGCGGCGCTGGCGCTGGTCACCGACCTGATGTCGATCGCCGGCACCACCAATGTCGGCGGCCGCACGGTCGCCGAGATCGCCGATCGCTTCCTCGAGCAATCGACCTTGAAGGCCGGCGCGCTGCCGCGCGATGCGGTCGCCACCATCAAGCGCTTCCTGTCGATCTCGGGCGATCCCGACGACGCCGTCGCGCAGCTGCGCGCGCTGGCCTCCGACGCCAAGCTCAACCTCACTGCTGCGATCGACCAGCTCGAGAGCCGGGTCGGCTTCATGGCCGCGCGCGGCATCGACATCCGCAAGGCGCGGTTCTCGACCGCATTCGGCCGCGGCCTCGACTATTACACTGGCTTCGAATTCGAGCTGCACGCCAAGGGCAACGGCAGCGAACCGCTGGTCGCGGGCGGCCGCTATGACGGGCTGATGTCGCAGCTCGGATCGGCCAATCCGATCCCCGCGGTCGGCTTCTCGGTCTGGATCGAGGCGATGACCCGGCATGGCAAGGCCGCCGGCCGCGGAGCCACCCAATGAGCACGCCCTTCGTCGTCGCCGTTCCGTCCAAGGGACGCCTGCAGGAAAACGCGGAAAGCTTCTTCGCGCGCGCCGGGCTGACCCTGTCGAAGGCCGGCGGCGCGCGCGACTATCGCGGCACCATCGCCGGCGTCGACAATGTCGAGATCGCCTATCTGTCGGCGAGCGAGATCGCGGCCAATCTGGCGCGCGGCGCCGTGCATCTCGGCGTCACCGGCGAGGACCTGGTGCGCGAGAGCATTCCGGATCCCGACAAGCGCGTGCTGATGATCGAAGGCCTCGGCTTCGGCTATGCCAATGTCGTGGTCGCGGTGCCGCAGGCCTGGATCGACGTCCGCACCATGGCCGATCTCGACGACGTCGCGAGCGGCTTCCGCGAGCAGCACAATCACCGCATGCGGGTTGCGACCAAATACATCAACCTGACGCGCGGCTTCTTTGCGAAGCACGGCGTCGGCGACTACCGCATCGTCGAGAGCGCCGGCGCCACCGAAGGCGCGCCCGCGGCCGGCACCGCCGAATTGATCGTCGACATCACCACAACAGGCGCAACGCTCGCCGCCAACGGGCTGAAGGTGCTCGACGACGGCGTGATGCTGCGCAGCCAGGCCAATCTGGTGGCCTCAAAGGATGCCGACTGGTCGACCGGCGCCCGCGAAACCGCGCGCGTGATCCTCGACCACATCGCCGCGCGGGCCCGCGCAGCCAAGTACCGCGAGGTCCGCACCCGCTTTGCCGGCTGCAACGACGCGCTGCTGTCCGAGGCGCATCAGCGTTTCGGCGTGGTCGCCCCGTTCGGCGGCCCGACCTCGTCGGGCATGCTTACGCTGCACTGCCCACCGGGCAAACTCTATGCGCTCGGCAGCTTCCTGCGCGAGCACGGCGCCGAAACCGTCTCGGTGGTGTCGCTGGACTATGTGTTCGACCGCGAGAATCCGCTGTTCGCCAAGCTCGAGGCGTTCCTGCGACAATGAGTCGGCCCGGCCGTTCATCTTGGCGACAGCCGGCCGCCGGTACCATATTGTGTTCATGATCGCTCGTTGTGACGCGTTTTCTGCACGCGAACCGGAACTCGCTACGCCCGGAAACGCTCTAGTTCTGGAACCTGACCGATGATGCTGGGCTCTGACGTTTCCAGCCTGACCACGACCGCCAAGACCGCCGCCGCGCAGGGTCTGTCCATCGTCGTGCCCGTCTACAACGAGGCCGCCGGGCTCAGTGCGCTGCACCAACGGCTGATCGACCTCGCAAGGTCGCTGCGCGCCCGTTACGGGCTGGCCTGCGAAGTGATCTATGTCGACGATGGCAGCGCCGACGATACGCTCACCATCGCGCGCGGCCTGCCCGCCGATGGGCTCGACCTGCAGGTGGTGTCGCTGTCGCGCAATTTCGGCAAGGAGGCGGCGCTGATGGCCGGCCTCGACCATGCCCGCCGCGGCGCGGTGCTGTTCATGGATGGCGACGGCCAGCATCCGCCCACGCTGGTGGAGCAACTGGTCGCACACTGGATCGATGACGGCTACGACGTGGTCTACACGGCGAAGGCGCATCGCGACAATGAATCGGCGGCGCGGCGGCTTGCCGTGCGCGGCTTCTACGCGCTGATCAACTGGGGCGCGCGGCAGCAGATCCCCGAGGATGCCGGCGACTTCCGCCTGCTGTCGCCGCGCGCGGCCGCGGCCTTGCGGCAATTGCCGGAGCGCAACCGCTTCTTCAAGGGCCTCGCCAGCTGGATCGGCTTCAAGCAGATCCGCGTCGACTACGAGCCGGCGCCGCGCGCGCATGGCGTCACCACCTTCAATGCCGGACGGCTGATCGGCCTGTCGATCGAGGGCCTGACCTCGTTCTCGGTGGCGCCGCTGCGTTTTGCCAGCCTGCTCGGCGCGCTGCTCGCGGGCGCGGCCTTCCTGTTCGGCCTCTCGATCCTCTGGGAAGTCTTGACCACCGGCAAGCAGGTCCCCGGCTATCCGTCGCTGATGATCGGCGTGATGACGATCGGCGGCGTGCAGCTGATCATGATCGGCATCGTCGGCGAATATATCGGCAAGATCCTCTCCGAGCTGAAGGCGCGGCCGATCTACTTCGTCGCCGAGCACACCGAGAAGCACGCCGACGGCGGCGCGACGCAAGATGCCTCCGAGCGGACCGCCGCCGAATGAGCGAAGCTTCGCCGCGCCGGGTCTGGCTGTGTGCTGACGACTATGGCTTGAGTGACGGCGTCAACCGCGCGATCCGCGATCTGATCGAGCGCGGCCGCCTCAATGCGACGTCGGTGATGATGGTGACGCCGGCGATCGGCCGCGAGGCTGCTTCCGCATTGCAGGAATCGGTCGCGAAAAGCCCGCGCTGCGCGATCGGGCTGCATGTGACGCTGACCGCGCCGTTCCGGCCGCTGACCATGCATTTCCGTCCGCTCGACGGCGACATGTTCCTGCCGTTTCCAAGGCTGTTGCGCGCCGGGCTGATGCACCGGCTCGACGCCGAGTTGGTTCATGCCGAGGTGCTGGCGCAGTTCGACGCCTTCCACGAACTGTTCGGCCGCGCGCCCGATTTCGTCGACGGCCACCAGCACGCGCAGCTGTTCCCGCAGGTGCGCGACGGCTTCCTGCGCGCCGTGAAGGAGCGCGCGCCGGACGCCTGGGTGCGGCAGTGCGGCCGCGAAGGTCCGCTGGCGCGTCAGCTGGCGGCGCCGAAGGCCCTGGTGCTCAACGTGCTCAGCACCCAGTTCCGGATCAAGGCGCAGCGATCGGGCCTGCACTTCAACCCGGCCTTTGCCGGCGCCTATGATTTCACCCGCGAGAACGATTTCGCGGCGCTGATGCGCGGCTTTCTCGACGGGCTGCCGGAGGACGGGCTGGTGATGTGCCATCCCGGTTTCGTCGATGAAACACTTGAGAGCCTCGACCCGCTGACCACGCAGCGCGAAACCGAGCATGCCTATCTCGCAGGCGACGATTTCCTGGCGCTGCTGGCCCTGAATAAAGTAACACTCGAATAAAGTTACACGGGCCTGACAAGGTTCATAAAGAAACCTGCGGTCGTATTGTCGCATACATAAATTTAATTCTGGGCCCCACTCCTTGCGCCACAAAGCCCGTCCTACATCAGCCGCGCGCCGATTCGATCGACGCGATGGAGAACGCCATGACACCGCAAGAACGCCAACTGATCGACGATCTCTTCGACCGGCTTGCCAAGCTGGAGAATGCCCCGCGCGACAGCGAGGCCATGTCCGCGATCATGCAGGGCCTGCGCAACGCGCCGAATGCGGTCTACGCGCTGGTGCAGACCGCGCTGGTGCAGGACGAGGCGCTGAAGCGCGCCCATGACCGGATCCAGGAACTCGAGGCCGCGGTCGGTCAGCAGCAGCCAGCCCAGCAGCAGGGTGGCGGTTTCCTCGATTCGATGCGCGATGCGATCTTCGGACAGGGACAAGGCCAGCCGCACGGCTCGGTGCCGCCGGTGCGCCCGCCGGATGTTGGCGGCGGCCGCCCGGTCTGGAACTCGGGCCAGGCGATGCAGCAGGCCGGCGGCTATGGCCAGCCGCCACAGCAATACGGTCAACCGCAATACGGCCAGCCCCCGCCTTCGGCGGCGGCGCGCCCGGTGGCGGTGGCGGCTCGTTCCTCGGCACGGCGGCTGCGGCGGCGGCCGGCGTGGTCGGCGGCGGATTGCTGCTCTCCAGCATCCGCGGCATGATGGGCGGCGGCGCCCACCAGTCGCTGGCCGATGCCGGCGGCCTCGGCGGCGGTTCGCGCCCCTGGGGCGGCGACCAGTCGTCAAGCGACCTCGCCCGTGACGCCGGGATCAATGATGTCGGTTCGTCCGGTCGCGACAGTGATTACGGCTCGCGCGCCGGCGCGTTCGACCAGGCGCAGGCCGACCGGGACAGTGACGATGATCAAGACGCCGACGACTTCGACGACAACGGCGGCGACGACAACAGCGATTACGCGTAAACGCGATCGCTGAAACGACAACGGCCGCTCCAATCGAGCGGCCGTTTTAGTTTGATCAATCGTAACCCGGATGAAGCGAAGCGCAATCCGAGGCAGGTCTATCCGCGATGAAGTCCGTCCCGGATTTCGCTTCGCTGCATCCGGGTTGCAATCTCACATCACGACGACCTTGGCGCCGACATTGACGCGGCCGTAGAGGTCAATGACGTCCTCGTTGCGCA
The DNA here is from genome assembly GCF_001189845.1 of Bradyrhizobium tropiciagri. Lineage (GTDB taxonomy): Bacteria > Pseudomonadota > Alphaproteobacteria > Rhizobiales > Xanthobacteraceae > Bradyrhizobium > Bradyrhizobium tropiciagri. Next base: position 5,560 of record NZ_LFLZ01000110.1, read on the forward strand.
TCCGGATACAGCCGGACGAGACGTTGGTGCCGATCGTCCAGGGCTCGTTGGAGCCGTGGATGCGATAGAGCGACGAGCCGAGATACATCGCACGCGCCCCGAGCGGATTCTCCGGGCCGCCTTCCATGTGCCGCGGCAGGTCGGGACGGCGCGCCAGCATTTCCGGCGGCGGCGTCCAGGCCGGCCACTCCTTCTTGGCCGAGATTGTCTTGGTGCCGGCCCAGGTGAAGCCGGGCCGTCCAACACCGATGCCGTAGCGCAGCGCGCGGCCGTCGCCCTGCACCAGATAGAGGAATTTGTTCGGCGTATCGACGACGATGGTGCCGGCGCCTTCCTTGCCGTGATAGTCGACCAACTGCTTTTCATACTGCGGATCGAACGGACGCTGGGTCGGATCGCCCATGGCCTCTTGCTGCTGACGGATCATCTGCTGCTGCGGATCCATCGGCGGCAGCCCCTGGCGGTTGCCGTAATAGGCGGGCTGCTGCTGATACATCGGCTGCGGCGCGTAACCCTGCGACGACGGCGCATCGCCGAACAGGAATTCGATGAAGCCGCCGCCCATGTTGGAGCGTTGCGGCTGCACATAGGCGGTGCGCATCGGCGGCTGCGGTGCGCCCTGGTTGGCGTAGATCACGGTGGGCTCAGCGGAGGACACCGCGTCGATCGCCATGGCGTGATGGGGAACGGCAATAAGAGAAGACGCGCCGGCGAGCAGCGCAAGCGTGGTTTTCCTGAACATCGACGTACTCTGTACTGGTTTCGTCGTGACGTGATGCGCGAGGGCGCCGACTTGCGCCGTTGCACGTGGTCAATAGGCAATGAAAACCGCATCGGTTTGGTAAACGGATCGGCCGTTTGGATTCACCACGTCGGCAATGCGGCGCGGTTTTACCCGGTAGCGTTTATTTTGCGTGAACGCCGCTGCGACATGGTTAATCACAGGTAGCGCCGCGGTGGCGCACGATCCGCGCAAACTGTTCCCGCGTGAACCTGACGTTAAATCCGCACTGTCTAGAACGGAGTGCAGTGAAGGGGCGGGAATGAAAATCATGTCAGTGAAGCGCAAGCGTTTTCGTGTCGAGCAGGCGATGGGTGAGGTTGTGATGCCGGAGCCGGAAGTGGCCGGTGGCGCCGACGTCGGTCCGATGCATCGCGAGATCATGGCCGAGCTTCGCTCGATCCGTGCCCAGATGGCCGCGACACCGGCACAGCGCAGCGGCGACAGCGTCGATGCCGCGGTCGCCCGCGAAGTCGCCGAGACGCACGCGCTGCTCGAGACCTACCGCGCGCAGGTCGAACAGTGCGAGAAGCTCAAGGTCGAGCTCGATTTGATCCACGACGCGATCAGCCGCACCAAGCGCGAGATCGCCGTGCTGCACGGCAAGAGCTTCAACGGCGAGGAGATGGCCAAGGTCAATGGCGAGCTCGGCGCCGTGGTCGGCGGCACCGAACAGGCCACCCAGCAGATCCTCGAAGCGGTCGAGGCGATCGACCAGGCCGCGACCGCGCTCGCCAACAACGTCACGCCCGACCAGCAGAAGCGGCTCAGCGAAGACATCCAGGAGCGCGTGGTCTCGATCTTCGAGGCCTGCAACTTCCAGGACCTCACCGGCCAGCGCATCAGCAAGGTGATGCAGACGATGAAGTTCATCGAACAGCACATCAACGAGATGATGAACATCTGGGGCGGCGTCGACGCGATCAAGAGCCACTCCCCCGCGATCGTCGATACCCGCGAGGGCGACGCCCGCCTGCTCAACGGCCCCAAGCTCGACGGCGACGCCGGCCACGCCTCGCAGGACGACATCGACGCGATGTTCAACTGAGCGAGCGCCAGATCATTACGAAAACGCCGGCCCTCGGGCCGGCGTTTTTTTGTTTGGGCGGCAGTCCAACCTCGTCATTGCGAGCGAAGCGAAGCATCCATCGTTCCGCAAACGCGGCGGCATGGATTGCTTCGTCGCTTCGCTCCTCGCAATGACGGTGCATGTTCCCGTCTTCCCTTCTCCCCTTGTGGGAGAAGGTGGCATAGGCGGCCTTCGGCCGCCGTTCTTAGAACGCCGACGCTTCGCATCGGCTATGGCGCCGGATGAGGGGTTGTCGCCGCATGCTCAAAATCGCGAGAGGGTCACTCGCGGAGAGATACCCCTCACCCGAATTGCATCTGCGATGCAATTCGACCTCTCCCACAAGGAGAGAGGTGCACTGCCGATGTGGCACTAGCTCGGAAGAAACTCAGGTCTCGTTACGCCCGCGGCGCGCAGCGGACGTAGACCATGTTGCCGTAGCGGGTGGCGGCGTCCTTGTCGACGAAGCGGGTGATCAGAACCCTTCCGTCGAACGAGATGATCTCGCGGTCCTGCTCGCCGGGCACAGGTCCGGGCGGGCCGATATAGTTCTTGCCGCTCGGGGAACCCTTCAGCCGCAGTTCCTGCGGGGTGGCCTGGTCGGCCAGATGCATGATGACGCCGCCGTTCTGGCCGGCGCCGATCACGTAAGGCTGCTTGCACTGGCCGCGCGCGGCGGCCTCGGTGCGGGCGCGGTCGGCGGGATTCTGGAACGAGGCGAGACCCCAGCGGCCGACGATCTCGTCGGGGCGGATGCTCGCCGGCATTTCCGGGGCGACCCCCGGTTCGGAGGGCGCCGGCTCGGGGTTCGACGACAACGACGGCAGGCTCATGCTGCCGCACGCCCCCAAGAGTGTCGTCAGCGCCGAAACGGCCGCGAACCGTGCGACCAATCGCGCGTTGATTGACCTGATCATATGTATCCCCCGACAATGTCCCGGCCGCACCCGTCCTGCAGCCAAGCGTAAAACTTAAGACGGAGCAATGACGTCTGACAAAATTACGTCATCGCTACGATTTGGTTTCTGGTCCACCATCCTATATTGGCCTCACCAAGGCCTTAACCCGTTTGCTTGACAGAAACCGCGCCAAGCCATATTTCCCGGCGCACAATTAGCACTCTCGCACCACGATTGCTAAATGCGCCGGGCGTCCTGCCCTGCGCCGACCGGGCCGGCATTCAACGCCGGTCCCGATGAACCGGACCTGAAACCGAGCCTCCAAGAGGGAACGTCATGGCTAAATCCACCTTCCGCCCACTGCATGACCGCGTCGTGGTCAAGCGCATCGATGCCGAGGAGAAGTCCAAGGGCGGCATCATCATTCCGGACTCGGCCAAGGAGAAGCCGTCGCAGGGCGAGATCGTCGCCGTCGGCCCGGGTGGCCGCGACGAGGCCGGCAAGCTGATCCCGATCGACCTCAAGGTCGGCGACCGCGTGCTGTTCGGCAAGTGGTCGGGCACCGAGGTCAAGCTCGACAACCAGGAGCTCCTGATCATGAAGGAGTCCGACATCATGGGCGTGCTGGCCTGATCACACCTCTCTCCGTCACCCTGAGGAGGCAGCGCAGCTGCCGTCTCGAAGGGTGAGCCCCCACAACTTCATCCTTCGAGACGCGGGCCAAGGCCCGCTCCTCGAGCAATAACGGCAAAAGCCGTTATGCAAGGGATGACGCCTTTTCCAGGAGTTCAAATCAATGGCTGCCAAGGACGTAAAATTCGCCGGAGACGCCCGCGACCGCATGCTGCGCGGTGTCGACGTGCTCGCCAACGCCGTGAAGGTGACGCTCGGCCCGAAGGGCCGCAACGTCGTCATCGAGAAGAGCTTCGGCGCGCCCCGCATCACCAAGGACGGCGTCACCGTCGCCAAGGAGATCGAGCTCGACGACAAGTTCGAGAACATGGGCGCGCAGATGCTGCGTGAGGTCGCTTCCAAGACCAACGACACCGCCGGTGACGGCACCACCACCGCGACCGTGCTGGCCCAGGCCATCGTGCGCGAGGGCGCCAAGTCGGTCGCCGCCGGCATGAACCCGATGGACCTCAAGCGCGGCATCGACACCGCGGTCGCCGCCGTGATCAAGGACATCGAGAAGCGCGCCAAGCCGGTCGCCTCCTCGTCGGAAGTTGCCCAGGTCGGCACCATCTCGGCCAATGGCGATGCCGCGATCGGCAAGATGATCGCGCAGGCGATGCAGAAGGTCGGCAATGAGGGCGTCATCACCGTCGAGGAGAACAAGTCGCTCGAGACCGAGGTCGACATCGTCGAGGGCATGAAGTTCGACCGCGGCTATCTCTCGCCCTACTTCATCACCAACGCCGAGAAGATGACCGCCGAGCTCGAGGATGCCTACATCCTGCTGCACGAGAAGAAGCTGTCCGGCCTGCAGTCGATGCTGCCGGTGCTGGAAGCCGTGGTGCAGTCCGGCCGTCCGCTCCTGATCCTCGCCGAGGACGTCGAGGGCGAGGCGCTGGCGACGCTGGTGGTCAACCGCCTGCGCGGCGGCCTCAAGGTCGCCGCCGTCAAGGCGCCGGGCTTCGGCGATCGCCGCAAGGCGATGCTCGAGGACATCGCGATCCTGACCGGCGGTCAGCTGATCTCCGACGACCTCGGCATGAAGCTCGAGAACGTCACGGTGAACATGCTCGGTCGCGCCGGCAAGATCGTGATCGACAAGGAGAACACCACGATCGTCAAGGGCGCCGGCAAGAAGAAGGACATCGACGCCCGCGTCGGCCAGATCAAGGCGCAGATCGAAGAGACCACCTCGGACTACGACCGTGAGAAGCTGCAGGAGCGCCTCGCCAAGCTCGCCGGCGGCGTTGCCGTGATCAAGGTCGGCGGTGCGACCGAGGTCGAGGTCAAGGAGAAGAAGGACCGTGTCGAGGACGCGCTGAACGCGACCCGCGCCGCGGTGCAGGAAGGCATCGTGCCCGGCGGCGGCGTCGCGCTGCTGCGCGCCAAGAAGGCGGTCGGCCGTCTCACCAACCCGAATGCCGACGTCCAGGCCGGCATCAACATCGTGCTCAAGGCGCTCGAAGCTCCGGTTCGCCAGATCTCGGAGAACGCCGGTGTCGAGGGCTCGATCGTGGTCGGCAAGATCCTCGAGAACAAGTCGGAGACCTTCGGCTTCGACGCCCAGACCGAGGACTATGTCGACATGGTCGACAAGGGCATCATCGACCCCGCCAAGGTGGTGCGCACTGCCTTGCAGGACGCCTCCTCCGTGGCCGGCCTCTTGGTGACCACCGAGGCCATGGTCGCCGAAGTGCCGAAGGACGCGGCGCCGGCGATGCCGGGCGGCGGCGGCATGGGTGGAATGGGCGGCATGGGCGGCTTCTGAGCCCCCACTGCACATCCGCATCGCAATCGAAGGCCGCCTCGGGGCGGCCTTCTTTTTTGCGATTTGATCATGATCGAGATGTAAAGACGATCCGATGTCCCGCGACGCCAAATCACTGACGACAACGCTGGCGCTGTTCTACGCGATCGGCGCGCTGCTCGCATTGGGCGCCTATGTCCAGGACCGCGCCGATGACTTTGCGGTCGTCGTAACGTTCTGGTTCAAGCAGACGCTGACGTTCGCCGTTCTCGGCGCGGGCTATGGCCTCTATTACGTGATCTCCGGTTCGATCGGTCGTCGTCCAAAGGCGCCGCTGCGATCTCTCGACATTTCCTTCCTGACCGGTGTCGCCACGCTCGCTGTTCTCATGGCGATCCACGGTTGAGCGATCTTTGACGCGACGCCCAGATCGTAGGGCGGATTAGCGAAGCGCAATCCGCCGCATCTCGACGCGAACGGCGGATTACGCCTCCGGCTAATCCGCCTGACGGGCCATCTTTTGGCATGTGACCTTTGACACCCGATACGATTTAGAGAGTCAGATCCGACTGATGGCGAATACCTTCGGGGCCAATCCGGCAGCACCATTTTACGTGGGGAAAATGGACGGTGTATCTATTCCGGATCACCACGCCTTCGGCGACCAAGTTGTCGGGCTCACCGCTCGCCCCAATATCATCGGAATAAATTGCGATTGGGAGACCTTCGACGAGCTCGATATCGTTCCCATCGACATCCTGCTTGATGTCGGTTTGCGAAAGCAAAACGACGTCCCGTTCCATCAGTTCGTTGAAATCGACGTAGAACAGCGGACGCTCTGCCATTGTGTAATCCGTTCCAGGTGCTTGCCCTCGCCTTGGCCAAGCATACCATGGCGCTCTGCGCCGGCGAGGTGCTGATCGCTAGGACGCTTTGCATCACCGTCATTGCGAGGAGCGATAGCGACGAAGCAATCCATTTTTCCGCTTGCGGCATGATGGATTGCTTCGCTTCGCTCGCAATGACGTGGATGGGCCGGGACAACCCCGGCCGTGACGAATGGCAAACTACGCCACGCACACACCCGACACCGCCACCTTCTGGAACAGATGCGGCGATGCCACCGCCGACGCTGGATAGGCCGACAGCTTGGCCCTGAACTCCGGGTTCATGAAGGCGGCGCGGAACGCGGCGGTGGACTCCCACACCGCATAGTTCAGATAGGCCGGGCTGTCGCCGAGCGCGCGGTGCAGCTGGGTCGAGATGAAGCCGGGCTGCCGCTTCATGATCGCGGCATCGTCCTGCCAAGCCCTGAGGAAGGTGTCCTCGTCGGCCGCATCGAGCGTGAAGAGGTTGACGAGCACGACGTTGGTGGCCTCGACCGCGAGCTGGCGGTCGATCGGGAATGCGGGGTCCAGGGGGCGCATATACGGCATGGCTTGCTCCGTTGATATGGTGCTATGATGTCATTTCGATCATATCGATACATATCAATATTGACATTATGATGTCAATATACACCTATGGTGACAAATGCCACAGACCAAGCGAACGCCGGCGGGTGAAGCCCTGAGCGGCCTGATTCTCGACCTGTTCAGGCTGAACAGCCTGCTGTTCACGTCAGGCGACCGGCTGGTGGCGGGGCTCGGGCTGACCAGCGCCCGCTGGCAGATCCTCGGCGCCATCGTCACCGCGGAACGCCCGCAGCCGGTCGCGTGGCTGGCGCGCGACCTCGGCGCTGCCAGACAGAACGTGCAGCGGATCGTCAACGACCTCGAAAGGGACGGGCTCGTCACATTCGAGACCAATCCGCATCATCGCCGCGCCCAGCTTGTCGTGCTGACCGACAAGGGCCGGCAAGCCTTCGACGCGGCGATGCGCCTGCAACTGCCCTGGGTGAACGGCCTTTCCGACGGACTGTCCGTGAAGGACATCGAAACCGTGAGCCGCGTCGTGACGACGCTGCGCGGCAGGCTGAAGAACGGCGAGGAACCTGCCGAACGCGGATGACGCACGGCACATCTGCATTCGTCATGACAGTGCCAAAGGTCAGTTCAGCCCAAACGCGACAGCCGCCGTCACGCGGCCTTCTTTTTTGCGCAATGACACGGAGGTTTGCTAGTTACGACGGAACCGATTCTGCCCTTCGAGGACTCATCGTATGCGCGCGCTCCCGCTCCTGCTGCTCGGTCTTGCCGTCGCCTCGGCGCCTGCCCTCGCCCAGATGAAGCTGCAAACGAAGCCGGCGGCCGGTGGCGGGCCCGAGACGCGCTATTTCACCGCGATCGACGGCCTGATGGACGGCAATGCCGACGTGGTGCTGAAGGAAACCCGCCAGGGCAAGGCCGTGACCGCGGCCGTGCTCGACGTCTGCTATCCGGCCGACAAGAGCTCCGACCGCAAGGACCGCTTCGTCGCCACCCTCACCGTCAACGGCCAGACCCTGTCCGGCAGCACCCAGAGCGTCGCCGACAAGCAGCCGGTCACCATCAAGCTGAACCGCAAGCAGACCGGCGACAGTTTTGAGTTCCGCGGCCAGATCACGATCGGCCAGACCGTGACCGAGGTCGCCTCGACCGACAATTCCGATCTCAGCGAGAAGGAATTCCAGGACAACCAGGCCACCGAGGACGGCATCACGCCGCAGCCGAAGGACTTCACCGACGTCTCGCCGGAATCGATCGGCGTGCGGGTGAAGCTCGATGCGGCGGCCGACTTCCTCAAGAGCCTGAAGGGCGAGGCCGTCGAGATCGGCACCTCGAGCCTCTCGGTGACCTGCGATGCGATGCGCTCCGGCGAGCAGACCATCAGTCTCACCGTCGATCCCGAGCACGCCAGCGCGCTGCTCGCCAAGGTGAAAGCGGCGCCCGGCGTCACGGCGGCCGGCTGGACCAGCGGCGTGGTCGAGATGGACCGCACCATCCGCTTCGCGGCCGCCGACTGGCGCGACGGCGACAAGATCAACAAGGACAAGCTCGCAACCGCGATCGCCGGCGTGCTGGCGAAGACGCTTGTCGCAAAGCCCGCCTCCGCGACCTGGAATGCGAACACCGGCAAGCTCAAGCTGGTGCTGAAGCGCCCCAGCGCCGTCTACCCTGCGCTCGGCCTCACCCAGAACTACGAGGTCACCGCCCTGGTCTCGCCCGACAAGCCCGGCAGCTCCGACAGACTGATGCTGTGGGTCTCGAGCCCCACCGTCTCGACATCGGACGACAGCGCCGGCGCCAAGCTGAATCTGTCCGACGATTCCAGCAGCGACGAGGAAGGCAGCGAGGCCAAGGACGACAACGGCGCGATCGACGCGCTGCTCAAGGAGTTCAAGGGCCAGCGCTGGGACGCCGACAAGTCAGTGTGGCACTGAGCCACCCGCTTCCCGATTACTCGACGACGTTCGGGAAGCGGCGCCAAGCATCATATCGACAAAGCGGAATTTCGTCTGAAGGCTAACAGCACGCCGATCCGGAATCGGGTGGTGCGGCACTCGTCTGACATTGCCTAATGCGCGCATTGACACAGCGCCGGTCGTGAAACCGGCAACGCGCACATGGAGACGATGAGATGTCAGAGCAAAACAAGAATGTGGTCGGCCGCTGGTTCAAGGAATTCTGGGGCAACCCCTGGAATCCGCGCATCATCAACGAACTCGCCACGGCCGACATTGTCGTGCACTACCCGATGCACGAACCGAAGAAGGGCCGCGCCGCAGTGACGAAGTTCATGACCGAGTTTCGCGAGGCGTTTCCGGATCTGAATTTCTGGGGCGTCGGCGATCTCGTCGCGGAAGGCGACCTCGTCGTCGGCCGTTGGGAAGGCGGCGGCACCCACACCGGACCCGCGTTCAGCGACTTCCGGCTCGGCTCGCTGCCCGCGGCCTCCGGCCGCAAGATGACGTTCGCTGGCACGACCATGCTGCGCGTGCAGGACGGACGGATCGCCGAGGAGCTCGGGCAGGAAGATGCGATCACCGCCATGCTACAGCTCGGACTCATTCGCCTGCCCGAACAGAGTGGCTACGCCGGGTAAACCGGCGCTTCATCGACGATCGCATCGCGGCTACCCGAACGCACTTTCCGTGCGCTCCGGTAGCGCAAGCGATCGGCTCAGTGAAATTGAAGCGCTCTAATCCGCAGGCTCGCTGGACCAATTCCAATGTTGCCGCGCCGGCAACGCATCTCCTGATGCGATGCCGGCGCGGCGTTGAAAGGCTGCATACTGTGCGGCGAAATCGAGCATGCGTCCGCTATAGCCGTGGCCGCAGACCGAAACGACCCGCTTTGCGGAGACGACGTCCGGAAACGACCGCTGAGCTGCATGATGCGCGAGCGACGCCGCCGGCGGACGTCAGAGGTACTTGGTCATGAACAGGCTGAGCGGATCTGGCGCGTAGCCGGCGAACGGCGGACATTCCAGGTAGCCGGCGGCGCGATAGAGCCCGATCGCCTCCGCCTGCCGGATTCCGGTCTCCAGGCTGATGTGCGCGATCTGCCGGCGCCGCGCCATCTCTTCCGGCGCGTCGAGCAGGCGGCGGCCGAGCCCGTAGCCGCGCGCGTCGGCGCGCACGAACATCCGTTTCATCTCGGCATGATCGGGCGCGATGAGGCGGAAGGCGATCGACCCGATCACCTCGGCATCGCGACGCGCGACGAGGAAGACCGCGTCCGGGACGGCAAGCACCTCAGCGGCGGCGAGGTGATTGCTGTCCGGCGGATACAGCGCCTGCATGTAGGCGTCCGACAGATCGATCAGCCGCCGCACCTCCGGCTGCCGCGGGTCTTCGGGAGCGATGCTGATTCGTGGCTCGTGCATCTCTGGCTGCAATGCAGTGGCGTGGTTGCGATTGTCGGCCGCCCTCGCCGCCCCGTCAATTTACGGGGCCTGCGACCAAAAGACTTCGTGCTGCCGCAGTTCGGTCACCGAAAATTAAGGCTCGATTTAGTTTCGAGGATCATCCTTTGCGTCACCGAACACAGGTCACGCCATGCAAGACCGCGAGCCGATCAACCCTGAGAGCATCTGGCCGACAGATGTGACGGAGGGTCATTCGCCGGCGCAGACGGCGGACCTCTGGGACGTCTCAAACGAGAACCACGACGCCGCCCTGCTGCTGCGGGAGCCGTTCGCCGACCGCATCGGCACCGCGCTGCTGGCCGCCACCGCGCTGGCCGCAAGCTTCGTGCTGGGATGGACCGGTGGCGCCAACTGGCACGACTTCGCCAGCCCCGCGCCCCTCCCCGTCGCCCAGAAGGAAGCCCCCGCCCCGCACGTTGCAGAGGCACTGCCGAGCCGCAGGAGCGAGAGCCCGCGGCGGACCGCGTCGAATGCCGAGCCTTCGGTCACCGGCAGCATTCCGAAGACCACCCCCGCCAGCCCGCGCCCGCAAGTGCTGGGGGCCGCGCCGACGACGCTCGGCGCGCAAGCCGCCATGCTCGGATCGAAGCCGCAGCTGGCAGCCGGACCGGAGACACGGCCGAGCACGATTCCCGGATGGTCGGTGGTCGAGGTCCGCGACGGCACCGCCGTGCTCGAGGGACCGGAGGGCGTCAAGATGGCCGCGCGCGGCGACGTCGTCCCTGGCCTTGGCCGCGTCGATTCCATCGTGCGCTGGGGCAACCGCTGGATCGTCGCCACCGCAAGCGGATTGATCGCAACGCCCTGAATGCCTGCGCCGACGCGATCGACCGCGGTCAGTTGCCGTTGATCAGGAAGCGCAGCGACTTGCTTCCGGAGAAGATCACCTCTTCATTATGCCGCCGCCAGCTCGTCATGTCGCCAAGCGCCGCCAGCAGATCCTTGTCGGCCTGCGCCCGGTCCGGCGTGCAGGTGCGGTTCTCCATCGCGCCGGGAACGAAGACGATGGTGTTGCCGGCAACCGAGAACTGACCCTTGCCGCCATCGCACCACAGCTCGAGGATCACCTCGCCATTGTCGCCGACCTCGATCGAGGGGATCCGCTTGGAGCCCGGCATGCGCGCGGCGTCGAGCGTCATCACGTCGCCGAACGGGAAGCCTTCCTGAGCCCTGGCCGGAATCGCGACCAGAGCCGCGGCAAGGAGCGCCAACGCGGCCATGCCGCCGTTCAGAATCCGCTTCATCGAGACCATGCCATTCCCAGGATCGCTTTTGAGCATGATCTCCGCGCAAACGCGTTCGCGCTTGTCGCGAGGGAAAACCGGCTTCCACTTTTCCGGATCATGCTCTGATGCCGCCCTTCTATGGGACGAGGCCGGGATTGGCCAGCTTGGCCGCCCGAGAAAAAACGCTTGAAAATGCAAAATCCCCGCGGGCTCGTGACCCGCGGGGACCTTCGCTTGGGCGACGCCTCGCCTCGTTATTTCAAGACCAGCTCCGTGAACGGATACACATAGGCCTGCAGGGTCACGAACAGACCGACCAGGCACGCCAGCACGATCGAGTGCAGGAACACGTAGCGCAGGATCGAGCCCTCGTGGCCGTACCAGTTGGTGGCGGTCGAGGCGACCACGATCGATTGCGCGTCGATCATCTTGCCCATCACGCCGCCCGAGGAGTTCGCCGCCGCCATCAGGATCGGCGGCAGGCCGAGCTGCTCGGAGGTGATCTTCTGCAGATTGCCGAACAGCACATTGGAGGCGGTATCCGATCCGGTCAGCGCCACGCCGAGCCAGCCGAGCAAGGTGCCGAAGAAGGGATACAGCACGCCGGTCGCGGCGAAGGCGAGGCCGAGCGTGGCGTCGACGCCGGAGAGCCGGGTCAGCGTGCCGATCGCCAGCATCGCCGAGATCGTGATCAGCGAGATCGCGCAGAGGCGGATGGTGCGGCCATACTCGGCGATCAGCTTGAGCGGCGAGAAGCCCATCAACAGACCCGAGATGATCGCGGCGATCAGCATGCCGGTGCCGGTGAACGACAGGTAGGTGAAGCTGAACACCGCGCCTTCCGCCGTCGGCTTGGCGGCCACCGGCGGCACCTTGAAGATCAGCTTGTCGAGCTCGGGGACCGCAAAGTTCCAGGTGAAGTTGGCGTTGGCCCAGGTCTTGAAGGCGCCATTGCCCCAGATCAGCATCAGGATGCAGACGATGATCCACGGCAGCAGTGCGCTCCACAATTCGCTTTGGGTCAGCGGCGTCTTGTCGAGCGGTGGCGCGGAAGCCATCGTCGCCGCCGATTCATCGCGTCCGCGCAGCGCCGGCGACAGCCAGAGCTGCTGCGGCTGCCAGACCTTAAGGAACAGGATCAGTGCGCCCATCGAGATCAGCGAAGCGCCGATGTCGACGATCCAGGGATTGATGTGGTTCGAGATCACGTATTGCGGGACCGCAAACGACACGCCGGTGACCAGGATCGCCGGCCACACTTCCTTCATGCCGCGCCAGCCCGCGAACGCCCATACCACCCAGAACGGCACGATCAGCGAGAACAACGGCAGCTGGCGGCCGACCATGGCGCCGAGGATGTAGGGATCGAGCCCGGTGACCGAGGCAAGGCCCTGGATCGGCGTGCCCAGCGCGCCGAAGGCGACCGGGGCGGTGTTGGCGATCAGCGACAGGCCGGAAGCTGCGAGCGGCGAGAAGCCGAGCCCGATCAGCACCGCGCCGGTGATGGCGACCGGCGTGCCGAAGCCCGAGGCGCCCTCGAAGAAGGCGCCGAACGAGAATGCGATCAGCAGCAGCTGCAGGCGGCGATCCTCGGTGACGCCGCCGACCGCGCGCTTGAGCAGCTCGAACTTCCCGCACCTCACCGTGACCTGGTAGAGGAAGATGACGTTGAGCACGATCCAGCCGATCGGGAAGAACCCGGTGACGACGCCGAGCAGCGTGGCGCGGATCGACATGCCGGCCGGCATCGTGAAGACGAAGATCGTGATCAGGTTGGTCACGATCACGGCGATGATGGCGGCGATATGCGCCTTCACCTTGCCGCTGGCGATCAAGACCAGCAGCGTGACCACGGGAACCGCGGCGGCGATCGTCGACAGCCCCGCATTGCCCAGCGGATTGTAGATTTGATTCCAGGTGTTCATCTCGGGATCCTTCCCACATTCTTATGCAGCGCGCCGGCATCGGTGCAGGCAGGCGCGCTGGTGCGATTGCGGGAGTCCGTCGGAAAAGTGATGGCCCCGGCTCGCGAATGAACGATCGGTAAGGATCGCTCACATCCTCGCGAAAAATCGAAGGTCCCCCGCCCCTCGCCGTTGTCGTCATGCTAGGGTTGACTCGATCGCCGGGACAAGCCAACGCTTGCATGCCAGACCTACGACTTTAGTCGAGGATCGCCCTGATTGTCCCGATTCTTCAGGCCTTTGCGGCCCCTTCCCCGGAGACGATAATCTGTGAAAAACATTCGCTCGACGCTCGCGACGGTGTGGCGCATCGCCTCGCCCTACTTCAACTCCGATGACAAATGGGCAGGCCGGGGACTGCTGGCCGCGGTTATTGTCATCGAGCTTGCCAGCGTCTTTCTCACCGTGCTGTTCAACCGCTGGAACAATGTTTTCTACAATGCGCTGCAGGAGCGCGATCAGGCGGTCTTCACCTATCAGATCGGCTATTTCTGCGTGCTCGCAGCGTTCTGGATCGGACTGAAGGTCTACCAGTCTACCTCAATCAATGGCTGCAGATCCGCTGGCGGCGCTGGATGACCACGCGTTATCTCGGCGGCTGGCTGCACGATGCCAACCACTACCGCATGCAGCTGCTCGGCGATGCTGCCGACAACCCGGACCAGCGTATCGCCGACGACACCCAGCGCTTCGTCGAACAGACCCTGACGCTCGGGATCGGATTGTTGAGCTCCGTGGTGACGCTTGCATCCTTCGTGGTCATCCTGTGGGGCCTGTCCAATCAGGCGCCGCTGCATCTGTTCGGCAACGACATCGCGATTCCCGGCTATCTGGTCTGGGGCGCGCTGGTCTACGCGATCCTCGGCACAACCTTGACCCATTTGATCGGCCGGCCGCTGGTCGACCTCAACTTCCGGCAGCAGCGCTTCGAAGCCGATTTCCGCTTCAACCTGGTGCGCACGCGCGAGAACGCCGAGCAGATCGCGCTGCTCGAGGGTGAGCCGGCCGAGCGCACACGGTTGCTCAATCGGTTCGGTTTCGTGGTCGGGAACTGGCTCGACATCATGCAGCGAACCAAGAAGCTGACCGCCTTCACCGCGACCTATTCGCAAGCCGCCGTGATCTTCCCCTACGTGCTGATCGCGCCGGCCTATTTCGCCAGCAAGATCCAGCTCGGCGGCATGATGCAGACTGCGTCCGCCTTCAGCAGCGTGCAGGATTCACTGTCCTTCTTCATCACGGCCTACCGGACGCTGGCCGAATGGCAATCGGTGGTCGCACGACTTGATGGCTTCGAGAACTCGATCCGCGGCGGCGATGCACTCGCGCAGCGGCAGGACATCATCCACGTCAAGCCCGCCGGCGGCCGTGGCATCGAACTCGACGATCTCGTGGTCACCCTGCCCGACGGCAAGCCGTTGCTCGCGGCCGACGGCTTCAGCCTTCCCGGCAACCAACGCACCCTGGTCACCGGACCCTCGGGCGCCGGCAAGTCGACGCTGTTCCGCGCCATCGCCGGCATCTGGCCGTTCGGCAAGGGCGCGATCAATGTCCCCCCCGGTGCCACGCTGATGATGCTGCCGCAACGTCCCTATCTGCCGATCGGGTCGCTGCACGACGCTGTGGTCTATCCGGGCGAGGCCGCGAAATTCGACGCGGGACGGGTGCGCGAGGTCCTCACCGCCGTCGGACTGCCGCAGCTCGCGGCGCGGCTCGGGGAAGAGGCGCACTGGAACCGGATGCTGTCGCTCGGCGAGCAACAGCGGCTCGGCATCGCCCGCGCACTGCTGCATGCACCGCAATTCCTGTTCCTGGACGAGGCGACCGCCTCGCTCGACGAGCCATCGGAAGCCGCGCTCTACCGACTGATCGCCGAGAGGCTGCCCGACACCACGGTGGTGTCGATCGGCCATCGCTCGACGCTCGATGCGTTCCACCAGCACAACGTCGCGCTGGTCCGTGACGGCGAGCGCTTCACCCTGCGCGATAGGGTCGAGGCTCCGGCGTCGTAGGCAAGCGGAGTCGGGCCGCGGGCGCGGGTCACCTCTCCCTTGGGAGAGGTCGATTTGCGCAGCAAATCGGGTGAGGGGTCACGGTCTATCGAGAGAGCAAGACCCCTCACCCGGCGCTACGCGCCGAACTCTCCCCCGGCGGGGACGAAGTTCGGAAATCGGAACGGCCCGCAGGGCCA
>NZ_LFLZ01000111.1 GCF_001189845.1 Bradyrhizobium tropiciagri
AGTCGGCGATGGCGCGATCAGGATCGCCTTTGACCTGGTAAGCGTAGCCGCGGTTGAGGTAGGCGTCCGTATAGTTCGGATAGAGCGCGATCGCCTCACTGGAGTCGGCGATGACGCGATCGAAGTCACCTTTCGCCCTGTATGCAAGGGACCGATTGTAGTAGGCGATCGCGTAGTCCGGATCGAGTGCGATCACCCGGTCGTAGTCGGCGGCGGCACGATCAGGATCGCCTTTAGCCAGGTAGGCGTTGCCTCGGGCGGTGAGGGCGGCTTTGTTGTTCGGATCGAGCCGGATACCGTCGGCAAAGTCCGCGATGGCACGGTCGTTGTCACCTTTGGCTAGATAGGCGTAGCCGCGCTCGCCGTACCCGACCCGCTTGCCATAGTCCGACAGACCGCCCTCGAAGGCCCGGTCAGCGTCCGCGATCG
Organism: Bradyrhizobium tropiciagri; assembly: GCF_001189845.1. Taxonomy (GTDB): domain Bacteria; phylum Pseudomonadota; class Alphaproteobacteria; order Rhizobiales; family Xanthobacteraceae; genus Bradyrhizobium; species Bradyrhizobium tropiciagri. Next base: position 430 of record NZ_LFLZ01000111.1, read on the forward strand.
CCCGGTCGTAGTCGTGCCGTTGATTGTAGAGGCGCGACCGGTTGAGCAGTGGGTCAACAGCTTTCGGATCAATCCGGATCGCCTCGGTGTAGTCTTTGAAGGCGTGGTCGACACGATCGGCGAAGTTTGTCCACGACCAGGCATAGCCGCGCGCATTGTACAAGTTGGACAGGTCTCGGCCATCGTACGCTCCGCTTTCGATCGCGCGTGTGCAGGGGGCGATGGTCGCGGCAGCGGTTTCCTTCGATCCTTTCAGACAGTCCTGTCGGTCGTCGGCTGCCGCCGGCCAGCTGACGGCAGCGGCTGCCGCGAATGCCAGCGCAAACAGCCAGACATGCGCGGAAGTCCCTGAACGCATACGCCCCTTCTCCCGCGACCCGGCAGTGTTCGAGCTACCCCGGAGAATGCTTTTCCAGAGCCGCCGCGATCCTCTCCAACAGGGCGTTGGTGCGCTGGGATTCGACGACCTGCTGCTCGCAGAGGTCAACCCAACTGGCCCCGGATGATCCCCGCCAACTCCGGCGCGAGAGCCATATCCAGACGCCTATCAACGCGATGAATGGCAGCCAGGACACGATCAGACTGACCACCCAGGACGGTGAACCACCGCCGGCCTTGCTGATGAGCGTCAAGCAAACGACGAGAGCAGCGACGAGTGCGATCCACGAGGCTATCAGAAACCAAGAGCGAGGCTTGGTCATTCCGGTCACGACAGTTCTCACGGTTGATTCAATGAAGCCTATGCTATCATTGGTTGATAGGCCATCCCATGCCGTGGCGCACGCATGTCGCAACGTGGTTAGTCATTCCTTTGCAAGATGCCCCGCCACCACGAGCCTCATCCGGACATTCGTCGGCAGGCGAAGCGATCCGTGTACGTCCTGGCTACGTCGAGGAACGTGCAGAAGCATCATGCCAAAAGCCGGCCCCGTAGGATGGGTGGAGCGAAGCGATACCCATCAACCTCGTGCCGCGCGGTGGGATGATGGGTATCGCTGCGCTCCACCCATCCTACAGGCTACAGGCTGCATCAATCGGCGCGTCGCTCAGCGATGAGCGCAAATGATGGTGCTCCCCTTGCGTCGCTCGGTCGGATTTAAGGCGGCGACGGCATCGTCGAGGGATGAGACCTTGCCGATGTGCGTCCGAAGTCGTCCGTCCCGCACCCGCTGGACGATCTCAATCAGTTGGACACGATCGGCCTCGACGACGAAGTCGACCGCAAGTCCGCCGGAGGGCCGTGCTTCGGCCGGCCCGACGATGGTCACCAGCGTTCCTCCGGCACGAATGAGTGCTGCAGACCGCTTCTGAATGTCACCGCCGATGACATCAAACACGAGGTCGACTTCGCCGACGTCTTCCAGGGCGTCATGGTCCAGGTCGACGAACTCCTTCGCGCCCAGGTCGAGCACGGTCTGACGGTCGGCGGAGCGTCCGGTGCCGATGACGTAGGCGCCGGCCTCGCGTGCGAGCTGCGTCACCATCGATCCAACTGCACCGGCCGCGCCATGTGCGAGGACGCGCTGCCCCGCCTGAAGGCGGCCGTGCTGGAACAGCCCTTGCCATGCAGTCAGACCCGAGATCGGCAGGCTCGCGCCCACCGTGAAGTCGACGTCGCCCGGCAGCGGCGCGAGGTTTCGTGCCTCGATCGCCACATACTCGGCCAGCGTGCCGTCGCGATACCAGTCCGCGAGGCCGAACACCCGCTGGCCCACCGACAGTCCCGTCGTGCCATATCCAAGAGCGGTGACCACTCCGGCCAGCTCGTGCCCAGGGATCGACGGTGTCCGGTCACGATCGAGGCGATCGGTCCAGGTCGACGGCCACGCCAGCTCAGTCGGGGCAAATCCCGACGCATGAACCTGAACGACGACGTCGTTTATCGCTGCGTTCGGCTCGGGCCGGTCCACTAACTTCATCCCGGCCGTTCCCGCGGCCCGGTTCGTTACAACGATCGCCTTCATGGGAACTATCTCCTCGATCATTTGTCTCGTTGGTGGAGATGTTGCAGGGAGCACGAGAGCGCCGCCTTTCAACAAACGCCAGGCAGTGCGGAACTCCAGACTCCGCGTTTGCGATCTGCGCTGTCCGCATTGACTGGAGCACCAGATTTGATGGATCCCTCCGTTCGCTGGCGCCAACGGATAGATGCGTTGCGCCTTGTCATAAGAACAGGACCAAGACTGCCGAATTTGGCTGTACCAAGCCCAATGGCTGCCGGCTCCCCCGATCCTGCGGACAAAACAAAAAAGCCGGCGTTGCCGCCGGCTTTCGTGTCTGTTGGCTCGTTTGCTGCGCGATTAGTGCGCGGCTTCGAGAGCTGCTTCCTGGCGGGCGATCGTGCCCTTGACGGCCGACTGCACCTTCTCGAACGCGCGGACCTCGATCTGCCGCACGCGCTCGCGCGACACGCCGAACTCGGCGGCGAGGTCTTCCAGCGTCATCGGCTCATCCGCCAGACGCCGCGCCTCGAAGATGCGGCGTTCGCGCGGGTTGAGCACGCCGATCGCACCGTTGAGGGCCTGGCGGCGATGATCGAACTCCTCGCTTTCGGCCATCAGGGCTTCAGCGTTGGGCGAGTTGTCGACCAGCCAGTCCTGCCATTCGCCGGCTTCGCCGTCGTCGCGGATCGGGGCGTTGAGCGACGCGTCACCGCCGAGGCGGCGATTCATGTCGACCACGTCCTGATCGGTCACGCCGAGGCGCTTGGCAATCAGCTTCACCTGGTCGGGGTGGAGATCACCCTCTTCCAGCGCGGAGATCTTGCTCTTCGCCTTGCGCAGGTTGAAGAACAGCTTCTTCTGGTTCGCGGTGGTGCCCATCTTCACGAGCGACCAGGAACGCAGGATGTACTCTTGTATTGACGCCTTGATCCACCACATGGCGTAAGTGGCGAGACGGAAGCCCTTCTCGGGCTCGAATCGCTTCACCGCCTGCATCAGGCCGACATTGCCTTCCGAGACGACCTCGGAGATCGGCAAGCCGTAGCCGCGATAGCCCATGGCGATCTTGGCCACGAGCCTGAGATGGCTGGTGACGAGCTTATGCGCCGCGTCGCGGTCGTCATGCTCGCGCCAACGCTTGGCGAGCATGTACTCCTGCTGGGGCTCCAGCATGGGGAACTTGCGGATCTCGGCGAGGTAACGGGAAAGACCGGATTCTCCGTTGAGGACCGGTAACGTAGCTGTACGGGCCATTCGAGCGCCCTCCAGTGGTTCAGACCCCCGATAGCGGCGGGCCCGGCAGGTGGCCGCTGGGTTAAAGCCGGCCATGCTGCGATGTTCCGCGCTGGATATTCAGCGCAGGTGCAACATACACCAAACGGTCCGTGATAGGGAAGGATTGCTGACGTCACGTCCCCGTGTGGCAGGTATAACCTGTTGTCATGACGAGCCTTTTCCGGGAGGGGTGCGTCATACCGCCGCTGCCAGCGCCCGTTCCAGGAGAAGCAAATCCTCCGGTAGGGGCGACTCCCAGCGTAAAAGTTCCCCGGTGCGGGGGTGCTCCAAAGCCAGCAGATAGGCGTGGAGGGCCTGCCGGTCCAAGGCGGTAAGTGCGTGCTTACCTTCCGCGCCGAGCTGTCCGGCCTTGGTCTTGAAGTGGGCGCCGTAAACGCTGTCACCCATCAGGGGATGGCCGAGATGGGCGAGGTGGACCCGGATCTGATGGGTGCGCCCGGTCTCGAGCTGGCAGGCCAGCAGCGAGGCGACCGGCTTGCCGTCGCGGCCGGCAAAGCTCGAGAGCACCTCGAAATGGGTGATCGCCTCGCGGCCGCCCTGGCGCACGGCCATCTTCTCGCGGGCATGCGGGTGGCGGTCGATCGGCGCGTCGATCGTGCCGTGCGGCCGGTTCGGCACGCCCCAGGCGAACGCCATGTAGCCGCGCTCCATCGGGCCGGTGCGGCCATGGTCGGCGAACTGCGCGGTCAGCGACTGGTGGGCGTGGTCGTTCTTGGCGACCACCATCAGGCCCGTGGTGTCCTTGTCGAGCCGGTGCACGATGCCCGGCCGCTTGACCCCGCCGATGCCGGACAGGCTGTTGCCGCAATGGGCGATCAGCGCGTTGACCAGCGTTCCCGTGGCATGGCCGGCCGCCGGATGCACGACCAAGCCCCTGGGCTTGTCGATGACGATGATATCGTCGTCCTCGAACACGATATCGAGGGCGATGTCCTCACCCTTCGGCTCCGCAGGGGCGGCCTCCGGCACGTCGATTATGATCGTATCGCCACTGGCGACATGATAAGCGGGGTCGCGGACGACGGCGTCCTTGACGGTCACGGAACCGGCGAGGATCAGCGCCTTCAGCCGGGACCGCGACAGCTCCGGAGTGCGCTGTGCGAGCACGCGGTCAAGCCGGGCCGAGCCCTCGTCGCCAGCGACGATGACCTCCAGCTTCCGACCGCCATTCGATGAGACCTGCTGCGAAGTAACTTGCAAAGACATAGAGCCTTGTGATGACCGACACCGCTGTGACCGAACCGACCCCCGACCAGGCCGCGCTGATCGCGCGGGTGCGGCGCATGATGCTGATCGCGGGCCTGACCTCGGCACTGGCCGTGGCCGTCGTGTTGATTGCCATCGGCTACCGCCTTTATCGCAGCGAGGGAAGCCCCGTTTCGGTATCCGACGTCACTGCTGCGCTGCCGAAGGGCGCCCGCATCGTCGCAACCGGCATCGCCGGCGAGCGGCTGGTGCTCACGCTCGATATAGGCGGTGCAACAGAGATCCGCACATTTGATGCAAAGACGCTGAAACCTGCAGGCAGGCTGAGCTTCGTCAACGAGCCCTGACCTTCGCAATCGCGAAGCCGCGCACGCGATCAACCAAAAGCTGCAGCGTATTTTTTGCGCATGCGTTCGCGCATCGAGAAGGTGTGCCGCCATCTTTTCGGCCGAGTTGCACGTTCAGCTTGCGCCATGCAGCAACCCAACCCCAGCGCTTCCATCGACCAATGCGGTGAATCCGATGCAGTGGGGTCGCGCACCGATCCGACGCGCCGCGCGCTGTTGACCGCGCTCGCGGGCTGCGCCTGTCTCGCCGCGATCGAGCCCGCGGCTGCCGACGATGAAGATCAGCCCGGCGCCAGTGAGCGACCGCAAAAAGCTGATCAGCTTGTGCGTGCCGAAGGCGACAAGGCCGGCCAGGTCATCAAGTCCGATGATCTGACCTTGGGCGGGCCGCCCATTCGCGCCTGGCCGCAGGACCCGAAGACCTCGGTCGTCCGCAAAGGTTCGCGGCTGAACGAGGTCGTGCTCGTCAAGCTCGATCCGAACGAGCTGGACGATGTCACGCGTGCGCGCGCGCCTGACGGCATCGTCTGCTACTCCGTGATCTGCTCGCACGCCGGTTGTCCGATCACCGTCTGGGTGAAGGAAGAGCAGGGCGACAAGAACGTTCTGAAATGTCTCTGTCACAACTCCGAATACGATCCGCGGCAGAATGCGCAGGTCGTGTTCGGGCCGGCGCCACGTCGCCTCGCGGCTCTGCCGCTGACGGTGGCCGACGGCGCGATCACGGTCGCAGCGCCATTCGTCGGGAAGGTGGGTGCTCAGCAGGGAGGATGAGGCCACGCCGGGAGTTCTGCATGATCTAAATAAAACCGAAAAAATAGAACAGAGCAGGGAGGTAGCATCTCATGACAAGCAAGCAGTGGTTACTGTCGAGTTGTGTCGCGTTCACGTGCCTCATTTCGACCTATGCCGTCGCGGGGCCGATCGAAAACTACAGTCCGGTGACGTCTCAGCGTCTCGAAAATCCCGAACCCGGCAACTGGATGCTCTATCGCCGGACCTATGACGGACAGGGCTTCAGTCCGCTCAACCAGATCAACACATCCAACGTCAAAGACTTGAAGCCGGCCTGGACCTTCTCGACCGGCGTGATCGAAGGCCATGAGGCGCCGCCGATCGTCAACAACGGCGTGATGTTCGTCGCGACCCCGATGGGGCAGGTGATCGCGCTCAACGCCAAGACCGGCGAAGAGTACTGGCGCTACAAGCGGCAGCTTCCCGACGATCTGTTCCAGCTGCATCCGACCAGCCGCGGCGTCGGCCTGTGGGAGGACAAGCTCTATCTCGCGACGACCGACGACCACGTGGTCGCGCTCGATGCCAAGACCGGCAAGGTGGTCTGGGACACCAAGGTCCAGGACTACAAGAAGGGTCAGTACATGACGCTGATGCCGCTCACCGTCGACGGCAAGGTGATCGTCGGCGGCTCCGGCGGCGAGTTCGGCGTGCGCGGCTATGTTGCCGCGTATGACGCGAACAGCGGCAAGGAGCTCTGGCGCACCTTCACCATCCCCGGCGAAGGCGAGCCCGGTCACGAGACCTGGAGCGGCGACGACTGGAAGTCGGGCGGCGGATCGGCCTGGATGACCGGCACCTACGACAAGGACACCAAGACGGTCTATTGGGGCGTCGGCAACGCCGCGCCATGGCCCGGCTCGATGCATGCCGGCGACAACCTCTACACCAGCTCGGTGCTCGCGCTCGATCCCGACAGCGGCAAGATCAAGACCCACTTCCAGTATCACCAGAACGATTCCTGGGACTGGGACGAGGTCGATGCGCCGATGCTGATCGACATGCAGCGCGACGGACGCTCGTTCAAGAGCCTGGTCCATCCCGGCCGCGACGCGATCTTCTGGGTGCTGGAGCGCAAGCCGGACAAGATCAACTATGTCGCCGGCTGGCCGTTCGTGAAGACCAATGTCTGGAAGGGCATCGAGGCCGAGACCGGCCGGCCGATCGTCGATCCCGAGCACAAGCCGGTGCTCGGCAAGCGGGTCGAGTTCTGCCCGTCGCTGTGGGGCGGCAAGGACTGGCCGTCGGCGGCCTATAGCCCGAACACCAAGCTCGTCTATGTGCCCGCCAACGAAAACTTCTGCGGCGGTTTCACCGGCGAGAAGCAACCGCTGGTTCCCGGCCAGCTCTGGCTCGGCACCAAGCCGGAAGACATCGGGTTGATCCCCGCGCCGAATGCCGATCATTTCGGCGAGTTGCAGGCGTGGGATCCGGTCACCGGCAAGAAGGTCTGGCAGCACGACTACAAGACGTCGCAGCTGTTCGGCGCGGTGACGGCGACCGCGGGCGATCTCGTGCTCGCCGGCGGCACCAACGACCGCGCCTTCCGCATCTTCAACGCCAAGACCGGCGAGCTGTTGTGGGAGCAGAAGACCAACTCCGGCATCATGGCGATGCCGATGTCCTATGAGGTCGATGGAACGCAGTACATCGCGGTCCAGTCGGGCTGGGGCGTCGACGCCCAGCGCATCCAGGATGCGCTGGCCGGCAAGGTCAAGGGCTTCGAGAACAACGTCCCGCAAGGCGGCGTGATCTGGGTGTTCGCGCTCGACAAGAAGTAAGACGCACGACCCGAGCCTCGGTTCTGACTAAATCGGGACCGAAGCTCCGGCTCTATGGGTTGACCGACAGGGGGCGATGCGATCGGGAAGCGGCGGTTGGGGAGACCGGCCGCTTCCCGGTCCGCGCACATTTCTATCCACGTCATTGCGAGCGAAGCGAAGCAATCCATCTGTCTGCATATGCGGTGCGATGGATTGCTTCGTCGCTGTCGCTCCTCGCAATGACGGGGTACGTGCGATTCCGCGACGCTACGATCTAAGCAAGACGCCCGCGAGCAGGATTGCCGCGGGCGTCTTCGATTCTTGTGGCGGCGTTCTCATCGATTGATCGATGAGAACGCGCGCCTCTGAGATTCCAGCCTCACGTCTCCAGCTGCTTGCCGATCGGCAATGCGCGGATGCGCTTTCCGGTGGCGGCAAAGATCGCGTTGATCAGCGCCGGTGCGAACGGCGGCACGCCGGGTTCGCCGACACCGCTCGGCGGCGTGTCGGCGCCGGGCGGCACGATGTAGACGTTGGTGATGCCAGGCGACTCGTCCATCCGGATCACCGGGAAGTCGTCGAAATTGCTCTGCTGCACCTTGCCGTCCTTGAAGCTGATCTCGCCGTATTTGGCCAGGCTCAGCCCCATGATCGCCGCGCCTTCGATCTGCGAGTTGATCCGCTCCGGATTGACGTAAGTGCCGCAATCGATCGCGGTATCGACCCGCGGCACCGTGAACTTGCCCTTGTCGTCGACCGCCACCTCGACGATGGTCGCGATGTAGCTGACGAACGAGCGGTGCACCGCGATGCCGAGACCGTGGCCCTTCGGCACCGAGCGGCCCCATTCGCCCTTCTCGGCAACCAGCTCGACCACCTTGCGCAGCCGCGCGGTGTCGATCGGGTAGCTCTCATAGGGCTCGCCGTAGTTCCAGGGATCCTTCACCGAGGACAGGTTGACGATCCGGGGTGATCCGATCAGCTCCAGCAGCATGTCCTTTTGGTCGCGGTTCGTCGCATGCGCGATTTCCCCGACCATGGACTGCACCGCGAAGGCGCGCGGGATGTTGGAGACCGAGCGGAACCAGCCGATCCGCGTCATCGCGGCCGTTTCCGGATTCTCGCACTGCAGATTGGCGATCTCAAACGGGTTGTCGATCAGGCCCATGCCGAGCTCGAACGGCGCTTCGTGATTGGCGCCGGCGGCGAAGGTCGAGGCGATGGTCGGCGCCACGCTGCGGTGCCGCCACGCGATCACCTTGCCGCTCTTGTCGAGGCCGGCCTCGATCCGTTCCACCGACACCGTGTGCAGGAAGTCGTGATGGACGTCGTCCTCACGGGTCCACTGCACTTTCACCGGCGCGCGAGTTCCTTCGACAGCAATGCCGCCTCCAGCGCGAAGTCGCATTTCGACTTGCGGCCGAAGCCGCCGCCGAGCAGCGTCACGTTGACGGTGACATTGTCCTCGGGGATTCCGAGCGTCTTGGCGACATCCTCGCGGGTGCCTCCGGGGCTCTGCACCGGCGCCCAGATCTCGGCCTTGTCGCCCGTCACATTGGCAACCGCGACCGGCGGCTCCATGCTGACATGGGCGAGATGCGGCAGGTAATATTCGCCTGTGATGACCTTGTCGGCGCTCTTCAGCGCCGCATCGACATCGCCTTCCTTGCGCACCACGAGGCCCGGCTTGCGCGCGGCCTCTTCGAGGGACGCACGATACGCGACGGAGTCATACTTGGCGTTGGCGCCGTCATCCCAGACGATCTTCAACTGGTCGCGGCCCTTGATCGCGGCACCGGTGTTGCGCGCGATCACGGCGACGCCGCCGAGCGGCTGGAACTTGGACGGCCACGGCCAGCCCTTGACCTCCATCACCTTCTCGACGCCCGGCACCTTCATCGCCGCGCTGTCGTCGAACGACTTGACCTTGCCGCCGGTGACCGGCGGGCGGGCGATGACGGCGTATTTCAGGCCGGGCAGGCGGGTATCGGCGCCGTAATGCGCCTTGCCGGTGGTGATGTCGTGCAGATCGACGATCGAGACCTGGCCCTTGCCGAGATAGCGGAAGTCCTTCGGATCCTTTAGCTTGAGGCCCTTGATATCGGGCACCTGTTCCTTGGCGGCATCGGCCGCGAGATCGCCGAAGCCGGCCTTGCGTCCGCTCGCGGAATGCACGACCTCGTGGTTCTGCGCCTTCACCTCGCTGACCGGCACGCCCCATTTCTTGGCGGCGGCGGCTTCCAGCATCGTGCGCGCGGCGGCGCCGATCTGGCGCATCGGGATCAGATAGTGCCGCGTTGAGCGCGAGCCGTCGGTGTCCTGGTTGCCGAACTTGACCTCATCGCCATGCGCCTGCTGGACATGGACGCGCGACCAGTCGGCCTCCATCTCCTCGGCGACGATCAGGGGCAGGCTGGTGCGGACGCCGGTGCCCATCTCGGAGCGGTGCGCCAGGATGGTGACGACGCCGTCGGGCGCGATCGCGACGAACACGCGCGGATCAACCACGACGCCGTGCGGCATCTTGCCGGCACCGGTCTCATAGGCGAACGCCTGGCGCGTCATCACCGGCGCGGCGAGCACGAAGGAGCCGGCGATGCCGAGCCCCTTGAGGATGCTGCGGCGAGAAAGATTCTCGACCTTCAATTGCTTCTCGAAGCCGCGAAGTCTGCGAGAATTTGTGGGGATATTGGTGCGGATATTCATGTCACACCCCCGTCGATGCGAGATGCACGGCATTCTCGATCCGCTGGTAGCAGCCGCAGCGGCAGATATTGCCCGACATGGCTTCGCGGATCTGGTCGTGATTGGGCTTCGGGTTCTGGTCCAGCAGCGCCGCGGCCTGCATGATCTGGCCGGCCTGGCAATAGCCGCACTGCGGAACATTGACCTGGCGCCAGGCCTTCTGCACCGGATGGTCGCCGGTCGGATGCAGCCCCTCGATGGTGGTGACCTCGCGGCCGGCGTCGGACACCGAGGTGATGCAGGCGCGCACCGCCTCCTTGTCGATGATCACGGTGCAGGCGCCGCACAGCGCCTGGCCGCAGCCGAACTTGGTGCCGGTGAGGCCGGCTTCGTCACGCAGATACCAGAGCAGCGAGAGATCCGGGTCGCCGTCCCAATTCTGTTCCTGGCCGTTGATTTTTAGTTTGATCATGGTCTGTCCTCGCTCTGCCTAAGCTATTGACCGGTTGCGGCGCGAGGTGCGGAACGTCTTCCATCGCCAGCGGCCGCGCTGATGTTTGTTTTGCCAAGATGTTTGTGAAGATGTTGGTGAGCCAAATTGTCGTGCGCCAAGGTTCTGCGCTTTGTTCCAAGCACTCCTCTTTGCTTTCTCGGGCGCCTTGCCCGGCGCAGCATGGTGAAGGGCTGCGATGTTAGCAGAGCAAGGCGGTGAGTGACTTCACAGGCAGGTGTTCTAGAGGAGGCTGTTTTGCATTCGCGGTTTGTCAAAAGCAGGGCCGTGTGCGACGCAGACATGACATCCGGAGGTGGCCGTCATGCAATCGGCGGCTGCTTTGCTGTGGTATTATGGCGCAAACGCAAGAAGTCCCGATCCTGTTGGCCGTTGCGGCAGGTGGCCTCAGAGGAAATTTGAATGACGCCGAGCCCGCGTCCGGCTTGGGTGATCCCCACGCTTCTTGTGGGCGCGCTTCTTGTCATTGGTGGCGCAATTCAGGCGGTGCTCAGTATCGCAGCCGCCGGCTTCAGGTACGTTCCCTCTGGCGCGACGCTTGCTGTCTTGGTTGGTATCGGATTGATCGTGGTCGCGCAGGCCCGGAAATAGATACTCAGCGGCATAGGTGCCGGTGCGACGCGCAAGGCCTGCGCGCCCGGCCCGTTTGGGACCCGATCCGTGCCGAAACCGCCGACCGGTTTGTAAAGCATGGATGACAAAATCCCCGCCGCAATGCACAAGGCACCTTGCGGCGGGGGGATTTCAAGGCTATTGCCTTGCCTCTCAACGCTCCCTTCGTCTAGCGGTTAGGACGCGGCCCTCTCAAGGCTGAAACAGGGGTTCGATTCCCCTAGGGAGCGCCAGCCAGGAAATCACGACGCTGTTTTCTCTTCACTTTTTGGCTGTTTTCCCAAACTCTCGGGTGCGGTTTGGGAAAGTCTGTTCAATCTATGTTCGTTGAGGCGCGCCACGGCACGCTTGCCGCCACGCTTGCGATCGGCCTCGCGCGTGTAGCTTCGGCGAGCGTCGTATGACCAAGCGCCGCCATGATGTCATGCGCCGAGCAGCCGGCATCGGCCAGCATCCGGCCGAGCGTCTTGCGGAGTCCGTGCGGCTGGCAATCAAGCGGTAGCCCGGCCGCCGTGATCGCGTCGCGCATGAACCGGCTGAAGCCGTCGACTGTGTATGGCTTCCCGTATTCGGTGTTGATGACGGTGATGTGCTTGCGCGGCGTTGCTGCAAGCGCCTTCTGCAGATCTTCGCTCACTGCCATATCGACGGCTACGCAGGTCTTGTGTCGGCGATAGCAGGCGCCGTCGTCGACCTGTGGCCATGTGAGCTGATGAGTGTCGACGCGGGCCGTGCCGATGTTGAGCATGAGCGCGTATGCCTTGCGTTGCTTTGTTCCGATCGGCCAGCGTCGTTCGAAGGCCGTCATCTCGGCATCGGTCCGGGCTCTGATTTCGCCGCCCTTGGGTCGCCTGATGCCGGCCGTCGGATCAGGCGTCAGCCTGAAATGGTTGATGAGGATTCGAAGTTTCTTCAGGGTATCGAGCGCGGCGCCGGGCTCGCCGCGGCATAGGCCAAACGAAACTCTTCCGACGTTGGGTCATCGGACAATCTGATGCGCGGCCCGTTCTGACCTCGCACCCGGAATGACAGATACGTCTTGCCCTTGACGGTGTTGGCCTCAACGTGCGGCGGCAGCCGGCGGCGCTTCCTGCTCATGTCCAGCCCTCGTCCGAGGCGGCCAGCGCCTCGCCCTGATGGGGCAACTGATCTACAGAGATGTCAAGTTCCCTGACATCCCAAGCAATGCGACGATCCGACAGAATCCGGGGACATGGCATCCGACCATCCTCGACCATGCGGTCGAAGGTGTTGGGGCAGACACACACATAGCCGCGACCGCCTCGCGCCCGATCAGGCGGGGCGGGGCGATAGCGCTCGCGCCGAACATGACGATCGGCACCTAACCAAACACGGCTGACTGGCTGCAGTATCGCAACAAGGCTGGTTCACCCGTAAGGGCCGTCAAATGATCGATATCGCGATTATCGCCATTGCCTTCGTTTCACTGCTCGTTGCCGCAACGCTGATCCTCACGGATCATGACGCCGTCAAACGTCACGTTGGCGAGCACGACGCGACCTGATCGCAACAGATCAGGATCGAGGCGGTTGGCTGGCCTTGTCGTCGGCCGGCAGGCGGGCTAAGTGCAGGCTCCCTGCAGGACGCCCAGCGCTTGGCCAGAGAAGGAGAGGCCCACTCCGGGCATGCCCATCTGGCCATAAAGGTCGGACATGGTCATCAAGATTTTCGACAAACCGACCGCACGATCGCAGCTCATTCCCCCTGAAATCTGGTCCAGATCATCATCGGTGAGGCATTCAAATCGCGACTGAGTATTCACGGCTGATCTCCCTCGTTTGGTGGACCGCCCGTCGCGATCCTCGGCGCGAGAATGCGAGCGGTCGCCGTCGAGATCAGTGATGCAGGTCACGCGTGTGGTGTTCGTCATCGGCGAAGCCGCGAGATCATGCAGATATCGACAGCGTAGGACTTCGCGATAGCGGCCAGCGTCTCGCCAGCGGCGCGGCGGATGCGCGTGAGTTTGTGAGATCGACCATGTCCATTTTCAGACTCCCTTGGTGAGATGACGATGGATCGATCGAACGCCTACATAGTTGCGGTTTCGTTTATCTCTGGAGTGATCGCGCGCTCGGCGGTGCGGCGCGCTCCCGGCACCTTCCGTGAGGTCTCAGGAACCAGCGCGCCCCCGGCCGCCAAGGGGGGGTCAAGGGGGGTACGGTCTAGTCGGCTCTCGACGTCGAGACGATTGCGGCGCCCTGGTTGGTGTTTCAGTGCGCGTTGGCTCTGGCTGGCGGCTTGGCTCTGGCGTTCTGTTCTCGCGTGCCATCCAGCTCACAAGTCTGGCGATCTGTTAGCCGCCGGAGCGAACCCAGAACTCATTCACGGCATCGGCTATTCGTTCCGCTGCTTGCGCGGCATCTGGCAAGGACTGTTTTTCGGAAGGCCGCGCACTGACAGAATTGACCGCCAGCGCCGTACTAGAGGCAAGGACAGCTATCGCAATCGCAGCGAGTTTGGTCCTCATGGCATGGTCCCCTTCATCGCGGATCCGGCCCCACAAACTAACTGGAACTCTCAAAGATCGTTCCCGGAAACCTAGGGGAACTCTGTTCACGGACGGAGAACAACGGAAAGTTTCCGTGACATCCGGGACATGGATTTCCGTGACATCCGGGACATGGAAATGGGACATCGTGGGACATTTGTGACATCGCCGCGTGCCATCTCGGCCTTGGTCTTGTCGATAGGGTGAATGTGCCAGAGCGACAGCCGCAGGCGGGTTTCATAGGTGACGCCGAAGATTCGGCCCAGCTTCACCGAGCCATATGGCATCCGAGGTGAGAATGCGCGATTGATCAGGCCGACCAAATCATCTTCATCGATCGAGGGTGCCCAGAGCTTGGATGCTGCCACGAGCTTGGCTTCGCCCCAACCAACCGCGACGTGCACGCACAAGGCCGCGAATAGCTGATTGCGGCCGGCCTTTGTGTCGGGCAGATGGCCGCCGGGCATGTCGGCAATAAGCCTGTGGATCTGTGACGGCGCCTGGATGACGTGCGATGGCCGCTTGGGCTTCGACGACTCCTTGCGCCTGTAGCGGTCATCGATGCCGGCATGCGCGGCCTTGACCGCGACCTTGTCGCCCTTGTTGATCCTGATGGTGCCGCCGCTGCGCACTTGCTCGCGGATGGCTTTAAAACTTGGCCTTGTCGTCGGTGTCGCTCATCTTCGACACCGTCTAGATCGCGGTCACGAGCACGACGTTTTTTCGCGTGCCCGGTCCCTGTCGATGTTGACGCGCTTCTAGCGCGACACCAGCTACATTGCAGCTCATCGGTGCCTCCGGTGGGTTGAGCGTGCCAGCTCTAGGAATTTGAAAGCCCTCGGTTCGCCGCCGAGGGCTTTCTCGTTTCTGTCACGTAGTCATCATTCCGATATTTCCGAGTCCTTCGAGATTAGGGCGCTCGCGTCGAACTGTTGGTTTGGGAATCGATCCTGAAGCGCATTGCAAAACAATGCAGCGATGGATTCCCAAACTTTTCAAGTTATGCCCGTCGTTATTGGCTTTCCGCCGTCCCCTAGGGAGCGCCATTCCTGAACAGATCTACGAACCCGAGGCTTGGGTTGGCCCTCGGGGCTGAATGTGGATCGGATGTTGTCGTACGAGACGACGATCCGGATCGTGTCCTTGAAAACGATGATCACATCCACCGCGCTCGCCAGGTATGCCTTTCGAGCGGCGATGTCGCCGGCTCACGCATCAGCGGCGAGGTGAGGCAGCCGGCTCAATTCCGCATTGGCCTGCTCCAGCCAATACCGCATGTCCATGTCCTGATACATCGTCGTCGCGGCCGCGAGTTGCTCGCCAGCTTGGTCCGGTCGGCCGGCGTGCAGATAGAGTTTTCCGAGGCCGTGATGGCAACGCGCAACGAGCGGACGCAGGTCGAGCTCCTTGGCCAGCGCGAGCGCCTCGCGATAGTAGCCTTCGGCCTGCTCAGGAGAGCCGTCGCGGCCGGAAGCTTCGCCAAGAAGACGGAGGGCGGCCGCCTCGCCGCCGCGTTGACCGTTCTCGCGGGCCAGCGCCAGTGCCTTCCCGGCAAATTTGAGAGCGTCCGTGTGGCGGCCTGCAAGCACGCATACTTCGCCCATCGGCGTCAGGAACAGTGCCTGGGCAAATCGATGTCCCATATTCTCGAAAACGTTCAACGCCTGTTCCATCAGCGGCAGGCCTTCGGCAGCTCGGCCCAGCCGCGCATACGCATAGCCCAGGCTGCCTGAATTACCTGCGGCAAGGAACGGCAGGTTCCACTCGCGAGCCACCGTCAGGCCGCGCTCCAGCAGGGCGACCGCGCGGCTCAGTTCTCCCCGGGTTGCCAGCAGGTCAGCAAGACACCAGCAGACGGTGGCCAGGCTATAGGGGTGGTCGACCGCTTCAGCGAGGCGGATGCCTTCATCGCCGTGAACGATGCCTCGTTCGAATTTGCCCTGGTCGGTACAGATGCGCGTGAGAAAACTGCGGGCGCTGACCGCCGGAAATCCGGCAAGGGAAAATTGCTGGAAGCCCAGTTCGCCTTCGAGTAGCTCCAGGACCTTGAGAAAAAGAGATTCTGCCTCGGCGTAGTGCAGCGTCAAGAAGCAAGCGGTGCCGAGAAAAAGCGATGCCGCGACCCGGAGCGAAAGTTCGCCGAGAGAATCGGCAAGAAGATGCGCGTGCCGTCCGAATTTGACCGCGTCCAGTGGATTGCCGGTGAAGCCGAGAGTTTGGCACATGTGAATAGAGGCCAGACAAAGCCGCGGCGCATCGCCCAGGCGTTTGGCCAACGCTTCGGCTTCGCGAAGATAGCCGAGGATGCGCCCGAACTGGCCGAGTGGGAGCAGCGATGTTTTCAGATCGAACCGAAGATCGATCGCCTGTTCCATCGTCGCCGTGGTTTCTGGCAGCGTCTCGAGGCTGCGCAACGCCCGCTCGAAGAAACTGGCGGCCTCGCGGTTGGCCCAGCGTGCGTGTGCAAGCCGCGCGGCCTTGATCCAATGGTCGGTCGCTTCGCGCGCCAGTCCGGCTTCCGCGAAATGATGGGCGACGATCTCGGGTTGGCTTTCAGTCTGCGCCGAGGAGTGTTTGATCAGCGCGCTCGCAATATCTGCGTGCAACTGCCGTCGTTGGCTTCTGAGCATCGTGACATAGGCGGCATCCTGCACCAACGCGTGCTTGAATGCGTAGCTCGCCAGCGGCGGCGTGCCGCGGCGGGTGACGAGGCCGGAGGCCGTCAGCCGGCCAAGCGCGGCGTCGATATCCAAGGGGGCCAGCGGCGATATCGCGGCGATCAGCTCGTAGGAGAATTCCCGGCCGATGGCAGCACCGATCGAAGCCACGTCTTTCGCCGCGCCACCGAGCAGATCGAGGCGAGCCGCCAACGAGGCCTGCAACGTCGTCGGTATCGCGAGCGACGGCAGCGCTCCATCGAGGACACTGCCGTCGGCTGCCTCGCGCAACGGCCCATCCTCGAGCAGCGTACGGGTCAGCTCCTCGATGAACAGCGGTACGCCGTCGGTACGCGACAGGATCTGCTCCACGATGGCCTCGGGGAGGACCTTGTCGCGGGCGATGTCGCCAATGATGCCGGCGCTTTCGCTGCGGCCCAGGCGACTGAGGGGCAGCATCGTGACATGTGGCTGGCCGACCCAGGACGCTGGAATTCCGGCCGGACCGTGACGAGCAACAGCAACGGCAGATTTGCCGCGCGGGCCACCATTGCGTCGAGCAGATCGAGGGATGTCGGATCGATCCAGTGCGCATCCTCGACCACGATCAGCATGGGCTTCTGTGCCGCCAGGCCTGAAAGCTGATTGAGAAGTGCGTTGAGAGTCATCTCCCGTTTCTGTTGCGGGCTGATCGCCAATGCCGGATAGCGTCCGTCCATAGGCACACCCACGAGCTCGGCGATGAGCGCGACATCGAGCGGCAGATTTGTCGTCGTCGGCTCGAGCAGGGCTTCCAGCCTGTCGATCCGCGCGCTGGCGTCACTGCCAGGTTCGAAGTCCGCAGCGAGTTCCAGTTGGGTGATGACCGGGTAGAGCGCGCTGTGCGTATGGTGCGGAGAGCAAGAATAGCGCAAGTGGCGATGCCGCCCGTCCTCCAGCCTTTCCAGCACGCTCTCGACGATGCGCGACTTGCCGATGCCGGGCTCGCCGGAAAGCACCATCACGCGGCCCGCGCCGGACCTTGCCTGATCCCAGCGGCGCAGAAGCAGCTCGATTTCTTCCTGGCGGCCGGCGAGGGCGGTCAATGATCCGGCGCGTCTAGCATCGAAGCGGCTGACGCCGACAGCCTCGCCGAGCACATGCCACGCGGTCACCGCTTGTGACAGCCCCTTGACCTCTATGTCCGGCAGCGCGCGATACTCGAACAATTGCCCGAGTAGCCGCCGTGTGTCGGCTGCGATCGCGACCTCGCCCGGCGCAGCCGCGGTCCGCAACCGAATCGCGAGGTCTGGCGTCTCGCCGATCGCAAGTTGTTGCCGCATGTCGCCGGATGCGGGCTTTTCGCCGATCACAACCAGTCCTATAGCGATCCCCACGCTTGCCCGAAGCGGGCTGCCGGCCGGCGCACTCAGGATCCGGATGGCGTCGACGACGGCAAGGCCTGCGCGCACGGCGTGCTCGGCGTCGTGCTCGTTGGCTGCGGGGTAACCGAAATAGATCAGGAGGCCGTTGCCCTGGTACTGGGCGACGAAGCCATGGAATTGCGCGGCAATATTGGCCGCCAGTTGATGGAAGGCGATGATCTGATCGTGGACGTCCTCCGGGTCGCGGTCTGCCGAAAGCGGCGTCGCGCCAATCAGGTCGCACGCCATGATCGTCAATTGACGCTGCTGGCGGCTGCCGCGATGAAGCAATTGCAGGGGCGCATCGCTGTCCCGCGCTGCGACAGCTACGGCTGCAGGACCCGGCTCATCAACGCTGCCCGAGGGCTCACTCGCATGCGCTGAGTCGGATGGCCTGGCGCTGCGGAGCCCGGCGACGAGCGACTGGGCGACCGCGTCGGGGGCGGTATTCAGTTCGCGCTTGAGCAGCACGACCAGGTTTTGATAGCGCTTGAGCGCTTCAGCCTTGCGTCCGGTGGCTGTGAGCGCCTGGATGACCAGCCGATGCGCGTCTTCGCGCAAGCCATTCACCGCGATGGCCCGGTCGGCATTCTTGAGCGCGGATTCCGGGTTTCCCGATTGCAACGCGTGCTGGCCGTGCCGGACCATCGAATCGACCGCCAGGTCTTCCAGTCGCTCTCGTTTTTTATCGAGCCATTCCGACCAGGCATCTTCTTCGATATTCAAATCCGTCAGCAGCGGGTTGCGATACAGATCGGCGGCCGCAGCCAGCGACGCGCGGCTGCCTTCGAGGATCAACGCCTCGAAACGGGCTGCGTCGCAATCGAACACGCCGGGTGCGAGCCAGACGTCATGGTCGTCGCTGAAAATGGCCTCCTGGCCGAGAATTCGGCGTAACCTGACCAGGCTCTGGCGCAGATTCTGCCGGGCCTGGGTTTCGAAATGCGACCCCCAGAGCAGGTTCGCGAGCTTTTTGCGGGATTGTGGGCGAGGCGCCGTGCAGGCCAGATAAGCCAGCAGTCCGGCGAGCTTCCGGCCAGGCAACGGGATCACGCCATTGCTTGTGGTCAGCTCAAAGCGCCCGAACAGCGACAGACCAAATCTCGGAAGTTGCACGCTGTCTCTCATTCCAAACGTGACCCTGGCGCTCGGAGACCGTGTCCCCGGAAGCACATCTTACATGCTTTGGCATATTTTGGATGCCGCACAAGCAAGAGTCACGCTGTTGTCACGCTTGACTGACGCAGGGATTGACGGCGGTCAGCGTAGGTAGACGTCGTCGGGGGGATTTCCGATTGCTCTCCGACGGATTCGAAAGGACATGGCCGGGGATATTTTGCCGGGGATTCCTCCGCGGCGGCCCGGTTCGGGGCAATAAGTGACAAATCATTTGCAGCTCGGCAGCCATTACACGCAGCGCGCCGCGTCCAGAGCAACCAGCATTGACGGGGCGCGTCTGCGCCCGCTTCTCGCATCGTGTTCGCTTGCCGCGCTGCTGGTCGGCGGCGGCGCGCCGGCGGCCCATGCATGCTATACCGGGCCGTTCCCCTACACCAACAGCGGCAGCATCGACTGCATCGTCGTCAACAATGCGACTGTCAGCGGCGGCATCAGCAATTCCGGCACGATCGCCGGCTTCGATGGCATTGCGGTCGGCGGCGACGCCCGCAATGCCGGGTCAGTGACCATCTCGGCCTTCAGCGGCGGCATCAACAATTCGGGCACGATCTCGGCTGGCGCGG
>NZ_LFLZ01000112.1 GCF_001189845.1 Bradyrhizobium tropiciagri
CCGCCGGTGCGTCCCTCACATCAGCTGCGATGTAGGCAATACGCAGTTAGGCGACGTGAGGTGAGCACGCCTGTCCGGCTCCCTCCCCCCTTGCGGGGGAGGGTTGGGGGAGAGGGGTTCTCTCCACACAGCGTGCTTGTGATTATAGGATGAATGCGCGGGGCTCACGCGCGCAGGACGCGCCCGGCCTCAGCCGCCGAGCTTGATGTCTTCCAGCAGCGAGGACGACACGCTCGGCACCTGCTCGCCTTCGCTGGCGCGGGAGATCGCGACGCGGGTCTTGTTGAAGGCGCTTTCGGCGCCGGCCTGGGCGTTGAGGTTGTTGATCAGCTCCGAGACCAAGACGCTGTTGGCGCCCTTGGAATCGTCGGCGACCTTGCCCGGCGTCGCCGAGCTCAGCACGATGGTGTTCTCGGGCGGGCTGATCGGCGCGAGGCCGTGCGAGAACGCGCGGAAGCGGCGCTCATAGGGATTGCGCCTGGAGGCATCGAGCACCACGAGCTTGGCCTTGGCGCCGCGCTCCTTCATCGCATCGAGCACGGACTCGACGCTGACGCCGGTGCGCTTGACGTCGGCTTCCTTCCAGATCGTGGCATCGACCGGGATCATGTAACTTTCACGACCCACCTGCACGCCGTAGCCGCCGAAGAACAGCATCACGACGGTGTCGGGGCGGATCTTGGCCTTCATGCGCTCGACCGCGCGGAACATGTCGTCCTTGGTCGCATCCTCGACCACGTCGACGTCAAAACCCTCGTGGCGCAGCGCTGAGGACAGCGTGCGGGCATCGTTGATCGGCTGGGCCAGCGGGGCCGCTGCGTCCGGGTAATGACCGTTGCCGATGATCAGTGCGAGACGGGAGGCGCCGGCCGGAATGCTGCCGGTCAGCCCGATGGCAACGGCCTTATCGCCGCCCTTGGCAACATCCGGTGTCCGCTTGTTGAGCGCGGCATGGGCGCCGATCGCCAGCGACACCGTGCCGGCCACCGCCACACAAACGGCGATGGTGCGACGGGAAAGTTGAAGCTGCCTAAGGTTCATGGCGTTCCTAATCCCAATCCTCTTCCCGATAACGCTCGAACGAAATCGCGCCGGGTAAACGCGTCAGTGGCCGTCAGGTTTAATGGGGTTGAGCTGTCTGTGCCGGTGAATTGAGCTCAATTTGCGGCGCCGCAACAAACACTCCCTTAGCCCGGACGCCGGCCGGGGCAACCCGGTTTGCCGCATGCTGCCGACCGGCACAGGCCATTGACGCCGTTAAAATCCCGTTACGTGATATCGATCACATTTGTGTTTTGTACGGATTCATGTAGCTTTCCAAAGGCTTGCGCGTTTGGGGGAGGACCGGGGGAAACACCGCCGGGGCGGCGGCGTTAACCGGTTCCTTGAGAAAGGGATTCATGAGCCTTCACGAGATCGCCGGGGGGGTGTGCCGGGCGCTGACCGTCAAAAAGGACGGCCCATCGCTTTACGACGTTTGCGACCCAGTATTGCAGGCCTATCGCGGCGGCGATCCTCATCTCGGAAAGTTCTACCGGACCGCGCTCGGCAATCCGCCGCTGCGCGCGCTGCTCCGCCGCACCGGCCTGCCGGCGCTGAAGGACCCCGACCGCCTCGCCGGCCTGCGCGCGGCGCTGACCGAGGCACGCGACGCCGAGGCGCCGGACTGGGCCGCGATCGGCGCCCCGGTCGCCGAGCTGATGGACGGCATCGGCGTGCGCCACCCGGCCCCGCCGGCCGCGACCACACCGGCGCGCCCGCCCGGGACCGCCGAGATCGACCGCGTGATCCGCAAGACCGGCGCGCATCTGCTCGGCTCGTTCGGCAAGAACGGCTTCATCCCGACCTATGCCGCCTTCAACCTGATCGGCGATGCCGACATCGGCGGGCGCGAGATGCTGATGGCGCTGACCGGGCTGAACGCGCGCGGCTACAAGAATTCGACCTTGTTGTTCAGCCTGGCCCGGATCTTCATCGCGCATTCGCCGGCGCGCGCGCTGATCGACCCGCCATGCGCGGCATCGCCGAGCCGATGTGGGAGCCGGTGCAGATCCGCCACCGCTCGGCCTATTACGACGCGTTCTTCACAGAGGCGCTGCTCGGCTTTGTCGAGACCGGGCTGGCGTCACCGGATGAGGCGGGCGCGGCGCGGCGCGCCATCGCCGACATGGTGGACTTCTGTCTCAAGACCAGCGCCGAGGAAGTGCCGTCGCATGACGGCTCCAATGTACGGGTGGTCACGGCGCTGGCGCCGGGGCGGCATCCGCGCTTCTCGCGGTTCTTCGCCCAGATCAAGCAGGACCTCGGCTTCGGCGTCTATGTGCCCGATTGCGACACCACCGCGTGTTCGTTCTCGGCCGCCACGCAAGCCGGCTCCGACGATCCGATCCTGCGCCAGCCGCTGCTCGACTTCTACCGCGGTTACCAGGTGCGCGCGGGCGCCAACGAGCCTGTTGTCACCGTGCCGCTCAACGACAACATCGACTATGAGGGCGGCGTCGTCACCTGGATCGACAATCTCGCCGGCGAGCGGCCGTATGGGAACGATCTCGACCCGACGCTGAACCTCGACATCCTCGAGGTCTCGTTCCGCAACCTCGCCCGCTGGCAGATCATCGAGACGCCGCAGCGGCTGGAGACGGTGCATCGCATCATCGCCTTCCAGAAGAGGCTGGTCGAAAGCGGCGCGTTCAAAAATTCGCGCTCGCACATCTACTATCTGCCCGAGCTGTATTCGGCCTATTTCGGCCGCTGCTATGCCGCCTTCATCGCGCTGCCGCTGGCGGCGCAGCGCGTGATCGATCCCGGCAACGTGTTCGCGCTGATCCGCGCCCGCGTGCTCGGCTATGTCCAGGGCGAGTTGATCACCCATGAGATGAACCCGTTCGACGCCGCACTGGCGCTGATGGCGCTGGCGCATCTCGGCGCCGAGGTCTCGACCTTCACGCCGGCGCTGCACTGCATCGTGCAGAGCCTCGGCGAGGGCGGCCGCAAGGGCCCCTACAAGGCCTATGAGTGGAACAAGATGAAGACGCGACGCGCATCCTGGTCGGCGGGCCCGAGGTGACGTCGGCGTTCGTGCTGATGGCCCTCGCGCTGGCGAGGAAGCGAATGGTGGTCGCGTAGGATGGGTGGAGCGCAGCGATACCCATCGATTTTATCCGCATGGTGAGATGATGGGTATCGCTTCGCTCCACCCATCCTACGGACTTCACCCTCCCCTGGAGGGGGAGGGTCGCATCGCGCGAAGCAAGATACGATGCGGGGCGGGGTGATCTCTCAACACGGGCACTACCCGAGTGGATAGACCGTCACCCCACCTCGGCTCGCATTGCGCGTCGCTTCATGCGAACCGATCCCAGAGCGAGCTTCGCTCGTCTCGACCCCTCCAGGGGAGGATGGCATCGCGGAGGGGGATGACGCGAAGTTGAAACTGGCGGAAACGCGACACCACTGGCACGGTTGCCCAATTGCCCGCACAATCCTTGGGCACTGACCGATAAACGCTAAACCTTGGCCGGGAATGCCGATGTTCAAGACGCTGTTCACTGCTGGCCTGCTGCTATCGCTGCCGACGCTGGCTGTCGCCGCCGACATCACCGGCGTGCCGAAGATCCGCGATGGCGACCAGCTGATGATCGGCAGCGTCAAGATCCGGCTCGGCGGCATCGACGCACCGTCGACCGACCAGCTCTGCCTCAACACCAAGGGTGAGCGCTGGACCTGCGGCGTCGCCGCGCGCGACGAGCTGATCAAGCATGCCGGCAACAAGAGCTGGACCTGCCACGCCCGCTCGGTCGATCGCCGCGGCCGCACCATCGCGCGCTGCGAGGTCGATGGCGAGGACATCCAGAAGTGGATGGTCGAGAACGGCTGGGCGCTGGCCTTCCCCCGCATCTCGCACGACTACGAACCGGACGAAAAAGCCGCGCGTGAGGCAAAAGCCGGGATGTGGCAGGGCGCGTTCATCGCGCCGTGGGACTGGCGCGTGCGCAACAAGAAGACCACCGTGCTCGGCGCCGTGAAGGTGCCGGAGAGTGCCCACTCGATTCTGCTCGCATCCGCCTCAGGCCCGGTGGCGCCTTCGCCCGACTGCACCATCAAGGGCAACGTCAATCGCTCCGGCGAATGCATCTTCCACCAACGTAGCAGCCGCTGGTACGCCAAGATCGAGATGAAGATCAGCAAGGGCACGCGCTGGTTCTGCTCGGTCGAGGAAGCCGAAGCCGCCGGCTGCCGCGAGACGCGGCGCTAACGTTTGATCGAATGAGATTGACGTGCAGCCGCATCGGCGATGCGCCCCCTCCCCCGCAAGCGGGAGAGGTAAGGAGAGCTTCGTGACCGATGTCGAGATCAACCCGCCTGCGGCGCGCCGACGCAACCGCCTGCGCTATCTGCAGCTGCTGCTGTTCGTGCTGGCCATCTACCTGATCGCGGCCTATCTGGTGCTGCCGGCGCTGTGGACGCATTACGAACACCAGAAAGGCCTCGCCAATTTGCCGATGGTGACCCGCACCGCGCAGGGCATTCCCGGCGACCCGATGAATGTCGGGCTGATCGGCGACACCAAGGACGTGGTCTGCGCGATGCACGAGGCCGGCTGGTTTCCGGCCGATCCGGTCACGCTGAAATCCTCGATCGAGATCGTCGGCTCCGTACTGCTCGATCGTCCCTACAAGGATGCGCCGGTGAGCAACCTGTTCTATCTCGGCCGCCGTGAAGACCTCGCCTTCGAGCGGCCGGTTGGAACGAGCGCGGATCGCCGCAACCATGTCCGGTTCTGGAAAGTGCTCGACCAGGGCCAGGAGAAGCGCCCGGTGTGGCTTGGCGCCGCGACGCTCGACCGCAGTGTCGGCGTCAGCCACTACACCGGCGCGGTGACCCATCACATTTCCCCCGACCTCGACGCCGAACGTGCGCTGCTTGCCACCGACCTCGAGTCCGCCGGCATGGTCACAGCGAAGTACCAGGTCACGGGCATCGGCCCGACCTTCGACGGGCACAATGGCGGCGGCGACCTCTATTACACCGACGGCGAAATCTGGGTGCTGCGGCTGGTCGAAGCCTGCAGCAAGAACCATGGCGCGGTCGCACAGATCCCGAGCCCCGCTGCGACCGAGTTCAAGGACCAGATCTGGCGCGCGGTGGTCGAATCGATTGGCAAATAGGGGAGTGCCCCGCGCTTTTGGAAACGCTGGATTGCTTCGACCTGCTCGCAATCCGTGCTGCGATGGAATATTCTCTCCCCTTGACCCCTCACACGCATGATTTGCGTTGCTTTACCCAAAAGGAACAGGACGATGACCGTTCGCGCGGGCCGGGAATTTCTGGCCATCCCCGGGCCCACCACGATGCCTGATCAGGTGCTGCAGGCGATGCACCGCCCGGCGCTCGACATCTACTCCAGCGAGATGGTCGAGCTGACCGAAAGCCTGCTGCGCGATCTCTCGAACCTGTTCGCCACCGCGGGCAAATCCTACATCTACATCTCCAACGGCCATGGCGCCTGGGAGGCGACGCTCTCCAACGTGCTGTCGCGCGGCGACAAGGTGCTGGTGCTGGAAAGCGGCCGCTTCGCGATCGGCTGGGGCATGGCCGCCGCCGCGATGGGCGCCGATGTCGAGGTGCTGAAAGGCGACTGGCGTCGCGCGATCCGACCGGCCGAGGTCGAGGAGCGGCTGCGGCGCGACAAGGAACACAAGATCAAAGCGATCCTAGTGGTGCAGGTCGACACCGCATCGGGCGCCTACAACGACATCGAGGCGATCGGCAAGGCGATCAAGGCAGCCGGCCACCCCGCGCTGTTCATGGTCGACACCGTCGCCTCGCTCGGCTGCATGCCGTTCGAGATGGACAAATGGTATGTCGACGTCGCAATGAGCGGCTCGCAGAAGGGCCTGATGACGCCGCCCGGCCTCGGCTTCGTCGCCGCCAGTGATCGCGCCTGGGACGCCCACAAGAAGGCCGATCTGCGCACGCCCTATTGGGACTGGACCGAGCGCGAAGGCAGCGAGCACTACCGCAAATATGCCGGCACCGCGCCGGTGCATCTGCTGTTCGCGCTGCGCGAGGCGATCAACATGCTGCACGCCGAAGGGCTGGCGAACGCCTTCGAGCGGCATCGCCTGCTCGGCGAGGCGGTGCGGCGCGCGGTTGCGGTCTGGGGCGAGGGCCAGGTGCTCGGCTTCAACATCGCCGAGCCCAATGAGCGCTCCAACACGGTGACGACCGTGACCGTGAAGGGCGCCGATCCCGCCGCTATCCAGCGCTACGCCAAGGAGAAATGCGGCGTCGTGCTCGGCACCGGCATCGGCGATCTGCAGGGCCAAGCCTTCCGCATCGCGCATATGGGCCACGTCAACGCGCCGATGATTCTCGGCACTCTCGGCGTCATCGAGGTCGCGCTGACAGCCCTGAATATCCCCCACGGCAAAGCCGGCGCCGACGCCGCCATCCAGTGGCTCGGCGAGAACGTGAAGGCGTAGAGCTTCGCTCTCCTCGTCATTGCGAGCGAAGCGAAGCAATCCATGGTTCCGTGCAAGTGGAGCGATGGATTGCTTCGTCGCTATCGCTCCTCGCAATGACGGCTGTGCGATTGCTCATTTTTTGGGATGACGGAGCTAGGACCAGCCACGACTTATTGAGAAGGCACCGCCACTTTTCGCCGTCATCGTTTTCCGCTTTACTGCCGGCAACAGCCGGGCACTGATCCCTGCGAACAACAAAATGGAGGGATCGCTTGGCATCGGTGGAATTGCGCGGGCTGGTCAAGCGGTTTGGATCGTTTGTCGCGGTTGACGATGTCTCGCTCACGATCGATCACGGCCAGCTGGTCTGCCTGCTCGGGCCGTCCGGCTGCGGCAAGACCACGACGCTGCGGCTGATCGCAGGCTTCCTCGAACCATCCGACGGCGAGATCCGCGTCGCGACCGCGTGGTGTCGTCGAAGGCACGCACGCTGCCGCCCGAGCAGCGCAACATGTCAATGATCTTCCAGAGCTACGCGCTGTGGCCGCACATGACGGTGGCGGAGAACATCGTCTACGGGCTGCGCCTGCGCAAAATGGACCGCGACAGCATCGCGAAAAAGCTCGCCGCGATCCTGGCGACCACCAAGCTGGAACCGCTGGCGCAACGCTATCCCGGCGAGCTGTCCGGCGGCCAGCAGCAACGCGTCGCGCTGGCGCGGGCGCTGATCGTCGGCCCCGAGACGCTGCTGCTCGACGAGCCGCTGTCCAATCTCGATGCCAATCTGCGCGAGGAGATGCGGTTCGAGATCCGCCGCCTGCATGACGAATATCGCTACACCACGGTCTACGTCACTCACGACCAGTCCGAGGCGATGACGACCGCCGACCTGATCGCGGTGATGAACGCCGGCAAGATCGACCAGCTCGGCAGCCCTGAGGACATCTACGCGCGACCGGAATCCGAATTCGTCGCGCGCTTCATTGGTGCGGCGAATGTGATCAAGGGCACCGCGCGCGACGCCACCCATGTCGAGTTCGCCGGCGCGACGCTCGCGGTGGTCGGCGCCAGGCTCACCGCCGGTCAGAGCGCGCCGGTCGCGATCCGCCAGCATGAGATCCTGCTCTCGACGCAACCGCCCGCAGCCACGCCAAACACGCTCAAGGCCGTCGTGACGCGGCAGGTCTATCTCGGCATGAACCGCGACTACATGGTTGAAACCGCTGACGGCGCCTCGCTGCGGGTGACCACGCCGACCGAAACCGCGGTCGAGAAGGGCAGCGAGGTCTGGCTGACACTGCCGCCCGAGCGCTGCCGGGCGCTCGGCCGATAACAACAAGAAGCGGAGGGACGCGATGCGGAACAAGATTTCCAGACGCGATGTCCTGAAAGCCTCGGCGGCGCTTGCGGCCGGCACGGTGTTCGCGTCGCCCGCACGCGCCGCAGCGCCCGAGCCGGTCGCGATCACGTCCGACTTGGTCGCGGCCGCGACCAAGGAAGGCAAGCTGGTGTTCTATTCGTCGATGGACCTGCCGGTCGGCGAAAAGCTCGGCAAGGCATTCGAGGCGGCCTATCCAGGGATCACGGTGCAGATCGAGCGCTCCGGTTCCGAGCGACTGTTCCAGCGCGTGGCGCAGGAGTTCGATTCCAACATCCATACCGCCGACGTCGTCAACAGCGCCGATGCCTCCCACTTCATTCGCTGGAAGAAGAGCGGCTGGCTGATGCCGTTCGTGCCCGACGACGTCGCGAAGCATTTTCCCGACAATTACCGCGACCCCGACGGCATGGCCGTGACGACGCGGCTGTGGCTGTCGTCGATCGCCTACAACACCAATTTGGTGAAAGCCGAGGATGCGCCGAAGAGCTTTGCCGACCTGCTCGATCCGAAGTGGATGGGCAAGATGGTGAAGGGCCATCCGGCCTATAGCGGCACCATCATGACCACCACGTTCCAGATCGTCCGCGAGCTCGGCTGGCCGTATCTGGAGAAACTCTCCAAGCAGCGCGTGATGCAGGTGCAGTCCTCGACCGATCCGCCGAAGAAGCTCGCGCTCGGCGAGCGCGCTGTGATGGCCGACGGCAATGAATACGGCATCGTGCTGCTCAAGGAAGCCGGCCAGCCGGTCGAGCCGGTCTATCCGACCGAGGGCACGCCGACGATCTCGGGTCCGACCGGAATCTTCGCCACAGCGCCGCATCCGAACGGCGCAAAGCTGTTCCAGGCTTGGCTGCATACCCGAAAGACCCAGCAATTCTTCGTCGACTTCACCGGCCAACATTCGGTTCACGCGCAGGTGCAGCCGAAGGCCGGCCGGCGCAAGCTCTCCGACATCAAGCTGATGAAGGAGGATCCGGCGAGCGTCGAGGCGATGACCGAGGAGATCAAGACACGCTACGCGCGGCTGTTTCGGGTGTGAGGATGCGACGCGACGCCACCATACCCACCGACGTCATTCCGGGGCGCGCCATCCGAACTCGGGTTTACCCGAGTTCGGCAGATTTTAGTGTCCAAGTCGGCAGCAGCGACTTGGATGGCGCGAGCCCGGAATCCATCGGGTCGCATTCGCTGTGGTGAAATGGATTCCGGGCTCATCGCTTCGCGATGCCCCAGGTGCGCAATTGCGCACCGGGAATGACGAGGGGAGATATCTCGCATGACCGTCACAACCACCACCTCCCCCACCCCTCGCCCCCGCATCGACTGGACACGCCCGGTGCTGTGGCTGTTCGCGGCCGTGCTCTTCCTGCTGATCCTGCTGCCGCTGTCGTGGCTCGCGGTATTCGCCTTCACCGACAAGAACCGCCATCCGACGCTTGCCAACTTCGTCACGCTGTTCAGCAATCCCGATTTCCTCGATCCGCTGCTGACGACCGCGATCATCGCGACCACGTCGGCGCTGATCTGCTGCATCGTCGCGGCGCCGATCAGCTGGCTGGTGTCGCGCACGGATATGCCGGGCCGGCAGACCATCCGCGCGCTGGTGACGGCCTCGTTCGTGACGCCGCCGTTCCTCGGCGCGGTCGCCTGGGAATTGCTGGCGGCGCCGAATTCGGGGCTGCTCAACCAGCTCTACCGGCTGTTCGCCGGCGAGGATGCGGACGCGCTGTTCAACATCTATTCGATGACCGGGATCATCTTCGTGATCTCCTGCTACACGTTCCCGTTCGTGTTCGTGCTGGTGGCCAATGCGCTCGACACCATGCCGGGCGAGCTCGAAGACGCCTCGGCGATCCTCGGCGGCAATGCCTGGACCACCGCGCGGCGGGTGACGATCCCGCTCGCGCTGCCGGCGCTGGTCGCAGGCGCGCTGATCGCCTTCCTGCAGGCGATGACGCTGTTCGGCTCGCCGGCGATCCTGGCGCTGCCGGCCGGCTTCCACACCATGACGACAAAGATCTGGAGCCTGTTCCAGTATCCGCCGAAGCTCGAGCTCGCGGCGGCCGCCGCCGTGCCGCTGCTGGTGCTGACCATCCTGCTGCTGCAGGGACAGAAGGCGCTGCTCGGGCGCCGCGGCTATTCGGTGATCGGCGGCAAATACGGCGCGCCGCGCCGGGTCGAGTTGCGCGGCTGGCGCTGGGCCGCGCTCGGCTTCTGCTTTCTGGTGCTGCTCAATCCCGTCTTCCTGCCTTACCTCGCGCTGCTCAACGCGGCGTTCTCGCCCAACGCCACCACGCTGGTGACGCCATCGACGGCTACCTTGCACAACATCGTCTTCGTTTTCACCGAGCTGTCGTCGACGCAACTTGCGTTGAAGAACACCGTGATCCTGGGCACCGCGACCGCGACGATCGGCACCGTCCTTGCGCTCGTCATCGCCTATGTCACGACCCGCAAGGTGATCGCGGGCCACCGCGCGCTCGGCTTCCTTGCTACCGCGCCGGTCGCCGTGCCCGGCATCGTGCTCGGCGTCGGCCTGTTCCTGAGCTACACGCGGCCGCCCTTCGTTTTGTACGGCACGCTGTGGATCCTGCTGCTGGCGTTCCTCACCATCAACTTGCCCTCCGCCTACCAGCAATTGCAGGCGGCGTTCGCGACCATTCATCCCGAGCTCGAGGAAGCGAGCCGCATCCTCGGCGCGACGCGATTGCAGGCGCTGCGCCAGATCACCGCGCCGTTGCTGCGCACCGGCGTGATCGCGACCTGGTGCTTCATCTTCATCGGCGTGATGCGGGAACTGTCGGCCGCGATCGTGCTGTTCACCTCGCAGACCAAGGTGCTGTCGGTCCTGATCTATGATCTCAACGAAGGCGGCGACCTCGCCGCGATCGCGGTGCTCGGCATCGCGATGCTGGTGATCACCTTCGCTGTGGTGCTGGCGGTGAATCAGATCCCGATCTCCGGCGGCAACGCGGGCGCGAAGCTGCGGAACGGGTAGCGTCCCTCCCTCTGCGTCATTGCGAAGAGCGAAGCGACGAAGCAATCCACGCCTCAGCAAGCGGGGAGATGGATTGCTTCGCTCCGCTCGCAATGACGGGGATAGATCGGGCTCTCAACCATCCCGCCCCATCTGGCAATCGCCACATTCATCCCGATATAAAGCGGAACCCCGCACCATGAGGATCGTGTGACCCAATCCACCAAGACATCGCCCCCTGTCGCGCCGCGCCGGCCGCATTCCTTCGCCACCCACGGCATCACGGTGACCGACGACTATGCCTGGATCAAGGATCCGAAATGGCAGGAGGTGCTGCGCGATCCCTCGATCCTCGATCCTGATATCCGGAGCTATCTCGAGGCCGAGAACGGCTACACCGAGAGCCTGCTTGGCCATACCGACGGCCTGCAGAAGCGGCTGGTCAAGGAGATGCGCGGCCGGATCAAGGAGGATGATTCCAGCGTGCCGTCGCCGGACGGCCCGTTCGCCTATTTCCGCAAGTTCCGCGAGGGCGGCCAGCACGAGCTGTTCGCGCGCACGCCGCGCGACGGCGGCGAGGCGCATGTCGTGCTCGACGGCGACGCACTGGCGAAGGACCACAAATATTTCAAGTTCGGCGGCAGCCGGCACTCCAACGATCACAAGCTCCATGCCTGGAGCGCCGACACCAAGGGCTCGGAGTATTTCTCGATCCGGGTGCGCGACTGGGCAACCGGCGGCGATCTCGAGGACCTTGTCGAGGAGACCGACGGCGGCGTGGTCTGGGCCGCGGATTCGAAGAGCTTCTTCTACGTCAAGCTCGACGACAACCACCGCCCGATGCAGGTGTGGCGGCACAGGCTCGGCACCAAGCAGGCCGACGACATCCTGATCTACGAGGAGCAGGATTCCGGCTGGTTCACCCATCTGCACGAGAGCGCGAGCGGCCGCTTCTGCGTGATCGCCGGTGGCGACCACGAGACATCGGAGCAGCGACTGATCGATCTTGCCAATCCGGACGCGCCGCCGCGCCTGGTCGCAGCACGCGAGGAAGGCGTGCAATATTCGATCGCGGACCGCGGCGACGAGCTGTTCGTCCTGACCAATGCCGACGACGCCATCGACTTCAAGGTCGTCACCGCGCCGCTTGCCTCGCCCGAGCGCGCCAACTGGCGCGACCTGATCCCGTATCGCGAGGGCGTCTATGTGCTCGACGTCGAGCTCTATGCCGGCCATATGGTGCGGCTGGAGCGCGCCAACGCGCTGCCGGCGATCATCATCCGCGATCTCAAGAGCGGCGAAGAGCACGCGATCGCGTTCGACGAGGCGGCCTATTCGCTCGACACCATGGGCGGCTACGAGTTCGACACCACCAATCTGCGGTTCGCCTACTCGTCGATGACGACGCCGTCGGAGGTCTATGACTACGACATGGCGACGCGGGCACGCGTGCTCCGCAAGCGCCAGGAGATCCCGTCCGGCCACAACCCGGCCGACTACGTCACCACGCGCATCATGGCGACCTCGCATGACGGCGCGCTTGTGCCAGTCTCGATCCTGCATCGCAAGGATTTCGTGCGCGACGGCAAGGCGCCGCTGCTGCTCTATGGCTACGGCTCCTACGGCATGGCGATGCCGGCGTCGTTTGCGGCGAACCGGCTGTCGCTGGTCGATCGCGGCTTCGTCTACGCGATCGCGCATATCCGCGGCGGCGCCGACAAGGGCTGGGGCTGGTATCTCGACGGCAAGCGCGAGAAGAAGACCAACACGTTCGACGATTTCGCCGCCGCCGGCCGCGCGCTGATCGAGGCGAAATACACGGGTGAGAAACGCATCGTCGGCCATGGCGGCTCGGCGGGCGGCATGCTGATGGGCGCGGTTGCCAACCGTGCCGGCGAGCTGTTCGCCGGCATCGTCGCCGAGGTGCCGTTCGTCGACGTGCTCAACACCATGCTCGACGACACGCTGCCGCTGACGCCGCCGGAATGGCCGGAATGGGGCAACCCGATCGAGAGCGAGAAGGACTTCCGCACCATCCTGTCCTATTCGCCCTACGACAATGTCGCGGCGAAGGACTATCCGGCGATCCTCGCGATGGGCGGGCTCACCGATCCGCGCGTCACCTATTGGGAGCCGGCGAAGTGGATCGCACGGCTGCGCGCCACGATGCGCGGCGGCGGCCCGGTGCTGCTGCGCACCAACATGGGCGCCGGCCACGGCGGCGCCTCCGGCCGCTTCAACCGGTTGGATGAAGTCGCGATCGTCTATGCGTTCGCACTGTGGGCTGTGGGGATGGCGGAGAAGGCGGAGGTGTGACTTCTCCCTCGCCCCGTTCTTACGGGGAGAGGGTTGGGGTGAGGGGCTGCTACCGCGAGCTGTGATTGCTGTGAGACCTGTACCCCCTCACCCGGATCGCATCTGCGATGCGATCCGACCTCTCCCCGCAAGCGGGGCGAGGTAAGTAAGAGCCCGGATTACGCTTCGCTCTATCCGGGCTACGGCGCTCGGCAAGCTCGCGCACTACCTCCCCATCGTCGTCCTGGCGAAAGCCAGGACCCATACCGCGTGATCCATCGAGCGGGGAAGTCGCAGTACCACGGCACTACTAGTCTTCGCCAAACTCCGCCCTGTGGTTATGGGTCCCGGCCTTCGCCGGGACGACGGCGGAGTGCGTGGCAATCGCTCGTCAAAAACGACGGAGAATGCGTGGTGCTGCTACCTTCCCTTCGCCTTCCGCCAGGCCGCGAAATCCTTCAACGTCTGCTCATCCGTTGCGGGATAGAGACCAAAAATGCCGCGGCCGTTCTGGACCTGCTCGGTGACGAAATCCTCGAACGCCGTCATCTCGAAAGTCTCGTTGGCGATCTCGTCGGCGAGATGGGCGGGAATCACGATGACGCCGTCGCTGTCGCCGAGGATCACATCGCCGGGAAACACCGGCGCGTCGCCGCAGCCGATCGGAACGTTGATCTCGATCGCCTGATGCAGCGTCAGGTTGGTCGGCGCGCTCGGGCGGTGATGAAACGCCGGGAAGCCGAGCCGGGCGATCTCGGCCGAATCGCGGAAACCGCCATCGGTGACGACGCCGGCGCAGCCGCGCTTCATCAGCCGCGTCACCAGGATCGCACCGGCGGAGGCCGCACGCGCATCCTTGCGGCTGTCCATGACGAGCACCGCGCCCGGCGGGCAGTCCTCGATCGCCTTGCGCTGCGGATGCGCGCGATCGCGAAACACCTCGATCGTGTTGAGGTCCTCGCGCGCCGGCATGTAGCGCAGCGTGAAGGCTTCGCCGACCATGGTCGGTTGATCCGGGCCCAGGGGATGCACATCCTGGATCATCTGGATGCGCAAGCCGCGCTTGAACAGCGCGGTGGCGACGGTGGCGGTGGAGACGGATTTCAGCTTGTTGCGGGTAGAGTCGCTGAGTTTTGACATGGCCTGCTCGCTCTCTCCATTCGTCATTCCGGGATGCGCCGAAGGCGCAGGCCCGGAATCCATTTCACCGCAGCGCATGCGGCCCGATGGATTCCGGGCTCGCGCTTCGCGCGCGCCCAGGTGCGCAATTGCGCACCCGGAATGACAGGGACTAATAAATCGACGGCTCTCCCACCGGCTGGCCGAACCCGGTCTCGAGGAAATCGAAGTCGCAGCCCTCATTGGCCTGCTTGATGTGTTTCGAGAACATCCAGCCATAGCCGCGCTCGAAGCGCTTTTCGGGCGGCTTCCACGCTGCGCGGCGCGCGGCGAGCTCCGCCTCCGGCACATCGAGATTGATGGTGCGAGCGGCGACGTCGAGCGTGATGCGGTCGCCGTTCATCACCAGCGCCAGCGGGCCGCCGATAAAGGATTCCGGCGAGACGTGCAGGATGCAGGCGCCGTAGCTGGTGCCGCTCATGCGCGCGTCCGACAGCCGCACCATGTCGCGCACGCCCTGCTTCACCAGCTTGGTCGGGATCGGCAGCATGCCCCATTCCGGCATGCCCGGCCCACCCTGCGGGCCGGCATTGCGCAGGATCAAGACGTGATCGGCCGTGACATCGAGATCGGGGTCGTCGACCGCCTTCTTCATCGACGGATAGTCGTCGAACACCAGCGCAGGTCCAGTGTGCTTCAGGAAGCGCGGATCGCAGGCACTCGGCTTGATCACGCAGCCGTCGGGCGCGAGATTGCCCTTCAGCACCGCGAGCGCGCCCTCCTTGTAGATCGGATTGTCGACGGTGCGAATGACGTCGTCATTGTGGACTTCGGCGCCCGCGATGTTCTCGCCGAGCGTCTTGCCTGACACGGTCATGCAGTCGAGATGCAGGTGCTGCTTGATCCGGTTCATCAGGCCAGGCAGCCCGCCGGCGTAGAAGAAATCCTCCATCAGATAGACGTCGCCGCTCGGCCGCACATTGGCGATCACAGGCACCTTGCGGCTCGCGGTCTCGAAATCATCGAGCGAAATGTCCTGGCCGGCGCGACGCGCCTGCGCAATGAGGTGAATGATGGCGTTGGTCGAGCAGCCCATCGCCATCGCGACCGTGATCGCGTTCTCGAAGGCCTTGCGGCTCTGGATCTTCTGCGGTGTCAGATCCTCCCACACCATCTCGACGATGCGGCGGCCGGCCTCCGAGCTCATCCGGATGTGGTTGGCATCGGCCGCGGGGATCGACGAGGCGCCCGGCAAGGTCATGCCGATGGCTTCGGCGATCGCGGTCATGGTCGAGGCCGTGCCCATGGTCATGCAGGTGCCATAGCTGCGGGCGATGCCGGCCTCCATGTCGACCCAGTCCTTGTCGGAAATCTTGCCGGCGCGGCGCTCGTCCCAGTATTTCCAGGCATCGGAGCCGGAGCCGAGCGTCCTGCCCTTCCAGTTGCCGCGCAGCATCGGCCCGGCCGGCAGATAGATCGCCGGCAGGTTCATGCTGGTGGCCCCGAGCAGCAGGGCGGGCGTGGTCTTGTCGCAGCCGCCCATCAGCACCACGCCGTCGACCGGATGGCCGCGCAGCAGCTCCTCGGCATCCATCGCCAGCATGTTGCGGTAAAGCATTGTGGTCGGCTTCAAGAGCGATTCCGACAGCGACAGCGCCGGCAGCTCCAGCGGAAAGCCGCCGGCCATCAGCACGCCGCGTTTGACGTCATCGACCCGGCTCTTGAAGTGCATGTGGCAAGGCTGCGCATCCGACCAGGTGTTGATGATCGCGATGACAGGCCGGTCGCGCCATTCCTCCGGCGCGTAACCCATCTGCATCGCACGCGAACGATGGCCGAAGGCGCGCAAATCGTCGGGCGCAAACCAGCGCGCGCTGCGCAATTGTTCCGGGGTTTTGTTCTTCTTGGTCATCTTGGATGCGCCATATGTCTCGAGATTGCTCGCACGCGCGCGCTCCCGCCGCGCATGCCCTGCGCCACGCATATACAGGAATTCCGGACGTGTCGTCCCGCGCGCGGTGCAGACGTGCCGTTCGCCGCTCGCACCTGTTTTGCAAATAGGTCTTGTTTTGCAAATAGGTCTTGGCCCGCACCACGCGCTGAGCGTGCAGCGCACAAACTCCGCCATGTGGAAGACGGAGCGTGAACCAGCCTTGGCCGACCTTGGCTTACTTTTGCTGCGCCGTCATCACGATGCGGACCAGATCGGCGGCATTGCGCGCGCCGAGCTTCTTCATGATGTTGGCGCGGTGGTCCTCGATCGTGCGCGGGCTGATCCCGAGGTGACGCCCGGCCTCCTTGTTGGAGGCACCCGCGGTGAATTGCTCGAGCACCTCGCGTTCGCGGCGGGTCAGCGGCTCGCGGCCCGGGAAGTGCAGCGACGCGATGCGCGACGCCGAGGTCTCGGCCTGGCGCCTGGTATAGGCGTCGATCGCCTCATTCAGGCGGCTGACGATCTCGTTGCCGCGGAACGGCTTCTCGATGAAGTCGAGCGCCCCGTTCTTGATGGCGCTGACCGCCATCTGAATGTCGCCCTGGCCGGAAATCATGAAGATCGGCGCCGGGTAGTCCTCGCCGTGGAGCTCCCGCAGGATATCGAGGCCGGATTTGCCGGGAATGTGTACGTCGAGCAGGATGCAGGCCGGCGTCCTGCTGCGCGCCACCGCGAGCAGCGCGGCGCCGTCCGCAAAGCAGATCACCTTGTAACCGGCGGTCGAAAGGACCACGGAAAGCGTCTCGCGAACGGCGGGTTCGTCGTCGACTACGAAGATTTCCCCGCGAGGAGCGCCATTCTCAACCATATGCATCGTCCATCAGTGGTGAAGCGTGCTACCCAGACTGCACAAGAACCAGTTCGACCATCTCGATCAATGGACCCGTATTTGTACGGGACGTCCGCTTAACGCACAAGTAGCACCGCGTTCCCTAAAAGTGGGGGCAGTGGAGAAACATGCATGGAAAATGCAGCGGCGGATGGCGTTGCGGTGTGCTTGGACGAGGGCAACGATCCCTACAGCCTGATCGTGACAGACCTGGTCGCGCTGATCGGCCATGTCCAGGCGAGCCTGCGGCTGATCGAGGCGGCGATCGCGCGTGAGGCATTGCTGGCGGAGCAGGACGCCGCCGCCGACATCTTCGTGCTCGACGACGTCACCCCACGCTACGCTGTCGCGTCCACGACCCTGAAGGCCTGCGACGCCAACCTCGGCATGGCGCTCGATCGGCTGCGCGATTCAGAGGCACCGGCGAGCTTGCTGAACTGACCGGCCGGACCGGCCACCGCCGGGATCGTCAGCGCGGATTGTCCTGGCGACGCCCAACCCTCGAGGCGACGATCCGTTCCAATTCCTGATTTCCAGCAAGTACGGCCCGCCCAGCCGGGTCGGTCTTTGGCATCAGGCCCTGGCCCGCTCTTCGTCGGCGGCCGAGCGCCGCTTGCTCGGCTTGCCCTTGAGGAAGCTGATGTCCATTTCGGTGCCGTTGACGCGGACCAGTTCGCAGCGGCGGTAGGCGAGCCCGGTCGAGGACAGCAGCAGGAAGAACTCCTTCAGGTTGAGCCCCTGAATGGAACCCTCGACCGTCAGCGACGCGTCGTTGTCGGAGATGGCATTGAGCTGGCAGTCGCGCCGCCAGGTGCCGTCGATGGCCATGATGCAGACATCGACGCCCCGGCTGAACGTGACACGCTCGATGGATTTGCCGTCCTCCGTCATCGCTCAGTATCCGACCGCCATGGCAGGCCGCGGCATCGCCAGCGCCGCCCGCACCCCGCTCGGCCGGTACAGGCCACGCCGCTCGGGAAGCGGCTTGAACGTGTCGGTCAGGCCGACCACGGTCTCGGCGGCGCCGAGCACCAGGAAGCCGTCGGCCTCCATCAACCGGGCGAGACGGTTGAAGATGTTAATCTTGGTGTCCTGATCGAAATAGATCAGCACGTTGCGGCAGAACACCACGTCGAACGCACCGAGCTGAGAGAAATCGTGCAGCAGATTGAGCTGACGGTGCTGCACCATCGCGCGCAACTCGGGATTGATCTGCCAGAACTCACCCGACTGCTTGAAATACTTCACCAGCATCTGGATCGGCAGCCCGCGCTGCACCTCGAACTGGCTGTAGATGCCGGCCTTCGACTTCTCCAGCACCTCCTGCGACAGATCGGTCGCGACGATCTCGACCCGCCATCCCGCCAGCGCCGCGCCCATCTCCTTGAGGCACATCGCCAGCGAATAGGGCTCCTGGCCGGTCGAGCCTGCGGCGCACCAGATCCGGACGCTGCGGCGCGCGGCCCGCGCCTTCAGGACCTCGGGCATGATGGTGTCGCGGAAATGGTCGAACGGCACCTTGTCGCGGAAGAAGAACGTTTCGTTGGTGGTCATGGCCTCGACCACCTGGACGGTGTGCGTCGACGAGCCGGCCTTGATCTTGGCGATCAGGTCGGGAATGCCGGACAAGCCGCATTTGCGCGCCAGCGGCAGCAGCCGACTCTCGATCAGATATTGCTTGTCCACGGACAGATCGAGACCGGAATGGTCCTTCAGGAGTTTACGCAGATACTCGTAGTCGGGGGGCGTCACGGGAGCCTCGCAAGGACGAAAGGGTGAAACTGGGTGTCAGGCTTCGGCCGGCGTATCGAGCGCCAGCAGGCCGACTTCCTGGAATTTCGCGATCACGATGTCCTTGTCGAACGGCTTCATGATGTATTCGTTGGCGCCGGCATGCAGCGCCCGCGAGATGTGGTCGATGCCGTTCTCGGTGGTGCAGAACACCACTTTCGGCACGTCGCCGCCCGGCATGCGGCGGAGTTGCACGAGGAATTCGAAGCCGTCCATCACGGGCATGTTCCAGTCGAGCAGCACCGCGTCCGGCAGCGCCCGCTTGCAGGCCTCGAGCGCGACCGCGCCGTCCTCGGCTTCGATGACGGTGAATTCCATTCCTTCGAGGATGCGGCGCGCGATCTTTCGCACCACTCCGGAATCGTCGACGACAAGACATGTCTTCATGTGTTGGCCTCCTTGTAGATCCGCCGTCTCCGCGGCGGAGCGTTACGCTGCAGCAGCTGTTCTGGGCACCAGTTCGAGCACGCGATCGACATCGAGGACGACCATGAGCTGGCCGTCGAGGCGGTGGACGCCGCCGGCGAGCTTGGCCATGCGGGGATCGAGGTTGACCGGGTTGTCCTCGCGGCTGTCGTCGGGCAGCCGCAGCACCTCGCCGATCTGGTCGATCAGGAGGCCATAGGATTCACCGCGCTGGTCGACCCCGACCGCCATCGGCAGCTTG
>NZ_LFLZ01000113.1 GCF_001189845.1 Bradyrhizobium tropiciagri
GCCGCCGCCATGGAAACCACCGCCACCGCCGCCGTGACCACCGCCACCGCCGCCGCCATGACCTCCGCCGCGGGCTGCCTGTGCGGGATCGGCGAGCAGCGTCACCGGTGCTGCGGTCGCGAGAACCGCGATGAGCGCCAACCAGAGATGTTTGCGGCGAACCATGTTTGTTCTCACTTGTGTCAAAACACTCAATACTGCCTGATACCAACACGCCACGCTGCCGCTCGGTTCCCGCCGCGACGTGAATTGCCGGCAACTCTTTGCGGGCCGGTTGTTCCGCAGCGGCGGCCCTGAACTTGGCCGCCGGCCTACCTTTGCCCGGGGCCCATCGGTTCAAAAACGACTGTCTCTGGAATACTGGATCACCCGCTTTCGCATGCGCGGGTGATGACATTGAGAGCGGGCGATGACACCGCGTTGTTTGACATCTTGAATCGAGAGCCATCCACCGCCGTCGTCCTGGCGAAAGCCAGGACCCATTACCCCGAATGTCTGTTGTTGCGCGACGCCGGGGCCACGATTCCGCTCATCACCGAGTGTGATGGTTATGGGTCCTGGCTTTCGCCAGGACGACACTGTGGGATGGCGCTGTTTGGCTCACCAACCACGCACCTACACCGGCAGCGCCGTCGAATACTTCACCTGGCTCAGCGCAAAGCTCGACTCGATCGAGGCAATGCCGTCGAGCCGGGTCAGCTTGTTCTTCAGGAATGCCTCATAGGAGGAGAGGTCGGCGGCGACGACGCGCAGCAGATAGTCGCGGTTGCCGGTCATCAGGTAGCATTCGAGCACCTCGTCCCATTTCGAGATCGCGCGTGCGAAGCGGTTGAGGTCTTCCTCCTTCTGCCGCGCGAGCTTGATCGAGATGAAGACCGAGACATGCAGCCCGAGCGATTTCTGGTCGACGGTTGCAATGTAGCGAGAGATCACGCCGCGTTCCTCGAGCAGCTTGACCCGGCGATGGCACGGCGACACCGACAGCCCGACCTTGTCGGCGAGCTCCTGCATGGTCATGCGGCTGTCGGTCTGGAGCAGACTCAGGATCTTGCGGTCGATGGCATCGAGGGCAGGCATTGGGATGAACTCGCAGGTTGAGGCCGGATCGTGGGAATTTATCCCAATTTTTCCTGTGCTGTCGCGTGGAATTGAGATTTTCGGCGGCCTCCGCGGCAGTAACATCGGAGATATTGCTGGGAGCTTCGCCATGGGAATCGCGCCTGAACGCCTCGACATGCTCACAGCTTTGGCCCGCAAGGTGCTGTGGCTGTCGTCGTGGACCATCCATCACGCCAACCATGTCAGGTCCTCCAGCGACGGGTTGAAGGTCGGCGGCCACCAGGCATCGTCGGCCTCGCTCGCCAACATCATGTCGGCACTGTATTTCTCGGTGCTGCGTCCGCAGGACCGCGTCGCGGTGAAGCCGCATGCGAGCCCGGTATTTCACGCGATCCAATATCTGTTCGGCCACCAGACCCGCGACAAGCTGGAGAATTTCCGCGGCTACAAGGGCGCGCAGTCCTATCCGTCGCGCACCAAGGACACCGACGACGTCGACTTCTCCACCGGCTCGGTCGGTCTCGGCGTGGCGCAGACGCTGTTCGCCTCGCTGGTGCAGGACTACGTCAAGGCGCATGGCTGGTTGGGGGACCGGCCCGAAGGCCGCATGATCGCGCTGGTCGGCGACGCCGAGATGGACGAGGGCAACATCTTCGAGGCGCTGCTGGAGGGCTGGAAGCACGGCCTGCGCAACACCTGGTGGGTGGTCGACTACAACAGGCAATCGCTCGACGCCGTGGTGCGCGAGGGGCTGTGGGCCAAGTTCGAGACCATGTTCCGCAATTTCGGCTGGGACGTGGTGATCGTGAAATACGGCACGCTGATGCTGCAGGCATTTGCCGAGCCGGGCGGTGAAGCGCTGAAGCGCTGGATCGACAATTGCCCGAACCAGATGTACGCGGCGCTCTGCTTCCAGGGCGGTGCCGCGTTCCGCAAGCGCCTGCACGACGAGATCGGCGATCAGGGGCCGGTCACCGCGCTGATCGACCGCCGCAGCGATGACGAGTTGCTGGCGCTGATGTCGAACCTCGGCGGCCACGACATGGCGAGCATGATCGAGGCGTTCGAGGCGATCGACCATGATCGCCCGGTCTGCTTCATCGCCTACACCATCAAGGGCGTCGGCCTGCCGATGCAGGGCCACAAGGACAACCACGCCGGCCTGATGACGGTGGCGCAGATGGAGAAGTGGCGCGCCGCGCAGAACATCCGCACCGGTCACGAGTGGGACAAGTTCGAGGGCCTGTCGCAGCAGCCTGCGAAGCTCGAGGCGTTCCTGGCCGAGGCGCCGTTCAACCGCGAGGGCCGCCGCCGGCTGTCGGCGCCCGTCATCGACGTGCCGGAGCGGCTGGCGTTCAAGGCGTCCGCGCAGATGTCGACACAGCAGGGCTTTGGTCTCGTGCTGCATGAACTTGCGCGCGGCGACAGCGAGCTCGCATCGCGCATCGTCACCGCATCGCCCGATGTCACGGTGTCGACCAATCTCGGCGCCTGGGTCAACCGCCGCGGACTGTTCGCGAAGGCGGAAAACCATGACTTGTTCCGGCAGGAGAAGATCCCGTCGGCCTATACCTGGGAGTATTCGCCCAAGGGCCAACACCTCGAGCTCGGCATTGCCGAGATGAACCTGTTCATCATGCTCTCGGCGCTCGGCCTGTCGCAGCAGATCAACGGTGCGCGGCTGCTGCCGGTCGGCACACTGTACGATCCCTTCATCGAGCGCGGTCTCGATGCGCTGAACTATGCCTGCTACCAGGACGCCCGCTTCATGGTGGCGGCGACGCCGTCCGGCATCTCGCTGGCGCCGGAAGGCGGCGCGCATCAGTCGATCAAGACACCCTTGATCGGCATGGGGCAGGACGGGCTCGCCTCGTTCGATCCGGCCTTCGTCGATGAACTTGCCGTGATCATGGGCTGGGGTTTCGGCCACATGCAGCGCGAGGGCGCCGAGGGTGGTTCGGTTTACTTGCGACTCTCGACCCGGACGCTGGAGCAGCCGCAACGGATCATGACGCCGGACCTGCAGCGCGACATCACCGACGGCGCCTACTGGATGCGCAAGCCGGGCCCGAACTGCGACATCGTCATCGCCTATACCGGCACCGTCGCACCGGAGGCGATCGAGGCGGTTGGGCTGATCGGCGAGAGCCACCGCGATGTCGGTTTATTGGCGGTAACCTCTGCCGACCGGCTCTATGCGGGTTGGTCCGCCGCGCGGAATTTACGGCGCGACCGCCGCGGCGCGCAGCATTTGAGTCATATCGAGCGCATGCTGGCGCCGCTCGGCCGCGACTGCGGCATCGTGACCGTGATCGACGGCCATCCGGCAACGCTCGGCTGGCTCGGTAGCGTGCGCGGCCACCGGGTCGAGGCGCTGGGCGTCGAGCATTTCGGCCAGACCGGCACGATCGGCGACCTCTACCGGCATTACGGCATCGACGCCAACGCCATCATCGATGCGGCGGAAAGCGTCTCGGTCGGCGCCCCGGTGCGGCATCGCAAGATGGCGGTGTAGTTTCACCCTCCCCTGGAGGGGGAGGGGTCGCTGCGCATGAAGCGTAGCGGAATGCGCAGCGGGGTGGGGTGACAGTCTCTCCTCGTCCAACAGTAGCTGAGTGGAGAGATCACCCCACCCCGTCTCACATTCGCTTCGCTCAATGTGAGCCGACCCTCCCCCTCCAGGGGAGGGTGGAGCAAACCTTGCCACCCGCGCACCTCGCGCCTTATATGCGTCGGGCGTGCACGAGCCGCGCCCCGCATATGGCGGGTTCAATTCGCCCTGCTTTCGTGCAAGGATGCCTGCCGAACGCTTTCCGTTCCCAATTCCATACGCCCCCTACAAGAGGTTTCCGATGGTCAATCGTATGCAATTCTACATCGATGGCGCCTGGGTCGATCCCGTCGTCAAAGGCAAGTCCACCCCCGTCGTCAATCCGGCGACCGAAGAAGCGATGTACGAGATTGCGCTCGGCTCCAAGGCCGATGTCGACAAGGCAGTCGCCGCCGCCAAGCGCGCGTTCGAGACCTATTCCAAGACCAGCCGCGAAGAGCGCATCGCGCTGCTCACCAAGGTCGTCGAGGTCTACAA
The DNA here is from genome assembly GCF_001189845.1 of Bradyrhizobium tropiciagri. Taxonomy (GTDB): domain Bacteria; phylum Pseudomonadota; class Alphaproteobacteria; order Rhizobiales; family Xanthobacteraceae; genus Bradyrhizobium; species Bradyrhizobium tropiciagri. Next base: position 4,148 of record NZ_LFLZ01000113.1, read on the forward strand.
GGGCCGCATGAAGGAGATCGGCGCCGCCGTTTCCGACGAGATGGGCGCACCGCTGCCGATGGCCGAGAAGCTGCAGGCCGGCGCCGGCCTCGGCCATCTCATGAACACCCTCGAAGTGCTCAAGAAGTACGAGTTCGAGGAGACCATGGGCACCGCCGTGATCGTGCGCGAGCCGGTCGGCGTCGTCGGCATGATCACGCCCTGGAACTGGCCGCTCAACCAGATCGCCTGCAAGGTCGCGCCCGCGCTCGCCGCCGGCTGCACCATGATCCTGAAGCCGTCGGAGTTCACCCCGACCTCGGCGCTGATCTTCGCGGAAATCCTCCATGAAGCCGGCGTGCCGAAGGGCGTGTTCAACCTGCTCAACGGCTCGGCCCCGAGGTGGGTGCCGCGATGAGCGAGCACCCGGACATCGACATGATCTCGTTCACCGGCTCGACCCGCGCCGGCGTCGACGTCGCCAAGCGTGCGGCGCCGACCGTCAAGCGTGTCAGCCAGGAGCTCGGCGGCAAGTCGCCGAACGTGATCCTCGAGGGGGCCGACCTCGCCAAGGCGGTGACCGGCGGCGTGATGCATATGTTCAACAACTCGGGCCAGTCCTGCAACGCGCCGTCGCGCATGATCGTGCCGCTCTCCAAGATGAAGGAAGTGGCCGCGATCGCGAAGGGCGTCGCCGACAAGACCAAGGCCGGCGATCCGCGTGCCGACGGCACCACGATCGGTCCGGTCGTCAACCGCGGCCAGTGGGACAAGATCCAGGCGCTGATCCAGAAGGGCATCGACGAGGGCGCAACGCTCGTCGCCGGTGGTCCGGGCCTGCCCGAAGGCGTCAACAAGGGCTTCTATGTCCGTCCGACCATCTTCGCCGACGTCACCAACGACATGACGATCGCCCGCGAGGAAATCTTCGGGCCGGTGCTGACCATCCTCGGTGCCAAGGACGAAGCTGAAGCCGTGAAGATCGCCAACGACACGCCGTATGGTCTCGCCGGTTACGTCTCGGCCGACACCGTGGAAACCGCGCGCCGCGTCGGCCGCCAGATCCGCGCCGGCAACGTCAACCTGCAGGGCGTGCCGAACGAGCGCTCCGCACCGTTCGGCGGCTACAAGCAGTCCGGCAACGGCCGCGAGTGGGGCCGCTACGGTCTGGAGGAATATCTCGAAGCCAAGGCAGTCGCCGGCTACAACGCCGCGTAAGCCGAACGCACGAGAGACTACATTCTGGCGCCGGGGCGGATCACCGCTCCGGCGTCAAACGTTTTGATGGTGCATATTTTTCGTCGTCCCGGCGAAGGCCGGGACCCATTACCACAGGCATCTGTTTTGCGAAGAATGCGGCCCCAGTCTGTCAAACCAACATGCGATGGTGGTTATGGGTCCCGGCCTTCGCCGGGACGACACCGAGAACTAACCGCCGAGCGCGCCTTGGGTGTTGACGTAGAGCGCATAGATCGACTGGCTCGCCGCCATGAACAGGCGGTTGCGCTTGACGCCGCCGAAGCAGAGGTTGGCGCAGCGCTCCGGCAGCGCGATGCGGCCGATCATGACGCCGTCGGGCGCAAACACGACGACGCCGTCGAGCTCGGGATCCCCCATGCCCCAGCCGCACCACAGATTGCCGTCGATGTCGCAGCGCATGCCGTCCGGCGTGCCGCGGCCGGCATCGATGAACACGCGCTTGTTGGAGATCGTCTTGCCGTCGGCTGCGACGTCATAGGCGAGGATCTTGCGGTTCGGCTCGCCGCGGGATTCCACCACGTAGAGGATCTTCTCGTCGGGCGAGAAGCACAGCCCGTTCGGGCCGAGCACGCCCTCGGCGACGATGGTGGCCTTGCCGGTCTCGGGATCGAGCCGGTAGACATTGGGCTCGATCTCGGGATCGGCCTTGTAGCCTTCGTAATTGCCGAGCAGGCCGAAGATCGGATCGGTGAACCAGATCGAACCGTCGGATTTCACCACGACGTCGTTCGGCGAGTTCAGCCGCTTGCCGCCAAAGGAATCGATCAGCACCGTAATCGATCCGTCATACTCGGTGCGCACCACGCGGCGGCCGCCATGCTCGCAGGTGATCAGCCGACCCTGGCGATCGCGGGTATTGCCGTTGGCGAAGTTCGACGGCTTGCGGAAGATGCTGACCGCGCCGGTCTCTTCCTCCCATTTGAGGATGCGCTGGTTCGGGATGTCGCTGCACAACAGATAGCGGCCATCGCCGAACCACACCGGACCTTCGGCCCAGCGCAGGCCGGTGGCGATGCGTTCAACGGCGGAGAGTTTCAGCCAGTATTTCTCGAAGCGCGGATCGAGTGCATGGATCGCGGGATCGGGATAGTACGTCGCGGGATGCCAGCCGGCGGAATGAACATCGGACATTTGCTGTTCTCGTTGTTGTGTTTCGATGGTGTTTCCTTGAGCGCATGGTTTGCTATCATTGTCGGCCTGCGATCGCAATTCGGTCCAAGGATTGCACTGAGCAAACGGGAAGGACGAGGGACGGCATGCCACGCATATTGATGACCGGCGCATCGGGGGGAATCGGAACGAGCCTGCGCAAGTTGCTGCCGCCGATCTATCCGGACCTCTTGCTGAGCGATATCAAGCAGCCCTCCGATCTCGGCAGCAACGAAAAGTTCAAGGCGGCCGATCTCGCCGACCTCGCGGAGGTCGAGGCGATCTGCGAGGGCGTCGACGGCATCCTGCATTTCGGCGGCTATTCGGTCGAAGGTTCCTGGGATGCGATCCTGCAGGCCAATATCATCGGCGGCTACAATCTGTTCGAGGCGGCGCGCAAGCAGGGCGTCAAGCGCGTGATCTTCGCCTCATCCAATCACGCGGTCGGCTTCTACCCGCGCCATCACCGCATCGGCACCGACGTCACCGCACGGCCGGATAGCCGCTACGGCGTCAGCAAAGTGTTCGGCGAAGGCTTAGGTGCGCTCTATGCCGACAAGCACGGCATCAAGGTCACCTGCATCCGGATCGGCAATTTCGGCGAGGCGCCGCTCGATCACCGCAGGCTCTCGATCTGGCTCAAGCCGGAAGATCTGGTGCAGCTCTGCCGCATCGGGCTCGAACATCCCGACATTCATTTCGAGGTGCTGTACGGCGCGTCCTACAATGAGCGCTCGTGGTGGGACAATCACCGCGCCTACGATCTCGGCTATCGTCCGACCGGCCGTGGCGAAGACTTCCGCGAGCACGCGATGGCCGAGCAGGCCAAGCTGCCGCCCGATCCCGTCGGCGACTATTACCAGGGCGGCACGTTCTGCAGCATGGAGTTCGACGGCGACCGGACGAGGGTGATCGACTGGAAGAAGTGATCAGTCGTCGCACTGCGGTAGCTGCTTCACCGCCTCTGTGTGCTCGCGCTGCGGCTCGCTCGCGCTCTTCCCGGATGCCTTGGGCGCGCTTCCGGGTCCGTCATAGGTCTGGGAGAAGTGGGCGAGCGGGAAGGTGAGGCTGATCTTCTGTCCGGTCAGGTTCTTGGCTTCCACCACGATCGCCTGCGCGTGCTTCAGCCGCTCGATCAGCTCGCCATTGGCCTCCAGCGTGCCGCCGCAGCCGAGCGTGTAGCAGTGCGTCCGGGCGATCTGCATCGGTTCGTCCTGATCGATCCGCAGGCTGATGGTGCCTTCCAGCATGGTCCGCGTGCCGACATTGGCGGTCAGCAGCGCGCGCGTGCTGCTCTGCGGCGAGATGCTGATGGTGCCGCCGGACGGTGCGCACTGGCCGCGCGCGGCGGCGGCGACGAAGCAACTCGCCTCGGTCAGGCAGGTCTTGGTCCAGGGCTCATAGGTGAGCTCGGTTGCACGCGGATCGGCCGCTTGAGCAATGCCGCCAAGTGCAAGCTGCACGGCGCACGATCCGATCAACAAAGCCACATAACGCATCGCCGTCTCCTTCACGAGCTGGCCGCGTATCGCGCTATTGCGGCTTTTTGTCGTTGGAGATGCGGACGAGATAATCCGCCTTGCTGTACTGCATGTGATCGACGCAGAGCTGTGCCAGCGCCCAGCTGTCGCGGCCCTTCAGGAGCTCGATCATCAGCTCGTGCTGGCGGCGCGACAATGCAAGGCCCGCGCTGTCGGCGAGATTCTTGGCGCGCATCGGCAGCGTCAGGTTCATGTAGTCCTGCAGCGAGCGCACCAGGTAGGGATTGCCGCAGGCAGAAAACAGCGCGAGGTGGAACGCATCGTTGGTCTCGTGGATGCCGCGCATGTCCTGCGCGTCAGCCTTGATGCAGTAATGCCGTTGCAGCTCGCTCAACTGGTCGATCAGGCTCATCTGCGCGGGCAGCGCGATCATCAGCGCGGCCTGCCGCGTCAACATCTCGCGCACCTCATAGATCTGCCGCACTTCCTCGGCCGAGTAGAACCGCACCGTGGCGCCGACATTCTTCTCGCGCAGCACGATGCCCTGGCGCTCAAGCTGGAACAGGGCCTGGCGCACGAAATGCCGGCTCGCGCCGTAGCGCTGCATCAGGGTATCCTCGACCAGCCGCAGGCCGGGCGCGAAGCGGCCGAAGATGATGTCCTCCTCCAGCCGGCGGATCACGTCCGCCTGCTCCTCCTCGCGCGAGGGAGCTTGGAGTTCGGGCAGTGTGGGCTCGGCTTTCATGCGCTCTCGGCTTCGGGCGACGCCGGAGGTCAGCACGGCGTCGTGGTTATTGTCAATAATGAGGGCGATTTTGCCGCAGACCAGCTGCGCTCTGCCTCTGGATTATCTCATATTGACAATAATTCCGGCCGCTCCTTAAGTGCGGCCGAACAACCACGGGACGAGAAGAAAATGGCCGACGGACTTCGCAAGGGACTGACCAGCTATGGTGACGCCGGCTTCTCGCTGTTCCTGCGCAAGGCGTTCATCAAGGCGATGGGCTATTCCGACGATGCGCTCAATCGCCCGATCGTCGGCATCACCAATACCTACAGCGACTACAATCCCTGCCACGGCAACGTGCCTCAGATCATCGAGGCCGTGAAGCGCGGCGTGATGCTGTCGGGTGCGATGCCGTTCGTGTTCCCGACCATCTCGATCGCCGAGAGCTTTGCGCATCCGACCTCGATGTATCTGCGCAACCTGATGGCGATGGACACCGAGGAAATGATCCGCGCCCAGCCGATGGATGCGGTGATCGTGATCGGCGGCTGCGACAAGACCCTGCCGGCGCAGATCATGGCCGCGATCAGTGCCGATCTGCCGACGGTCGTGATTCCGGTCGGCCCGATGGTGGTCGGCCATCACAAGGGCGAGGTGCTCGGCGCCTGCACCGACTGCCGCCGGCTGTGGGGCAAGTATCGCGCCGGCGAGATCGACGACAACGAGATCGAGGCGGTGAACGGCCGCCTTGCGCCTTCCGTGGGCACTTGCATGGTGATGGGCACGGCCTCCACGATGGCCTGCATCACCGAGGCCCTCGGCCTGTCGCTGCCGATGAGCGCGACGATCCCGGCGCCGCACGCCGAACGCTTCCGCTCTGCCGAGGCCAGCGGCCGCGTCGCCGCCGAGATGGCGAAGACCAAGGGACCGAAGCCGAGCGAGATCCTGACGCCGTCGTCGTTCCGCAACGCGCAGGTCGTGATGCAGGCGATCGGCGGCTCGACCAACGGGCTCATCCATCTGACCGCAATCGCCAACCGTTCGCCGTACAAGATCGACCTCGAGGCGTTCGACAAGCTCGGCCGCGAAGTGCCCGTGCTGGTCGATCTCAAGCCGTCGGGCGAGCACTATATGGAGCACTTCCACCATGCCGGCGGCGTGCCGAAGCTGATGGCACAGCTCGGCGACTTGATTGATTTGGACGCGAAGACCATTACCGGACAGACCTTGCGCGAGGTCGTCGCCAATGCGGAGGACGTGCCGGGACATGATGCGATCCGCTCCAAGGCGAACCCCATCAAGTCCGAAGGCGCGATGGCGATCCTGCACGGCAATCTCGCGCCGCGCGGCGCCGTGATCAAGCAGTCGGCGGCGAGCCCGAAGCTGCTGCAGCACACCGGCCGCGCCGTGGTGTTCGAGTCGGTCGAGGACATGACGCTGCGGGTCGACGACCCCGCGCTCGATGTGACTGCCGACGACGTGCTGGTGCTGCGCAATGCCGGCCCGAAGGGCGCGCCGGGCATGCCCGAGGCGGGTTACCTGCCGATCCCGAAGAAGCTCGCGCGCACGGGTGTGAAAGACATGGTCCGTATCTCCGACGCGCGGATGAGCGGCACCGCGTTCGGCACCATCGTGCTGCACATCACGCCGGAGTCCGCCGTCGGCGGTCCGCTCGGTCTGGTGCGGAACGGCGACATGATCCGGCTCGACGTCGCCAAGCGTCGCATCGATCTGCTGGTCGACGAGGCCGAAGTGCAGAAGCGACGCGCGGCGCTCGCCCCGGCCGCCACGCCTGACTGGGCCAGGCGAGGCTATGCGCATCTCTTCAACGAGACCATCCTGCAGGCCGATGAGGGCTGCGATTTCGACTTCATGCGCGCCAAGGGGAAGTAGCGCGCAAAGTTCGGCGCACTGGCTAAATTGTCGATAATTTCTGCGATGTGGCGCTCGTCTGCGCCTACGACGAGCTGATTGCCTCTGTTTTATTGACAATCCCGCGGGACTGATGGGATGATCGTGTCAATCAAAAACAGGGGGAACGTCGCGATGGGCACTTCAGCTGGGATCGTCGGGATCGCCATGGCCGTGGTAGCGCTGCTGCTGCCGGCGCGCGCCGGCGCGCAGGAGGTCAAGCACTTCCGCTTCGCCTACGATCAGCCGCGCAACACCGGCTATTCGGTCGCCGGCGATCTGTTCGCCGAGAAGCTCAAGGAATTGAGCAAGGGGACGATGATCGTCGATCAATATCCCGGCGCGCAGCTCGGCCAGGAGCCGCAGCTGCTGCAGCTCGTGAAGTCGGGCGATATCGAGTTCGCGATCATCTCCTCCGCCAACACCGCGACGATCTCGCCGCAGGCCGGCGTGATGTCGCTTCATTTCCTGTTCCGCAACGAGGCTCACGTCATCAAGGCGCTGGCGGATCCGCAGGTGTTCGACGCCATCAAGACGATGATCGACGACACCGCCCAGGGCCTGCATGTGATCGGCACCGGTTCGCAAGGCGTGCGTCACATCTACAGCAAGAAGGAGGTCCACAACGTCGGCGACCTCAAGGGCATGAAGGTCCGGGTGCAGGCGACCGCGACCGAAGACACCATGTTCCCAGCCTATGGCGCGCAGACGGTGCACATGCCGTTCGGCAGCGTCTACACCTCGCTGCAGACCGGCGTGGTCGACGCCGCCGAGAACAGCATCAACGTCTATCTCGTCAACAAGCACTACGAGGTCGCGCCGGTGCTTTCGATCACCGAGCACGAGGCCAACAATGCGCTGCTGTTCGTCTCCGACAAGCTGTGGCAGAGCCTCTCCGCCGAGCAGAAGCAGTGGGTGCAGGCCGCCGCCAACGAGGTCAGCGCCAAGGAGCCGCAGAAAGCATTCGAGCTGGAGCGGAATGCGCTGACCAAGCTGAAGTCGTTCGGCGTCAAGGTGGTCGAGGACGTGGACAAGAAAAGCTTTACGGCGGTCGCCGATCCCTATCTCGACAAGCTCGCCAAGGAGCTCGGCCCGCATGCGGAGAAGATCAAAAACCTGATCCGCGCGATCAACTAGCCCACACTCGAGCGTCGTCCCGGCGAAAGCCGGGACCCATACGCCGCGGCCTTTCAGTGGTGCAATCCGGTGGCCACCTTTCCTTGCAAACAACTCAGGCCGGTGGTTATGGGTCCCGGCTTTCGCCGGGACGACGGAGTGTGAAGCATGGCCATCGCCGACAGACTGGTGCTGCAACGGCAGCGGCATCTGAAATGGCGGGCGCTCGACCGGCTCGAGCTGATCCTGATGATGCTGTGCGGCGTGCTTTGCTTCGGCTTCTCGCTCTCGGTCACGGCCGACATCGTCACCCGCACCATCGGCCATCCCTGGCTGTGGCTGCAGGAGGTGACCTCGACGCTGTTCATCTACGCGATCTTCATCGGGGCCGCGGTCGCGACACGGCGTAACGATCATCTCTATCTCACCGCGCTCTCGGAAGCGATGCATGGCAGGTCGCGGACATTCGTCGAGATCGTCATCCGCCTCGTCGTGCTGGGCGTTGCCTTTTGCCTGGTCTGGTACGGCTATCAGAACTACCTGCGCGGCTTCGGCAGCTTCCGCCTGCCGTCGGGCACGCCGATCGCATCGCTCTATGCTGTGATCCCGCTGTCGGGAATCTTGATCGGCCTGTTCACCATCGAGCAGCTCGTCAACGGCATTCGCAACGGCTTTGACCATCCGGAGCCGCCGGACGACGATCTTGCGATACCGGCCGTCAGCACCGGCGCGACCACGGGAGCGCAGCCGTGAGCGCACCGGTCGTGCTTGTGCTGATGTCGTTCTGCTTCCTGTTCTTCGGCTATCTCGGCGTGCCCGTGCCATTCTCGCTGATGGCCGGCGTGTTCGTCGGCGCAGTGCTGTCGGATGTCTCGCTGGCGGCGATCATCCAGAAGATCTTTGACGGCGTCGATTCCGAGGCGCTGCTCGCAATACCGTTCTTCCTCTTGGTCGGCGAGCTCATGAGCTCGGCCAATGTCGTGGTCCGCATCGCCAACCTCTCGGTGTCGCTGGTCGGGCATATCAGGGGCGGGCTGTCGCAGGTCGTCGTCGTGTTCAGCATGTTCTTCTCGGAAATGTCGGGCTCGACCACCGCCGATGTCGCGGTCATGAGCCGGGCGCTCGGCGGGCCGATGCGACGGGAGGGCTATGAGCCGGCGTTCATCGCCGCGATCATCGCCTCGGCCTCGACGATTGCGGCGCTGGTGCCGCCGAGCATCACGGCGGTGGTTTATGGTGCGGTCGGCAATGTCTCGATCGCCGGCCTGTTCATGGCCGGTGTCGTCCCCGGCCTGATGATCGGCTTCGGGCTGATGATCTATTGCTATTTCTTTGGGCCGTCAGGCTTGCGCAAGCCGCGCGCGCCGCTGCGTCAGGTTGCGTTCGCCGCCGGCGACGCCGCGCTGCCGCTGATGATCCCGGTGATCCTGCTTGGCGGCATCCTGACCGGCTGGTTCACACCGACCGAGGCCGGCGTGGTCGCGGTCGCCTACATCATCATCGTGGTGATCCCGGCGCTGAACCGCGGGCACCTGAAGAAGATCCCGTACGACTTTTGCCTCGCCGGCCTGATCTTCTCGCTGCCGCTGATCACGATCGGCGCCGCGAACGCGTTCGGCTGGATGCTCGCCTATCTGCGCGGCGCCATCTACATCGCCGACTGGATCACCTCGATCGCCGGCAACGATCCGCACCTCATCATGCTCTTGATGGTGCTGCTGTTCACCGTGGTCGGCGATTTCATCGAGCCGGTGCCGACCATCATCATCTTCATGCCGCTGGTCAACGCGCTGACCCAGGCCGGCGACATCAATGGCGTGCATATGGGCGTGGTGCTGATCGCGACGCTGGCGTTCGGCCTGATCACGCCGCCCTACGGGCTCGTGCTGTTGATGGCCTCGAAATTCGTCGGCATCAGCTTTGCAAAAGCGTTGCGGGCGGCGCTGCCGATCTATGTCGTGTTCCTGGTCACGATCTGCTTCACGATCTATTTCCCGAAGGTCGTGCTGTGGCTGCCCAAGCAGGTGATCCCTGAATCGGTCGGGTGCTTCAAGGCACCCGGCGGCACGGGCTATATCTGTCCAAACTAGCCACGCCGGGCAGAACCCTTATGGGGAGGAGTACGCCATCCACGTCATTGCGAGCCAACGGGTCGCGCGAACGCGCGCCCGGTGACAGGCTCCGCGAAGCAATCCATCCTTCCGCAAGCGGACAAGTGGATTGCTTCGTCGCTACGCTCCTCGCAATGACGGTAGCGCGAAACGCCGAGCCGCTACTTCGACTTGCTGGTGAACTTCTTCACCGCGACGCGGAAATCGTCGGTGTGCATCGACGTGATGATCTTGTGCTCCTCGGCGTCGAGCTGCTGTTTGGTCGGCGTGGTGGCCGCCTGATAGACCAGTGATTTGGTTGCGCGATCGCGGCGGGTGGATTCTTTGCCAGGCGTTCGGCGAGTTGCCGGGTGGCCGCCTTCAGCTCGGTCGCGGGGACGGTCTTGACCACCAGCCCCCATTCATAGGCCTGCTGCGCGGTGAAGCCATCCTCGGCAAGGAAGATCTGCAGCGCGCGGCGGGTGCCGACCGTGCCGACGATGCCGACCGTGCTGCCGCCGTCCGGCGACACGCCGATCTTGGCGTAGGCGGGCGTGAAGCGGGCATCCTCCGCGGCGATACACAGGTCGGTCACGAAGGCGAGGCCCATGCCTGCGCCGGCCGCCGAACCGTGCACGCTGGACAGCACCATCTTTGGCATCCGCCGTACGGTCTCAATGAAGGCGTGGTAGTGACGAAGCATCTCGCTGACCACGGGGGTGACATTGTTGGCTTCGGCGGCGGCGCCGATGGTCTGCAGATCGCCGCCGGCGCAGAAGGCGCGGCCTTCGCCCTCGATGACGAGCACGCGGACGTCGTTGTTGGCTTCGACCTCGGCGCTGAGCTGCTCGAGCTTTTTGGCGATCGTCAGGTCGATCGCATTGAACGCGGCCGGCCGGTTCAGCGTGATGGTTGCGACGGCACCGTCGATGCGGAGCAAAGCGGGATCGTTGGGGGAGGCGGGATCAGGCATCTCTAGGGACCTTGGGCTTGTTGGTTCCGGACATTTAAGGCCTTGGCGGGAGCCGTGGCAATGCGGCCCGGCGTCCAGAGGCGGCGTTCGGGCGCCCAGATTTGCCCGAGACCCCCTTGCGTCGGCGCGAGCATGAGGCCAAATGGCTGTCAGCCTTCGGTACGCAGACACGAGCGCTGTGGGGACGGGGCAAGCAAGCTAACATCGACAAAGAGGAAACGGCATGGGTCGCTCCTGCTCGCGCGTATTTGGGTTGTTCCGATGACAGGCTCGGTCATCATCGTCGGTGCCGGGCATGCCGGCTTCCAGCTCGCGGCGTCGCTGCGCCAGGCCGGCTTCGCCGAGCGCATCGCCCTGCTCAATGACGAAGGCCATCTGCCGTATCAGCGGCCGCCGCTGTCGAAGGCCTATCTGAAGGGGACCGGCGGGCCCGAGACCCTGATGTTCCGGCCCGACAAATTCTACCAGGACAACAAGATCGAGCTGATCACCGATCGTGCCCACGCGGTCGACCGCAATGCGCGGAAAGTGGCGCTCGCCTCCGGCACCTCGCTCGACTACGGCCATCTGGTGCTCGCGACCGGCGCGCGGAACCGGCTGCTCGATATTCCCAACGCGAAGCTGGACGGGGTCCGTTACCTGCGCATCCTCGACGAGAGCCAGGCGCTGCGCGACTTGATCGCGCCCGGCATGCGCGTCGTCGTGATCGGCGCGGGCTTCATCGGGCTCGAATTCGCGGCGACAGCGCGGGCCAAGGGCCTCGAGGTCGACGTGGTCGAACTCGCCTCCCGCGTGATGGCGCGCGCAGTGACCGCGGAGATTTCCGAGTTCTCGCAGTCCCGCCACGGCGCGGCCGGCATCCGGATTCATCTCGGCGTGCAGGTGACGGCGATCGAGGCCGATGGTGCGAAGGTTACCGGCGTCAGCCTGAGCAACGGCACGCACATCCCGGCCGATCTCGTCGTGGTCGGCGTCGGTGTGCTGCCGAATGTTGAGCTTGCCGCGGAGGCCGGCCTGCCGGTCGCATCCGGCATCATCGTCGACGAGCATCTACTGACCGCCGATCCGAATGTCTCCGCGATCGGCGATTGTGCGCTCTACACCAGCAAGCGCTTCGGCGGCTCGCTGCGGCTGGAGTCGGTGCAGAACGCGACCGACCATGCGCGCTGCGTGGCGTCGCGGCTGACCGGCAAGACCGAGGTCTATGACGGCCTGCCGTGGTTCTGGAGCGACCAGGGCCCCGACAAGCTGCAGATGGCGGGTCTCACCACCGGCTACGACCGCGTCGTGGTGCGCGGCGACCGCGCGCAGGGCGCATTCTCGGCGTTCTGCTATCGCGGCGACAGGCTGCTCGGCATCGAGTCGGTCAATCGCGCCGGCGATCACATGTTCGGCCGCCGGCTGCTCGGCGCGGGTGGTTCGATCACGCCGGAGCAGGCGGCGGATGCGAGCTTCGACCTCAAGAGCGCGCTGGCCTAACAATCCCGTCGTCCCGGCCTAGTGCGCAATTGCGCACGGGGGCCGGGACCCATACGCCGCGGCCTCTCGATTTGAGGCGGTGCGGCTTGATGTCAGTTCAAGACAATTGAGGCCGGTGGTTATGGGTCCCGGCTTGCGCCGGGACGACTCGTGGAAAGAATCGCGACCACCTCCTGCGCCGTCGGCATCGACGGCGCAGCGCCCATCCGCTGCACGCAAATTGAAGCGGCAATGTTGGCGTAGGCCAGCGCGTCGCCGAGCGGCTTGCCGATGGCAAGCTGTGCGGCGAGGGCGCCGACGAAACAGTCGCCGGCGCCGGTGGTGTCGACGGCCTTGACCTCGCGCCCCGGCACGAGCAGCGACTGGTCCGCGACCAGCGCCAGCACGCCGCGCTTCCCGAGCGTGACGCAGACGGTCTTGCCTTGCCCCAAGGTGCGTGCCGCCTCGGCGAAGCGCGACGGGGCGTCGCTGTCGCGCAGCTCTGTTCCCGCCAGCAGGCTGAGCTCGGTCTCGTTGAGGATCAGGATATCGACTAGATCAAGCAGCGCCTTGTCGGCCGTTTTCGCCGGTGCCGGGTTGAGGATCGTGGTGGCGCCGGCGGCGCGGGCGCGGCGGAAGAATGCGGCGATCGTCGGCAGCGGGATCTCGAACTGGCTGACCGCGACGTCGCCTTTCGCGAGCACGGGTGCTGCGACATCATCGGCATCGACCAGCCCGTTGGCGCCGGGCACGACGACGATCGTGTTGTCGGCGTTGGCAAGCGTGATGATCGCGGTGCCTGAATGCGTGCCGCCGGTATCCTGGACGAAGCTGAGATCGACGCCCTGCGCGGCGAGAAAGGTTCTCAGCTCCTTGCCGAACGCGTCGGTGCCGAGCCGGCCGACCAGCGTGGTCGGCACGCCCTGCTTGGCCGATGCCACCGCCTGGTTGGCGCCCTTGCCGCCGGGAAAATACAGCACGGCCTCGCCGGCCACGGTCTCACCGACCTTCGGATGACGCTCTGCAGTCGCCACCACGTCCATATTGATGCTGCCGGCGACGAAGACGCGCCCCATGCCCAACCCCCATTCCAGCCCTGTCAGACCGCGGCGCCAAACTCCTGCTTCACCGCGGCGATATCGGCGAGCGTCGGCAGGCCGGCCTCGTTGCCGAGCTTCTGGATCTTGAAGGTCGACGCCGCGCGCGCGAACTCGAAATGCTCATGCCAGGCTTTGCCGGGATTGGCGAGATAGGAATAGATGTAGGCGCCGTGGAAGACGTCGCCGGCGCCATTGGTGTCGATCACGCGCTTGCGCGGAATCGGAAACGCCGGCAGCGTCTGCACCGCGCCCGTCTCGTCGTACCAGAGCAGGCCGCGCTCGCCCATGGTGACGCCGCCGACCTTGCAGCCACGGCTCTTGAGATAGTCGAGCATCTGCTCCGGCGTCTTGTCCATCTGCTCGCACAGCCGCTCGGCGACGATCGCAACGTCGATGAAGGCGAGCAGCTCGTGGGTGTTGGTGCGCAGACCACCGCCGTCGAGCGAGGTCAGGATGCCGTCCTCACGGCAGAGCTTCGCATAATGGATCGCGGCGTCCGGCTGATGGCCGTCGATATGCAGCGCACGGCAGCCCTTGATGTTCAGCAGCGGAAAGGGATGGATGTGCTGGTCGTCGCGGCAGCGGACGATGGCGCGCTTGCCGTCGTTGGGCATGATGAAGGACAGCGAGGAGGAGCTGACCTTGCGGGGATGGAACGAGATGCCATACCGGTCGGCCATGTCCCAGAACATCCGTCCCAGCCAGTCATTGGCCATGGTGGCGATCAGGTCCGGCTCGACGCCGAGCTTGGCGCAGCAGAACGCGGCGGTGACCGCGTTGCCACCGAACGAGACGGCATAGGCGTCGGCGACGTGTTTCTCGTCGCGACCGGCATGTGATCCGTGATGAAGGTGACGTCGATATAGGTCTGTCCAATGAAGAGAGCCTGCATTCGCTTCCTGTCGTCGCTTGGTGTGGTCCCGGCCACGGACTAGACTAGCACCGCTGATCGGCCGATTTCGCTGAAATTATTCGCAACCCTGCTTGGTTTGCAGGTAGAGATGATGGATGCGGGGGCCGTTTCTGGCATTCGGCATAACGGCGGCCCGCGGCCCGTGGTTCCGGGTTGCGTCAAGGGAGAAACACAATGACGGCAGATTCGCGGAGGCCGCACCCATGATTACTGGCCTCGATCATGTCGTCGTCCTGACCGGCGACATCACCGCTGCCAGCGCCGCATATCAGACGCTGTTCGCGCGGGCACCGGCTTGGCGCAACAGCGGCGACGGCGCGGACCGCGTGCTGTTCACGCTCGACAACACGACGCTGGAATTGATGGCGCCGCGCGGCGATGACGAGGCCGCCCAGCGCGTCCGTAGCGCGCTCGCGACCCAGGGCGAGGGGCTCGCGAGCCTTTGCTTCCGCACCAGCGATATCGTCAGGACGCACCGCCGGCTCGACCGGCTGACGCTGAAGCCCGAGCCAGTCATTGAGGTCGAGAGCCGCGACGCGGCGAGCGGCGCCACGCTGGCGTGGAAGCGCACGCGCGCGGCGACCGATGCGACGCGCGGCGTGCGGATGTTCTTCCTCGAGCGGGAGCAAGAGCGGCCGGTGTCGGTGCGCACCACGCCCGCCTCGATCACCGCGATGGATCATGTGGTGGTCTCGACCGCCGACCCGGAGCGCGCCGCCGCGCTCTATGGCGCGCGGCTCGGGCTCGACATGGTGCTCGACCGGTCGCATCCCGAGTGGGGCCGGCTGATGTTCTTCCGTTGCGGCGATCTCGTGGTCGAGGTCACGCACCGGCCGGGCAAAGCAGAGACGGACGCGCCGGACCGGCTGCGCGGCATCTGCTGGCGCGTCGCCGACATCGATGCCACGCATGCGCGCTTGGCCGCCGCCGGCGTCGACGTCTCGGAGATTCGCACCGGCCGCAAGCCCGGCACGCGCGTGATGACGGTGCGCAACGGCACCTGCGGCGTGCCGACGCTTCTGGTGCAGCCCTCACAGGGAAAGGGCGAGTGAGAGGGATGAGCGCGTGATGCGGGGCGAGTTTGTCGACGTGTATCCCCGCCGTCGTCCTGGCG
>NZ_LFLZ01000114.1 GCF_001189845.1 Bradyrhizobium tropiciagri
GGGAGAGGGGTGCCGCACGGCACACGCTCTCAATATGCATTCCGGCGATACAGCCACGCGAACCTGCGAAAGCGATGTTCCCATCGATCATCTCGCCCGGGGCACCCCTCTCCCCAACCCTCCCCCGCAAGGGGGAGGGAGCCTGACCAGTGTGCTCTCCTGACCCGAGCGAGACGTTACAAGTCTTGGCATGGGACCTGACGCCACACCTGCTCGCCTTTTTAGTTGCCATGGCAACTAAGCTGTGCGAATTTCCACCCATAGGGACAGGGCCGGTCAACGGCCTCGCATTTGGGAGGATCATGTTGCGCAGCAGCGCGCGAGCAGCACGCATGGAAGACCGGGCGAATACCGCGGTGGCGCCGGGCGCCGCCGGCGGCACGGCGTTGTCAGGTCGTGCTTTGCCCGGTCACGGCGCCGAGATTTTCGTGCAGCCGGCGCAGCAGGTCGATCAGCACCTCGCGCTCGTCCTTCTTCAGGCACGACAGCAGCCGCCGCTCCCGCTCCAGCGCCGCGAC
This sequence comes from Bradyrhizobium tropiciagri, assembly GCF_001189845.1. Taxonomy (GTDB): domain Bacteria; phylum Pseudomonadota; class Alphaproteobacteria; order Rhizobiales; family Xanthobacteraceae; genus Bradyrhizobium; species Bradyrhizobium tropiciagri. The sequence continues at coordinate 519 of NZ_LFLZ01000114.1, forward strand.
GATGACCTTGTCATGGACGGCGCGGCCGCGCGCAGTCAGGGTGATCGAATGGGTGCGGCCGTCGTCGGGCGCGGTCCGGATCGTCAGCAGGCCGCGCTTCTGCAGCGCCGCGAGGTTGCGGCTGACCGGCCCCTTGTCGAAGCCGATCACCTGGCAGATCCGGGAAGCGGGAATCCCCGGCTCGATCGCGAGTTGCGAGATGATTCGCCACTCGGTGACGTTGACGCCGAAATTCTTCTGGTAGAATGCGGTGGCGCTGTTCGACAGCTTGTTGCCGATGAAAGTGATGAACGCCGGCACATAGCGATTGAGGTCCAGCAGCGGGCCATCAATGGCATCTGCGGGATCGGCCGGTCTCGGCCGGCGGGGCTTTCGGGGGAGGGGCTGGCTGCTCATTTCTCAAATCATCGCTGCGAAACTGCTCGGGAGCAAGTGACATGCGGCCCGTGTTGACAAGATCCAACCTCGGGAGGTCCTGATGACTGCAACAGCAGGGACATCCGTCCCGCATCTCGACGTCGATCCGTTCGCGCTCGAATTCTTCGCTGATCCGTTTCCCACCCACGAACGGCTGCGCGAGGCCGGGCCGGTGGTTTATCTGGACAAGTGGAATGTCTATGGGGTGGCGCGCTACGCGGAGGTGTACGCCGTCCTGAACGATCCCGCCACGTTCTGCTCCAGCCGTGGCGTCGGCCTCAGCGACTTTTCCAAGGAAAAGCCGTGGCGGCCGCCGAGCCTGATCCTGGAGGCCGACCCGCCCGCCCACACCCGCACCCGCACCGTGCTGAGCTCGGTGCTGTCCGCGACCGTGATGAAGCAGCTCCGCGGACGCTTTGCCGCCGCGGCGGAGGCCCGCGTCGATGCGTTGCTGGAGAAGCGCAGGTTCGACGCGATAGAGGACCTTGCGGAAGCCTATCCGCTCTCGATCTTCCCGGATGCGCTTGGCCTGAAGCCGGAGGGCCGTGAGCATCTGCTGCCTTACGCCAGCCTGGTGTTCAACGCCTTCGGGCCGCCGAACGAGCTGCGCAAGCAGGCGATCGAGCGCTCGGCGCCGCACCAGGCCTATATTGCCGAGCAGTGTCAGCGCGACAACCTCACCCCGGGCGGCATCGGCGCCTGCATCCACGCCCATGTCGACAGCGGTGCCATCACCGAGACCGAGGCGCCGCTCCTGGTGCGCTCGCTGCTGTCGGCCGGTCTCGACACCACCGTCAACGGCATCGGCGCCGCCGTCTACTGCCTCGCCCGCTTCCCCGACCAGTTCGAGAAGCTGCGCAACGATCCGACCTTGGCGCGCAACGCCTTCGAGGAAGCGGTGCGGTTCGAAGTCCGGTCCAGACCTTCTTCCGCACCACGACCCGCGACGTCGAGCTCAGCGGGGCCAGCATCCCCGAAGGCGAGAAGGTGCTGATGTTCCTGGCTGCGGCCAACCGCGATCCGCGCCGTTGGGAAGCGCCCGATAGCTACGACATCACGCGCCGCACGTCGGGGCACGTCGGTTACGGTTCGGGCATTCACATGTGTGTCGGGCAGCTCGTCGCCCGCCTCGAAGGCGAGGTGATGATGGCGGCATTGGCGCGTCGGGTCGCCAGGATCGAAATGACAGGCGAACCGAAGCGCCTGTTCAACAACACGCTGCGCGGGCTGGAGAAGCTGCCGGTCGAAATCACGCCGGCCTGACGCCGGCTGCGGAAACAACGCAAGGGAGGGGACACGATGAGGGGCTTTGGGGTTGGACGATTTAGCATCAGACTTGCGCTGGCATTGGCCTGCGCCGCGGGCAGCGCGCGCGCGGAGATTTCCGGCGACGTGGTGCGCGTCGGTGTGCTCAACGACATTTCCGGCATCTTCCAGGACACCAACGGTATGGGCTCGGTGGAAGCCGCGCGGATGGCCGCGGAGGATTTCAATGGTGGCGGCAAGGGTATCAAGGTCGAGATCGTCTATGCCGATCACCAGAACAAGGCCGACGTGGGCTCTGCGATCGCGCGCAAATGGCTCGATGTCGAAGGCGTCGACGCCATCGTCGACGTGCCGAACTCGGCGGTCGGGCTCGCCATCAACACCATGCTGCGCGATAGCAGGATGACGTTCCTTGCGTCATCGACCGCAAGCTCCGATCTCACCGGCAAGGCCTGCTCGCCCAACACTATTCAATGGGTCAACGACGCCTGGGCGACCGGCAACACCACCGCGGCCGCGATGATGCAGCGTGGTGGCAAGGACTGGTACTTTGTCACGGTCGACTATGCACTCGGCAAGGGCATCGAAGCCGAGGCGACCAACTACATCGAGAAGCACGGCGGCAAGGTCTTGGGATCGAGCAAGCATCCGCTTGGCACCTCGGACTTCGCGTCCTTCCTGCTGCAGGCACAGAGCTCGAAAGCCAAAGTGATCGGCCTCGCCAATGCCGGCGGCGACACCATCAACGCGGTGAAGCAGGCCGCCGAGTTCGGCATCCAGCAAGGCGGCCAGACCATGGTGGCGTTCCTGCTGTTCGTGAACGACGTCCACGGCATGGGCCTGAAGGTCGCGCAGGGCCTGCAATTGCTGGAAGCCTTCTACTGGGACATGAACGATGACACTCGCGCCTTCGCAAAGCGCTTCGCCGCGCGGCCAGGCATGAACGGCAAGATGCCGAGCGGCAACCAGGCCGGCGTCTACGCTTCCACGCTCGCCTACCTCAACGCCGTCGCCGCGACCGGCAGCGACGATGCCAAGGTGGTGGTGCCGCAGATGAAGACCTTCAAGGGCACGGACAAATTGTTCGGCGACACCACGATCCGCCAGGACGGTCGCGTCATCCACCCGATGTATCTGTTCGAGGTGAAGAAGCCGGAGGAGTCGAAGTACCCCTACGACTATTACAAGCTGATCGCGACCATTCCGGCTGAGCAGGCGTTCCGGCCGCTGGCCGACGGCGGATGCTCGCTGGTGAAGTAATGTCGAATCTGCGAGCGGCATCGCAGCTCGCCTCTGCGTAGCGTTCGACAGTCTCCTGCAAGGTGAGATCATATCGCGGAACGCTGGCTCCGTTCGTCGTTCGGGCGAGGCCGCAGGCAATCTATCGAATGTCCAATCAATGCGTCCTCGGACGTTAGTATTGCGCGAAGAGGGAGATTGCATTGAGGACAGACCATGTCTGTCATAATCGGGCGAGCCGGGTCGTCACTCTTGAAGTTGCTCTTTGGTTGCATTTGCTGTACATTTCTATCAATGCGCTGCGATTGAAATAATTTGCGAAAGAATGCTTCGTCGCCAGTGAGTAGTCGATATGAACAGGTTCCACTTCACGACGATAATTTGCCTCTCGAGTTCTGCCGCGTTGGCGCTCGATGCGTCTGAGATGTCTTCCCTGCGAGACACCATTCACGAGATATGTGTGTCACCGGACCGCACGGGCGACTACCTGAAAACGGAAGGAGAAATCAGCGTCGGTTCACCGGTGTTCGTGAGGCTCGCGGGTGGAAAGCTTTCCGGCAAGTTATCCTATGAGAAGTGGCACGGCATTTCGATTGTCGCAGACAAGTACAAGACTGACCCACGTCAGTGTGCAATTGAGATACTCAAAATATTGCGGCCCGCAATGCATTCGGATGCGGTCAATCAATCGACTTCCGGACCAAACAGCCCCAACATCTCTGGCAACAGCGGTACGATCAACTTCAATGCGTCGCCAGCTAAGTGAGGCGCATCGCATCTATATTGTTCGCTGCGACAACCTGTGTCGGTGCCGTAAGTCAGCAGAGCCATGGGCCGTGCAGCCCGAATATTGCAAATAATCGCGGCACCATATCGCTCATCTGCAACATCATGCCCTACAGCGATAGGGGAGTCGCCAAGCAGCTCAAGTTTGTTGAGCTGAACTTCCCGCGAAACAATCTAGATGATAAAGACACGCCGAAAATAGTCTCCTTGGTCGATCAACTCCAGGGTCTCGATCAAGAGATCGTATATCTCCGCTTGGTTATCTATGTCGGCGCGGGGTTTGGGTTGCAGGATGTGCCAAAGGAGAGGGCGATAAGAGCGGGCGTCGTATTCGATCTGCAGGCTGATCAAAATTCGGTACTGGACGGTTTCGGAGGCGACGCCTCAGGATACGAGCACGCCTATTCGATTGAACTCGACAAATATCGCGCTCAATGGGGCGCGGTTCGGTCTTCAACGCTGCTCTTTCCCAAGCTGGGGAACCCGTTTTTTGACGTGCACTACATGAAGAGCATTTCCTTGGACGGGCTAGCAAAGATAAGAATATCTGAAATTCAGGGATCTCAATTCATTGAAATTCTGCCCGTCAGACCGTTCGGCGATCTGTTGGCAAAGTACGATGCGGTGCGACGACGGATACCCAAGTTGAAAAGCAACGAATTCTGAGGACTGAGGTGACAGCCGCGACTACTGCGCGACCTTGCTGCTGCCTTGGGTGATCAGCCGCGCGGCGCGCTGGTCGCGGGTGTGGATCCAGAGCCAGTTCATCGCCACGGCAATCCGGTGGCGCACGCCGATCAGGAAGTAGATGTGGGCGAGGCCCCAGATCCACCACGCCAGTGAGCCGCGCAGCTTGAGCCAGCCGAAATCGATCACCGCCTTCTTCTTGCCGATCTGGGCGAGGCTGCCGGCATGCTTGTAGCGGAACGGCGGCAGCGTCTTGCCGTCGAGCCGGGCCTTGATCAGGGCGGCGACGTAGCGCCCCTCCTGCTTGGCGGCCGGCGCGATACCGGGCACCGGATTGCCGTCGGGGCCCTTGATCGTGATGGTGTCGCCGACCGCGAAGACATCGGGATGGCCGGGCACGGTCAGATCAGCCTCAACCTGCAGCCGATGGGCGCGATCCGCCGGCGCGTTCAGCCACTCGGCGGCGCGCGAGGCGCGCACGCCGGCGGCCCAGACGATGGTGCGGGCCTCCAGCCGCTTGCCGCCGAACACCACGCCGTCGGCCGAGCATTCGGTGACCGGCTCCCCTAGCATCACCTCGACGCCGAGTCTTTCCAGCGATGCTTGCGCATAGGCCGAGAGATCGTCGGGGAAGCCGGCCAGCACACGCGGCCCGGCCTCGATCAGCACCACGCGCGCCTTGCGCGTGTCGATGTGGCGGAAGTCCTGCGGCAGGGTGTCCTTGGCGAGGTCGGCGATGGTGCCGGCCATCTCGACGCCGGTCGGCCCGGCGCCGATGATGACGAAGGTCAAGAGCGCCGCGCGCTTGTCGGGATCGGTTTCGCGCTCGGCGCGCTCGAAGGCGACCAGGATGCGCCGCCTGAGCGTGGTGGCATCCTCCAGCGTCTTCAGGCCGGGCGCGAACGGCTCCCATTCGTCATGGCCGAAATAGGCGTGGCGCGCGCCGGTGGCGAGGATCAGTGTGTCGTAGGGAATGCTGCCGCCATCGTCGAGCTGCACCTGCTTTGCCGCCGCGTCAACACCGCAGACATTGGCGAACAGCGTCGTCACCTCGGGGCGGTCGCGGAGGAGATAGCGGATCGGCCAGGCGATCTCGCTGGTCGCAAGCGAAGCGGTCGCGACCTGGTAGAGCAGCGGCTGGAACAAATGGTGGTTGCGGCGATCGATCAAGGTGATCTCGACCGGCGCGCCGCGAAGACCGAAGGCGGCTTCCAGTCCGCCGAAGCCGGCGCCGACGATCACCACGCGATGAGGTTTGGCCGGCGCTTGCGTCATCTGATGTCGCCCTCGGTTTCGAACGGCTTCGTCGCTTGATTATGTATTCATTCGCGGCCTCATTCCAATATGAATTGCTTGATCGCCCGATAGCGAAACCCAATCGCTGCGCGTCTCACGCGTCCTGCGGCGCGGCCTTGGCGACGACCTGCCGCCGCATCGGCAGGAACAGTCCCGCGACCGCGCCGGCGAATGACAGCATTGCCGCAAGGCTCATCGCCGCAGCGAATCCATTGCTGAAATGTCCGGACGAATCGGCCGCGCCGTTGGCGACGAAGCTCGCCACCAGCGAGGCGATGCCGAACATCCCGCCGAGGAAGCGGCCGATGTTGAAGATGCCCGACGCCTTGCCCATTTCGCTGACCGCAACGGAGCTCAGCACCGCGTTCTGCGCGGCCGGCATCGCCATCGACACGCCGACGCCGGCGAGCACCAGCGGCGCGACCAGCGCCGAATAGGACACCGTGGGGCTCACGATCTCGCCGATCCAGCCGAGCCCGATTGCCTGCATCAGGAGGCCGGTGACCACGAGTGTGCGCTCGCCGAAGCGGTTGACGACGGCGCCTGCGATCGGCGCGGTGACGAACAATGTCGCGGTCCACGGGATCAAGCGCAGCCCGGCGCCGAAGGCGTCGAAGCCGAGCACGATCTGCAGGAACTGCGGCAGCAGGAACAGCACGCCATACATCGCGGCGTAGAACAGCACGCTCGCCGCCATGCCGGATGCGAATGGCCTGGCCACGAACAGCCGCATCGGCACCATCGGGCTCGTCGCTCGCAGCTCCCACAACACGAACGTTACCGTCAGCGCGACGCCGGCGACCAGCGCGCCCGTCACCTCCGCGCTGGCCCATCCGACGCTGTTGCCGCGCAACAGGCCCCAGACCAGCGCCAGCGCCGCCAGTGCGACCAGCGTCAGTCCGGTGACGTCGAGCGGCGCTGCGGGTCCAAAGCTCTCGCGCAGCCGCGCCAGCACGAGACCGATCGCGACCAGGCCGATCGGCAGATTGATCCAGAAGATCCAGCGCCAGCCGAGATGCTCGGTGATGAAGCCGCCGATTGCGGGGCCGATGATCAGCGCGCATCCGGTGATGCCGCTGAAGATGCCGAGCGCGCGGGCACGCTCCTCGCGGCCGAAGGCGCCGCTCAGGATCGCCATCGCCAGCGGCATCACCAGCGCCGCGCCGGCGCCTTGTAAGGCGCGCGCGGCGATCAGGGAAGCGGCGTTGCCGGCCAGCGCGCAGGCCGCGGACGCCACGACAAACAGGCCGATCCCGGCCGCGAACATGCTGCGCCGCCCGAAACGGTCGCCGAGCGCAGCACCCGTCAGCAGCAGCACCGCGAAGCTCAGATTGAAGGCGTTGACGGTCCATTGCAGCGTCTCCACGGTGCTGCCGAAATCGGCGCGGATGGTGGCGAAGGCCGTGGTCATGATCATGGCGTCCAGCGCCATCATGAAGGATGCCAGCGCGGTGAGGCCGAGCACCCAGCGCTGTTCGGTGCGCTGTTCAGGGGTTTGCATGGTGGTTCTCCTTGACGTGCCGCGGGGCTTGCGGCGCGCTTCGCCGGCAAGGACGAACCGGGACGGGCAAAGGATGCGGCCAACAATTATTTTTGCCGGGCCGCATCCTTTGGCGGTCCGCAAACGTCCTTGGGTCTGACGCGGCCGGTTCGGGCCGCAAACCAAGGAGGTTGCGATGCGACGAACCCTGATCAGGTACAAGACCAAGCCCGAGATGGCGGAGAAGAATGCCGCGCTGGTTGCGGCTGTCTTCGCCGAACTGAAGGCGGCGAGCCCCGATGGCGTGCGCTACATGACGCTGCGGCTGGAGGACGACACCTTCATCCACATGGTCGAGACCGCGGCCGACGACGGCTCGAGCCCGATCCCGAAACTGGCCGCGTTCCAGGCCTTCCAGGACGGCATCCGGGATCGTTGCGCCGAGCCGCCGCTGGTTCGCAGTGCGGTGATTGTCGGGAATTATCGTATGCTGGATGAGCCGTGAACCGAGTTGGCGGAGCCATCATGACGTCACCACCCCAAGCGCCGGCCGCGACCGACGTCGAGGCGTTGCTGGCGACGATGCGGCCAAGGCTGCATCGCTACTGCGCCCGCATGGTCGGATCCGTCATCGACGGCGAGGATGTGCTGCAGGACGCGCTGATCAAGGCGATGCAAGCCTTCGCGTCCGCAGCCCCGATCCAGAACCCGGAAGCCTGGCTGTTCCGGATCGCGCACAACACCGCGCTCGATTTCCTCAGGCGGCGCAACCGCCAGGACGCGCTCCACTCTTCGGAGGAGGTGGACATGATGGCCGCAGAGCTTGACGATGTCAGCCGCCGCGAGATTGCGGCAAGCAGCCTGCGCACCTTCATGCGGCTGCCGGTGGCGCAGCGCTCCAGCGTGATCCTGGTGGATGTGCTCGGCTGCTCCCTGCAGGAGGTCTGCGGCATCATGGATTTCAGCCTGCCCGCGGTGAAGGCCGCGCTGCATCGCGGACGCAGGCAATTGCGCGCGTTCGCCCGCGAGCCTGATGATGCGCCGCGGCCCGGCCTGTCGGCGGATGATCGCGTCAGGCTGAACGCCTATGTCGGCCGCTTCACGCCCGCGACTTCGACGCCATCCGCGCCATGATCGCCGATGATATCAGGCTCGAGCTCGTCAACCGGACGCGGCTGAACGGCAAGGCCGAGGTGTCACGCTACTTCGGCAATTATGCGAAGATCAGTGACTGGCACCTGGTGACCGGCCAGGTCGAGGGACGTCCGGCGATCCTGGTGTTCGATCCCGACGCTCTGGACGCGCCGCCGCGATCGTTCATGCTGCTCGACTGGTCGGCCGACAAGGTCGCGACGATCAGGGACTTCCGCCACGCGTCCTATGCGATCGACGGCGCCGAATGGGCGGTGGATGAAGGGTGAGCGCGCCGCGGCTTAGCCTCTGTGATGCAGCGACCGCACCACAAACTCAGTGTCGTCCCGGGCTTGACCCGGGACCCATAACCACCGCTCATTGTGCGAGCGAGCTGGGGCCACAGCTCACTTCGACTACACAAGGCTGTGGTTATGGGTCCCTGCTTTCGCAGGGACGACAACGGAGAGAGGGGGCCGCTAGCGCGTCTTGCCGCCGAATTCGCCGCTGGCAATCCGCGCCACGCGGCTGCCGGATGCGGCTGGTGGGCTGTTTCGTTCGAACATGCCGTCGCCGCCGCTCTCGCGCGGCAAGGACGACGCTTCATTGACGTGACCGCTGCCGCGCCAGAACGTCAGGACGAGGTTCATGACGCCATTGACGGCCGTGCCGACCACCGTTGCGGTGTGCTGATAGGTCAGCGCGTATTCGGGAAATCGTCCAGCAACGGCCCTGTCGAGCACCATGAGGGCGATCCATGCCGCCATCACGCAGACCGGATCCCATCCGATGTCACGCACCCGCATCGACTGCAGCATGAAGCAGACGACGAGCATGCCATAGAAGGAAAAGATCAAGGCGGGGCTGCTCGCCGCCTGCGCCAGCAGCACGTCCATCCTGCCGCTCGCCGGTGCGTTGCCCGTGATGCCGTAGACCAGCATCAAAAAGCCGAGGCCGGTCACGAACGTGCAGAAGAAGAAGGCCAACCGGCCCATCCGGGCATTGAAGCCGAAGATGTAATTCAGCATGTGACGCACCCCTTTGGCGGCAGCCTCGCCCGGTGATGCTTTCCGGACCATGAAGCCCGCGGGCGGGTGCGGGCCTGTGGTTTCCAGCTGCTTTACCGGATCGCTAAAGCCTGCTGCACTGCGCGCCGGGCACGTTGGCGGGAGCCGGGCCCTGCGACAATCGTTGCCCACGCAACCGGCATTATATTTCTTGCCATGGTCGATTTGGGCGAATTATGATGCACGGTGCTGGGGTATGCGCCGAAGGTTCTAATCGAGGGCCGTCGGTTCATGCTTGCTGCACAGTTGCGATATCGCGCACAAAACACGTCACAGAACGACGCGCGCAAAGCGTGACCCCCGGGCGCCTGATCGAGCCTCGCGGGATCTTTGGTTGAGGAGGGGAGTGAATATGAAAAAGGCATTTTGGCTGGCAGGCGCCATGGCTCTGGCGCTCGCGCAGCCTGCGACGGCGGCTGACAGCGTCAAGATCGGCTTCGTCTCGACCTTCAGCGGTCCGACCGCCGTGATTGGCAACGACATGCGCAATTCGTTCGAGCTCGCGCTCGACCATCTCGGCCGCAAGATCGACGGCAAGCCGGTCGAGGTGATCTACGAGGACGACCAGCAGAAGCCTGATGTGGGCAAGCAGAAGACCGAGAAGCTGGTGCAGTCCGACAAGGTCGACTTCATCGTCGGCTACATCTGGTCGAACGTGCTGCTGGCGTCGCTGAAGACCGCGGTCGATTCGAAGACCTTCCTGATCTCCGCCAATGCGGGTCCGTCGCAGCTCGCCGGCGAATTGTGCTCGCCTTACGTGTTCTCGACCTCCTGGCAGAACGACCAGACGCCCGCCGCGATGGGGCTCTACATGAACCAGAAGGGCGTCAAGTCGGTGTTCCTGATCGGACCGAACTACGCCGCCGGCAAGGACATGCTGGCGGGCGTGAAGAGCACCTTCAAGGGTGAGGTGGTCGGAGAGGAATACACGGTGTGGCCGAGCCAGCTCGACTTCTCCGCCGAGCTGACCAAGGCGCGCAACTCGAAGGCCGAGTCGATCTTCGTGTTCTATCCCGGCGCCGCCGGCGTCCAGTTCCTGAACCAGTACGCCCAGGCCGGCATCAAGGCGCAGATCCCGCTCTACACCGCCTTCACCGTCGACGAATTGTCGCTGCCACTGCAGAAGGACAACGCGATCGGCATTCCCGGCGCGCAGGAATGGGTCAACGACCTGCCGAACGCCGAGAACAAGAAGTTCGTCGAGGACTATCGCAAGAAGTATCCCGGCCTGCGCCCGACCTATTACGGCGCCCAGGCCTATGACGCCGCCCAGCTGATCAACAGCGCCGTCGTCGCGGTGAAGGGCGACCTCACCAAGAAGGATGCGATGAAGGCCGAGATGGAGAAGGCCAACTTCAAGTCGCTGCGCGGCCCGTTCAAGTACGGCAACAACCACATCCCGATTCAGAACTTCTATCTGCAGGACGTGGTCAAGGACGCCGACGGCCAGCTCTCGTTGAAGACGGTCGCGACCATCGTCAAGGACGACCAGGACAAGTTCCACGACAAGTGTTCGATGAAATGATCTTTTGCGCCGTGTTGGCGCGCAGCTTGCTTCTCTTCACCTCGCCCCGCTTGCGGGGAGAGGTCGATTGCGAAGCAATCGGGTGAGGGGGACTCTCCACGAGTCCGGTCTGCGGAGGCAGCCCCTCACCCCAACCCTCTCCCCGCAAGAGCGGGGCGAGGGAGAACGCGCAGCGTGCAATGCGCGGACACCCCATCCCCGCTTCGCTCAAGGTGACGTAGCCTCACGATGTATCTTGTCGTCGAACAACTGCTGAACGGCCTGCAATTCGGCCTGCTGCTGTTCCTGCTGGCAGCTGGCCTCACGCTGGTGTTCGGCATCATGGACTTCGTCAATCTGGCGCACGGCTCGCTCTACATGATGGGCGCCTATTTCGCGGCGACCTTCGTGGCCTGGACCGGCAGCTTCGTGCTCGGCGCGCTGATGGCGCTCGGCGCCACGCTGCTGCTCGGCATCGTGCTGGAATATGTCGCGCTCAGGCATCTCTATGGCCGCGACCATCTCGACCAGGTGCTGGCGACGTTCGGCCTGATCCTGTTCTTCAATGACGCGGTCCGGCTGATCTGGGGCCCGGCCGGCCTCGCGCTGCCGCTGCCGGCCTGGCTCACGGTGCCGGTGCAGATCATTCCCGGCGTCTATTATCCGGCCTACCGGCTGATGATCATCGTGGTCGCGATGGCGGTCGCCGCAATGCTCTATCTCGTCGTGATGCGCACCCGCGTCGGCATGCTGATCCGCGCCGGCGCCTCCAACCGCGAGATGATCGGGGCGCTCGGCATCAACATCAAGCTGCTGTTCACGCTGGTGTTCGGCTTGGGGGCCGCGCTCGCCGGCCTCGCGGGGCTGATGCAGGCGCCGATCCTCACCGTGCAGATCGGCATGGGCGAGAACATCCTGATCCTCGCCTTCGTCATCATCGTGATCGGCGGCATCGGCTCGATCCGCGGCGCCTTCATGGCTGCGCTCTTCGTCGGCATCATCGACACCATGGGCCGCGCCTTCCTGCCGGACCTGCTGCGCAAGGTGCTGAGTGGGGCGGCGGCTTCCACCGCGGCGCCGGCGCTGTCCTCGATGCTGATCTATCTCCTGATGGCCATCATCCTTGTGCTGCGTCCCGAGGGGCTGTTCCCGGCGGCTAAACGATGAAGCCCAAGCTCAACGCCTCCAATGCGGTCGCGGCGCTGATGTGCGCCGCGCTCATTCTGCTGCCGGTCTATTCGGCAGCCACCGGCAATATCTTCATCCTCACGCTGTTCACCCGCATCGTGATCTTTGCGCTGGCGGCGGCGAGCCTCAATCTGATCATGGGCTATGGCGGCATGATGAGCTTCGGCCATGCTGCCTATCTCGGCATCGGCGGCTATGCCGTCGGCATCCTCGCCGCCGAGGGCATCGGCTCCGGCTTCATCCAATGGCCGGTGGCGCTTGTGGTCTCGGCGCTGTTTGCGCTTTTGATCGGCTCGCTCAGTCTGCGCACCCGCGGCGTCTATTTCATCATGATCACGCTGGCGTTCGCGCAGATGGCTTATTACGTCGCTTCCGCGCTGTCGCGCTACGGCGGCGACGACGGCCTCACCGTCTACAAGCGCAGCGATTTCGCCGGCCTGATCAACCTGTCGGACCGCAACCAGTTCTATTACCTCTGCCTCGCCTGCCTGTTCGGCGGCCTCTATCTGATCTGGCGCATCGTCAATTCGCGCTTCGGGCTCGTGGTGCAGGGCGTCCGCTCCAACGAGCAGCGCATGCAGGCGATCGGCTTCCATGCCAACCGCTACCGGCTGGTCTGCTTCGTGATCGCAGGCACGATCTGCGGGCTTGCCGGCGCGCTGCTCGCCAACAACACCGACTTCGTCAGCCCTGCGGTAATGTACTGGACCCGCTCCGGCGACCTGATGGTGATGGTGATCCTCGGCGGCATGGGCTCGCTGTTCGGCCCCGTGATCGGCGCGATCGTCTATCTGCTGCTCGAAGAGCTGCTGTCGCAGTTCACCGAATATTCCGGACTGATCCTCGGCCCGGTGCTGCTGCTGATCGTGCTGTTCGCGCGCGGCGGCATCATGGGCCTGCTCGGGAGGATGCGCCGTGGCTGATCCCTTGCTCCGCGTCGACAATCTGGTGCGCCGCTATGGCGGCATCACCGCGACCGACAATCTCTCGATGGAGGTGGTGCCCGGCGAGCTGCACGCCATCATCGGCCCGAACGGCGCCGGCAAGACCACGCTGATCAGCCAGCTCACCGGGCAGGTGATGCCGAATTCCGGCACCATCCGCTTTGCCGGCCGCGATGTCACGGGCCTGCCGTCCTACAAGCGCTCCAGGCTTGGGCTGGCGCGCTCGTTCCAGATCACCTCGCTGCTCAAGGACTTTTCCGCAATCGACAATGTGGCGCTGGCGGCGCAGGCGCATGATGGCCACTCGTTCCGCTTCTGGGGCAATGCGCGCAAGGAGCGGCATCTGCGCGACACCGCGCGGGCGGCGCTGGAGCGCGTCGGTCTCGGCAAGCGCGCCGATATCATGGTCTCGCAATTGAGCCATGGCGAGCAGCGTGAGCTCGAACTCGCGGTCGCGCTCGCCACCAAGCCGCAGCTGTTGCTGCTGGATGAGCCGATGGCCGGGCTCGGCGTCACCGAATCGGCGCGGATGGTCGCGCTGCTCAAGGAGTTGCGCAAGGAAGTGACCATCGTGCTGGTCGAGCATGACATGGAGGCGGTATTTGCGCTGGCCGACCGCATCACGGTTTTGGTCTATGGCCGCGTCATCGCCTGCGGCGTGCCGGATGCGATCCGCAGGGATGAAGAGGTCAAGCGCGCCTATCTCGGCGAGCAGCATGCGGTAACGCGTCATGGCTGAAGCAAAATCGGCTGAATCGAAAACTGCTGAAACGTTGCTCGAAGTCGATGGCATCGAGACCTGCTACGGGCTGAGCCAGGTGCTGTTCGGCCTGTCCTTGCAGATCAAGTCGGGCGAGATGGTCGCGCTGATGGGCCGCAACGGCATGGGCAAGACCACGACCATCCGCTCGATCATGGGCCTGACGCCCGCGCGATCAGGCGCCATCCGCTTCGCCGGAGAGGCAGTGCGCGGCCTGCCGTCCTACAGAATTGCAAAACTCGGCATTGGCCTCGTGCCGGAAGGCCGCCAGATCTTTCCGAATCTCACGGTGCGCGAAAATCTCGTCGCCGCATCCGGCAATCGGCTCGGTGCCTCCGATCCGTGGACCATCGACAAGATCCATGCGCTGTTTCCGCGGCTCGCCGAACGCACCAGCAATATGGGCGTCACGCTGTCGGGCGCGAGCAGCAGATGCTCGCGATCGGCCGCGCGCTGATGACCAACCCGAAGCTCCTCATCCTCGACGAGGCGACCGAAGGCCTCGCGCCTTTGATCCGCGACGAGATCTGGAGCTGCCTGTCGATGCTGAAGGGACGCGGGCAGTCGGTGCTGGTGATCGACAAGAACGTCGGAAACCTCGCCCGCATCGCCGACCGCCACTACATCATCGAGCGCGGCAAGACTGTGTGGAGCGGCACCAGCGAGCAACTGCTCGCCGAGCCCGATCTGCAGCACAAGTATCTGGGGATTTGAAGCAGAGCTCCCCTCGCGTCTTGGTTGTCGGAGCGGCTGGCAGGCTCCACTTCCAGTAGCGAACCACTCATATTGACTGTAGAGTGACTAAATCACGGGTAGTGAGCGATTGGGCGCTCGCGCCGTTCGATCCAGCGACGCAGCCGTGCCATGAATTCTGAGCCAAGATCATACTCAAAAGTATCGTTCTGGAGATGGGCGCTGCTGTTGCTCATTGTGCTCACATTCCTTCCAGAAATCGTCGTCCTTGCAACCTCGGCTGTTGCGAAGCTGAAGGGCTGCCAGGCCGGCAGCAATGTAACCTGCGAGATCGGGCCGAGCTCGGCCGGCGAGATTATCCGGAGTGCGCTCGAAGCCGGGTCCCTTGTCGGCCTCCGATTCAGCGACGGCTTGGCGGCGATATGGCTGGCGCTGGGTTGCTTCCTGATCTGGAAGGGCTGGAAGCGTCTCTCGAGCCGATTGTTGCTTGGGCTCGCCATTAGCCTGATCTGCGCTTTCGTACCCTATTTCGGGCCGATGTTGTCGATCGGATCTCTGGTCAACCCGAACTGCAATCCCAATGAGGGCGGCATCGGTCCCTGTATGATCTATGGCGGAAATATCGGCTTCGTCGCCCACGATTCCGTGCGGCTGGCGTGGCGGATCGCCGACGGTGCACCGATAGCTCTGGGCATTTTCGGCATCTATGCGATTGTTGTCATTGGCGTTCAGCTGATCTCGAGACGAGCCGCGCCACCGCCGGGCGAGTAGGGACGTTCCTGCTTGGTTCACGGGGGATATTGTCAACCATGGGTTGTTGTGTTTTGATGCACGCATAGATTGACGATTTATTTTCCGGAGGTAGCCTCCATGCGATCCAACCCGGCTTGGTCGATATTGAAGCTCGTCGCAATCGCGACGCCCCTGGTTGCAGCGAATGTTGGTCCGGCGACGGCGCAGTCCGACGGACGTTATATTCAAGCTTCGTTTGTCTACAATTACGCAAGATACTACGCGCCCTACGCGATCCAGGCGTCTGCGGCTTACCTGCCCGTCGACGAATTCAATGCCCGGCGCGCGACGCCCGATGCGGATGGCTACGCCGCGGATGTGAACTACGCCGTAAAGACGATATTCCCCGACGAGAAGGTGATGCCGCGGGCGCGAGAAGCCTTCAAGCGTTGGCGATATCAGTTCGGAAGCGACAGCTATCTCACTTGCATTGATTCGTCCGACGCCGATTGCCTTGCCGCCTACAACAACAGAGGCTGGAGTATGAGCGGCGGCCCGGCTTTTCAGGTCTGGGCTCGCGCGCGCTCGGCGAAGGTAGAGCAGGGTGCCTGTAGCGAGGTTAGTATTGCATTTCGCGGAACGGTTGGAGCGTCGCTTGGAGATTGGCTCTCCAACGTGGACCGGTTCGGTTCGCCCTATGATGACTACTACCATCAGCTGCGCCGCAACGTCGACGCCATCATCAAGTCGATCCAGAATCTCGATTGCTACAAGCGAGCCGCCGTCAAGCCGCAGATCGTTTCGACGGGGCACTCTCTTGGTGGCGGCCTCGCGCAGCTCGCGGCTCTGGCCACCAAGTTGAAGGGGCCGCGAATATCGAAGGTGTTCGCGTTCGATCCTTCGCCGGTCACCGGAGCGCATCTGGTCGACCAGTCACTGCGGGAATCGAATGCGGCCGGCCTGACAATCGACAGGATCTACCAGGAAGGAGAAGTCCTGTCCTATGTACGCAGTGCGGCCCAGCAATATCCGCCCACAAAGTCGAAGTGCAATCCGTATGTCCGAACGGTCAAGGTCGACGCACTGCCACCCGGTAGCGCGATTCAGCTTCATGGAATGACTGGCATGTCTACCCAGCTGGTGCAGCTGTCCTACTATGGCGAGACGCAGCTTGCCTATGAAGCACCGCCCGGAGGCTGCAAGGACATCAGATATCGTGCCCCGGTCACCGACCAGGACGAAGTGCTGGTTTCCAGCGTTTCGCAGCGCCCGACGCTGCTGGCGGCAGTCCGCAAGAAGCTGCGCGGCGGAAGCCAGTTTGCCGGATCGAGCTCGCTTGGAAGGCCGTATGATGGTTCGACGGCTGAGCTTGCAATACGAGGAGCTCCCGCCGCGTCCGCCAAGCGGACGCGGGCATCTCAGCGTCCGGATTCTCGCGAAGTCTTCGCGCAGGTCGGAGGCGCTCTTGCCTTCGAACCTCTGCAGAGAGCGGAGTAGGCGGATAATTTTTGAGCCTCAAAACATCTCGAAATATTCGCGCTGCTCCCAGTCCGACACCTCGGCCTGGAAGCGCTCGATCTCCGCGTTCTTGATGAAGACGTAATAGTCCACGAACTCCGGCCCCAACGCCCCGCGGAAGAACGGGTCGTCATTGAGCGCGAACACCGCTTCGCGCAGCGACTTCGGCAGCAGCGCGGCCTTGGTCTCGTAGGGCGTGTCGGCGGACGGGCCGGGTTCGAGCTTGCGATCGACGCCGTCGAGGCCGGAGAGGATCTGGCTTGCCATGTAGAGATAGGGATTGGCAGCCGGCTCGCCGATCCGGTTCTCCAGCCGGGTCGCCGGATCGTTCGGACCGCCGAGCACGCGGATCATGACGCCGCGGTTGTCGCGGCCCCAGATCGCGCGGTCCGGCGCCAGCGAATAGGAGCGGTAGCGCTTGTAGCCGTTGATGGTCGGCGTCGTGAACACGGTCGAGGCGCGCGCATGCTCGATCAGGCCCGCGAGCCAGGCGCGGCCGAGCGGGCTTAGCGGCTCGCCGGTCTCCTTGGCCATGAAGACGTTCTCGCCGCCCGTGCGCGACACCACCGACTGATGCAAGTGCCAGCCGCTCGCGAACACGTTCGGCAGTTTCGGCCGGCACATGAAGGTGGCGTGATAGCCGTGGCGGCGCGCGATCTGCTTCACCGCGGAGCGAAACAGCACCATGATGTCGGCCGGTGCGAGCCCTGTGGTCGGCGCAAAGGTGAACTCGCACTGGCTCGGGCCGAACTCGACCTCGACCGTGCGCAACGGCAGGTCGAGCGCGATGACGTCGCGGCGGATGATCTCGAGCGCCGGCTCCATCAGGTCGTAACGCTGCTCGGTGAGGTACTGATAGCCGTGCGACAGCAGGCTGACCGACGGCGGCCGGCCGGGCTGGCCGGCATCCTCCGGCGCCATATGCGCGTCGTCGAGCTTGAACAGATGGAATTCGACCTCGAGGCCGGCGACGAAATCGTAGCCGCGGCCACCGAGCTGATCGAGCACCTTGCGATAGAGGTTGCGGGTCGCGAACGGCACCGGCCGGCCGTCGCTGAAATAGAGGTCGCATAGCAGCCAGCCGGTGTTTTGCGCCCAGGGCAGCACGCGGAACGTGGTGGGGTCGGCGACCATCAGCACATCGGCCGCGCCCTCCATCTCCTTCATGCCGAAACCGCCGCCTGACGTGAACACCGGAAACACCGTCTTGTGCGAGGTGTCCTTGGCGAGCATCGTCGTGGTGATCGAGCAGCCGCCTCCGAGCGAGCGCACCGCTTCGCTCGCGATCAGCGTCTTGCCGCGCAGGATGCCGTGCTGGTCGGGGAATGACAGGCGGATGACCTCGAGGTTCTTCTCCTCGACGATGCGGCGGAGGCGTTGCGCGGCCTCCTTCTGCTCATCCGACCACAGGCCGTGACGCTCGACGAAGCTCAAGGTGTCACTCCCTTGCTTCTCCCTCGCCCCGCTCTTGCGGGGAGAGGGTCGGGGTGAGGGGCTCTCTCCGCCGATTCAGTTTCTCGATAGACCTGTACCCCCTCACCCGGACTCTCA
>NZ_LFLZ01000115.1 GCF_001189845.1 Bradyrhizobium tropiciagri
GCGCAGCAAATCGGGTGAGGGGCTGCGGCTCCAACGAGAGAGCGTAACCCCTCACCCGGCGCTACGCGCGACCTCTCCCAAGGGAGAGGTGAAGCTCCATCGCGGCTCCAGCTCAACCCGATCCCATCACATTTAGTATCCCGCAGCCTCCGTGCCGCGCGTGCGCGGATCGGGCGCACCGAGCAGACCACTGGTCGTGACCACGATCGAGTTCGCGGAGGAGTAGCCGAGTGGCTCGACCAGCTTGTGCCCTTTGGCCTTCAGCTCGGTCAGCACCTCGTCGGGAAAGCCGCGCTCGATCCGGACCTCGTCGGGCAGCCATTGATGGTGGATGCGGGGCGCCGCGACCGCGGCTGCGATGTCCATCTTGTAGTCGATGACGTCGACGATGATCTGCGTCACGGCTGATATGATGCGGCTGCCGCCGGGCGATCCGGTCACCAGCACCGGCTTGCCGTCCTTCAGCACGATGGTCGGCGACATCGACGACAGCGGGCGCTTGCCGGGACCGGGCAGGTTGGCCTCGAAGCCGACCAGGCCGAACGCGTTGGAGGCGCCGGGCGCTGCGGTGAAATCGTCGAGCTCGTTGTTGAGCAACACCCCGGTGCCGTCAGCGACGAGGCCGACGCCATACGGGAAGTTCAGCGTGTAGGTGTTGCTGACGGCATTGCCACTGGCATCGACGACCGAGTAATGCGTGGTGTTGTCGCCCTCGTGCGGTTGCTTGGCGTTGCGCACGTCGGTCCAGGGCGTGGCCCGGGCAAGATCGATGGTCGCCCGCTGCTTCGCGGCATAGTCCTTGTCGACCAGCAGCTTGGTCGGTGCGTCGACGAAGGCGGGATCGCCGAGATAGCGGGCGCGATCGGCATAGGCCCGCTTCATCGCCTCGATCATGACATGCAGCGAGGAGGCCGAGCCCTGCTTCATGTCCGACATCGCAAAGCCCTCGAGGATGTTGAGGATCTCGAGCAGCACGACGCCGCCGGAGGAGGGCTGCGGCATCGAGACGATGTCGTAACCGCGATAGCTGCCGCGGACCGGCGTACGAATCACCGGCTGGTAGGATTTCAGATCCTCTGATGTGAAGATGCCGCCGGCATTCTTGATCCCGCTGACCAGCTTCTCGGCGACCGCACCTTCGTAGAAGCCGCGCGGACCCTGTTCGGCAATCGCGGTCAAGACGCCGGCGAGATCGCCCTGGATCAGGCGGTCACCCTCATGCAGCGGTGTGCCGTCGGCGTGCGAGAACGTCTTGGCAGAGTTCGGCCAGCGCGACATGCGGCGATACATGTCCGCCAGCGTATCGGATGTATCGTCGGTGACGATGAAGCCGTCTCGTGCGAGATCGATCGCCGGTTTCAGGATCTGCGCCAGCGTGAACTTGCCGGAGCCGTATTTCTCCAGCGCCAGCGCGAGGCCCGCGACCGTGCCGGGCACGCCGATCGCGAGTGCGGAGTTGCGCGACTTGTCGGGATCGGGCTTGCCGTCGGCGTTGAGGAACATGTCGCGGGTTGCGGCCTGCGGCGCGGTCTCGCGATAGTCGATCGCGACATCTTCGTTGCGGTCGACGAGATGGATCACCATGAAACCGCCGCCGCCGATATTGCCGGCGCGCGGATAGGTCACCGCCATCGCAAAGCCGGTCGCGACCGCGGCGTCCACTGCATTGCCGCCCTGCCGCAATATGTCGGAACCGACCCGCGCAGCGAGCTTCTCCTGCGCCACCACCATGCCGTGTTCGGCGCGAATGCTGCTGGTCGTAGCAGTGGCTGACGGCTCGTAGGCGCGACGCTGAACCTGGCCGAGGGCCGGCGTCGCGATGCCGATCACCAGGAGAGCGGCAAACAGCCGCCGCGACATCGTTGCTGTCAGCGCCATCGAAATGTCCTGCCCTGTTCATCGCCGTATCAGCCAAACCGGCCCATGCTATATGGGAGCGGCTTGCAGCGGCAAAAGCCTGCCTGTGGCTCGATCTCAAGGAATATCTTTTGCGATGACGGCAACAATGCAGACGGGCGTCGGTAAAGCGAAGGCCGCCACCAAAGTCTATCCCGGCCGCGCAGCCGTCATCAGCTGGATCTTCTTCGACTGGGCCGCGCAGCCTTGTTTCACGCTGATCACGACCTTCGTGTTCGCGCCCTATTTCGCGAGCTTCGTCGCATCAGATGCCGCGAGCGGGCAGGCGCTGTGGGGCTTTGCGACTGCCGCGGCGGGGCTCGCGATCGCGTTGCTGTCGCCGGTATTAGGGGCGATCGCCGATGCCAGCGGCCGGCGCAAGCCGTGGATCGCGGTGTTCGGCGCGCTGCTTGTGATCGGATCGAGCGCGATGTGGATCGGCACGCCCGGCAATCCAGACATCATCCCCATGCTGTTGCTCGCCTATGCGATCGCCAGCGTCGGCGTCGAGTTCGCGACCGTCTTCAACAATGCGATGATGCCGACGCTGGTGCCGCCGGACCGGATCGGGCGGCTCTCGGGCACCGGCTGGGCCACCGGCTATGTCGGCGGCATCCTCAGCCTCGTGCTGGTGCTCGGCTTCCTCGCGGCCAATGCGGAGACCGGCAAGACGCTGTTCGGCTTCACGCCGCTGTTCGGTCTCGATCCCGTCATGCATGAAGGCGACCGCATCACCGGGCCGCTGACCGGGCTGTGGTTCATCATCTTCGTGACGCCGATGTTCCTGTTCACACCGGACTATCCGGCGAAACGGCCGATGCGCGAGGCGCTCGGCGAAGGCCTGCGCGAGCTCAGGGAATCATTGCTGAGCCTGCCGAAGCAGAGATCGCTGGCGTGGTTCCTGTTGGCGAACATGATCTACACCGACGGGCTGGTCTCGCTGTTTGCGTTCGGCGGCATCTATGCCGCCGGCACGTTCGGCTGGGACACGATCCGGATCGGCACCTTCGGCATCATCCTGGCGGTTGCCGGCACGTTCGGCGGCTGGATCGGCGGCAAGCTCGACGATGCGTTCGGGCCGAAGCGCGTGATCACCGGCAGCCTCGTGATCCTGCTGTTTGCGATCGTCGTGATCCTTACCGTGAACAAGGATTCCATCCTGTTCATCCCGGTGGCGCCACCGGTGCCTGGTGGTCCCCTGTTCGCCGGCGCTGCCGAGCGCGCCTATATCGTGCTGGGCTGCCTGATCGGCGCCACCGGCGCGCCGTTGCAGGCGGCGTCGCGCTCGCTCTTGATCCGCCTCGCGCCGAAGGATCGGATCGCGCAGTACTTTGGGTTGTTCGCGCTGACCGGGAAAGTGACGTCGTTCATCGGCCCGCTCTTGATCGGCGCGATCACGGCGGCGACTGCGAGCCAGAAGTACGGCATGGCGGTGCTGGTGGCGTTCTTCGTGGTGGGGCTGGGGTTGCTGGCGCGGGTGCGCGAACAAACCACCGCTGTCGTCCCGGCCTAGTGCGCAATTGCGCACGGCGGCCGGGACCCATACCGCGTGATCTATCGAAGGCGCGCTGGGGTTAGTCGCCCCTCACCAAGCAAGTTCGGTGGTTATGGGTCCCTGCCTTCGCCGGGACGACCGTGCTGAGAGATCAGTGCCGGAAATGCCGCACGCCGGTGAACACCATGGCGATGCCGTGCTCGTCGGCGGCCTTGATCACCTCGTCGTCGCGCATCGAGCCGCCGGGCTGGATCACGGCGGTGGCGCCGGCCTCGATGCAGGCGAGCATGCCGTCGGCGAACGGGAAGAAGGCATCTGATGCGACCACCGAACCCTTGGTCAGGGGCTCGGCGAGCTTCAGCTCGGCCGCGGCATCGAGCGCCTTGCGCGCGGCGATGCGCGCGGAATCGACCCGGCTCATCTGGCCGGCGCCGATGCCGACGGTGGCAAGGTCCTTGGCGTAGATGATGGTGTTCGACTTGACGTGCTTGGCGACGCGGAAGGCGAATTTCAGATCGCGCAGCTCGGCGTCGGTCGGCGCGCGCTTGGTGGCGACCTTCAGGTTCATGTCCTCGACCACCGCATTGTCGCGGCTCTGCACCAGCAGGCCGCCGGCCACGGTCTTGGCAGTGAGGCCGAGCGCGCGCGCGTTCGGCAGGCCGCCGGCGAGCAACAGACGCAGATTGCGCCGGCCGGCGATGATCGAGATCGCCTCCTCGGTCGCATCGGGCGCGATGATCACCTCGGTGAAGATGCCGATGATGGCGCGCGCGGCATCCGCATCGAGCGTGCGGTTGACCGCGATGATGCCGCCATAGGCCGAGGTGGAGTCGCAGGCCAGCGCGCGCGCATAGGCGGTCGCGAGATCCGGTCCTTCAGCGACGCCGCAGGGATTGGCGTGCTTGACGATGACGCAGGCCGCGGTGCGCTGCGGATCGAACTCGCCGACGCATTCATAGGCCGCGTCGGTGTCGTTGATGTTGTTGTAGGACAGTTCCTTGCCCTGCAGCTGGCGTGCGGTCGCAACGCCCGGCCGCTTCTCCGGCGTGGCGTAGAACGCCGCGGTCTGGTGCGGGTTCTCGCCGTAGCGCAGCGACTGGATCAGCCTGCCGCCGAAGGCGCGGAAATCCGGCGCCTTGGTGTCGAGCTGCACCGCGAACCAGTTCGAGATCGCGGCGTCGTAGGCTGCGGTGCGGGCATAGGCCTTGGCGGCGAGCCGCCGGCGCAGGCCAAGCGAGGTGGCGCCCTTGTGCGCGGCGAGCTCGTCGAGCACAGCCTGGTAGTCGTTCGCCTCGACCACCACGGCGACGTCGTCATGGTTCTTCGCCGCCGCGCGGATCATCGCGGGGCCGCCGATGTCGATGTTCTCGATGCACTCCTCGAACCCTGCGCCTTTGTCGACGGTGGCCTCGAACGGATAGAGGTTGACCACCAGAAGGTCGATCGGCGCGATGCCGTGCGAAGCCATCGCGGCGGCATGTTCCTTGTTGTCGCGGATCGCGAGCAGGCCGCCATGCACCTTCGGATGCAGCGTCTTGACCCGGCCGTCCATCATCTCGGGGAAACCGGTCAGCTCGGAGACGTCCTTGACCTGCAGCCCGGCCGCCGCGATCGCCTTGGCGGTGCCGCCGGTCGAAACCAGCTCGACGCCCTGGTCGGCCAGCGCCCTGGCGAAATCGATCAGTCCGGTCTTGTCGGAAACGGACAACAGAGCGCGGGTCACGCGGCGAAGCTGCTCGGTCATATCGGAAAATCCTTGGCTGTTAAGGCAGCCGGGTAGCATGGTTCTGTGCGGTACGAAACCGGTACGTGGGACTGAATCCCCGCAAATTGGCGGCGATTCAGTCCAAACTTTCCCCCGCTACACCATCCCCGTCATCCTGAGGAGCCGCGCAGCGGCGTCTCGAAGGATGAATCGGCCCGGCTGATGGCCGTCGACCCTTCGAGACGCGCGCAAGAGCGCGCTCCTCAGGGTGACGGGACTGCGATGGGCGCGCCGGCCGAAGTCAGGCCGATACGACAATCCCTACAGCGGCAGTTCCGGCTCGCGGCGGGCGTTGCGGCGGGCGTTGGTGGCGGTGGCCGAGGTCGAGGAGCGCACGAAGCTCCAGCGGATGGTGGCGGCTTGCCTGGCGTCCTGCCGGATCACGATTTGGGAGGTGCGGCGGGGACCGTCATTGCCGGCCAGGAACACGCTGTCCTCGAGGTCGACCTTGTCGTCCATCGCTTCGAAGGTCCAGACGTCGCGGTTCGGCAGCACCAGCATCACGCCGCGGGCATCCGACAGCCGGCTCGCCTTCACCGAGGGGTGCAAATGGAAGCGCAGCGCGAAATCGGCCTCGCTGCCCTTGATGCGGCCGCCAGGCGCCGGCGACAGCGAATCCTCGCCCTCCAGGCGGGTGCCGTCCTGGGAGACCATCAGCACGCGGCGATGGATCACGCCGAAGCGGGAGAGATAGCCGTCATGCGAGGCGGTGAGCACGTCGCCGCCGGGAACGGCCTCGCGGTAGCTCTCGACATTGCTCGGGCCGCTGGTGATCGGCGCGCCGCGCAGCAGCCGCTTCATCGCCGACAGCTCGACGAACTGGCAAGACGAGGTGTCGCGATAGGTCAGCGTCGAATGCGCCGCGGTGGAGCGCGCGAACGGCCGCCAATTGTCGCGCCCCGTCGACGGCATCCCGCAATTGACGACGATGCGGCTCACGCCGGAGGACAGCTCGAACGACAGGCAGCCGGCATGCGCATCCTGGCTGACGCTCGCCGGCGGCGGCGGACCGGTGTCGATGATCAGCGTGGTGTTGCCGGCGTCGAGCCGCTGGAAGCCGGTGTGCGGCATGCTCGCCATCGGCACGCCGCGGGTGTCGTCATAGGCGAGCAGCGTCGCGACCAGATCTGATGGCGCGGTCGACATGCCGTTGAACAGCGCGAAGCTGCCGTCGCCGTGCCGGAAGAAGCGCAGCATCGGCATCATGCGGTCGATCGCGTTGAGCAGCGCCGGCGGCGGCGCGATATTCCGCGCGGCAAAGGTCTGGCGCAGCGGCAACAGATCGCTCAGCAGCTCGACCAGCGCCCCGGGATTGCGCGAGATGTGGCCGCCATCGGGCAGGATCTGGCGCTGCAACTCGTCCGACAGCCTGCGCGTCGCGGACTTGATGTTGCGCGCCTGATTGGCGAGGCAGAGCGAGGCGTAGCACAGCGCGATCAGCACCTGCAGGCGCGGCACGCCGTCATTGTCGAGCGTCGCGTGGCGCAGATAGCGGATCTCGCGCGCCAGCCCGCGCAGATATTTGCGGTAGAATTTTCCGTCGGTGTCGCCGAGCACCAAGGGGGCCTGCGACAACAGCGAGATCACGCGCCGCGCGCGCACATCGGCGCGCCGCTCCAGCGGCCGCTTGCGGGCCTGATTCGAAATCCAATCGTCGACCAGCGAGCGGGCATTGGCGCGGGTCAGCGCGGTGTCGGCGGCGCGCAGATGGCGCAGCCAGCCGAAGCCGAGCAGGGCGGCCTCCCAATCCTCCGACGGCGGCTCGAGATCGAAGATCGAGCGGCCGTGGCAGGTGACGATCTTGCCGGCGAACACGAATCGCCCGGCATAGATCTCGGCGGCGCGGGTGGCGTCGGCGGTCCGCAGATCGTGTGGAGCGATGATCAGCCGGTCGGTGCGGCCGGGCCACAGCCGCGACAGCGCAACCGTGCTTCCGCTGGCGCGTGCGAGCATGCTGCGGGCAAAGCGGCCAGCAATCAGCGTCGAGATGCGTCTGCTTTGAGCGACCGACACGCCTAACCTTGCGGGGAGGGAATTTTCAACGAATCCTTATTTAATCCGGAAACGCGGCCAAGACACCTTCTTGATAAACAAGACACCCTCTTGAAACCGCGCGAATCACTTCGAGCTTAGAGGACTGAAGTTTAAAATCAGGATTTAACCAGCCGGGCTGCGTAAAAGCCGTCCAGCCCGCCCAGCCGCGGGTCGGCGTTGGGCAGATGGCTGGGCAGGGTGCGCAGATCGCCGTCGGCGGTAATGACGTCGCCGAGGCCGGCAACCTCGCCCTTCTCGACCGGCGCACGGCGCAGGCCTGATTCGCCGGCCAGCAGCGCGGCGATCGCGTGCTCGCCTTCCTCCGGCTCCAGCGAGCAGGTGCAGTAGACCAGCGTGCCGCCCGGCTTCAAGAGATGGGTGGCCTTCTGCAGCAGCCGCTTCTGCAGCGCCGACAGCGCGGCGATGTCGCCTTCCTGGCGCAGCCAGGCGACGTCGGGATGGCGGCGGATGGTTCCCGTCGAGGTGCAGGGCGCATCGACCAGGATACCGTCGAAGCTTGCGGCTTCGGCGGGCCATTCGGTGGCGTCGGCGACCACAGTGTCGGCTTGCAACGCCAGCCGCGTGAGGTTTTCGCGCAACCGCGCGACCCGCGCCGGCGAGCGGTCGACCGCGGTGACCTGCGCGCCTGCCAGCGCGAGCTGAGCCGTTTTGCCGCCGGGCGCGGCGCAGAGATCTGCAATCGCCTTGCCGTTGATCTCGCCGAACAGCCGCACCGGCAGCGCCGCGGCGGCGTCCTGCACCCACCATTGGCCTTCGGCAAAGCCCGGCAGCATGGTGACGGAACCCTGCAGCAGCGTGCGCACGGTTCCCGTCGGCAAGGTCTCGCCATGCAGGCGGCTCGCCCATTGCGCCGCGTCCGACTTCACCGTGAGATCGAGCGACGGCTCGTGGCCGAGCGCCAGCGCCATCTCGCGCGCAGTGGCCTCGCCGTAATGCGCATTCCAGCGCGCCAGCATCCATGGCGGCAGGTCCAGCGTCTGCATGCTGATCTCGTCGATCAGGCCTTGGCCCTCGCGCGCGCAGCGGCGCAGCACGGCGTTGACCAGCCCGGCATATTTCGCCGCGCGCCGGTCGGACTGCACGAGCCGCACCGAGAGGTCGACCGCGGCGTGGTCAGGCACGTCCATCCAGAGGATCTGCGCGGCACCGATCAGCAGCGCGCTCTGCGCGCGCGGCGCATCGGTCGGGATGCCGCGATCGAGCAGGCGCGACAGCAGATGGCCGAGCGTGCCGAGCTTGCGCAGGATGGTTGAGACCAACCGGCGCATCAGCGCGCGGTCGCGATCGGCCAGCGATTTCAGGCCGGGATGCGCGCCGGCGCCGTCGAGCTGGTCGTCGAGCGTGCGGTGCTTGTGCAGCACGCCGTCGAGGATGTCGGCCGCGATGCGGCGCGCCGCGAGACCGGGGACTTCGGCAGGAACTGCAAATCTTGAAGGGGGCATGGAGCGGAGATATCTCGAAGGTGCTGAGTTACATTCGGCTCATGCCCATCAACTCGAAAACACCTCTGGCATGCGAATATGCCAAATGTAAGAATCGTCTTGCGGATTTCTTGATCGTGATGTCGTCACTGAGCCATCACCAGGATACGAAATTCGCAGGCAGAAAGTTTTGCCGAGAAAGCTTACCATGAATGACAAATCGCCATCGCCGCCGGAACCCGCGCCGCGCAAGCCGCTGACGCCGGCAGCCCAGCGCGCGCTCGCCGAAGCCGAAGCGCGGCGCAAGGCTGCCGAGGAGCTGGCCGCGAAGGATGCGGCCGCGCGGCCGAAGGAATATCAGGGCCCCAAGGGACCGGAACCGACGCGTTACGGCGATTGGGAGACCAAGGGCATCGCCTCGGACTTCTGAGAGTCTTTTGGCGTGTCTTGCCTGTCGGCCCGACTCAAGTCAGTCTGGGAATATGTCCCCATACGAGAGAATAAATCCTTATCGTGGGACGGGACGTCCGCCCTTCCGCCGCTCGCCGTGGGGCCGCCGCGTCTCGGCGGCGCTGCCTTGGGTGTTCGTGCTCGGCATCGCGGTCGGCAGCATGCTTCCGATCCGCCAGTTTGTGCCTCAATGGGTGCCTTTGCCGTCGCACTGGTCGTTGAGCCGGTCGCGCGATGCCGAAATAATCTTGCAGCGCGCCGGTGCGCCTGACGCGAGGCACAGCGTCGATGTGATCAGGACGATCGATGGCGACACGTTCGAGGCGCGGGTGCATCTCGCGCCGGGCCCGGATTTCTATACGCGGGTCCGGCTGCGCGGCATCGATGCGCCGGAGCTGAAGGCGTCCTGCGCGCGCGAACTGCAAATGGCGCAGGCGGCGACGGTCGCGCTGCGCGATCTGCTCGGCCAGGGCGATGTCGCGATCTACAATGTCGGTCCCGACAGATATCAGGGGCGCGTCGTTGCCGATGTCGCGACCAGGAAAACCGACAACGTCTCCGCCGCGCTGCTCGCGGCCGGTCATGCCCGCGCCTACAATGGCGGCCACCGCTTCGGCTGGTGCGGATATTTTGCGCGTTAGAGCGGGATGAGGTTGAGTTGAATTGGTTTGGCCACGGATGCGGTTCACCTCTCCCCGACGGGGAGAGGTCGGATTGCGCAGCAATCCGGGTGAGCTCTTGTTCTCTCGATGGACCGTAGCCCCTCACCCGATTTGCTGCGCAAATCGACCTCTCCCAAGGGAGAGGTGAACTTTCGACGCCGTTGCAGCCCAACCTAATCTCATCATGCGTTAGGGGATCGCCTCGTGGCCGCCAACGACGCCGATGACGCAAACAAAAAGCCGCGCAGATGCGCGGCTTTTCTTTCGGAGAATCGCTGAGCGCAATCAGCGGGTGACGACAACCGTCGTGCCGACCGAGACGCGCGAATAGAGATCGGTGATGTCGGTGTTCAGCATGCGGATGCAGCCGTAAGAGACGAAGCCGCCGACCGAGCCCGGCACGTTGGTGCCGTGGATGGCGTATTCGCCGCCGGCCAGCGTCATCGCCGCGACGCCCATCGGGTTACGCGGCGAGCCGCCGGCGATCACATCCGGGATGCTCGGCTTGTCGCGCCTCACCTCGGCGGGCGGCGACCAGGCCGGGTTGCGATACTTGCCGTCGATCCTCGTGGTGCCCGCCCATTGCTTGCCGGACCTGCCGACGCCGACGGGGTAACGCATCGCGTGGCCGGAATCGAGAATGAGATAGAGCCGCCGTTCGTTGGTCCTCACCACGATGGTGCCCGGCTCATAATTGTCGGCGTGGATTCCGACCATTTCCGGCCGCGCTTCGGCCGCCTGCGACATCACGACAACGGCACCAAGGGTGGCAGCCAGCGCCACCGCAAACTTCATCGACATCAACCTCTCCACTTCCCAACAGCTCCCGTGGGGAGCCAAAAACGAAGGTGCAGAGCCCTGAAAAAAACCGGGCCCGCCGGTCTCACGCACGCAATATTAACCGCGTGTCTTAACCGGATGGTTTCACACCGGCCGCGAGACACGTCCTGATGGCGGGGAGAAAAGGAAAAGTTCGGATTAAAGTAAATGACCTGAAAACAACACTTGGCCACAAACGTGCCGCAATGACGCCCTGCCTCTGACAATCCCGTGAAATGGCCGCTTCCATCGCGTTTTCGAGCGCGCTTTCGAACGACGTGGGACGAAAGCGAAGGGCCGCGGCGGTGATCGCGCGCGGCCCTTGCTGCATGTCTCGATATTGCCGTCGCCGGGTTACTTCTTGTTCTGGCGGTTCTGCACGAGGTCATCGACGACGGCGGGATCGGCCAGGGTCGAGGTGTCGCCGAGGCTCGACGGTTCGTCCTCGGCGATCTTGCGCAGGATGCGGCGCATGATCTTGCCGGAGCGCGTCTTGGGCAGGCCGGGCGCGAACTGGATCAGATCCGGCGAAGCGATCGGGCCGATGTCCTTGCGGACCCAGGCGACGAGCTCCTTGCGCAAGGCCTCGGTCGGCTCGGTGCCCTTCATCAGCGTGACATAGGCATAGATGCCCTGGCCCTTGATGTCGTGCGGATAGCCGACGACGGCGGCTTCCGACACCGCCTCATGCGCGACCAGCGAGCTTTCGACCTCGGCGGTGCCCATGCGGTGGCCGGAAACGTTGATGACGTCGTCGACGCGGCCGGTGATCCAGTAATAGCCGTCGGCATCGCGCCGGCAGCCGTCGCCGGTGAAGTACTTGTTCTTGTAGGTCGAGAAATAGGTCTGCTCGAAGCGCGCATGATCGCCATAGACCGTGCGCATCTGGCCCGGCCATGACTTGGTCAGGCAGAGATTGCCCGAGGTCTCGCCGTCCAGCGTCTTGCCGTCGGCGTCGACGATCTCAGGCACCACGCCGAAGAACGGCCGCGTCGCCGAGCCCGGCTTCAGCTTGGTCGCGCCGGGCAGCGGCGTGATCAGAATGCCGCCGGTCTCGGTCTGCCACCAGGTGTCGACGATCGGGCAGCGATCGTCGCCGACCACGCGGTAGTACCACTCCCAGGCTTCCGGATTGATCGGCTCGCCGACCGAGCCGAGCAGCCGCAGCGATTTGCGCGAGGTCTTCTTCACCGGCTCGTCGCCGCCCTGCATCAGCGCACGGATCGCGGTCGGCGCGGTGTAGAAGATGTTGACCTTGTGCTTGTCGACCACGTTCCAGAAACGCGAATTGTCCGGGTAGTTCGGCACGCCCTCGAACATCAGCGTGGTCGCGCCGTTACAGAGCGGCCCGTAGAGGATGTAGCTGTGGCCGGTGACCCAGCCGACGTCGGCGGTGCACCAATAGATGTCGCCGTCGTGATAGTCGAACACGTATTGATGCGTCATCGACGCGAACACGAGGTAGCCGGCGGAGGTGTGCAGCACACCCTTCGGCGTGCCGGTCGAGCCCGAAGTGTAGAGGATGAACAGCGGGTCCTCGGCATGCATGTGCTCGGCCGGACATTCTGATGTCACCACCTTGGCCGCCTCGTGATACCAGAGGTCGCGGGTCGGGTTCATGTCAACAGCACCGCCGGTGCGCTTCACCACCACGACCCAATCGACGCCGCCGGTCTTGGCAATCGCCGCATCGACATTGGCCTTCAGCGGCACCTTCTTGCCGCCGCGCAGGCCTTCATCGGCGGTGATGACCACCTTGGAATCGCAGTCCTTGATGCGCTGGGCGAGGCTGTCCGGCGAGAAACCGCCGAACACCACAGAGTGGATCGCGCCGATCCGCGCGCAGGCCAGCATGGCGTAGGCCGCTTCCGGGATCATCGGCAGATAGATCGTGACGCGGTCGCCCTTCTTGACGTTCCGCGTGCGCAGGATGTTGGCCATCTTGCAGACTTCGTCGTGCAGCTGGCGGTAGGTGATGTGCTTGGATTCGGAGGGGTCGTCGCCCTCCCAGATGATCGCGGTCTGGTCGCCGCGCTTCTCGAGATGGCGGTCGATGCAGTTCCAGGCGACGTTCAGCACGCCATCTTCGAACCACTTGATCGCGACGTTGCCGGGCGCGAAGGAGACGTTCTCGACCTTGGTGAAGGGCTTGATCCAGTCGATCCGCTTGCCGTGCTCGGCCCAGAAGCCGTTGGGATCCTTGACCGAGTGCGCGTACATCTCGCGATATTTGGCGTCGTTGACATAGGCGCGCTTGGCCCAATCGGCCGACACGTCATAGATCTTCTCGGACATCATTTTCCTCCACTCATTGCCGATCGCAAACAACGCGGTGACAAGCCGTCCTGATCATTGCCGCGATTATGCGTTGCCGCATTCCGGCCCGGCAAGGAAAAAGGACTGTCACTTTCGTCGCGTCGAAGCCGCCGGACATTGCGCCGGCCGCTACATCTGATTGGGCGGTTTACCGCGCCTCGTTGACGAGTGAAACCTATGCGCCATCGTGTGCTCTAGTCACTGGTCTCTTGGTCGTAGTGGTATCGTTCGCCGCTCCGCTCGCTTGCGCCTCGAGCGTCGCCGGAGCCGATCGGTGTCGCGAAAGAATTGGCGATCACGATCGGACGTGGCGCTCCGACATCCGTCGTGCTGGACCGCTCATTGCGCGCTTCGATGAATTGTAGAATGGCAGTCGCGATCATCTGCGCCGACGATTTCGCGCCGGAGCGCCGGCGCAGATCGCTTGGCGCGTCCCTCCGGGGACCGGGCTGGAAACGGCACGATCCCTGACCTGTCTCCCCCGTCGTCGCGGATCCTCCAAAGCCCGGTTCCCGGACCGCGCTCCCGCTGTTTTGACCGATGCCGGACAGCCCAAAATCAAGGTTAGCGGGCGAATGGCACCCATGAAAGGTATTTAGAAACCGCAGATAACCGATTCGCGACTCGCAATGTCAGTCCCGACGCCCTAAATCGCCAATCCGAGGCCGGACGGCCCCACCGGAACGAAGCCCGAAGCAACGGCATTACCGGGAGAACAGCGGAACAGGCGTCTGACGAGTAGTATGATGGATCAGCAGAACATCGCGGCTGTGCGGCCCATGTCCGCCGATCCCGCTGTCGCCCTGGCGAAGGCGCTGGGCCAATGGCCCAAACGGCCGTCCAAGCTCAAGCTCGACGCCCCGGCCGCCGCCGCCATCAAGACGTCAGTTGAAGATCTCGCCCGCGATCTGGGCCTGCGGCTCGGCGACCAGAACGAGCTGACCATCCGCCGCGTCAAGCGCGGCAAGAATTATTCGTTCGTTCGCGCCAATGGCTCGCGCGTCCGCGATGCCCGCACCATTCGCCGGCTGCACGCGATGGCGATGCCGCCGGCCTACCGCCGGGTGCGCTATTCTACCGATCCGAACACGCATCTGCAGGCAGTCGGCCTCGATGCGGCCGGCCGGCTGCAATATCGCTATCACGCCGATTGGGAGAAGGTCCGCGAGCAGCGCAAGGCGCATCGCTTGGGCAAGCTGGTGGCCGCGCTGCCGAAGATCCGGCGCAAGGTCTCGGCGTTCCTCTCCGGCGACGAGCCGACGCGCGAGTTCGCGCTGTCGGCGGTGATCGAGCTGATCGCGCGCACCGCGATCCGGCCCGGCAACGAATCCTATGCCCGCCTCAACGGCACCCGCGGCGCCACTACGCTTTTGAAGTCCAACGTCACGCTGGAAGACGATTCTCTGGTGCTGACCTTCAAGGCCAAGGGCGGCAAGGCCGTGCGCAAGGAATGCGATGCGGCAAAGCTGGTGCGCGCGATCGGCATCCTGCGCGACGTCCCGGGCAAGCGCATGTTCCAGTATTACGACCGCTCGGGCGTCGTGCGCGCCGCCTCGACCACGGCGGTGAACGCGTTCCTGCGCGAGCTCGCCGGCATCAAGATTTCGCTGAAGGATTTCCGCACCCTGATGGCGTCGGCCGTCGTCGTGGAATCGCTGTCGCGGATCACGCCGGCCGCCAGCCAGCGCGGCCGCAAGCGCCAGGTGCTGGACGCGATCCGCGCCGCCGCCGACCAGCTTTCCAATACGCCGGCGATCTGCCGCAAGAGCTATGTCCACGACACCATCGTCACCGCGTTCGAGGACGGCATCCTCGAGCGCTTCGCCGCGACGATGGGCGGCTATCGTACCCAGAGCAAGCGCGAGCAGTTGCTGGCGCAGGTGGTGATGGCGGCCGGGGCGTAGCCCGTCACTCTCCACTTGTCGTCCCGGCGAAAGCCGGGACCCATAACCCCGAATCTTGATTGCTGACACGAGCTGTAGCCACGGCGCGCTTCAACAATGCTCGCCTGTGGCAATGGGTCCCGGCCTTCGCCGGGACGACGGTGGAGTTTGCGGCGACGCTTACAGCCCGCCCATCTTGCAGACCATCTTCCATTCCTCCGCGGTGACCGGCTGCACCGAGAGCCGCGAGTATTTCACCAGCGCCATGTCGGCGAGCTTCTTGTCGGCCTTGATCGCGGCCATCGTCACCGGCGTCTTCAGCGGCTTGTCGGCCTTGATGTCGACGCAGACGAACTTGCCGGTCTTGTCGGTCGGATCCGGATAGGCTTCCTTGATGATCTCGGCGATGCCGACGATCTCCTTGCCCTCGTTGGAATGATAGAAGAACGCCTTGTCGCCCTTCTTCATGTTGACGAGGTTCTGCCGCGCCGTGAAGTTGCGCACGCCGGTCCAGGCCTCGCCCTTCGCGCCCTTGGCGACCTGCTGGTCCCATGACCAGGTCGACGGTTCGGATTTCACCAGCCAGTAATTCATTGCGACTTTACCCCGTTCTCGATCGCCGATTGCGCGGCAATCTACAGGCAGCTCGATGCCCGCGACAAGCGCGCTCACTGCTTCAGATATCGATCGAAGAATTTGGCGATATCGGTGAACGCCTCCCTGGTCTCGGGCGCATCGATGTTCATCTGGTACTGCGCGTGGGACTGCCCCTCATAGACATTGAGGTCGGCAATCACGCCGGCGCGCCGCAATTTGCGATGCGTACGAACCGTGTTGCTGAGGAACAGATCGCGCGTGCCCGAAGTCAGGATGGCCGGCGGAAAACCCTTGAAGTCGCCGTAGATCGGCGAGATGTAGGGATTCTTCAGGCTGGTTCCGTTGGCATAAAGCTTGGCCGCGCGGCCGAGCCAGCCGTCCCAGGTCACCAGCACGTTGTCGACCCACTCATTGCTCGCGTAGCTGTCGCCGATCTTGTCGATGTCGGACCACGGCGTGCCCGGCGCGATGGCGGCGGGCAGCGGCAGCTTCTCATCCTTTGCCCGCAACACCATCGCCAGCGTCATCGCGCCGCCGGTCGAGGTGCCGAAGATCGCCAGCCGGTGGCGCTCGTGCGATTTCAGAACTTCCTTCCACACCGCCATCGCGTCGTCCATCGCGGCCGGATACGGGAAGTCCGGCGGCATCCGGTAGTCGATCGAGATCACCTTGTAGCCGCCGAAGCCGGCCATCATGATGGCTTCCGGCAGCGCCGCTTCGCCGGGGGCGAACACGTAGCCGCCGTCATGCACGTGGATCAGGAGGCGGCGCCGGTTCTCGAGCGCGATCTTGTTCGGTGTCACGATGTAGCAGTGCACGCCGGCAAGTCTGGTCTCCTCGACCTTGACACCGAGCTTCGCCTTCATCGCCGGAATATTCGCGATGGCCTCCTTGGCGCGGCGATCGATCAGCTCCTTCCATTCCGCTGGCGTTTTCGGGTTGGCGTTGAAATGCGGCGGATAGGGCGCGCCGATCATCGCCTGCATCTCCGGGGAGACATCGGTGGTGGGGTTGCCGATCGATTTGAGCGGCGCGACCCGCTTGCCGTTGTCGGCATTGGCGGCCGCTTCGATCTTTGCGAGGTCGTCGTAGGAGGCGGCGGTTTGGGCGTGGGCTGCGGTGGACGAGGCGGCGAGGGCGGCTGCAAGGTTGATCGAAAGAAGGCCGATCGAAAGGAGGACGCGATGCGGTCGACGCATGGGTTTTTCCCTTGGGATCCGTTTTTCGATTGTTCGACCGGGATCCGACGGTTCGCCAGCCACGCTAGTACGGCAGGTTCTGGCCGTGAAGGGCAGCCTGCTGGCGTCGATTGTTCTGAAATCTGGAATGATCTCTGCCGGAATCCGGCAATTGTGCCGTGACGCTTTTCCTGTGATCGAGTGGCTCCTCGTCTTGCAGGAGATCACATGCTTCTGAATCGTCGGACCTTCACCGTCCTGACCGCAGCTTCCGTTGCGACCGCGGCAGTGCTGCCGCACCAAGCGCGCACCGCAGGCCGCCCGTTGTTCAAGGCCATCGCCTTCGACGGCTTTCCGGTCATCGATCCGCGTCCGGTGTTCGCGCGGGTGGAGGAGATGTTTCCGGGCAAAGGTGCCGAGTTGAGCGCCGCCTGGCGCAACCGGCAGTTCGAATATGGCTGGCTCAGGACCCTTGGCGGCCGCTACATCGATTTCTGGCGCATCACCGAGGATGCGCTGGTGTTCGCGGCCAAGGCAATGAAGGTCGAGCTGCGACCGGAGCAGCGCGACCGATTGATGCAGACATATCTGGAGCTCAAGGCGTGGCCCGATGTCCTGCCGGCGCTTGGACGACTGCGCGATGCCGGCGTGCGCATGGCGTTCCTTTCGAACCTCACCGCGCCGATGCTCGATGCAGTGGTCAGGAATTCCGGGCTGCAGGGACTGTTCGAGCTTCACCTCTCGACCGACAAGGTTCAGGCCTTCAAACCCGACGCCCGCGCCTATCAGATGGGTGTCGATGCGTTCGCCCTGCGCAAGGAGGAGATCGTCTTTGCGGCGTTCGCGGGCTGGGATGTCGCTGGAGCAAAGTGGTTCGGCTATCCAACCTTCTGGATCAATCGCGCCGCTGCCACCGTCGAGGAGCTTGGCGTTGCGCCTGACGGCGCGGGATCGGGAATGAACGATCTCGTCGCCTTCGTGACCGCGTGAGGATCATTCCTCGGCCTTGAATGGCCGCGTCAGCAGGCCTTCGATCGCCGCATCGATCGTCAGCCGGTCGCTCAGGATTGCGGCAACCGCGTTTGACACCGGCATATCGACCTTTTGCGCGGCGGCGAGCTCGCACAGCACCGGCGCGGTGAACGCGCCTTCGGCGAGCTTGCCGACCGGCGCTGCTTCACCCCGCCCGAGCGCGAGGCCGAGCGCGAAGTTGCGCGATTGCGCGGTCGAGCAGCTGAGCAGGAGATCGCCAAGCCCCGACAAGCCAGCGAGGGTTTCGGTGCGCGCGCCGCACGCGCGGCCCAACCGTGCGAGCTCGCTGAAGCCGCGCGTGGTCAGGGCCGCGAGCGCGGAAGCGCCGAGATTCCTGCCGACGACGATGCCGGCGGCGATCGCCAGCACATTCTTGGCCGCGCCGCCGATCTCGACGCCGCGCACGTCTGACGTGTGGTAGGGCCGGAAAGTCGCCGAGCCGAGCGCCTGCACCAGCGCGCGTGCGAGCGCTTCGTCCCCGGTGGCCAACGTGACCGCGGTCGGTAGTCCGCGCGCGACGTCGTCGGCAAAGCTCGGTCCTGACAGGATGGCGGGCACGGCGCGCGGCGCGGCTTCCGCGACCACCTCGGTCATGAATTTGTGCGTGCCATGCTCGATGCCCTTGGCGCAGGCGATCACCGGCGTGTCAGGCTTGAGGTGCGGCGCAAGGTGTCCGATCGCCGCGCGCAGATGCTGCGCCGGGGTCACCGCCAGAATGATGTCTGCGCGCCCTGCGGCGGCGATATCCGATGTCACCGCGATGCCGGGCTGAAGCCGGACGCCGGCCAGCTTCGGATTGATCCGCGTCGCCTCGATCTGCGCGGCATGCTCGGCATTGCGCGCATACAGCGTCACCTTGCGTCCGGCGCGCGCCGCGACCTCGGCCAATGCCGTGCCCCAGGCGCCGGCCCCGATCACGCTGACTGACATATGCGCGGGCATCGGAAACCCCTAGCTCGACCGTGCTCCCTCGCCCCGCTCTTGCGGGGAGAGGGTTGGGGTGAGGGGCTGCATCCGCAGGCACCTGGCGTGTGGAGAGTCCCCC
>NZ_LFLZ01000116.1 GCF_001189845.1 Bradyrhizobium tropiciagri
CCGGCCGAATCGTAGTTGACGGCCTTGGCCAGCGCGACGGCCTGCTCGCCCATCTTGCGGCGGGTCTGCTCGTCGAGCAGCGGCGACGGCGCTTCCTCGATGACCTTCTGGTTGCGGCGCTGGATCGAGCACTCGCGCTCGCCGAGATAGATCACGTTGCCATGCTCGTCGCCGAGCACCTGGATTTCGATATGCCGGGGATCGACGATGAACTTCTCGATGAAGACGCGGTCGTCGCCGAATGACGACTTGGCTTCAGCCTTGGCGAGGTTGAAACCTTCGGCGACCTCCGCCTTCGAATGCGCGATGCGCATGCCCTTGCCGCCGCCGCCGGCGGAAGCCTTGATCATCACGGGGTAGCCGATCTCGTCGGCGATCTGGACGGCATGCTTGTCGTCCTCGATGACGCCGAGATGGCCCGGTACGGTCGAGACCTTCGCCTTTGCAGCCGCCTTCTTGGATTCGATCTTGTCGCCCATCGCGGCGATCGCGCCGGGGTTCGGGCCGATGAACACGATGCCGGCGGCTTCCAGCGCGCGCGGAAATGCCTCGCGCTCGGACAGGAAGCCGTAGCCGGGATGCACCGCCTGGGCGCCGGTCTTGCGGCAGGCCTCGACGATCTTGTCGATCAGAAGATAGCTCTCGGCCGCGGCGGGCGGTCCGATCAACACGGCTTCGTCAGCCATCTCGACATGCAGCGCGTCGCGGTCGGCCCCGGAGTAGACGGCAACCGTCTCAATCCCCATACGGCGCGCAGTCTTGATGACCCGGCAGGCGATCTCGCCGCGGTTGGCGATCAGGATTCGTTTGAACATGCTCTTCACAGGGGCAAATTGTCGTGTTTCTTCGCCGGCATCTCGACCTTCTTATCCCTGAGCATGGCCAGCGCCCGCGCGATCCGCCGCCTCGTCGAGTGCGGCATGATGACGTCGTCGATGTAGCCGCGCTCGGCGGCGATGAAGGGGGACAGGAAGCGGTCTTCGTATTCCTTGGTGCGCGCCGCGATCTTGTCGGGATCGCCGACGTCACTGCGGAAGATGATCTCCACCGCGCCCTTGGCGCCCATCACGGCGATCTGTGCGGTCGGCCAGGCATAGTTCATGTCGGCGCCGATTTCCTTCGACGCCATGACGTCGAAGGCGCCGCCATAGGCCTTGCGGGTGATGATGGTGACGAGCGGCACCGTGCACTGCGAATAGGCGAACAGCAGCTTGGCGCCGTGCTTGATCAGGCCGCCATATTCTTGGCTCGTGCCCGGCAGGAAGCCCGGCACGTCGACGAAGGTGACGATCGGGATGTTGAAGGCATCGCAGAAGCGGACGAAGCGCGCGGCCTTCCGTGAAGCGTCGCTGTCGAGCACGCCCGCCAGCACCATCGGCTGGTTGGCGACGAAGCCCACCGTGCGGCCGGCGATGCGGCCGAAGCCGGTGACGATGTTCTTGGCGAAGGTCTCCGAGATCTCGAAGAAGTCGCCCTCGTCGACCACCTTCAGGATCAGCTCCTTCATGTCATAGGGCTTGTTCGGATTGTCGGGGATCAGCGTGTCGAGCGACATGTCGACCCGGCCGATGTGGTCGAAGCTCGGCCATTCCGGCACGCCGTCGGTGTTGTTCGACGGCAGGAAGTCGATCAGCCGGCGCATCTGCAACAGTGCATCGACGTCGTTCTCGAACGCGCCATCGGCGATCGAGGAGCGCGTCGCGTGCACCGAGGCGCCGCCGAGTTCTTCCGCCGTCACCACCTCGTTGGTGACGGTCTTCACCACGTCGGGGCCGGTGACGAACATGTAGCTGGTGTTCTTCACCATGAAGATGAAGTCGGTCATCGCGGGCGAATAGACATCGCCGCCGGCGCAGGGGCCCATGATGACGGAGATCTGCGGGATCACGCCCGAAGCCTGCACATTGCGGCGGAACACATAGGAATAGCCCGCCAAGGCAGCTACGCCCTCCTGGATGCGCGCGCCGCCGGCGTCATAGAGGCCGATGATCGGCGCCCTCGCCTTCATCGCCATGTCCTGAAGTTTCGTGATCTTCAGCGCGTGGGTCTCGGACAGCGAGCCGCCGAACACCGTGAAGTCCTTGGCAAAGACAAAGGTCTTGCGGCCATTGACCGTGCCCCAGCCGGTGACGACGCCGTCGCCGGGGATCTTGGTCTTCTCCATGCCGAACTCGATCGAGCGGTGCTCGACGAACATGTCGAATTCCTCGAACGAGCCCTTGTCCAGCAAAAGCTCGATCCGCTCGCGGGCGGTCAGCTTGCCGCGGGCGTGCTGTGCCTCGATGCGCTTTTCGCCGCCGCCGCGTCTTGCGCCGGCGCGACGTTCTTCAAGAGCTTCAATTGTGGAGATCACACAACACCCCCAGGTGGGTCCGCGAGCAGGCCTTACCCCGCCATATACAAGCGATCCGAGACCTGAGAAGGCTTGAAGACGCGCATTTGCACATGTTACAGAATTGAAAACCGCAAATTGCGAAGTTGCAAATGGCAGGAAAGCTCTATATCGGTCGCAGGTTCCGCGAGATAAGGGAGAGCTCCAGGCTCACCCAGGCGGCATTCGCTGAGCGGCTGGGCATCTCGCTCAGTTACCTGAATCAGATCGAGAACAATCAGCGGCCGGTTTCGGCCTCCGTGCTGGTGCTGCTTGCCGAAAAATGTCAGGTCGACCTGAGCTCTTTATCGCTCAACGACAGCGACAAGGTCATTTCGATGCTGGCCGAGTCGTTGGCTGATCCGATCTTCGCCTCCTACACGCCCAGCATACAAGAGTTGAAGCTGGTGGTTCAGAACGCTCCCGGTTTTGCTCAAGCGCTCCTGAACGCGCATCAGGCATATCGGCGCGACAGCGAGCAGCTCGCCAGCCTGGATGGCCAGATCGCCAACCTGGCGGGAGAACCGACGGCTTATGAGGAAGTTCGCGATTTCTTTCACCTGGTCGACAATTACGTCCATGAGTTGGATACCGCGGCCGAGGCTCTTGCCGACCGGCTGAATATTCCCGACAGCAACGCGACGACCGCGTTGATCAGCTACCTGGGATCGAAACATGGCGTGCAGATTCGCCAGAGCGGTCCGAACGAGACTTCATTGCGGCAATTCGATCGCGCATCGCGCACGCTTTTTCTGAGCCAATATCTGCCGACACCAACCCGAACCTTCCAGATTGCCCTGCAAATCGCGGCTCTTGAAGAAGAAGAACGGATTGGTCAGATTGCAGATAAAGCGACATTTCGATCAGTCGATGCGCGAAACGTGTGTGCCGCCGGATTGCGAAACTATTTTGCGGGCGCTCTCATTCTACCGTACCAACGATTCCTGCAATCCGCTCGAGAGCTGCGGCACGATCTTGAATTGCTCGCGACCAGGTTCGGCGCAAGCCTGGAACAGGTTGCTCATCGCTTGTCTACCCTTCAACGGCAAGGCCTGAAGGGTGTGCCCGTTTTCTTCGCCCGATTGGACCGCGCC
Source organism: Bradyrhizobium tropiciagri (assembly GCF_001189845.1). Taxonomy (GTDB): domain Bacteria; phylum Pseudomonadota; class Alphaproteobacteria; order Rhizobiales; family Xanthobacteraceae; genus Bradyrhizobium; species Bradyrhizobium tropiciagri. The sequence continues at coordinate 3,466 of NZ_LFLZ01000116.1, forward strand.
GGGAACATCACCAAACGCCACAGCGCGGCAAAACTGCAATTTGCACGCTACGGAGCCGCCTGCCCGCTCTGGAATGCGCACCAGGCATTCGAGGCCCCAAGCCAAATCATTCGGCAACTCGCCGAGACACCGGACGGCATTCGATTTCTTTGCATCGCAACCGAACTTTCGAAAGGCCGGGGCGGCTTCGGCTCTCCTCGTCCGCGCTATGCCATCGCGCTGGGATGCGAAGTCTCCTATGCAAAAGATTTCGTATATGCAGACGGGCTCGACCTCACAAGCAAAGGCACTTTCGACCCGATCGGAATTTCTTGTCGAATCTGCGAGCGGACCAACTGTTCTCAACGCGCGATCCCGCCGCTCAAGAGCAGATTGAGAATAGACCGCGATCGCAGGGACATACTGCCCTACCAATTACCCGGCTAGGTCCGTTGACGGCGGCTGCGATCCCAATGATTGCGGGCTTGGGCACGGGTTCAGTTCCGGCGACCAAATCAGTGCACAGATTGCAATCGCGTTGCTCATCACGACAGCAGCAGTCAACGGCGCGCAGGCCACGTGTTCGGGCGGCAAGATCAGATTGACCGTTTTTCGATACAAGTCGTCATTTTATCGAAATTCTACATGCCCGGGCGAGAGGTAGCATTTGTTTCATCGAGATGTCACCACGCGGAATAACGCGAGGGGCCGGGCCTCGATGGGGCGACGAATGCTTGCCCATGGGAGAACGAAATGACGACGACGGCTTTGGACAGGATCGACATAAAGATCTTGAATGAACTGCAGCAGAACGCGAGTTTGACCAACGTTGAACTCGCTTCCCGCGTCAATCTCTCACCGTCTCCGTGTCTCGCCCGAGTTCGAACGCTCGAAAAACTCGGCGTCATTGACCGGCGAATTGCGGTGCTGGATCCCGCAGTTCTCGGCATCGGCGTTACGGCATTCATACAAGTTAAGCTTGAAAGGCAGGCCCAGCCATCACTCGAGAGCTTTACGCGTTCAATCGATCGCCTTGGCGAGGTGATGGAATGCTACCTGATGACCGGGGACAACGATTACCTTCTCCGCGTTATGGTGTCTGATATCGAGGCTCTTGAGGATCTCATCGTAAACAAGCTCTCCCGCATAACCGGGGTATCGAGCATCCGCTCGAACCTGGCCCTGAAGCGGATATCTCACAAGACGGTGCTCCCCATCGACACGAACCGACCAGTTCAGGTCAGGCCGTGCAGCTCTTCCAGGCGCCTCGACAGGCCCGCCAAACCACAATACGACGCCTCGCCCCAGGCGCGGATCGATGGCGGCATGAATCCCGAGACTTCGCGGATTTTGCGAGGTGACGGGCAGTACCCCTCAAGCCTCCCGTAGACAACGGCGCACTGGAGAACAGTCTCGAGCTTGCGCTCGTTGTTCGTGTTTTTTGCTCCAACGCACAAAGATCGAGTGCCGTTCCGTGTTCGACCGTGCGCGCGCGGAACGCGACGGTCAAAAGCCGGCCACGGAGAAAGGCTCCCGCGTGAGGTGCGGGAGCCCAGGATCGACAGCTAGTCACCAGGATTCCAGATCAGGAAGAAGCCGTTGTCATCGCCCAGCCCGACGGCTCGGCCAAGATTGGCGTAGAGCTTGCGAGACCCGAGTTCAGGTGCCGCAAGTGACAGGCTGACGTAGTCCTTGCCGCTGCTTTCGCCGCGCCGGATCCAGCCGGCTCCGATCTCGACACCCTGGGCGAGGATGCGGAAATCCGGCTGAGCCTCAGTCGACTTGCTGCGGTTAGGGACGATGTCGATGCCGGCACGGATGGACAAGGTCTTGAGCTCGCCCGTGAAGCCGCCGTTGTCGGTGCGGGTGACGAATCCGATTGCAGTCATGGTCTGTCTCCTTCGTTGCTGCTGGGCCGATCCCCTGCGATGGCGAGACCGTCATGGCGGCCGGAACGCAGCCGACCCCCTGGGGCGAAGCGTCAGCGGCGCACCCGAGCTCGCGCCTTTTTTGCAGCGAAGCGGCCGCGAGGAGCCGGCTTGCCGGCGGGGAAAAAAGAAGCAAGCGAGGGTTTCGGAGGGCGGGACGGTCGCCATAGGTCGTCACGTCCATCAGCAGGGAAATCGTCCACTGGAGCAGCGGAAAGACAGACATCGAGCGCATTGAGTATCCCGAACCGAAGCGTGCCCGCGGGCTCGTCAGGCCAATGCTCCACCTGTCAAATCTGCCAGTACCGACAAAACGTGCGACCGGATAGAATTCAGCAGGCCATGTCCAGCAACTGCCGGATATTGTTGGACGGGATTCGGAAGACCCATTGGCCGGCGTGTGGATCGCCGCGATGGCCGGGTGCACCGGTGAACTTCAACGAGCCTGTTTCGCGCGCACTAGCGACAGCAGCGGACATTGGCCAGTCAAGAACTCAGCCGCAACGAAAAACGTGAATGCGGCTTTTCGCAAAAGTGATCAATATCCGCACCTAGGATAACGCTGGTGCTCCCGTCCCAGGCATTCTTCCTGCCCGCTCATATCGGCCCAAACTGCGGCTCGTCGCAATTGAGTTGCCGTCAACGGGTTGATTGTATGTGCCAATGGGCTCTGACAATCTCGAGACGTCCGGTACCACGGGGCGGCTTATCAGAAACGACAACGCTGATCAGAATCGTATTTTTGATCAGCGCAGGAATACATTCGACACATCAAAGCACCGCGAAGCCATTAATCTCCACGACCCGCTTCGGCTTTCTGTGGCAGCCGCCGTGGCTTTTCCCGATGGTTCAATGACCGCTTCCGGGTTGCGCAGAGAGAGTGCTCGAGGGAGACTCATTGTCGAGCGCATCGCGGGCAAGGATTACACGACACTCTTTCATATAGAGAGAATGAGGGAATTATGCCGCGTCCAAGCAAAGGAGCCCGGCTCTATAGACGCAAAGCTCGGTATCGCGACGGCAACCTCGTCGCCCAGTCCGTCTGGATTATCAAAGACGGCGACCGACATATCGCCACAGGATGCATTGCGAGCGCGTCTGAAACAAAGCCTCCGCAGAAAGCAGAGCAGGCGCTAGCGAACTACATCGCGCAAAAATATCAACCGGAGCGCAGTCGAAGAGATATCGACGCCATCGATTGCGCCGACGTGCTGTCGATCTATCTGACCGATATCGGCGAGCCAGGTGATCAGTTTGAAATTGAGGCAAGGATCGAGCGGCTCAACGATTTCTGGGGCGGCAAGAAGCTGTCGGCAGTCAACGCGCAAGCCTGTGCAGGCTACGTCAAACATCGCGGCAGCCGGGGCGGCGCGCGTCGTGACCTCGAGACGTTCCGCGCCACGATCAACCATCATGCAAAGGAGGGCTTTCACCGTGGCACGGTTCGCGTATCCCTCCCGCCGAAAGGTGAGGCGCGCGACCGGTGGCTGACGCGCACAGAGGCCGCAGCCTTGATTTGGCAATGTTGGCGCTATCGCGAAAAGCAGACGATCCACGTTGGCAGCTCAAAGGGCGCCCCGGTACGGACCGATCGCCGGCCATTGCGACACGTGGCCAGATTTATCCTGATTGGTCTCTACACCGGCACGCGGGCGGGCGCGATCGCAGCGGCATCGCCATACCCCGAGCTTGGGCACTCGTACGTTGATCTCGAGCGTGGTATCTTTTACCGAAGGCCGATCGGGAAGCGGGCGACCAAGAAGCGTCAGACCCCAGCTCCACTTCCGCCCCGGCTACTGGCTCATTTGCGTCGTTGGAAAGACCGCAAGCTGATCGACACCTGCTTCGTTGAGTTCAATGGCAAGCCGGTCGCTTCCGTGAAGAAGGGCTTCAAATCTGCCGTGGATCTGGCCAAGCTGCCCGGGAAAGTCACTCCGCACACGTTGCGCCACACGGCGGCAACCTGGCTAATGCAGCGCGGCGTGCCGATCTGGGAGGCTGCTGGGTTCCTCGGCATGTCGCCGGAGGTCCTGCAAGATACCTATGGCCATCACCATCCCGATCATTTGCATGGGGCGGCGGCAGCCATTGGCCAAAAAGCGCGGTATGTTTCGGTGGTCAAATCGGTGGTTGACTCGGGAACAGCCACCGATGAGAACAAAAAACCTAAGGAAATCTGGTCGGAGTGGCAGGATTCGAACCTGCGACCCCTGCGTCCCGAACGCAGTGCTCTACCGGGCTGAGCCACACTCCGACTGAGAGCCGGGCTTATAGCGTCGGGTTTCGGGGACCGCAAGGGACCACAGGGCACCCAATTGAGGAATCTAGTCACAGTGGATACAGGTCTGAAAACGCACGTATTGCCCGCCGGCGCCGCCGCCACGGCCTCCGCCGCCGGGGTTTTGGCCGAGGGCGGCCTGGTAGCGTTTCCGACCGAGACGGTTTACGGCCTCGGCGCCGATGCCGGCAACGCCTCTGCGATCGCCCGGCTCTACCAGGCCAAGGGCCGGCCGGCCTTCAACCCGCTGATCGCCCATGTCGCCGATCTCGGCGCCGCCCGCCGGATCGCCCTGTTCAACGGGCAGGCCCTGCGGCTGGCGGATGCGTTCTGGCCCGGCCCCCTGACCCTGGTGCTGCCGAAGGCGCTGTCCTGCCCGGTTGCGGAACTCGCGACCGCCGGGCTCGACACGGTCGCGATACGCATCCCGGCCCACAAGGTGGCTCGCGACATCATCAAGGCGTTCGGCGGTGCCGTGGTGGCACCATCGGCCAATCTCTCCGGCCATGTCTCGCCCACCACCGCCGGGCATGTGAACGGCGATCTGGCCGGCCGGATCGACATGATCGTCGACGGCGGCCCGGTCGAGGTCGGCGTCGAATCCACCATCGTCGGCTGCTTCTCCGATCCGGTGCTGCTGCGGCCGGGCGGACTGACCCGCGCCGAGATCGAGCGCGTGCTCGGCCATCCCTTGCAATCGCCACCGCAGGATGCCGAGAACGACGCTCAGCCGATCGCCCCGGGCATGCTCGCCTCGCATTACGCTCCGCGGACCCCGGTCCGGCTCAATGCCAGCGACGTCCATGTCGGTGAAGCCTTGCTGTCGTTCGGGCCGGTCAAGGTCGCGCGGCGCGAATGCGCCTCGGTGGAGATGAATCTGTCCGAGCGCGGCGATCTCGCCGAGGCCGCCGCCAACCTGTTCGGCTACCTTCGCACGCTCGACACAAGAAACGCGGATGCTATCGCGGTGATGCCCATTCCCGAGGACGGGCTGGGCGAAGCCATCAATGACCGGCTGCGCCGCGCAGCGGTCGGGCGATAACGAGCATGACCCGGAAGAGTGGAAACCGGTTTTCCCTCGCGACAAACGCGACGCGTTTGCGCCGAGGTCATGCGTGAACTAAGAACCCCGGCTGAGTGAAAGACCAAGAAAAAATGAACATCGTCCAATCAGCGGTGCCGCCGCTTCCGCCCGAATTGCTGGAAAAATTCCGCGCCATCGTCGGCGCGAAATATGCGGTGACCGATGCCGCCGACATCCAGCCTTACGTCACCGAGGAGCGCGACCTGTTCCACGGCCGTTCGCCGCTGGTGCTGCGTCCGGGCTCGACCACTGAGGTCGCCGCGATCTGCAAGCTTGCGACCGAGCACAGGATCGCGCTGGTGCCGCAGGGCGGCAACACCGGCCTGGTCGGCGGCCAGACGCCGCACAATGGTGAGGTCGTGGTGTCGCTGCGACGCCTCGACAAGATCCGCGACATCGACGTCGAATCCAACACCATGACCTGCGAGGCCGGCGTGGTGCTGCAGATCGCGCAACAGAAGGCGGCCGATGTCGACCGGCTGTTTCCGCTGTCGCTCGGCGCCGAAGGCAGCTGCACCATCGGCGGCAACCTCTCGACCAATGCCGGCGGCACCGGAGCGCTCGCCTACGGCGTGGCGCGCGAGATGGCGATCGGGCTCGAGGTCGTGCTGGCCGACGGCCGCGTGCTGAACGCGCTGTCGAAGCTGAAGAAGGACAACACCGGCTACGATTTGCGTAACCTCTTCATCGGCGCCGAGGGCACGCTCGGCATCATCACCGCGGCGACCTTAAAACTGTTTCCGAAGCCGCGTGCGGTCGAGACCGCCTATGTCGGCCTGAAATCGCCGGCGGCCGCCCTCAAGCTGCTGTCGATCTCTCGCAACGAGGCGGCCGGCAGCCTGACGAGCTTCGAACTGCTCGCCGACATCGCGGTCGACTTCTCGATCCGCCACGGCATCGATATCCGCGATCCGCTCGAGAGCAAGCATCCCTGGTACGTGCTGATGGAATTGTCGTCGTCGCGCGACGATGCGCGCGACACGCTGGAGGCGATCCTCGCCCAGGGCATGGAAGACGGTATCGTCGACGACGCCGTGATCGCGGCCAATCTGAGCCAGCGCCAGGCGTTCTGGAAGCTGCGCGACGAAATGTCTGCGGCGCAGAAGCCGGAGGGCGGCTCGATCAAGCACGACATCTCGGTGCCGGTCGCAGCGGTGCCCGCCTTCATCGCCGAGGCCAACGCGGCTGTCGTGCAGCTGATCCCGGGCGCACGGCCGGTACCGTTCGGCCATCTCGGCGACGGCAACATCCACTACAATGTCAGCCAGCCGGTCGGCGCCAACGCGGCCGACTTCCTGGCGCGCTGGCACGACGTCAACGCGGTCGTATTCGACATCGTGCTGCGGATGGGCGGCTCGATCTCGGCCGAGCACGGCATCGGCGTGCTCAAGCGCGACGAACTGCCTGAGGTCAAGGACAAGGTCGCGATCGAGCTGATGCGGCAGGTCAAGGCGATGCTCGATCCGCTCGGCATCATGAACCCGGGCAAGGTGCTGTGACCGTGCAAGCGACGATGCCCGCTCCCTCCCTCGCCATTGCACCAATCACCGACGCCGACATCTCTGCCGTGGTCGCGCTGTGGCAGGCCTGCGGCCTGACACGGCCCTGGAACGATCCCACTTCCGACATTGCGCTGGCGCGGCGCGGACCGAGCTCGGCCGTGCTGGTCGGCCGCGACGACGGCGCGATCGTCGCGACCGCGATGGTCGGCCATGACGGCCATCGCGGCTGGGTCTATTACGTCGCGGTCGATCCCAACCGCCAGGGCAAGGGCCTTGGCCGCACCATGATGGCCGCGGTCGAGGATTGGCTGCGTGCAGCCGGCGTGCCGAAGCTGCAATTGCTGGTGCGGCGGGAGAACGCCAAGGCGAGCGCATTCTACCAAACGCTCGGCTACGAGGAATCCACCTCGGTGATGCTGGCCAAATGGCTCGACGGTCGCGAAGCGACGCCGTAACAAGTTTGAGGATCGACGCATGAGCATCGCCGACCGCGTCCGCGTCAAGGACGTCCAGCTGCTGTCGAAGCGCCGCTACGAGCTGAAAAGCGCGACCTTCGACTACCGCCGCAGCAATGGCGAATGGCAGACCCAGGTGCGCGAGGTCTACGACCGCGGCAACGGCGCGGTGCTGTTGCCCTACAATCTGAAGGCCCGCACCGTCGTGCTGGTGCGCCAGTTCCGCTATCCCGCTTTCGCCAACGGTTATGATGATCTCCTGATCGAGGCCGCCGCCGGCATGCTCGATGACGCCGCGCCGGAGGAACGCATTCGCGCCGAAGCGGAGGAAGAGATCGGCTACCGGCTCGCGCATGTGCGCAAGGTGTTCGAAGCCTTCATGACGCCGGGCGCGGTAACCGAGAAGCTGCATTTCTTCGTCGCCGAATACGACGCGGCGATGCGCGTCAGTGACGGCGGCGGGCTCGCCGACGAGGGCGAGGATATCGAGGTGCTGGAGCTTGCGATCGACGACGCGCTCGCCATGATCAGCGATGGCCGCATCGTCGACGCCAAGACCATCATGCTGCTGCAATACGCAGCGCTGCATCTGTTCAGGTAGGTACCGCCGCGTTCCGGCGAGGGACGCGCGCTGCCAAAATATCGAAAACAACCCCATGCAACGTAGCCGGCGGCCGGCGTTCGACCAGGCCACTTGACACGTCGGGCAACTCACGGGTACATTTCTAATATTCAGAAATCACGCGGACGCACGCTGGCCTCTAGCCCCGTCATCCCCGCGCAACGGCTTTGCCGTTGTCGCTGGAGGTGCGAGCCTCTTCGGCGAGCCTCGAAGGATGAATCGGCCACCAGCCGGGCCGTGCATCCTTCGAGACGCGCGAAGTCGCGCTCCTCAGGATGACGGAGAGATACTTGCGCTGCAGATCCGGCTCGTCGATCAGTTGCTTGCCGGTGCCGCCACGCATCGTCTACCGCATCGTGATCGCAAGGCCGCTCAGATCGGCGTTGGCCATCAGGCCGACCTGATGGCCGGTCAGCTCCAGCACCGCGCCCTTCTGATTGGTCAGCACGATCGCGCGCGCGCCGCGGCCGACGGCAAGCCCCGCGCCCGCCGCGCCGTAGACGCCGGCAACGTCGGACGGACGATTGATGTTGCTGACGCGGCCGCGCAGCACGGTCTTGGAGCCGCCGAACACCAGGCCGTAATCGAGACCACCGGTCGAGAGCCGATAGGAGCGGCCGCGGAACGTCAGCACGCCGCTGCCGCCGGAGCCGCCGATGATCCATCCGGCCTTGTAGATCGTGAGCGTCACGAAGCCGCTGTCGGCACGGGCGGCCGAAGAGAAAGCAAGTCCCGTGAACGCCAGCAGCGCGACCAATGCGGCACGAAGGGTGGATGTAAATTTCATGTGCAGTCTCCCCAAGATTTGCTCACGTCGATTTTCTTGCGTCGCGCAGTCGTGCGCGAATCACAACGCGCCGACTGTAGCAAGCGCGTGACCCGGCGCAATTTGGCACAGCGCCGGCCGATTTGTTGACGGCTGCTTCCGTGCAACCGGCGTTGAACCTGTTCCCGGGGTTGCAACACTCACTGCATGTCCGGGGCGATCGGCCCCTGAGCTCCAGGATTTTCTCGCGGAGCATTCACATATTCAAACCGGAGATTTTCGATGCGTCGTCTTGCGATTGCCTGTGCCGCCATTGCCGCCACCGTGTCCGTGCTTGCCGCGGCAAGCCCCGCCAGCGCCAACCCGTATCATCTGATCCGCTGGCAAGACACCGGTTTCTGCCAGATCTGGGACCAGAGCATCCCGACCACGCCGTGGCCCGCAAACTTCGCCGTCGTCAGCGAGGAGCTGCCGACCTTCGACGCCGCGTTCACCTACAAGACCGGACTGCTCAACAACGGCACCTGCGCGTTCTGAGCACTCCCCGATCACGCACAGGGCGGACACGCGGCAACCACGCGGTATCAGCTCTTCTGCTGTCAGGCATCACGCGATCGAGCATCAGTGATGCTGACGCATCAGTGATGCTTGATCAGCGCGTCACGCGCGGCGGCAAGTTCGAGGAACGCGGCGCCGTTGCCGCCGCCGTCGGGATGCACCGTCTTGGCGGCGCGCTTGAACGCCTGATGGACCTCGGTCGCCGCAAGGCGACGGCCGAACGGCAGGCCAAGCAATTGCCGGTAGCGCTCTTCCTGCGACAGCACCTTCGGCGCCAGGCCGCGGCGGCCGAACTGCGGCGCGGACAGCATGTGCAGCGCATCGCTGACGATGCCGAGACGGCGCAGCGCCATCGATTTGGTGCGGCGGTCGGCCGACTTCAGCGCTGCCTGGCGCAGGATCGGCAGCACCTGTGCGGCCGCATGCCGCAGCGTCTCGTCGATATCGGTCGTGGCGATCTCGGCGATCATCTTGGCCATCTCGCGATAGTCGGGATCGGCCACCGCGCAAAAGCGCTCGATCGCAACTTTCCAGTGTCTGATATGCGGGTCCATGATCGGTCCGTACTGTCATCCGAATATGGATGACAGCAACGCGCAAACGCGGCTTGGCGTTTCGGTTGGCGCAGTTTTGAATAGTGTTGTCGACAACATCAACAAATCAGAACGAGGAAACGCCATGGCCCTTCTCGACAATCACATCGCCGTCATCACCGGTGCAGGCTCGGGCATCGGGCGCGCCATCGCACTCGGCTACGGCCGCGAGGGCGCGCGGGTGGTGCTGCTCGACATGAACGGCGATGCGGTGGCGGAAGCGGCCAGGGAGATCAGGAACGCCGGCGGCAAGGCGGAAAGCTTTACGCTCGACGTGACCGATCGCGACACCTGCATCGCGATGGCCAAGCAGGTCGCGGACAAGGTCGGGCCGGTCTCGATCCTGGTCAACAATGCCGGCATCGCGCGCCGCAACGGCATGCTCGGCGCCGATGAAGCCGTGATCAAGGATTGGGAAGATATCATCTCGATCAATCTCACCGGCGTCTTCAACGTCACCCATTCGTTCCTCGCGCCGCTGCGCAAGAACAAGGGGCGCATCGTCAATATCGGCTCGATCCAGTCCTTCGTCCATCTGCGCACGCCGAGTTCGCCGGCCTACACCGCCTCCAAGCACGGCGTGCTCGGCTTCACCAAGGCGCTGGCCGCCGAGCTCGGCAAGGACGGCGTGCGCGTCAATGCGATCGGCCCCGGCTTCATCGAAACGCCGCTGAACGAGAAGGTGCGCGCCACCAATCCCGATCTCGTGAAGGTGTTCATGGATCACACCCCGCTCGGCCGCGCCGGCAAGCCGGAGGACATCGTCGGCCCCGCGATCTTCCTCGCCTCGGACCTGTCGGCCTATGTCTCCGGATCGATCGTGATGGTCGACGGCGGCTACCGGACACTGTGACGGATGGAACCGCAATCGTGGCGATTTCTGGGTATTTTGCTTACAAAGCAGGGAGTTAGCGAGATGTTAACGACTTGTTAACCAAACCGGCACACCGTGGATCTACGGGGTAGTTGATTCTCGATGTCTCCGCCTCATCGACGAGGCGGGCGTTGATCGGGAGGAGTTCATGTCATACGCGTCCACCGTACCGTCGTCGGAAGCTCTGCTGCCGTCGCTGGCTCCAAATGAAATCGTCCCATTGCTGATCGGCGCGACCGTCGATGAGGTCGAGCGGGAACTGGTGCTGCAAACGCTCGCGCGCTGCGACGGCAACCGCACCCGCGCCGCGCGCGTGCTGGGACTGTCGGTCCGAACCTTGCGGAACAAGATCCGCGAATATTCGGCCGACGGCATCGACGTGCCGCTGAGCGAGCACGCGGCGGTCTAGCCGGCCGGAGAGCCTCAAGCGTGGCAGCGGAAGTTCACCTCTCCTTTGGGAGAGGTCGCGCGCAGCGCCGGGTGAGGGTTACGGTCTCTCGTTAGAGCTGTATCCCCTCACCCGATTTGCTTCGCAAATCGACCTCTCCCCAATGGGGAGAGGTGAAGCGAGCACGTGGCCAAAGCAATTCGATCTAACTCATCGGGCCCTAGATCGAGAGATCGATCGCAAGACGCCGCCAGCGCGACAGCAACGCGCTGTCCTCTTCACCGAGGCCGCGCGCGAGACGCATGTCGGTGGTCGCGGTCTGTTGCATCGTCCGGGCCACCAGCGCGGTCGCATAGTCCCAATAGTCGCGCCGTCCATTCGGATCGTCATCGACGAGGGACTTTGCGAGGATCTCGACGTAGATCGCGGCGACGGCATCTTGCCAGAACTCACTTGCGCGCCTGTCGGCGGAGGGCGCGCCGGTCCGCGCCTGCCACATCAGCCAGTAATTTTCTTCGCCTCCGGCCCACTCCGATGACGGCAGGCACGGATCAAGACATGGCGAGCGGCACAGGAGCGGCTGCATCGTCCGAGCGTTGCAGAACACGGCATAGCCGAGCTTGTCGTACCAACGCGCGCGCAGCAATCGGCGGATCTCGTCCTGCTCGTCCACGGCGAGTTGGCGCCTGCCCGTCCGCTCGAGTTCGGCGATGATCGCGGCCACGCGGTCGCGATCGAACGGCTCGACCTCGAGCACCACGCCGATGTTGCGCGGAAACAACGCATCGAGCATGTCGACCATCTCGCGATAGAACGCGCGCGCCAGGCCACTGCCACGCCACGCCCTCCCGATGCCGACATGGTTGCAAAAGATCAGATGGCTTGCGTGATCATAGGTGAAGAAGCCGAGCCCGATCGCGCGCCCGGCGGCGCGCAGGATGAAGCAGCGCGAGTCGAGGCGATAGGACAGCTCGCGGCCGCCGACGCTGAATTGTCTGATCTCGCCGACGTCATCGGACAGCAGCCAGCGCACGATGTCGTCAGGGCTGTCGCGCTCGCTCGCGGGAAACAGCTCCTCATAGAGCTCGAGCACACCCGTGCCACGAAAGGCCGCTTCGTCGAGCACATCGTGCCGCATCACGACGATGTCGAGCGGTTGCGATGCGTCGCCGTAGCTGCCGTCCAGAACCCGCAATGCGTCCTCCGATGTCATAATGCCCACGGAATTATGACTGTTGATCGCTCGCATCGGTGGCGGCCGGCAGAATTGAAGCCGTCGTCCAACCTCTGTTACAAGCGGCTCCAGATCGCGACGGAGCATATCAGTGGCTGACGAGACAACTTCCCGCCAGGGGGCACGAGGGGCACAGGGGCCGCAGGGCCGTCAGGGCGAGCCGGGAAAGCCCGGACCGCAGGGACATCCCGGCCGGCCGGGGCCGGAAGGTGCACGCGGCAAGCCGGGTCCGCAGGGCAAGGCGGGCGTGGTCGGAAAGGCAGGTCCCCAAGGCAAGCCGGGGGTGCAAGGCAAGGCAGGCGTGCAGGGTCCGCGCGGCGAAGCAGGTCCACAGGGGCCGCAGGGCCCAGCCGGCCCGCGCGGTGAAGCCGGCCCGCCCGGCCAACTGCCGTCGATCGAGCAGGTGATGCCGTGGCTGCACATGATCTTCGACGCTTGGGAAGACTACAAGCGCACCAAAGAGCGTGAAGCCGCCGAGCAGGCTGAACGCGATGCCGTCGAGCGCGCGGCAGCGGAGGCTATCGCCCTTGAAGTCGATGACATCGATCTCGAGGAAGATGACGACGAAGACGGCGATCACAAGAAAAAGAAGAAGCACCGCAAGAAGGACAAGAAGTAATTCTTGTCGTCATTGCGCGACGACACGGCCAGCCCTGTCCGTGTCGCGCGCCAGGCTCACCGCTCGGTCCGGGGATTGGTCGGAGGATCGGACGGCCTGGCGAGTTGCATGAGCTGGAACACCCAGCGCATCGCGTAGTACCAGGCAACACCCGCGAACGCCCCGCACGCCGACAGGATGATGACGTTGGCGAGGTCGATCGTGCCGCTCGACCACAACATGCCGCAAGTCCAGAGCACAGCGAACGCAATCGAACAGAGTGTGAGCAGGGCGGCAGGCTTCATGGCGTTGCTCCGGGGCCGGGGTGAACGGCAATGATGCCCGGTGGCCTGACGCCTTACCGTGACCTGCGTCACGGAATGCGCTGGGCCTCAGCCGAACCGGAGGCGCGAGCGCTCCCTCGCCTTCTCCGCCTCGACCTCGCGATCGCGCGCCGGTGCCGTGGTCTGCAACGAGATCAGGAGTTTTCGCGCAGCAGCGGAAACCTCGACCACGGCAAGATTGAAGGCAGCTTCATTGGACTGCGACGGCTTGTTGAAGCCGGACAATTTGCGCACGAATTGCAGCGCCGAGGCGTGGATCTCGTCTTCGGTGGCGGGCGGCTCGAAGTTGAACAGCGTCTTGATATTACGGCACATGTCGGTCTCCCTCGCCCGCACCAGCGGGGCGGCTCTCTCAAAGACGATCGGCTGCTGCAAAATACGACATCGTGGTCTATTCTGGCAGCCTCATCGTCCACGAGGGAAACGAGGGTTCCGGATGAGCCACGTGATCTACAAGGTTGTCCAGCACGACGGCGGCTGGGCCTATACCGTCAACGGGGTGTTCTCGGAACCGTTTCCAACCCATGCCGCGGCACTTGCCGCCGCACGGCGCGCCGCCAACGAGCAGCGCGTCCCCGGGCGCACCGAGGCGATCCAGTATGAGACCTCGGACGGCAAATGGCTGACCGAGACCGCCTCCGGCAACGACCGCCCGGAGACCGAGGTCGAGGACGGCCGCTAGAGCGCGATGAGTTCAGGTAGGTTTGGCTGCGTGCTCGCTTTACCTCTCCCCCGTTGGGGAGAGGTCGAAGCAAATCGGGTGAGGGGGCGCAGCTCTAACGAGGGACCGTAATCACC
>NZ_LFLZ01000117.1 GCF_001189845.1 Bradyrhizobium tropiciagri
AAAAATCATGCTCAAACAAGGAGATGAGATTATGATGCGATTCCGTGGAAACGCATCATGATCCAGCGTTCCGATCTCGAGCCGTCTGTGCTTCCGGCGCGTAGCAGGCGTCTTGAAGCCCCCCAATTGATCGCGTCCGCACCGGCTAAGCCGGACAATGCGTCTACTCAGCAAGTATGAATCTTGCGGACAGGTGGCCAGTCCTAACGGGCTACTAAGAAGATCCTCTGCAAAAAATGAAAAAGCTTGCGGATCATAGAGTAGCGGTCCGGCTCGTCACGTCGCTGAGGTTTGCCGTTTCGATGCGCTTCCGTCCAAAAGCGCGAACATCGGTAATGTCGACCCATGCAGGCCAAGGCTTACTAGCTCCATCTCCTCGCTCATCGTCCGTGTAAGAGCTTCCTCTGGTAGATGGATGAGCCCCTCCAGATGGGCACCAAGTCGCTTCTCCGCCGCGGTAATTTCAGAATCGCTGGCGATGGCGAACAGCGCCTTGAATCCAAGGCTCGTGAACCATTCCATCCGCCGAAGTTCGAGCTCCTGTGCGGCATCAATAGGTACGCCCGCTGCCGACCGCTCGATCAAAGATGCGGGCGGGAAATTGGCAACCCCGGCGATGCCGGCATCTTTCAACGATTCGGCAATGTCCTCCCAGCACGCGAAGGGGTCGATCATCAATATCGCCGCATAGACATGAGGCGCGGACGTTGCTTCGTTGAGGCTTCGCAGGTCCCGCAAAAGACACTCGTTCCAGTCGAGGATCGGCAAGGTCGCCATGACCAGCAGGGAGCCGTTTGGAAGGCTACGCAAAGGCGGGGCGTAGACCTGCAATTGTGGTCCTTTAGCTATTGCCGACATGTGTATGGCAAGTTTGCCGGTAGCTCTCGCCCTCATCGCTTCTACCCAATCTTACCCATTTGGTCGCCTCACCGATCTTATACGCGGGTAAAGCCGGGTCTAGACCGTCTGTTGTATGAATGGTCTGGGAGGAAGATCGTGTCACACCATTGCACGGACGACCGAAGGTCGGGCCGGGATGGTAAGCTTGCTGGACAGCCGACCGGATTCATCACGGACGCTGTTGCGATCGTTGCCACGCTGGATACCAAGGGCCCCGAGGCGTCTTACCTTGCAGACCTCATCGAGGCGTGCGGTCGCAAGACCGTCCTCATTGACGTCGGGACGAAGATAGATGACGGCGACAAGCAGGCCGATACGAAGGCGCCCGCCGAACTGCTGAAGCAGATCGCGGAAAGCACGCGCGCAAAAGTTGGCGATCTTCTCAGATCGGCAACGATCAGTGCGATTGTCGGAGTTGCGGGCGGCAAGGGAAGCGCGGTTTTCGCCGAGGTTGTGTCTGACCTGCCCTATGGCTTTCCGAAGCTTCTCGTAAGCAGCGCGAGGCCGGCGCTACTCGCTGAATTGGCCACTCACAATGACATCATTCTTTATCCGACGCTGGTCGATCTCTTCGGCATCAACGTCTTTACCAGAAGAGTGCTCGAGAATGCCGGACGGGCCGTTGCGGCCATGCGCTATGCATCGATCAAGCCTGGACGAGACAAGAAGATAGTCGCGATCACCGCCTTCGGCGTGACAACGCCTGCGGTAAATCAGTGCGCAACGCGGCTTGCCGATGGTGGGCTAGACGCGATCGTCTTTCCAGCGAACGGGGCGGGCGGCCGCAAAATGGAGCAGCTGATCGCGGCTGGTGAATTCGACGCCGTCATTGATTTGACCACCACAGAGCTCGCAGACGAAATCGTCGGAGGCACCGCGAGCGCCGGCCCGGATCGACTGAAAGCAGCGTCGAAGCAAGGGATACCGCAAGTGATTGCGCCTGGCGCGGTCGATATGGTCAATTTTGGCCTGCCATCGAGCGTTCCTGATCGGTTTCGCGGACGCCGATTTCATGCCCATACGCCTTACACGACGCTCATGCGCACAACTGCGTGTGAGAATGCGAGCATTGGCCGTCTCACGGCCGAACGGCTCTCGCGAGCAAAAGGGCCAACTATTGTCCTTTGGCCGGCGAAAGGCGTGTCCGATTACGACCGCCAAGGCGGCATTTTCCACGATCCCGAGGCCGACAAGGCTTGGCTAGCCGCGGTCAAGGCAGATCTCCCCGCGCACGTGATGGTGCGCGACCTGAACTGTCACATCAACGACGGCGAGTTCGCCGAGGCAGCCGCGGCCTGGGTTCTGGAACAACTCACGCAAGGAGATTCATCCGATGCGGATGTTTGAGCGAAGTGAAATTCTTTCCAGGCTTGAAGGCCAGGTGGCGGAACGAAAAGCAATTCTCGCGGCAGGAAGTAGCTGTGGCCTGGTCGCCAAATGCGCCGTCCTTGGAGGTGCCGACATGCTGGTGGTCTACTCGACCGGCCTGTCGCGTCTGATGGGGCTTCCGACCAGCCGGATTGGTGATTCCAACGCACGCACATTGGAGCTCGCGGCGGAAATTCGTAACGTGGTGTCGTCCGTGCCGGTGGTTGGCGGCATCGAGGCTTGGGATCCTCTCCGGCTCGACCTCGATGCTCTATTGGACAAATTCTGGGCTGCTGGGTTTTCCGGCGTCATCAACTATCCAACGATCTCCACCATGGGTGAGAACTGGCGTGAGCGCCGCGGCCGCGTCGGGCTCGGCTTTGAACGTGAGGTCGAACTGATCGCTTGCGCGCGCAAAAAGAATATCTTCTCGCTCGCCTATGTCGCAAGCCCGCAAGACGCCAAGGCGATGGCAAGTGCAGGTGCCGACTGCATCGTCCCCCATGTTGGCGCAACGCGGGGCGGGCTCGTGGGTCACGAGGACGGGCAATCCATAAAGGATGCGATCCGACGCATCAACGAGATCAACGCAGCGGCGCGAAGCGTTCGGCAGGACGTGCTCTCGCTTTGCCATGGTGGGGCAATTGCCGAACCTGAAGATACGATCGAAGTCTATCGGACGACCCAGTGTGTCGGCTTTGTTGGCGCATCGTCAATCGAGAGAATTCCAATTGAGCGCGCGGTGAAAGCAGCGGTGGCGGAATTCAAAGCTGCTCCACTTCCGCAAACTCATTGACGTTCACTGCAACACGTGCAGCGAGGCCGCATGAACACGCAAAATAATCGTGCTAAACTTGATCCGATCGCTTTCGTCTCCAAAGAGGTGGCTAGACCGGGTCAGGACCCGGAAACAGATGTCCTCGTGATCGGCAGCGGTGCCGCGGGCTTGTCAGCTGCGCTGTTTGCGGCAAAAGCCGGCCTTCGCGTAATAGTATGCGAGAAATCTCTGCGACTTGGCGGCACGACAGCCTTGTCGAATGGCATGATCTGGGTTCCTCGTTCTGCTCAGGCGCGTACTGCAAACATCAATGATTCCATCAACAATGCCAGCACCTACCTGCAGCATGAACTTGGCAAATACTACCGCGCTGACTTCATCGACGCCTTTCTTCAGGACGGTCCGCCGGCGTTGGCAGCGCTCGAGAACGGGACGGATGTCAAGTTCACGCTGGCCTCTACGCCCGATTATCACTCGAGCCAAATTGGCGGCGTTGACAGGGGCCGTGCTCTGAGCCCTGCTCCCTATGATGGGCGGCTTCTAGGCAAGGACTTTGATCTGATTGGCGACCCCATTCGGGTTCTGCTCGGGGGCATGATGATCTCATCAAGTGAGGTAAGAAGCTTCCTCAACCCTTTCCAATCTGTTGCCTCGTTCAAGCACGTTTTAACTCGCCTGAGCCGCTATGCACGGGATCGGCTGAGTTTCAGGCGTGGTACTGAGCTCAGCGGAGGAAATGCCTTGATCGCGCGGCTGCTCGTGAGCTTGCGCAAATATGATGTAGAGATCTGGCCATCTTCTCCAGCCCTCGAACTCTGCAAGGAAGGCGGGCGCGTCACGGGTGCCGTTGTCAGGCGGTTCAATCTGGACACTCGCGTGCGTGCCTCGCGTGGTGTTATTCTCGCATCTGGTGGCTTTGCGGGGAATGCGCAGTTGAGGGCCGACCTCAGTGGTGCACACCAGCATGATCTTACGTTGGCCCATGCCGACGTCAAGGGCGACGGCATTGGACTTGCAACCGCGCTCGGAGCCGCCATCGACAAAGATGTTGCATCCGCCGGTTTCTGGACCCCGGTGTCGATCTTGAAACGCGCGAGCGGCTCGCAAATTGTACCGTACGGCTGGCTCGATCGCGGCCGTCCTGGGGTCATTGCAGTTGGCCCGAATGGCAGACGTTTCGTCAACGAATCGAATTCGTACCACGATATTTGCCTGGCAATGTTTGAAAACGGATATCCAGCAGATAAGCGGTTCTACTTCATCTGCGATCAGAAGTTCGTACGATTGAGAGGCATGGGATACTTGCTGCCATGGCCCTGGACGTTGAGCATCGGAAAATACGTCCGCCTCGGCTACATCAAGGCAGGCCGAACGATTGCCGAGCTCGCAAAGCAGCTGGGACTGGATTCCGTTGTGCTGCAAAAGACGATCGAAGAACACAACGCGCATGCCGCCCAAGGACGGGATCCCTTCTTTAAGCGCGGGGAATCGGCCTTCAATCGCACGCTCGGCGATCCGACTATGGGAACAAATCCAAACCTTGGGCCAATCAAAAACGGACCGTTCATCGCGTTGCCGATCGTTCCGGCAACGCTTGGCACGGCGAGCGGGTTGGCGACCGACAGTTACGGAAACGTTCTTGATGCACAAGGCGACGCAATAAGGGGTCTTTACGCCTGCGGCAACGACATGACTTCGCCGATGCGCGGAATCTATCCCGGCGCAGGCATAACAATCGGTCCCGCGATCGTGTTCGCATATCGGACTGTCAACGCAATGGTGCTGTCCACTGACCAGGAGCAAAAAGCGGTCGCTTCCGGAGCTTGACTGTCAACGCACCGGCTTGGCAGGGATCATGTGTTCGGAGCCGACCGCGCGGATTGACGGGATGGGAGGTCGGTCTGCTTCCCATCACAAGCTCTTGGCAGAGGTGGGGACCGGCCCGCCGGATTGACGAGGTTGCGGCCGGGATCGAGCGTACTGAGCCGCGGGGAAGACGAGGATCGCCGCAGCTTTTCGATGTCTTGCAAGGAGCAGAGCTTAAATAGGTGTTCTAGGGCATATGACAGAAATTGATCGTCCAACAGGTCGGCTGCGCGGTGACGAACCGAAGATGTCGGGACGAGCTGCGCAGTCGTCTGCTTTCCCGGGCCGATCGCAATCCGCTGGCCGCGAGGCAGTGATGCAACTCGACAAGATCGATTTTCGTCTTCTTGACCTCCTCCAACGAGATAATCGCCTCTGTAGTGAACAACTCGGAGGGAAAGTCGGCCTGTCTGCATCCGGAGTTCAACGTCGGCTGAAGCGGCTTAGATCCAGGGGAATAATAGAAGCGGACGTTTCCATCATTTCTCCAAAAGCAATTGGACGAAATGTGACGGCCGTGGTTCTCATTTCCTTGGAGCGCGCTCGGGCCGACACCGTTGATCGCCTAAAGCGTAAGATTCGCAAGATGCCGGAGGTGATGAGCGCGTTCTACGTTACAGGTTTGGCTGACATCGTCTTGCTCGTCACAGTCAACGATATGGAAGATTACGAGCGGTTTGCCAGGCGTCTTACAGACGAAAGCTCAGACATAAAGCGCCTTGAAACAATGATTGTCATGGATCGGTTCAAGGCAGGATTTACCTTACCAATCACGTCCATCGCATGGTGTCGAGGGAGCGACGAAGAGGACACTGGCTGCTCAACTGCCGCCGAACGCGGTCTTTAAATCGTTGCGTTGGACGTGGTCCCTAGATTGATAGCACTCGTTCATTGGAGGAATAGATTGCGTCGCTCGCGTCACGCCAAGATCGTGGCAACCATCGGTCCGGCGAGCGCCGGATCTGAAAAGATCCGTGCTCTCTACCGCTCCGGAGCAGATATCTTTCGGCTAAACTTCAGTCACGGAAGCCATCAAGACCATGCCAGAGCCTATGAGTGTATCCGTGGACTCGAGCGGGAATTCGGCCGTCCGATAGGCATTCTGCAGGATCTCCAAGGTCCAAAGCTCCGCATCGGCTCCCTTGAAGAAGGCGGTCTGGTTTTGCGCGCTGGTGAAACGGTGCGCTTTGTGACCGAGGGTACGAAAGGGCAGAAGCAATCGATACCTTTGCCTCACCCGGAGATCTTTGCAGCTGTCCATCCCGGACAAGAAATTCTCATTGACGATGGCCGGGTGCGCTTGAAGGTCACCGAGCCAGGGCACGGAGAAATCGTTGCGCAGGTGGTCGTCGGAGGCGCGATCTCGGACCACAAGGGGGTCAACGTACCCGGGGCCATGCTCGATCTTTCTCCGCTCACTAAGAAGGATCGGGCCGACCTTGCCTTCGGCATCAATCTTGGGGTCGACTGGGTCGCCTTGTCCTTTGTTCAGAAACCGTCCGACTTGATCGAGGCGCGCGCTCTGATCGGAGAGGCCGCAGGTCTGATTGCGAAAATCGAGACGCCGATGGCGCTCGACCGCATTGGCGACATCATTGGGTTGTCCGACGGCATTATGGTGGCGCGCGGTGATCTTGGCGTCGAAATCCCGCCTGAGGAGGTGCCTGGTCGGCAGAAGGAGCTCGTGCGCGCCTGTCGGCTTGCCGGAAAGTCCGTCATCGTCGCAACGCAAATGTTGGATTCCATGGTGGCTGGGCCGACGCCGACGCGCGCGGAAACGTCGGATGTCGCGACTGCGATCTATGATGGAGCCGATGCAGTAATGCTGTCTGCCGAATCGGCAAGCGGGGCCTACCCGGTCGAAGCGGTTGCCATGATGGATCGCATCATAAAAAGCACGGAACGGCATCACCTCTATCGGTCTCTTATTGAGGCTTCTCAACCGGATGTGGAGGATACGCCTGCCCACGCTGTCGCGGCCGGAGGCGCAGATCTTGCGGCGACGGTTGGCGCCAAGGTCATCATCGGATTTACGGCCGGCGGAACAACGGCCGTTCGGATTTCGCGCAGCCGGCCGCCGGTGCCGATCCTTGCCCTTACTCCGGATGAGAGGGTGGCACGGCGCATGAGCTTGTTGTGGGGCGTGCATAGTGCCGTGTCCGGCGACCCTTCCGGTTATGAGGAGATGACGCGGATTGCCTCGGCGGCCGCCCACCAGGAAGGCTACATTCGATCGGGCGACTTGGCCGTGGTTGTCTCTGGAGTGCCGTTCGGACTTAGAGGCGCGACCAACAACCTTCGCGTTGTCGTATGTTAAGGCAATGTCCTTCGCATCGAACTGCCGGAAGCGACCCAGATTGCCATATGGACCATGCTTGAAATTTGTGTGTGACCAGGAGCTGACAGGGTTCGAGGCCAGCATCAGCCTTCCAAGCTGAATATGAGGGCTTGATTCTATTAACCAGATCTATCAGTATTTTCAATGACTTGCTGATAAGTCTTAAACTTATATCTAGCCTAACGCCGACAAGCTCGAAAGATACAGGGCTGAAGGCTCAAAAAAAATTGCCAGTGCTTTCAACTTCACTCTGAAGTAGTGAAACTAGATCAGGTATTTTTCTGCGAGCGGGCGGGATTGGTGCGACACGCGCAGTCCACGTGATGTCGGACAATCGCGACCGAGGGCGCTTGCCGACGGTTCAAAACGATCTAGCTGTTCACTAGGCAGCGGAAATCGTTGCAGCCGCTGAACCTGCGTGCGAGAGAGGATTTGTCAAGCTGCCGTCGCTTCCAGAACGCGATACAATCGATACGAGCGTCGAATCAGAGGGCGGAGTTAGGACTGCGGATGGCCAAGGCCGACCATATCAAAAAGCTCGTTGCAAGCTTTGGCCGCAACCAAGAGTTCCGAGCCGCGACCCTTCGCATCATCGATGATGCAGCTAATCAGGGAAAGCGGCCCTTCGCCGAGTCCCTTAGGAAAATTCTCGACGCGAATGTTCGTCATGACTACCAAGCCGTTCCGCAGCCTGGGCTGACCACGCTTGCGAGCCAAATCGATCCTGCCGCAGATCTTCTCGACGAAGTGGCCGTCACCCGGGGCCTAAATGATATTGTCCTCAATCCCGATATGCGATTGCTGATTGAGGGTATCATCGAAGAACGCCGCCGAAGTGAAGAACTGCGGCGTCATCGGCTACCGATTTCTACCCGGTTACTTTTTTCGGGGCCGTCCGGCTGTGGGAAGACGCTTTGCGCCGAGGTCTTCGCACGCGAGTTATCGATGCCGCTTTACAGCGCTCGCATCGACGTGATCATTTCGTCATTTCTTGGAGAGACGGCCAGCAATCTGCGTCGCCTGTTTGAGTTCGCCACGCGCAAGCCTTGTATTCTGTTCCTCGACGAGTTTGACGCACTCGCGCGTACCAGAACGGATACGGCAGAGCACAACGAATTGCGACGGGTCGTGAATAGCTTGCTGTTGATGATCGAGCGTTTCAAAGGGCCCGGTCTTGTGATTGCAGCAACTAACTTGCCGCAATTTTTGGACGAGGCTCTGTGGCGGCGCTTTGATGATATATTGTCGTTCGATCCCCCCACCGAACGTGAAATCGAGCTCTTGCTGACGCGCCAATTTGCTAATTTCCCGGCGCATTTTGACGTGTCGACGACGATAAGTAAGCTTGTCGGTATGTCCTACGCGGACATTGAACGAATATGCTTTGATGCAATTAAGAAAGCCGTTTTAAAGAAGCGCAAGTCAGTAAGCGAGACGGAATTCGCAGCTGCGCTCCGGCAAGAAACACGTCGCAAGAGTTTGACGTCCAACCGAAGCCTCTGACGCGCAGCCAAAAATGGCGAAGCTTCCCCATCTGCCGCTTGAGCGGCTGGAAAAAACGCTCGACCGTCGTAGGGTCCCAGCGCCAGTGGCGCCGCCTGTCCGCGAAAGTGCAGGTGCTCATGCCGCCACCATCACCGCGCAAATCGATGCCGTCGCGAAGGATCAGCAGGCTCTTCCAAAGATCGAGGGTATTGATCCCGAGCTTATCCTCAAAGTTCGGTTGAGCGCGCCGATCCAAGAAGACACCTGGCGTACCGCTGGCTTCAAGGTGCTTGCTCAGGATCCGGGCGGCATTCTCGTGTTGTTCAGTGATGATATCGAGTTGAAGGCTTTCCGCGAGCGGCTCGCCGAATATCAAAAAGGTGTGCAAGGTGAGGCGAAGAATCCGGCCTACAACCAGCTCTTTGCAGCCATAGACGATGTGAGCAGCCTCTCTGCTTCCGATCGCATTGGGCCTCGATTGCGCTCGGATGGAAAGTCAGCTCTCGAGCATTTTGACACGCGGGCAAATTTTACTATCGACGTTGAGCTTTGGGACGCGCCCACGCAGCTTGATCGCCAAATCCGCGTGCAAAAGATCATCGAGCATGCGGAAGCTGCTGGAGGGGAGATACTGTCTCTCTACATAGGTACAGCAGGCCTGATCGTGCTTCGCGCTCGGATGCGCGGGGCTGTCCTACGCGAGCTGTTAGAACTGCCCGTGATTTCCGAGATCGATATCCCGCCGATACCAGATCTCGGCGAGCGTGATCCGCCCGTGGTCACGATCGAGGACATTACGGCACCATCACCTTCCGCCGACGCCCCTTTAATCGGTGTTGTCGACAGCGGCAGTACGGACCATCCTCTTTTGACTCCTTCCTTAGTGGACTCGTTGGGGGTGCCCGATGCGCTGGGCTCGGCCGATATCTGGGGACACGGGACCAAGGTCGCAGGCATTGCCGCTTTCGGAGATGTCCGTGAATGCGTCGATAGGAGGGTCTTCGAAAGCCCGGTACGGATTATATCGGTAAAAGTCGTGAACGACGAAGGCCGCTTCGATGATGCGGCAACAATATCGGACCAGATGGAGAAAGCTATCCGCATCCTTCAGGAGCGCGGATGTCGGATCGTCAATGTTGCGCTGGGCGATGCCCATCGCGTTCCCTACGACGGCCGACGCCTGTCTCCCTGGGCGGCGACGCTCGACACTCTGGCTCGAGAGCTCGACATCGTCATCATTGTCTCGGCTGGAAACTCTAGCTCCGGCGTGCGAGCTCCTTGGGGGGAGGAGGCGGAGCAGATCACGCGGACCTATCCGGACTACCTCGTGTCTGTAGAGAACCGGATCGTTGAGCCCGCGACCGCCGCCATTGCGCTGACAGTTGGAGGCTTGGCACATGCTAACGGGTTGCCAACAGATGGATCTGGTGGAGCGGAACTGCGAGCCATTGCGTCGCTTAACTTGCCGACGCCCATCACTCGCTCGGGCCCGGGCGTCAATGACTCGATCAAGCCTGATCTGGTCGATTTTGGCGGCACGGTGCTTTTTGACGGCATGACGCAAAGGATCGTGTCGGGCGATCAATACGCCAGCGCCGGGATGTTGACGTTGCGTCCCGACTATTTGCGGGGATTGCTGACGTCTTCGACCGGTACCTCAATGGCTGCACCACGCATAGCTTACAAAGCGGCATTGCTCGTGCGCGCAATGCCGGCGGCGTCTGCCAATATGATTCGAGCCCTCCTTGCGCTTTCCGCAAGTCCACCGGCTGACGCCTTACAATGTCTCCAAAAGTTCGGAGCGGGTGGCCAGCGTGCGTGCTTAGGATACGGCATTCCCGATGTTGCTCGCGCCTTGGATTCGGAAGAGCGACGAGTGATCTTCATCGCGGATCGGCAAGAACTAGCGGTTGACCAGTTTGCTCTCTATCGCGTTCCATTACCTGCCGAATTCCGTACAACGAAAGGCAAACGGCACATCCGTGTGAGCTTGGCGTTTGATCCTCCGGTTCGACACACTCGGCTCGAATACCTTGGTGTACGTCTCAACTATCACCTGATCCGTGGAATGGAGCCGGAAGCTATCTTCGAGCATTTTAGGCATCGGACAAAAGAGGAGGACGCTTTTGAGAAGTTGGCAGCCTCGGCGAAATGTCCACTCGATCCGTCGCGTGACCTTCGCGGAACCAGCACACTCCAGAGGTCAATGATGACAATGCAGCGGAATGTTGATCGATATGGCGGCGATTATTATCTGGCTGTGTTCGCGGAACGCCGATGGGCCGGCGAAGAAGTTACGCATCAACGCTTTGCCGTCGCCGTTGAGTTGGAGCACGAGGCACAAATCAACATTCATCAACCACTTCGTGTACGCCTGCGCGCCTAACCAGTTCGCTTTTAGCCGTGCGGACGTTTTTCAAAACCTGCTGGCTAATCGGTATCGCATCGCTGCGGCGCTGACGCGGAATCGACGTGCAATGGATTCGATGCCCGCCTCGTCCTCAATGTCGAGCCCGCTGGCGTTGACGACTTTCATGAGAAGTTCACTCGGCATGAGCAATTCGGAGGCGAAGGCGTTGGCCTCAATCTCAAGGGGATCGACGCCTTGAGATGACACATCATCACGGAGGAGAACCCGGAACATACGGTCGACATGGACCGCCTTTCTTATCTCCGCCCCATGAAGTTCATGATGGCCTAATTCGTGAGCAGCCGAAAACCGCTGGCGATTTGGGTGATGAAGCGCATTCACGCCGATGATGCCGACGCCATCCTGTATATAAGCCATACCGGAAAGATTGTCGTCCAACGCGGCGTGCTGCAGCACGATGTTGCGTGCCTTGATGATACGTTCAATCGGGACTGGTGGCGCGCTAACTCCAAAGCTTCGAATCAGCGCTCGAGCCGCCTTTCGCGCCTTGTCCGGATCCGCCCTCACGTGTCACCCTTCTTTCCGCGATGGGCCAAGGCGTTCTCAATGAGGTCGCGGATTTGGGCCTTACCAAGGGGGCTGACGCTTTCGTCGGAAAGAACAAACATGCCAACATCCTGCTCTGGCTGAGCCCTTGGTAACGAAGGAAGGAGATCTGCTACCTTGTCCAGCTGCAGGGCGTCCGCCAAGCCGTAAACGTGATGCAAGAGCACGCTCTGACGGCCGCTTTCTATATTGGCCAGTGACGCCCTTGAAATGCCGACGCGGGCCGCCAATTCGACTTGAGTAAGCTCAAGCTTTCTCCGCCTGGTTGCCACAGCCTTGCCGAAGGTAATGTAGATCGTCTGATGGCCCATGTGCCTGTTTGTCTCAAGCGAGTCTCCTTGTCAATGAGAAGCACAATTGTGCTTATAATAAACATTTTGTTGTGTGTATTGACAACATTGGAAAAGCACGGATAAACGGAGCCGTGACCATTTGGTGGAATCGAAAGGAGACGTCGTTCATGTCTGAGCACAACGGCGGGGCCGGGCACGAAACGGTCGTCATCATCGATGAGGGGCTGCACGAAGAGAGCCGCCAAATCAGCAAGTCGCATCCGACCGGGGCCGATATTGTGCAAGCGGCGGAAAAGCAGCCGATCGATGCCTTCTTTGTTCTCTACAATCCAGGCGATGGCGGCCTGAGAGAACTCAGGCAAAGCGATGAGATCGATTTGCAGCAGTCGAAAGTACGACGCTTCTACGTTCTTCCCGGCGATCGACTGTTTCGGTTTCAAATTGACGCCGTCGAGTACGAATGGCCGATTTCGCCGGTGTCAGGCGCGCTACTTTACCACGTGGCGAACCTAGACGCTAACAAGGTTTCCCTGTGGACGCAGGGCCACGCGACGGACCGCGAGATTTCCCCTGACGAACCTTCGGTTGATCTGGCGGGCAGCGGTGTTGAACATTTCGTCTCCAAGAGCCGCGAGCCAAAGCACCCGACGATTTTCATCAACGACGTTCCACATACCGTGCATCAGGCACACTTGAGTGGTGCTCAGATACGAGCCTTGGGTGGCATCGAAAGCGATTATCAGCTGTTTCTGGAGCAACCCGGCGACGATCTGCCGATCCCGAACGACAAGTCGGTCAAGATCGAAGACGGACAGCGGTTTTATTCACTTCCGCCGGCAACGTTTGGCACATGACACCGCATATACAAGCGCAGTTTGAGGCCCTGAAGAGAGATTACCCGCAGGCTCAGATGCAACCCGGACCGGGTGGAGCGGTCATCACCATCCCGAACGTGCCACTCGAGCCGTCCGGGAAGTGGAACAGGCCCTCCACCACCGTTCGGATTGTGGCCCCGGCGGCCTATCCCCAGGCGCGTCCAGATTGCTTTTGGGTCGATGCAGATGTGCGGCTCGCATCTGGCGGCCTGCCGCAAAATGCCCAGCCAAACAGCCAGTTGGGACAAAACCTGCTCTGGTTTTCCTGGCATGTCTCGAAATGGAATCCAAACGTCGATACACTGCATACCTACCTGAGAGTCGTACTCGATCGGTTGAGGCAGGGCGTTTGAAATCTTCGCTCATTTTCGCAGGCTCGTCTTTCACGGACATGAAAAGCCGGCTCATGACCGCCTCTCCGCGGGAGGCTAGCTGCGTTCTTCTAGCAAACAGAGGCGGACCGGGCCGCTTCCTCGTGGAAACCGTGGTTCATGCTCCGGAGGACGCTTACGAGACGCAATCGGAAATGCGGATTGTACTTAAGCCCGAATTTCTCGCGAAACCCCTGAAGCAGGCTCGTCAGTCGTCTCAGTGCGCTTTCTTCTGCCATACGCACCCGTTCGATCAATTCCCGAATTTTTCATCCGTCGATGACAGGGGCGAAGCTGTGCTTATGCCTGCGGTCTTCGCGCGCGCCCAAGGCGGCCCGCACGGCACGCTGGTGCTGGGACTAGAGGGTTTCTCTGGAAGGGTCTATCGGGCGGAAGACGACATCCACGCCTTGAGCGATATCTCCGAGGTGTCCTCCGTGGTCAAATTCTTCGGGAGCGAGAAAGCCAAAGGGACCAGCGGGGCCGTATTCGATAGAAACGTACGGGCCTTGGGTGAGCATGGGCAGTCTCTGTTGCGCTCGTTGACGATAGGCATCGTGGGACTTGGAGGTACGGGATCGGTCATCGCACAGGAGCTTGCTTATCTCGGCGTAGGGAAGTTGGTTTTGATTGATGATGACATTTTGGAGGAAACCAATCTGAACCGCGTGGTCGGCTCCGCGCATGCGGACCTAGGACGGAGTAAGGTTTCCGTCGCCGCGGACGCGATCAGACGATCAGGGATCGGAGCTACCCAGGCTGAAGCAATTGAGGGGTCGGTGCTGGACCAGTCCGCCGCCGAGAAACTCTTCGAGTGTGATTTCGTCTTCTGCTGCACCGACAATCACGGCAGCAGAATGATTCTGAACCAGATCGCGTATCAATATTTGCTTCCCACCATCGATGTCGGCATCCGCATCGATGCGGAGGAGGGACGAATCAAGGCTATGGCAGGACGGGTACAGATGCTCGCCCCCTCGCTTGCTTGCCTTCAATGTAACGGATTTCTAGATCCCGAAATGGTTCGCCGCGACCTTATGTCAGACGCCGAACGGGCCGCCGATAGATACATCGTAGGAGATGCCCAGCCCCAGCCTGCCGTCATCAGTCTGAATTCGACAGTATCTTCGCTCGCGGTTACGATGTTTCTCGCGGCAGTCGCCGGCTTTTCCATGCGAGCACGACACCAGAACTACGTGATAGGCGAAGGTACGGTACGAGGGGTTGCAACGGTCCCGCTCAAGGATTGCATTGTTTGTTCGTCCAGCCGCGGCGCTTTGGCAAAGGGTGACTCGTGGCCGATTCCGTGGCGCAACAGTTAAGCGTCGGCGAGGCCACCAAACTGCCTCCTATCGATGCGTCGAGAACGGCGGTGTTGTGCGCTGGGGTTCCATCCTCAGTCAGGACACGGCTCGAGGCGGTGGGCCTGACGCCTATTCAGTTGGAAGAAAACCTTGAAGTCTTGCGCGCAGAGCTTGAAGAACGCGCTGCAGGCTCCAGAGCGGTCATGATTTTCTCGGGACCGCTAGTCGATCTCGGTGCTCAGCAGCGCCTTCGAAAGATCGTCAATGCCGCGAAGCTGACGGCTGAGAAACAGGCGTTGCTGATCGCTGTAATTGTCGAAGGCGATCAGGACGATATAGCGAAGGGCACGGGTATCCTCGGAGTAAGCCATTTCGGCTCGTCAGCCTATGCATCCAACGACGCGCAAATCGCTCTCGCGATCAAGGGAGTGCTCGAACACGAACCAGGCCCCGCCTGGCGAAATCTTGACATCGGCATGGGAGCCGACGTCGAAGACAGGCTATTGATACAGCGTGCATTCAGCGACTGCGAGACACTGTCGGTCAAAAAGATCACTCCGAATAAGAGAATTTATCGCGTAGATGCGATGCGACCGACTGCCCCGCATCCAGTCCCGTTTCTGATCAAGGTGGATACGTTTGACCGGATCGCGTCCGAGCGCGGCAACATCGAGTTGTGCGCTGATACCATTCCATTTCCCTTTGTCCCTCCCATGATTCCTCAGCGGTACACGCCAGGAGCGGGACAATCAGCGCTCGTTTCGCACTTCGTCGATCGCGCCATTCTGCTATCGGACTATGCGAAATCTCATAATCTGAACCGAGCCATACTTTCGATTTTCGACGACGCTTTGCGTGGATGGCGATCACATGCAACGTTGGCAAGCTACACGCTCGGCACATATGTGCTCGACACCGTTCGCATCATAAAGAGTACACCGCAGGACTATTGGGCAAGTTACGCAAACCTCACAAACGCAAACACTGTGCCTGCACCGGACGTCTTGTTCGACAAACTGCGGAAAATGCCGTCCGTGAAGCTGTATGAAGTCTGTTCGCACGGTGATCTGCATCTGAAGAATATCTTTGTCAGGCAATCAGGCGAGGTCGTCCTCATTGATTTTCTCCGCAGTGGCATCGCACCGGCTTCCCGCGATCCCGCCGAACTTGAGTGTTCGATTGCGTTGGATCCGGATGCTGGATCACCGTTGGACAAGAAGTCTCTGCACGAGCTTTACGCGCCGCCGCTTCTGCCGCCCAAAGTGACGCCAAGACTGGGTAGCCACCGGTTTGATGCGGTCTGCCAGGTAAGAAGGCAGATTGGACCTATCGTCGGCGAAACCGAATATCAGCTGATGGTGGCCGCTCATCTTCTGTGGTGGGCGCGCAAGAAAAATTCCGAGGCCTATCGACTAGCAGCCAACCTGATCTTGAGTGCAGAGGCTTGCCTATGCGCTTCGTGAGAGCTTTTCTCGACTGGATTGCGTCCTTTTGGAAGAGTTCGCCGCCGCAGACGACGGCTCCCGATGCCGGTGCGCCTCCTTCGCGGGCACACGCGTATCGTACCGTCGTGCAGTACGGTCCCGTCCATTGGGTCAATTCTCAAGCCGAGGCCAACCGGTTGCTCTCGGGCGGTGCGATCGTAATGGTAAAGGGAACCTCTGGCGCAAAGTGGCTTTTAATGAATTGTCCAGATCACTGCGGGGAGGTCAGGAGGATCAGTCTCTCAGAGGCGATACCCCCAGCATGGAAGTTTCGAGCGGAAGCGGATGGCACGATTTCACTGTTTCCTTCGGTCCACCTAACCTCAGGTTGTCGCGTCCACTTTGTCCTGCGCCATAGTAAGGCTTACGTTATCTAGCCGCTTCGGGCTCAAAGAGGGCAGACCCCGACGGGAGTCCGCGGCTAACGTTGTGTGATCATACGACGTCGGAACCGTTTTGGATCACGAAAAGAAATAAAACAGTCGTTCGTGAAGAACCGGCGCGCGCCGGGCTCAGGCGATATTTGGCGCCGGGATGGTCTCGAGGAAGGCTCGGATGATGGCACGCAAGAGCTCTGAGAGCCATCGCAGGAGCAGGCCGAAGTTGTAGCCGGCGGCGGCGAGGACAGCGTTGATACAGTCGCCGGGACGCCCTTTGAGATAGTTGCGGTCCATGCGGTGCTCGGCCTTGATGTGACCGATGACGGGCTCGACAGCCGCGCGACGCCTCATCTCGCGGCGGATGGGAGCTGAGACGCGGCGGACCTGACCCGAGATCCAGACTCTGAACCGATGCGGGTGATTGTGGCCGGGATACCCTTTGTCGACGTGGATACGGCGAGCCTCCACGCCGGTGAGCTTCTCCATGTCGGCGATCACGGGGCCGAGG
>NZ_LFLZ01000118.1 GCF_001189845.1 Bradyrhizobium tropiciagri
TGATAGTTGCATGTGCGGAGACTCCCCCCTCACCCGGAACGCATCTGAGGATGCGTTCGACCTCTCCCCGCAAGCGGGGCGAGGTGAAGCGGAGGGCGCGCAAGCTCACCGCGCCCGGGTCAGCGCCAGCCAGATGCCGCCGCCGATCATGAAGCCGCCTGAGATGCGCGACATCAGCCGCGTCCGCTCCTTGGAGAAGAACTTGCGGGCACGGCCGGCCGCCAGGGCGTAGGCGGCGTCGGTCAGCACCGCGGTCGCCATGAAGGTGACGCCGAGCAGCGCCACCTGCGGAAGGTGCGGCTTGTCCATGTCCATGAACTGCGGGATGAAGGCGCCGAAGAACACCAGCACCTTCGGGTTCGAGAGCAGCACCAGAAAGCCCTGCAGGAAGAACCCGCCGCGCGGCGGCGGCGGCTTGTCGTCGGTGCCGACGCCCTCGACCGGCGAACGGATCAGCTTGATGCCGAGCCAGACCAGATAGGCGGCACCGGCAAAGCGCACCCAGTTGAACCAGTACCCCATCGTCGCCATCAGCGAGGTCAGGCCGACCGCGACAATGCCGATCACGATCGCAAGCCCGACCTGCGCGCCCAACACATTGGTGAGCGCGGCGCGCGTGCCATAGCGCAGCCCGTTGGCGATCACCATCGTGACGATCGGACCGGGCAGCAGCGCCAGCGCGATGCAGGCGGCGACGAAGGCGAAATAGGCTTGCAGGGACATCGGGGGCTCTTTGCTCGTTTGCGACATTATGCATGCGGGTGATGGTGGATGGAAGCGGCACCGCCCGCTCCCTCTCCCCGTCCTTCACGGGGAGAGGGTTGGGGTGAGGGGCTCTCTCCAACAGGCGGTGGGAGTCGTTGGACCTGTACCCCCTCACCCGGATCGCATCTGGCGATGCGATCCGACCTCTCCCCGCAAACGGGGCGAGGTTAAGGACCAGCGCTCCTCAACGGCCCTCCAAGGCGGCCGTCATCCAATTCCTGATCTCCTGCGATCCCAGAAAAGCTAGCGTCGCCCGCTGTACGCGCGCGGCATCGCCCCTGCCCTGCGCCGCGACCGCCATGAGATCGCAGCGATGCGACACCGCGATCCCGATCGCCGTGCGGCTTCCGTCGAGCCGATAGACCCTGATCCGCCCCGGCATGTCGGCGACATCAACAACGTCGCCTGCCCTCAGCGGCGCAAAGCGCGGGCTGATCATGTCGACATCGGCGACGCGGTCGACCTCGTCGTCATCGGCGACGCCGCTGTCGCAATTGCAGAAGCCGAGTTTCGGCCTGAGATAGACCTCCGCGTCCGCGCCGCACTCGGCCGCACCACAGTGGAAGGCGCGGCCGGCGGGCCAGCCGTCGCGCGGGAACGGCCAGACGATTTCGTGCCACGCAGCGGCGCGCGGCGGCGCCATCTCGTAGCCGGCGACGGCCGAGAGGCCGCCGAGCGCCAGGAACATCGCTGGGATGACCGGCCACGCGCGCATCATCGGGCACTCACGGCAGGCCCGCCACGGCCCGCGCCGCGCCGGTCAATTCGAGAATGTGCAGGCCGGTATTGGCGCGGTCGACTGCGTAGATGTAGCCACGTTCGTCGGTCTCGACATTGTTGGTCTGGATCGCGACCTTGCAGCGCTCCTTGCCGTCGATGGTGAGGCAACGCTTGTCGGTCGCCGACGTGATGGAAGGAATGAAGTAGCCGACCTCCCTGGGGTGATAGGGATCGCGGATATCGAGCACGCGGACGCCGGCATTGAAGAAGGCGATGAAGGCCAGCTTCTTGTAATAGACCGGCGCCATGCTTTCGTTCGACGAATGCGAGCCGAACCGGCCGCCGCGCTCGCAGAACGCGCCGGAGGCTTCCGGCACGGTGTAGCTCGAGATCATCATCGGCCGCGCTTCGGTGGTGACGTCGGCGAACCACACCATCTGCCGCGCCTCGCCGCATTCGTTCTGGATCGCCTCGTCGACGATCATCACGATGTCGCGGGTCTTGCCGTCCTTGTCGCGGGCGAATTCCGCGATCGGCATGGCGGGCATCGGAAACACCGTGTGTGCGCCGTTCATTGCCGACAGCGGCATCCGCGCGATCTCCGGGAATGTCAGATTGTCCGGCGTCGGTTCTTTCGGTCCGTTCAGCAGCTTGTCGCGATCGACGATCTGCAGGAAGCCGCCCTTGTTGGTGCCGTAGCCGAAATAGACCCGATTGCCCTTCGGCCCGGTCGAGATCGGCCCGTGCAGTTCGGTCGGCACCGCGCCGGTCGCGCCCGGCTCCTGCCCGGGCAATCCGAAGTCCCTGATCTTCACGGGATGGGCGGGATCGGAGAGATCGTAGATCTGCGTCATGCGACGCGTCCGCCAGTCCGGCGCGCCCGACACCAGGTAGGCGATGCCGGTGTTGCACTCCCAGAAATTCTTGTGCGTGTCCTTCAGCCCTTCGCCGATCCGGGTGACCAGCACGGGATAGGCGGGATCGGCCACGTTCCAGATCTCGTGCGCCTCGCTGCCGAAGGTGCGCAGCATGTAGACCGCGTTGCGATCGCCCTTCGGCAGATCCTTGCCGTCGCAGACCCGCACCATCTGCGCGCCGCCGGCTTCATATCTGCCCTCCTGGCCTGTAATGTGCCGCAGATATCTGGGATGGGCGGGATCGGTGACGTCGACGATCGAGGTGCCGTTCGGTTCAGGCTTGCCGGTCATCGGATTGACGGGATCTGGAATGTCGTCGGTGCCGCCGTGGTGGCCAATATAGGCGATCCATTTGTCGCCCTGATGATGAATGGTCGGCTGATAGGCGCTGCGCGCCTGCAAATCATTGGTTCCAACCAGTTTCATGTTGGAGGCTTCGGGCGGATCGCCGATCTTCTGCTGGGCGCTCGCAGCATTCGCGAGCAGGACAACAAGAAACGTGCAGCAAACTGCCGTAACGCGACCACCCATGCGCACCACCCCGAGTTCCCTGCCAATCTGCGTTGGCTGTGCGGGACGCTAGCACGGCGCTACCGCCGCCTGAACACACGCTCTTGACATGCAACCATTTGGTTGCCTATTATCCATCCATGGATGAAGTCTTCAAAGCCCTCGCGGATGCCTCACGGCGGACGCTGCTTGACCGGCTTCACGATCAGAACGGGCAGACGCTCGGCGAGCTCTGCGACGGGCTCGACATGACGCGTCAGGCCGTCACCAAGCACCTTGGGATTCTCGAGGAGGCCAACCTTGTCACCACGATCAAGCATGGCCGCGAGAAGCTGCACTATCTCAACCCGGTTCCGATCCATCAGATCGGCGAACGGTGGATCAAGAAGTTCGAGCGCGGGAAACTCGCCGCGCTCAGCGAATTGAAACGACAATTGGAGAAGCGTGATGAGTAAACCCGACTACGTCTACGTCACCTATATCGAGACCACGGCCGAGAAGCTGTGGCACGCGCTGACATCGAGCGAATTCACCGAACGCTTCTGGTTCGGCTATCGCGCCAGCTCCGACTGGAAGGTCGGCTCGCCCCATCATCTCAGCAAGGACGGCCGCCGCGCCGTGCAGGGCGAAGTGCTGATCGCCGATCCGCCCAAGAGGCTCGCTTACAGCTGGGACGTCGTGAAGGAAGGCGTCGAGCGCGAGCAGGTCTCGCGCGTGACCTTCGACATCGAGCCGCACGGCGGGATCGTCAAGCTGACCATGACGCACGACAACCTCGGTCCGAAGACGCTGCGCGACATCTCCGGCGGGTGGCCGATGGTCATCGCGAGCCTGAAGAGCTTCCTGGAGACCGGGCGCGAACTGCCGGCCGAACTGCTCACCAGTGGCGCCAGGGAGCCCTACCATGCCTAAGCCCGAATTCGTCTACGTCACCTACATCGAGACCACACCAGAGAAGCTGTGGGATGCACTGACGTCAAGCGCATTCACGCGGCAATACTGGTTCGACACCGAGCTGCAATCGGACTGGGAGGTCGGCTCGCCGCTCGCGCTGGTGATGAGCGGCAAGACCACCGACACCGGCGAGATCCTCGAGGCCGACCGGCCGCGGCGCCTCGCCTACACCTTCAAGCACGAGGCCGACCCCGAACTGCGCAAGGAGCCGGCAACCAAAGTCGTGTTCACGCTCGAGCCGTTCGGCAAAATCGTGAAGCTGACCGTGACCCATGAAGGCTTCGGCGTCGGCAGCAAGCTGCTCGACGGCATTTCCAGGGGCTGGCCTGCGATCCTGTCCGGCCTCAAGAGCCTGCTCGAGACCGGCAAGGTGGTCGCGATCCCGCCTGCCGCGCTCGGGATCGAAGGCTTCGAATGACAATGAAGATCTATCGAAGGACACGTGCGGACATGAACATCGAGACATTCAAGCCGGCCATCGTCTACGCGATCTACATCGCCGCCACGCCCGAGCAGGTGTGGCAGGCACTCACGAACGCCGAGTTCAGCCGGAAATACTTTTCCGGCAACGCGGTCGAGGTCGATCTTCGCCTCGGCGGCGCCTACATCGTGCGCACGCCCGACGGCGCGCTGCATATCTCCGGCGAGGTGATCGCGTGCGATCCCCCGCGGCGGCTGACCGTCACCTTCAACGTCAACTGGCCTCAGCTCGTCGAAAAGCTCGGGCCGACGCTCGTCACCTGGGAGATCGAGCCGGCCGGCGACGGCGTAAAGCTGACCTTGCTGCAATCGCATGACCGCCCGATCAGCGACGACATCCTGTCCGGCGGCCGCGCCGGCTGGCCGGCGATCCTCTCCAGCCTGAAGAGCTTGCTCGAGACCGGCAAGGCCATGGTGATCCCGATGCAGCCGCCAGTGCGCATGCTGGCGGCGCTGAAGGAATTGGGGATACCGATGCCGCGGTGAGGTGAGCGATGCAGTTGCCTCACACTCCGCTGTCGTCCCTACGAAAGCACTAGGGCATGCACACATCTTTTCCGATCGAAAAACCGACTCTTAATCAAGGACTTGGATGTGGGGCGATGACCAAAGTTCGCGAGCGCAGCTTAGCTAAACGTCGTCATTTCTCTGCGTTCTTCAGCCAAGTCCTTGAGAAGGCTCCAGAAGATGTGTGCATGCACTAGTACGAAAGCAGGGACCCATAACCACAGGACGTGGGATGGAGCGTGCCGGAGCGACAGCGTCGCACAACAACTTCACCCTGTGGTTATGGGTCCCGGGTCGCGCTGCGCTTGCCCGGGACGACGGTGGAGAGAATCTAGCCCAGCGCCCGCAACTCCCGCCGCAACACCTTGCCGGTCGCCGTCATCGGCAGGCTGTCGGCGAACTGCACGAAGCGCGGATATTCGTGGGCGGCGAGTTGGACCTTGACGAACTCCTGGATCTCGCGCGCCAACGTGTCGCTCGCAGCATAGCCCGGGCGCAGCACGATCCAGGCCTTGATCGATTCGGTGCGAATCGGATCGGGAATGCCGACCACCGCCGACATCGCGACCGCCGGATGCTTCATCAGCGTGTGCTCGATCTCGGACGGTCCGACGCGATAACCGGCGGTGGTGATGACATCGTCCTCGCGGCTGACGTACCAGAAATAGCCGTCCTCATCCTGCACGCCGAGATCGCCGGTCAAAAGGAATTCGCCGGCATATTTCTTTGCGGTCGCTTCCGGATTGCGCCAGTATTCGATCATGGTGCAGGGGCATGGCTGGCGCACGCCGATGATACCGCGCTGCCCCCGCGGCAATTCCTCACCCTTGTCGTTGACGATGCGGACGTCGAAGCCCGGCGTGGCGCGGCCCATCGAGCCCGGGCGGATCGGAAACAGGTTGGAGTTAGAGCCGATCACGAGATTGCATTCGGTCTGGCCGAACACCTCATGGGCGTCGATGCCAAAAGTCTCGCGCACCCACCCCAGCAGCTCGCCGCCGAGCGACTCGCCGCCGGTAAAGATGCTGCGCAGCTTCACCCCCGAATTCTTCACATCGGCCTGCCGCATCAGCTTCAGCGCGGTCGGCGGCAGGAACACGTTGCGGATGCCGAGTTCGGCCATCATCTGCATCGCGGCCTGCGGCTCGAACTTGCGGGCGCGATGACCGACCATCGGGATGCCGTGGTACCAGAACGCGAACAGGCCGTTGATCAGGCCGCCGATCCAGGCCCAGTCGGCCGGCGTCCACATCAGGTCGCCCGGCTTGGGAAGGAAGTTGTGACACATCTCGACATTGGGCAGATGGCCGAGCACGACGCGATGCGCGTGCAGGGCGCCCTTCGGATTGCCCGTGGTGCCCGAGGTGTAGATGATCAGCGCGGGATCGTCGGCCGAGGTGTCGACGGTGATAAATTCCGGAGACGCCGACTTGATCGCGCTCCAGAACGGCTTGGTGCCCGCCGGCGCCTTGTCGCCGATGATGTAGACGCTCTTCAGCTCGGGCAGCCGGTCGCGGATCTTGGCGATCTTCTCCCAGCCGGCCTGATCGGTGATGACGGCCTTCGCCGCCGAGTTCGACAGGCGGAATTCCAGCGCATCCTCGCCGAACAGCGCGAACAGCGGGATCGAGATGAGGGCCGCGCGGAACGCCGCGAGATGCGCGACCGGCAATTCCACCGATTGCGACAGGAACACCGCGACGCGATCGCCGCGCACCAGCCCGTCGGCGGTCAGCACATTGGCGAAGCGGCGCGAGGCATCCGCGACCGCGTCGAACGAGGTGCGCGTGGTGCCGCCATCCTCGTCGACATAGATGAGCGCAAGCCGGCCGGTGCCATCGGCATAACGATCGCAGCAGGCGGTCGCCATGTTGAAGCGCGCCGGAACGTCCCAGCGGAAGTTGCGGTAGAGCTCGTCGTAGGTCTTGGCTTCCTGAAGCATGGCGGCAGACTAGACTATCGCCGTCAGACCACAAACCCCTCCCTGAGGGGAAAGCCATCAGGCCGCCGCCCGCTCCATTGCGGCCTCGACCTTGAGGCTATCGAGGTCGCGATAGATCGACGCGACTGCAAGCACGCGCCCGCCGCGCTTGTAGCGCAGCACGCAATCCCTGCCGGCGATGCTGCCGTCGACCGCGATCTCGTCCCACTGTTCGGCGTGACCGACATAGTTGATCGGCACGTCGTAATGCTGGCTCCAGAAGAACGGCACCGCATCGAACGCCTCGCGCTGCCCAAGCATATTCCGCGCGGCGGTCTGGCCTTGGCGCTCGGCCACCACCCAGTGCTCGACCCGGATATTCTCGCCGCTGTGCGGATCGGGCCAGCGCGCGATATCGCCCGCCGCGTAGATGCCGGGAACGCTGGTCTCGAGATAGGCGTCCACGGTCACGCCGCGATCAATCGCGAGCCCCGCGGCTTCCGCCAGCGCCAGCCGCGGCTTCACGCCAACACCGAGCACGACGAGATCGGCGTCGAGCACGGGCCCGCTCTTCAGGCGCGCGTGCTTGCCCTCGATCGCGGTCACGGTGTCACCGAGATGGAAGACGACGCCATGCTCCTCGTGTAGCGCACGGACGAAATCGCCCATCTCGGGCCCGAGCACGCGCTCCAGCGGCCGCGCTTCCAGCCCGACCACGTGAACCTCGATCTCCCGTGCGCGCAATGAGGCCGCAACCTCGAGCCCGATGAAGCTTGCCCCGATCACCACCGCGCGTCGGGCGCCGCTGGCCGAGGCGATGATCGCCCGGCAATCGTCGAGGGTGCGCAACACATGAACGTGGGGCTGGTCCGCGCCGGGGATCGGCAGCCGCACCGGCTCCGCGCCGGTCGCCAGCAACAGCCGGTCGTAGGCGAGCACCTCGCCGCCGGCGAGCACGACGTTGCGGCGGCCGGTGTCGATCGACTTGACCTCGGTCGCAAGTTTCAGATCGATCGCCGCGTCGGTATAGAAGTCGTCCGGCTTCAGCGGCAGCCAGTCTTCCGGCGCGCTGCCGGCGAGGAAGTCCTTTGACAGGTTTGGCCGGTCCACCGGCGGCGCGGCCTCGCCGCTGAGCATGACGATGCTGCCGCGATAATCCTGCCGCCGCAGCATCTCGGCGGCGGCGAAGCCTGCCGCACCGCCGCCGACGATCACGATCCTGCCGGGCGCATCGACCGGGCCCTTGATGCGCGGCTTCGGCTGCTCGCGCTTCACGCGCACGATGATGCGATCGCCCTCTCGTTCGACCTTCCAGACCGCGAGCGCGTTGAAGGCGGGCGCGGCGGTCGCCTCGCCGGTGCGAATGTCAAAGCAGGCGTGATGCCAGGGGCAATGGACGGTCTCGCCTTCGACCAGGCCGTCGGCGAGCGGGCCGTGGTAATGGCTGCAATGCGCGTCGATGGCGAAGATATCCGCCCCCGAGCGCACCAGCAGCACGTCGTCCTCGCCGACATGGCCGAGCAACATCGCGCCCGAAAAGTCGGAGAGGGCTACGCCTTGTGTCAGATCCGGACCGGAAGGAGCTTGCTGATCGGCCATGGCCTGTCTCCAGTTTATCCAGAACTTCACCCCGCCGCTTTCACGGGGGCCTTGTCGCTATCAGCTTCCCTGCATGTAGCGGACCGGGTTCTCCCGATCCGCCTTGAAAATATCGGCGGCCTCGGCGAACAGCGCCGCAACGGCGGGAGCCTTCAGATCATCAAACGCCTCGAAGCTAAAATTGTTGCCGCCCGCGCGCAATTCGCCGAGCTTGCCAGCATAGCACGACACCAGCGGCTTGCCGCCGCGGGTCACCGCGACATAGACGCTGATGTAGTTTTTCTGCAGCGCCAGCCCAATCACCGGCCAGGCGGCCGTCTTGCCGGACTTGATCGCGTAGCGAAACTCGCCATAGCCGATCATGTTCATGCGCATGCCGGCCTCACCGGCCGGCGTGCCGGCATGAAAATGCCGCTTGAACGACGGCGCGGCCTTGCGCATCACCGCGTGCAGTCGTTCGAGATCCGCGGTCCGGCCGGGATCAAACGCAAGGTAGGCTTCCAGACTGTCCGCCGCGACACGAAACATTGGAAACCTCCGCGACTATCCCGCGAGCGCCGCCTTCACGAGGCCGCTGGCCTTGCCGAAATCCATCTGGCCGGCGTATTTCGCCTTCAGGGCGCCGATCACCTTGCCCATGTCCTTGATCCCGGCGGCACCGGTCTCGGCGATGATGGCCGAGATCGCGGCCTTCACGTCGTCGTCGGACATCTGTTTCGGCAAATAGCCCGAGATCACGGCGATCTCCGCGCGCTCCTGGTCAGCGAGCTCGGCGCGGCCGCCCTTGTCGTAGAGCTCGACCGACTCCTGGCGCTGCTTGATCATCTTCTGCAGGAGGCCGAGCAGATCGGCATCGGAGAGTGGCGGCTTGCCCTGCCCGCGCGCATCGATGTCAGCATTCTTGATAGTCGAATTAACCATGCGCAGGGTGGAGAGCTTGCGCTCGTCCTTGGCCTTCATGGCTTCCTTGACCGCATTGTTAATATCGTCGCGCAGCATCCTGGTGTCCTCTCGTCTGGCAAGATGCTGATCTAAGCCCTCCGCGACGCCAGAACAACAGTTAAGCCCCGGTTCTGGCGACCCCAGAACCGGGGCTGATCAGGCCAGCCCTCGGGCATTGGCGCCGGCCCGCGGTCCGCCGGCGAGCCGGGCAATTTCACTGCATGAGATGCCTGGCCAGCGCAGCGAACGCCGGCAGCGTGGTCGGGTCGTTGTGGGCGTTGGCCGCCAGCGGATGCGAGCCG
Source organism: Bradyrhizobium tropiciagri (assembly GCF_001189845.1). Lineage (GTDB taxonomy): Bacteria > Pseudomonadota > Alphaproteobacteria > Rhizobiales > Xanthobacteraceae > Bradyrhizobium > Bradyrhizobium tropiciagri. The sequence continues at coordinate 9,618 of NZ_LFLZ01000118.1, forward strand.
AAACGGGCAATGACCATCTCGGCCTTGGGATCGATATAGATCGCCTGTCCATTGACGCCGCGCGCCATGAACGCGCCGTCCTCGTTGTTGGTGACCCACCACATGTCGCGATAGCTCCAGCCGGGAAGCGTCGCATAGCCGGCCTTGGCGAAATCGGATGTCCGGCCGCCCCTGCGGATGTCCTCGACGACGGCTTTCGGCACGATCTGTTGGCCGTTGTAGGTTCCACCGAGCCGCATCATCTCGCCGAACCGCGCCAGGTCCCGCACGGCCGCATTCAGCCCGCCGCCGGCAAATTCCGTTCCCTCGCTGTCGATCAGCATGTAGGCATCCTGCTCCATGCCGAGCTTCTGCCAGATCCGCTCGGAGAGCAGCTCGCCGACAGTCTTTCCGGACGCGCGACGGATCAGCCAGCCGAGCACATCGCTGTTGACGGTCTTGTAGGCGAACGCCTCGCCGTGCTGACCTTCCTTCTTCAATGTCTTGAGGAAGCCGTAGAAGCTCGTCGGTCCGGCATAGCCGGGCGGGCGCGGCACGAGGCCGCCTGCCCTGACGTGATCAAAGATCTCCGCCTTGGGATTGGCGTAGTTCTCGGAATATTGGACGCCGACTGTCATATCCAGAACCTGCCGCACGGTGGCGTCGCCATAGGCCGTGTCCGTGAGCTCCGGAATATACTTCGAAACCGGAGCCTTTTCGTCGAGCTTGCCTTCGGCAACCAGTGTGGCGCCGAGCGTGCCGAAGAAGGACTTGGTCACCGACATCGCGATGTGCGTGGCGTGCGGGTTCATCACACCGAGATAGCGCTCATAGACGATCTTGCCCTTGTGCAGGACAACGATCGCATCCGTGTAGTTCGCCGCGAGCGATTCCGCCCACGTCATGGTTCCGGATTGGCCGAGCGGCTGAAACGTGATGGCGTCGATGTCGTTCCGTTCGGCGCGCGGCAGCGGTGATGCAGCGTTGTCGCCCCGCCAGACGTTGCTGGTCGGCAGGAAGAGGCGGAAATTCGCAAACGACCAGCGCGTCTGCGGAAAAGCAAAGTGCGAGCCGTTGGAGAACTGGATCAGCTTGTCCGCGGGCGGCGGAGAACCGACCATCCATCCCATCTTCACGGGATCGGAGTCCGCGGCACTCAGCGGCTGCTGCGCCAGCGCGGCTTCCGTGCCGAGCCCAATCGTTGCGGCCATCACAACACCGACCATCGTCGAGCGTCCGGTCATCGAAACTTCCTCCCTGGATAAGTAGGTTTCGGCCGCAGTAGCTCTCCGCCTCGATATATGTCAAATTCATAATATTACTTTTTATATGAGTATGTTTCATTATGCCGACGCTTCGACAAATCCAGATGGTTCGCGCCCTGGCCGAACACAGGCATTTCACGCGCGCGGCGAACGCCCTCGGCGTTACGCAATCCGCCCTTACGAAAAGCGTGCAGGCGCTCGAGGACGAACTGGGCGTGCGCCTGTTCGACAGGGGTGCCGGCACGCTGGAGCCCACCATGTTCGGCACGATCATGCTGACTCATGGTCGGACAATCCTGCGGGACGTGTCCGAGCTTGTCAGGGAGGTCGACCTGGCGAAGGGACTGGAGACGGGCGGAATCACAGTCAGCGCGAGTGTGTTTCCGGGGGAGCTGTGGGCGCCGCAAGCGTTGGGGCGCCTCGCGGTCGCTCACCCCAAGCTCAAATGCGTGCTGCGAACGGTCGACAGCAGGCAGGCGGTGGACGACGTGCTGGAGGGCATTTCCGACATCGCCATCTCCGATGCGACCGAGGCCGAGGGACGCGATAACCTGGACAGCGAGATTCTGGCCACGACGCGCATGTCGCTATTTTGCCGGAGCTCGCACCCGCTCGCACGGCGCAGAAGCATCCGGCCGCAGGACCTTCTCGGTTATCCTTTCGCCGGACCGCCGCTCTCCAGAGCGCTTGCCCGTCGCAATCTCGGAACGTTCGGCAAGATCGCGCTCAACGTCTCGCCGGGCGAACAGCTTATGCCGCGCGTCTCGGTCGGCAGCTTCTCAGCAATGGTGCAGGCCGTGCTTCACAGCGATGCGCTCGGTTGGGCGCCGGACTCACTGCTCGCAGGCCACATCAGAGGCAGCGGGCTCACGCCGCTGAAGATCCGGGAGCTGACACTCAGCGCGACCTTCGCGTTCTTTGTGCGGCGCCATCGAACGCTGTCACCCGCGACCGTCGAATTCATCAAGTTCGTGCGAGCCCTGCAGCCGCCGGACGCAACCACTCCGACCGCAAGGCTCCCGGCTTGAGGCGGAGATCGACAATATCCGCTTCGACCGGATGCCTCAGTTCCTGAGCCACTCAACCAGCGCGTCGGCGCAGGCCTGCGGCTGTTCCAGCTGCGGCAGGTGACCGCAATTGGCGAGCACGACGAGTTTCGCGCCGGGGATGCCGTTGGCCATCTCGTCCGACAATGAATTCGGAACGGTGCTGTCGGTATCCGACGTCAGCACCAGCGTCGGGCACTTGATCCAGGCCATGCTCGGCCGCGAGTCCGGTCGGCTCAGCACCGCGTTTTGCTGGCGGATGAAGGCCTCGGCGCCGACGTCCTCGCTCATGTCATCAACAACCTGACGCAGGCCAGCATCGCCCTGCCGCGATGGATGCACGAAGCTCAGAAACAGCTCGTCGACCACGCTGCGATACTGCCCGCCTTTGGCACGCTCGATCATGCCGCGGCGGCGCGCGGTCGCCTCCGGCGTGTCGGCCCGCGCCTGGGTGCTCATCAGCGCCAGTTTCGCGACCCGCTCGGGCGCCTGCCGCATGATCTCGAAGGCGATGTAGCCGCCCATCGAATGCCCAGCGAGGGCAAAGCGCGGCGGCGCCTCGGCCAGGATCCGACGGGCGATCGCCCCCATATTGTCGTCCCGGACATGGTTCGCGACCGTGACGGGGCCGCACCGCCACAGCGCCGGGATGACCGGGGCAAAGATCCGCGGCGAGCAGATGAGGCCCGGGACGAGCAGGATCGGCATCGTGTTGTCCATAGGGCGCTCCGGACCGGGTCATTTTCGGCAAGCAAACGGCCGCTTCGAGGAACTTTAGATTAAAAGGCCGTTCCGGCCTGTCAAATCGGCCGGGAATGCCGTGTGAATCCGCGCCCTTTCGCTTTGACGCCGCAGCGTGCGGCCTCTATTTAAAGGGCTCATGACAACATCCGAAAACGCTCCCGCCTGGCCGGACCACAAACCGACCGCGCTCCTTGTGCTCGCCGATGGTACCGTGCTGGAAGGCTTCGGTCTCGGCGCCGAAGGCCACGCCGTCGGCGAGGTCTGCTTCAACACTGCGATGACCGGCTATGAGGAGATCCTCACCGATCCGTCCTATGCCGGCCAGATTATCACCTTCACCTTCCCGCATATCGGCAATGTCGGTACCAACGAGGAAGACATCGAGACGGTGAACATGGCCGCGACACCCGGTGCGCGCGGCGTGATCCTGCGCTCGGCGATCACGGATCCCTCGAATTTCCGCGCCACCCGCCACCTCGACCAGTGGTTGAAGGCGCGCGGCATCATTGGCCTCTCCGGCATCGACACCCGCGCGCTGACCGCGCTGATCCGCTCCAAGGGCATGCCCAATGCGGTGATCGCGCATTCCAAGACCGGCGAGTTCGACCTGCACGCGCTGAAGGAAGAGGCCCGCGAATGGCCCGGCCTCGAGGGCATGGACCTGGTGCCGATGGTCACCTCCGGTCAGCGCTTCACCTGGGATGAGACGCCCTGGGTGTGGGGCAAGGGCTTCGGCCAGCAGACAGCGCCGGAATTCAACGTGGTCGCGATCGACTACGGCATCAAGCGCAACATCCTACGCCTGCTCGCCGGCGTCGGCGCCAAGGTGACCGTGGTGCCGGCGACGACGGCGGCCGAGGACATCCTGGCGATGAAGCCGGACGGCGTGTTCCTGTCGAACGGCCCCGGCGATCCGGCCGCGACCGGCAAATATGCCGTGCCCGTGATCCAGCAGGTGATCGCTTCGGGGACGCCGACCTTCGGCATCTGCCTCGGCCACCAGATGCTCGGCCTCGCCGTCGGCGCGAAGACCATGAAGATGCATCAGGGCCATCATGGCGCCAATCATCCGGTCAAGGACGAGACCACCGGCAAGGTCGAGATCACCTCGATGAACCACGGTTTTGCGGTCGATCAGGCGACGCTGCCGAAAGGCGCGACCCAGACCCATATCTCGCTGTTCGACGGCTCCAATTGCGGCATCGCGCTCGAGGGCAAGCCGGTGTTCTCGGTGCAGTACCACCCCGAGGCCTCGCCCGGCCCGCGCGACTCGCACTACCTGTTCCAGCGCTTTGCCGACCTGATGCGGAAGAAGAAGCAGGCAGCGTAAAGCTGCCAACCGTCATTGCGAGGAGCGCAGCGACGACGCAATCCATCTATCCCCGCATGGAGCGATGGATTGCTTCGCTCCGCTCGCAATGACGGAGATCCTTCCCATGACCGACAGCTCGCCCCCGAAGCCCACCTACGGCGTCTCGTCGATGGAGGTGATGGCGTCGATGCCGGGCTCGACTTCGTGCGCGGCATCTTCGCCCGCACCCTGCCGGAACCGCCGATCATGGAGAACGTCGAGCCGTTCGACTGCACCGCCGAGACCGGCCATGTCGTGATCCACAGCGTCCCCGGCCTGCGCCACTACAACCCGATCGGCTCGGTGCATGGCGGCTACGCCGCGATCCTGTTGGATTCGGCGATGGGGCTCGCGGTGCAGACCACGCTGCCGCAGGGTTTTGGCTACACCACGCTGGAGTTCAAGATCTCCTTCGTCCGCGGCATGAGCCAGGACACTGGCACGATCCGCACCGAAGGCCAGGTCCTCAACGCCGGCCGCCGGGTTGCGACCGCGGAAGCACGGATCACCGACGGCAAGGGCAAGCTGATCGCGCATGCCACCACGACCTGCCTGGTGTTCGAGCTCCCCAAGAATTCCTGAAGGCAATCGCGTCTTCGCGCATTGGAGGCATGACGAAGCGCGCTGGATCGCAGCCGGCGCTCTGTGATTGAGTTTCCCCTTATCCGAGATCAGGCAAACATGATCCGGCCCGGAATAAGGAAACGCCCGATGACGTCAGCCCATTCAGAAATGACCATCCGCGACATCCGCGTGACGATGCTGCGGCTCCCCTGGGCCGACGATCCCTGGCTGAAGGGCGCAGCGCTCGGCGCCACGCGCGACATCCTGATCTGCGAGGTCGAGGCGTCAGGCGGCATCACCGGCATGGGCTATCTGTTCGTGTTCCGCCCGGCGATGCAGTCGATCGCCGCATGTCTGGCCGAGTGCATCATCCCGCGCGTCATCGGCAAGGACGCCAGTGCGATCGAGGCGATCTGGCGCGATCTGTGGACGGCGACGATGACCTATGGGCGCGGCGGCATCGCCGCGATGGCGATGTCGGCGCTCGACATCGCGCTGTGGGATGCGCTCGGAAAACGCGCCGGCCTGCCGCTGCATCGGCTGTGGGGGCACTATCGCTCGGAAATCCCGGTCTACGGTTCCGGCTGCTTCCGTGGCGCCGGCGGCGACGGGATGATCGAGAAGGCGCTGCATTTCGTCAAACAAGGCTACAAGGCGATCAAGATGCAGGTCGCGCATGTTCACACGCCCGCGCAGGACCTCGACAATGTGCGCCGTATGCGCGAGGCGCTCGGCCCCGACATCGACATCATGATCGACGTCAACATGGGCTGGAGCGCCGATGTCGCGATCGAGATGGGACGCAAGTTCGAGAAGTACGATATCTACTGGTTAGAGGAGCCAGTGCCGGCCGATGATTTCGCCGGCTATCAGCGCATCGCGGCGGCGCTCGACATGCGCGTCGTCGGCGGCGAGACGCATTTCACCCGCTACGATCTGCGGCCGTTCTTTCTCAATCCCTGCCTGCCGATCCTGCAACCCGACCCGATGCGCGGCGGCATGACCGACCTGCGCAAGATCGCGACGCTGGCGGACACGTTCGGCATCACCATCGCGCCGCATCTGTTCCCCGAGCTCAATGTGCACCTGCTGGCTTCGATCCCGAACGGCATCTGGTGCGAGAACATGGCCCTGATCGACGACCTCTGGGTCGATCCGCCAGAGATCGCCAACGGCATGATCACCGCGCCGGAGCGGCCGGGGCACGGGCTCAGGTTCAAGGACGAGGTGTTGAAGTTCAAGATCTAGCGGGAACGGTTTCCGGACCCGCCGCTTGGTCCCGACCTCACCGCCGCTCGCAACGCTGGAGAGTAGCCATGCCCGTCGTGAGTCCCGATGCCGAACCCCGTACCTTCGTCTTCCAGGACGATGGCCTGGTGCCGAACAATCCGATGCCATTCCTGGTTTACAAGGGCGCGGTCGACGTCGGTAAAGACCCCGAGGCGACGATCGAACAGTTGTTCGGCAGCAATGGCTGGGGCGCGATGTGGCGGAACGGCGTCTACGACTTCGCGCATTACCACGCCACCGTACACGAGGTGCTGGGCGTCGCGCGCGGCAGCGCGCGCGTGCAGTTCGGCGGCGAGCGTGGCCGTGCGCTTGAGATCGCAGCCGGCGATGTCGCGATCCTGCCGGCCGGCACCGGGCATCAATGCCTGTCGGCGAGCGGCGATTTCAGCGTGGTCGGCGCCTATCCGCCGGGCCCGCCGATGGACCTGCAACGGCCGACGCCGGAGAGCCACGCGCGGGCGCTGAAGACGATCCCGCAGGTCGCAATCCCCGCGACCGATCCGGTGCTGGGCAAGGACGGACCGCTGCTGCGGTTGTGGAAGCGCTGACATGTCGGCAAGCGGCGCTGCCCCTTTCCCTTCTCCCCTTGTGGGAGAAGGTGGCGCGGATGCAATCCGCGCCGGATGAGGGGTCTGCATCCGCGGGAGGA
>NZ_LFLZ01000119.1 GCF_001189845.1 Bradyrhizobium tropiciagri
CCCAGCCCGCGGCAAGGCGGCTCTCCTCGGAGGCTTACGTCGGGATTGAGGAGCACGAGATCCGCCTGCGCGTTCAAACGGAGAGTCAGATCGGCCTTCACCCGTGGCAGCGATCTGCCAACCTCGATCTCCCTGGCGGCCGCTTTATTGCAGAAAGCACTTACGCTGGTGTGATAACAAACTTCCGCCATCGACCAGTCGGGGACCTGAGGGGTCGCCGAGAGGCTGCTGAAGCGGCCAGAAAGTCAATAAGAAACGCCACCTTCGTCGGCGTGGACGGTCGAGGACGATAGTGACGTCATGACCATCGCCACGGCTATGACTGAGGCTCTGAATGGAAGCCGGGTCCGTGTCTTGTTGTCCCCCGCCTATAGGCGGCTCCTCTTGCCAAGGATCAACAAGGCACATCACATCCCAATTTTGCGTGCATCGAAGCAATTTGTGCCGCCCGCATGATCGAGCAGCGGCGCACCGCAAGCCCGAAGGCTTGGCCCATGCCGGCCCACCCGAGGGCCGGCACGAGTTCAAGTTCTTTTTCAACTGACCTTCTTGGCAGCGGGAACCGTCCATGTGCCGTTGATGATCGACGGATCGCTTTCTTGCGGCCAGTACATGCGCAGCATGAGGATGAAATCTCCTTCAGGCGCGGGAAGCCAGTTCGACTCCTTGTCCTTACCAGGGGAGTCCTTCTGGAGGTAGAGGTCGGTTGAGCCGTCCGGATTTTGCTTCAGGTCTTGCCGCGCGCTGATCGAGTAGCGATTGAGCGGATTGTTCACAAAGAAGTAGCCGCTGTTGTACATCGTGAGCGACCAGAAGCCCTCCGCCGGGGGCAGATGCCCCTTGGGGAATCGCATGACGTACTTGTTTGCGCCATTGTACTTGCGGCCATCCGCGTCCTTTTGCGAGGTCGGATACACCGCATCCTGCGGACGATTGGCGCCGAGCCCGATCGCGGTGATAAGGGCCCGCATCAGATAGTCGGTGCCGTAGATGCCGGTTCTCGTCGTGAAGTCAAAGCCATTCTCGTTCTTGACGGCCTTGTTGACCTTGAACTGGATCATGATCCTGTCGAACGACACCTCCGGCACACGCTTCAGGAAGTCCGCCTTGAGCTTGCTCTCGTCAAAATCCTGTCCGGGGACGATGCCGATGCGGGCAAATTTGGCAAGCTGTGGGGCGTCCGCTTCGTTTGGCGGATTGGTTTTCATGAGTTCGCAGAGCAGCTTGAAATACGACACCGCGTCCATGCGATTGACCTGTTCGCGGACAGCTGTCTTCATGTCGATCGAGGAATCGACCTTGCCCGCAGGAGGCGTGTACGGCTTGCCATATGCGCTGAGCGGAACGAGCTTGCACTCGTCCTGCAGCTTGTGGACGGCGGCGTAATCCTCTGGCGTACCGGTGCAATAGATGCGGCCAAGCAGCCACACGATGTTGGTCTGCGACTTGTACTCCTTCACGCCATCCGGCAGTGTGCCTTTCCAGCCAGGTCCGGTGATCGCGTAGGTCTGCGCTCCGGTGCCGGTGGTACGCTTGCCCGGTACTTGGAACACCGTAGTCCAGCCGTCCAGCATCGGCATCAGGAAATAACGCCCCTTCATGTCCGGGATGCTGAGGACCCACGGTTCTTTCCCGACATCAAAAAAGGAAGTCGTGTAGAGCGTGTCCGCGTTCGGTGCCGTGACGTCCTTGAACGAGGCATCCGGATATTGGCGCATCTTGATGATCTGCCCCATCGGCGCCTTCGTTTCCGCGGGTTCGGCGACGTTGGTGAGAACCCGGCGGGTCATCTCCATCGTCACCAACGGATAGCCGAAAACGTAGGCGTCGCTCGCGAGCCAAAACTCCTCGAGGCCCTCCCCCACGCCAAAGAAGGAATCCTGCGCAAGGGCTGATCGCGTTGCAGCCGCACCTGCCAGCAGGCCCATGCCTCCCAACGCAAGATTACGACGAGTGATCTCCATTTTGTTCTCCTGATACCTGATGAAACAACTTCAAACGATTGGCGAGTGGCAACGATACAACTTCCAGGATCTACCACAGAAATTCGCGCTTCATCGGCGCGTACGAGCTCTGGATCGATCGCTTTTGCATCAAATGCTCCCGTGCCATGTTGAGCGAGCTGGCATACGAGCCACTCCTCGTCGCCTTACCAACTTACGGAGAACTTGGCGGCCCGCTATGCAAATTCGGCAAGCGCGAGCCATGGTCGCGGACCAATGGACGCAGCATCGGTTTCGGCGCGACCGCGAGGGGCTCTTCACGACACGCGGCCAACGGCCCCTCACCCTTTTGCCGAAACTGCATAGCCGATCGGGAGAAGATTGGCGCTTATAACTTCTTCCATTGCGCGTTCGCCCCGACGCTTGGGGGAGCGAAGGCGCGCTTGGCCGGTTCGCGAGGACACCACTCAATGAAGGCATTCAATGCAGATTTATACCCCGTCGGCCGCGCACCTGTCGCAGGTCACTTCGCGGGTGACCGTGCGCGGGGCGCGCCTCTCGCTGCATGGGTTCACACATCATGAGCAAAGCCAGAGTCGGTTCGCGGCGTTGAATGGGGCTTGATATCCCTCTCACCTCGAGCAACTCGCAGACAGCAATATGGCATTGACCGGACAGCGGATCGTCCCGGCCTGCGGCAGGTTGCTCCGCCCCTTGAGCGTCGACCTTTCCCGCATCAAAAGTCTCTTCAAACAAGTCTGCCGTCTGGCGGACCCCGGAAACAAGAACATCGAGCAACCTGAGGCGGCACCAGCGCTCGAACGGCTTCATGCCGTGATCCATTGGCTGACCCGCGACGGAACGGAATACAACTCAGAGACAAGACACGGCTGCGTCAGAGAAGCGTCGTTGATGACGCTTCAGCGCAAGGCTCAGCTTTAGTCGGAGAAATGATCGATGACCGCCATCAAACTACCGGCCTGGCTTCGTATTGTGATGGTGAGCGGCGCATTGCTGCTGACAATTGGCGCGGGGCTGTTTGCCTATTTCTGGTACGTTCGGCCGGTCACGTTTACCGTGGCGGTTGGATCGCTTGACGGTGAGGCCGATACGGTCTTGTCCGCCATCGCCAGTCGCCTGACCGCCACGTCGGCACCAGTGAGACTGCGGATCGTCAATCAGTCGAGCGCCCTCGAGGCCGCCAACGCCTTTTCTTCGAGCAAGGTCGACCTCGCCGTCGTCCGTGGCGATGTCGGTGACCTGTCGCAGGCCCAGGCAATCCTCGTGCTTGCGCACGCGGTCGCTCTGATTGTGGCCCCTCCCGGCTCGCCGCTGAGCGACGTGGCGAGCTTGAAAGGCCGTCGCGTTGGCGTGGTCGGCGGAGAGATCAACAGGGCCGTCGTTGATGCACTGCGTCAGCAATATGATCTCGACCGCGCAAACGTGAAATTCAAGGATGTCTCGTTGCCTGAGGCGCGCCGGGCAGTCGAATCCAAGAGCGTGGACGCCCTTCTGCTCGTCATCCCCCTGACTCCAAAATACCTCTCGCTGGCACGCAGCCTTTTCCCGCAGAACTCGAAATCCCTCCCGGTGCTCATTCCCATTGAAGCCGCCGGCGCGATTGCGGAAAGTCATCGAGCCTACGAAAGCTTCGACGTGCCGAAAGGCACGCTCAGAGGTTCGCCGGCAGTCCCCGATGACGACCTGACGACACTGCGGGTGTCTTTCTACCTGGTCGCGCAGAAAAAGCTCAATCGCGACACCATATCCGATCTGACACGATCGCTTCTCGCCGCGCGCCGTGACCTCATCGGCGAACTGCCGATCCTGGCGCAGGTCACCGCCCCTGATACGGATCCGGACGCCTTCCTGCCAGTCCACGCTGGTGCAGCGGAATACTTCAACGGCACCCAAGAGAGCTTCTTGGACGAATGGAGCAATGCGATCTACCTGACTCCGATGATCCTTGGCGGACTGGCTTCTATCCTCGCCGCGGCCTGGAGGTTTATCGGCTTGCGGACGTCGAAGCCGGATGCATCGGCGCTCGACGCGCTCTATGCTTTGGCTCGCCGTGTTCGCAAGGCCCAGCGCGAGGATGAATTATCCAACATCGAGGACCGGATTGATGACATCTTGAGCGACCAGCGTCTCAAGATCGCGAACGGGGACGAAGATGCGGCCGATATGGCGACGTTGAACGTTGCGGCGAACAGGGTCGAAAGTCTGATTCATGCCCGCCGGGCCACGCTGAAACCGTCTTAATCGGACGGTGGCTGAGACTGCTGGCTCCGGAAGAGCCGCGGCAATATGCGATACTTCAGATGCTATGATCGGATCAGTGAGCAAATGGTCAGCCGTATCCAAGCGAACTTCCGCAATCCCTATAGCTCGCGTACTTGGCCAATACCTTCAATCCGTCTAGCGAACATTTAGTGACGGACGAAAGCATATGCTCGCACTGAGTTCTTCTCAGCTTGACCCGAATGTATGGTCCGGCCGTGCGTTGCAAGAGCGCTGTGCTAGTGAGGCCGTCCCACGATGACTTCGGCCGGCAGCGTTGCGGGACGAATGAGATGGAGATCGGCATCCTACCAGCGAAAGCGTGAACACGTTGGGCGGGCACACACGATGCACAAAGCGGCTCGGGACGGCGTGCGGATTTTGCATAGTCTCATCGGCTCGCGCATGCTCCTGTACCAAGCATAGAAGGCCGTTCCAGGGCCTTCACGATGCCTGACGTCGAGCGGGTCGACTAACCCGTCACACCATGGAGGTAGGAATGAGCACCGCGACCATTGCAATAGACGGCCAAGCCGCCGTCACGCCCGCGACACTAAGCTGGAAGTTCATTCGCTGGGGTCTCGGGCTGTTCATTACGGGATTCTTGACGGGCTTCATCCCGATCGCGCACTACATGTACGGTGCCATAGCCGGAGACGTGGGGCCGGACTTCCTGAGAAACATTACGCTCTGGTGGGGTTGTCCGGCGGTGCTAGCGGAATTGACGCTCAAGGCGGGCGGCCTTGGCATGGTTGCAATCGGCCTTTGCTATCAGGCCATGATTCGGCACAGCACTTCGCCCAATATTTCCAGTCACGAGCGTGTTGCGCCCCTGCTGTGCGCATTCGGTTTGATCGCTACGCTCGTATCCGCTGGCGCGGGCTACGTAATTTGCAATTATTTCTGGCCGAATTTTTATTACCATGCGATTCCAGCCGGAAAGAATATATGGCTCGCGGCGCAAGGACTTAGCATAGCCGTCTATGTGGTTGGCGTTTGTTATTCGTTCGCCGGCATCCGCAGAACGTCGGGTCAATTTCGATGACGCACCAAGCTGACCGGTGGCGGTTGGATAATTTGTCCAGCCTTTCATCCTGTCGTGCAACGTGGTTGTGGCAAGCCTGGTTATGGCAGGAAAAGCGCTGGTTGATCATTGGATGGTTCAGTGGAATCGCCGCCGGTGCGCTGTGGATTTATTCAGGTATGCCAATGATCTGTCATTGAGCGGGCGATGTACGCCTCACGAGACTGCGTGGAGGCAGATGGCCATATATCCTGCGGCGCGAGTTTCACCGATTGGTATCGGCGTGCCGGGGATTACGTCGAGGAGATTTTGCGCGGCACCAGGGCGGGCGATCTGCCAATCGAGCAGCCGACGAATTTGAGGTTGTTATCAGTATCAAGACAGCGCGTTGACGCCGTGGTCGACGCCGGTGCAGCAGGTTCGAATTCTTCCGTCAAGCGTTTGAGACGGACTCTCGCCGAATGCCCTTCTATACTCGACAGAAAAGCGCCCTAGCTCACTGAAACCCCAAGCTGTTGCAACATTGGTAACGGTGGTCAGCTCGCGGTCAGCCGCCAGAAGGACATTCCTAGCCTGCAGCAACCGTAACATACGAAGGTGCCGGCAGGGCGGGACGCCGTGGAGCTCGTTGAATGCATTGCGCAAAGTACGCTCACTTACCATAAGGGTACGACATATAGCCGAAACAGATAGCGGTTGATGAGGGCGACTCACGGCTAACCTCTCCGCTCGCCGGACCAGATCGCTGCAGGACTCTCGCTGTTGCGCGGGCCTCATTTCCCGAACGGGGGCGAGTCGGTGATGCTGCGACATTCAACAAATCTCACGTGCCAAGTACGCCCTGCGATCGGCTCAGGCAGCTCCCAACGCACGCCCGAGCTCCTTGAACGTCAAAACAAATAGCTCCTTCAGGAGCCTGATAATCTAACCGAGACCTTTCGCGCCAATTCAGGTCGCGCGTCTTGCCATTTCGCGCCAATCATCTGGAATACTTCAGCGGTCGATCGCGCACGGTCCTAGTGCGATGACGCGTCCGCTCAGCTCGCGGGCGCGTTGCTGCCGCCTGTATGCGACGGGTTGAACTTTCATCAGACGCAGGAAAGTACGGCTGAAGCTGCTTGCGTTGGAGTACCCGAGGAATTTAGCGATATCCGATAGGCGCCAGCTTGAGTTCGCAAGCAAATGGCAAGCGGCGTTCAGACGAACCTCGGCGAGCATTTTGCTATGACTTGTGCCCATTCGGCTGAGATGACGCTGCAACGTCCGCGAGCTAACCTTGAGTAAGCGGGCCGTACTGTCGAGAGTTGCGTCACCGTGTTGCAACGATGCGACAATGGCCGCGTGGATCGCGGCGGACGAAAGTAATGGGATAGCTCTCATCGGTTGATGCGAGGCGTGCCGCCCCGTGTGCTCCTGAAGAGAAAGCCGATGTTTCAAGGCTACGAGCGCTTCCAGACCGAATCTGGTCATCAGCCGCCGGAATTTGCACCAAAGGAAGCAAGCCGGGACGACCTCCCGCGAGTCCTCGCTGCAAAGGATGTGCAATAAAATCTGCGACCTGCTAGGCTGCGACGCGGCATTATTTTCGTCCAGGTTGTAGTCTTGATTTTATCTAAGTTTATGGATCGAGGTGTTGGCCGTCTGGCCATCAGACGCCAAAATCCAACAGGGTCCGTATCGAAAGAGCGGCCTTGCTGTTCGACGCAAGATATCGCTGAGGTGCGAGAATGGTTCATGCCGGGAGGGGGACAGCAAATTCTCCCGTGCTTGCTAGAGACGCAAACACCCTGGCCCAGCGATATTCGGGCAAGCGGACGGCATCAATTTCACGATCGAGGGGCGGCGCGATGGCAAATATTCATTTGACCCGCTGCCAGTTCCTCATTCCCTTCGCTGATATTCTTAGCGGTATCGGCGCATCGGCGGGTTCGCTTCTGGAAAGATCTCGTCTTCCGGCATCGCTGGAAGAAAAGGCCAATCACTACGTGCCGATACTACAGGCAATCGACTTCGCGGAAATCGCCCGGAGATCGCAAGGCATTACGGATTTCGGATTCCATGCTTCTCAACGTCTGCACTATCGTCACCTGAGCGAGAAAACTCGGACTCTCATCGGCCATGCACCGACGCTGTTGGTCGCGCTGCAGCAGGCTTGCAAATGGGCGTCGATCGAGGACTCGAACTTGAGCAACTGGATCGAGCGCTGCGACGATCACGTGAGGTTTTGCAGCAGACTCACTGGAACAAGAGGGCTCCTGCATCTCGAGCATTCACAGTGGCTCCAGAATGTTTTCCCCATATACATGGTCCGGCAATTCGCCGGACCGAATTGGGCCCCGGCAACAATGGCCTTTGAAGCCCGCTATACGCCGAGCCCTGCGTGTCAATCATTCTGGCCAAACACGCGCTTCCTGTCTGGTCAGGACGCATCATGGATCGATATTCCAATCTCGCTCCTCAGCCTCCCTAATCGCGCGAAGGAAGAAATGCTTTCTTCGCAAGACGATGAGGCTGGCCCATCAGGTCATGATATTATCGCAACTCTCAAGTTGATGTTGCCGTCTTACCTGGATGAAAAACTTCCAGCTCTCACCGAAATCGCGGAAATGGCTGGCGCGAGCACGAGGAGCTTGCAGCGCGAGCTCGCGTACGCCGGCCTTACATACTCCGATCTGATCGATACCGTCCGGTTCGAGAATGCCAGAAAGCTTTTGCGCGACACAGATTCCAAAATTATCGATATCGCGTTCTCCTCCGGCTACACTGATCCTGCACACTTTACTCGCGCCTTCCGCCGAGTCGCCGGTGTTACGCCGCGGCATTTTCGCGAGCAATCGCGGCCAACATAGGCGCGCTCCGGATTTGGCGCCCTGCCGTTCGAACAACCGGCTCCGGCACCGTACCACTGGCGCACCTTCATAGAATTGTGCCGGGAATGGCGGATTTCGTGCAAAGCGACATGATATCGATTGATGGTCAAATAGGCGCGACCTTGGTCGCTTCTACCTTTGCCGGATCTGCATAGTCAGGTGAGGACACATCATTAAGGTGGGCATTGCCAATGCCACGCGTCCGCCGCTGATCAGGCGCCGAAAGTACGAGTGACAGAATTGGCATTGATCCAACTCTCTAGTCTCGCTCTCGCTCAAAGTGTCAATCTCGCACAATGGAGGCAAAAGTGGCCAAGTACGATGTCACCAAGCTGAACGTTGCCATCGACAAGCTACTGGCGACAACGCAGAATCCACGACACCGGTTTCTTCTACAAGCATATAGCAGGCACCGTTACCTAGAGGTTGCCGGCCGTTATGAAGAGATTTTTGCGCCGGAGATGATGGCGCCCAACCCCTGCTATCACTTCCAGGCTGAAGGCATGAACGCCAGGTTGGAAGGACAAGAGGCGATCAAAAGTCTTTACCGCATGTGGGCGGAAACCAACCAGAGCATCTTCTTCCTGGAAAACGAGCAGGTAGCCGTTGCGGACAATTTTATTGCCTCAACCGCCCATTATCATCAGCAACTCTGGGGACCGTCTCTCACCTTCAACAAGGTCACGTCCCATCTACCGGGCTTCCTGTCTGATCATCTCCTAAAGCGGCTGCTCGCGAGGACTGGTCTCAAGGCGGATGAGAATGCGATGTATCTTTATTCGAGCTTCATCGAGATGGTTTGGCCCTATGATGATCGCGGCCGGCTTGTCGGCGAGGACGTTTGGGAGCCGGATCCCGATAAGGCAACGATCATAAAGCTTGATCCGGCCGATGTTCTGACAACCGCCGAATCCGCCAAGAGCCTTGCTCCTCTAATCAAACCACTCCCGTCATTTGACGAGGTAACGATGGCTCCCACGGCAAGCAAATCGGCAGCCTAGAGCTGCCTCATGTCGGAGGCTCTCCCCGCAGAACTGCGGGGATCAGTCTCTGGTACTCCTTGGTACTGCAGCTTGCCGCGCTCGCCTTCGATCTGAGCAACGGGCCGCTCGTTGTCGAAATTCCAGCCAGCTCCGCCGACTATGCATTGGTCGGCGAGTTCTGCGACAATTGGCAGGCCCCCGTCGCCATGGTCGGCATCGAGGGCCTCGACAAGGGTTAGGGCGGAAAATACCTGCTCGTTCCTCCCGCCTACAAAGACGCGATTCCGCAAGGCTATCTCGGGGTTCGCCTCGAAGGCTATCGCGGCACCATGGTCTTCCGCCCCGTTATCGTCGGCTCCGGCACCATGGAGGGCGCCGTGGCGCTGGCCCGGCAGACCCACACCTATCCGCTTGCCGCTGCCGCCAACCCGCCCGCGACGCGGGTGATCGACGGATGGGACAAGGCTTGGCGCTCGCTGCCCGTCTACGATCACACTTGGTTCGAGAAGCTCGCCGCCTTCGTCACCGACGAACCTGTCCGGCCGCGCGACAAGGTCATGGTCGGCATGCTGGGCTCGCTCGGGATCGCGAACGGCAAACCGTTTGCTCCCGACGCCCGCATGGTTGCTGCACTCGATGACGCTGCGCGCGACGCCTACAATATAATGCAATACGGCTTCGCCACCCCCGGCGAGGCGCTGGCGGCCTGGTGGCCTGACAGCCAGTGGATGAACTTCAATCCGGCGCTTGAGCCCCTCATGGGCGATGCGTGGTCATTTGAAACCACTGACGCGGTGTGGACTTGGCAGCGCGCGATCGCACCGTTCTTTTGGGCCAACTATTTGCCGGCAAAGCTGAGCGGGGAACAGATTTACCTGGTGGGTCTGCGCGACAGTGGCGGCAAGCTTCTCTCCGGCAAAGGCCGCTACCGCCTGCGCGTTCCGGCGGATGTTCCCGTCAACAAGTTCTGGTCGGTCATCGCTTACAGCCAGAAGACGAGGTCCTTCGTTCCGAATTCTCTCGACCGCGGCGGGCTCGACTCCTATGCCGGTTCGGACCTCAAAGCGAACAAGGATGGTTCGATAGATATCTTTCTCGGCGCAGCCCAGCCGGGTCGCGAAGCAACTGGCTGCCTTCGGCCGGCGAGGATTTCTTCGTGATCTTCCGTTTCTACGGCCCCAAACCCGCTTTCCTGGACAAGAGCTGGCGCCTGCCGGATGTCGAGCGCGTCTGACGGAGTCCGTCATGCGGCCCGGTGGGGCCGATCGCTGAGGTCGTACGACTAAACTCGGCCACGACAAGCTCGACACCGGCGACATCAATACCCGCAGGGCTACATTCGTTCGATTATCGATGCGGTCGAGGCCGACGACGGCGCTATCCGCATTTTCGGCAGCAAAGACATTTTGCAGGCCGCCATCGCAGGCAAACAGACTGAGAACGGAAATGTTCGTGGTTTTTACGCAAATGGCGCTCCCTAGGGGAATCGCACCCCTGTTTCAGCCTTGAGAGGCTAGCGCCGTTTGAGGCGATGCCGAATCCTCCCGGTTGCGTCGAATCCTTGAGGTCCAAAAAGTCGAATCCTTGAGGTCCAAAAAGGAGCGTCAGTCGTCGCTGGATTGCATGCTCCGATCGTGGTGCAGCGCTCGACAGAAAGTGGCGGATCGAGCGTCAAAAAATGAATGATCGCCACCGAATACCCGTCCAGCAATGCTGAAAGCGCTACGGATCCGCTACGGAACCGACATCCGCAGGCGGTCCGGATCCAATTGACTGATTTGTCTTGGCTTTCTGGTAGCGGGGGAGGGACTCGAACCCCCGACCCCAGGATTATGATTCCCGTGCTCTAACCAGCTGAGCTACCCCGCCATGGGCTCGCGATCGGCGGCATAGAAGCCGCTGCTGCGAACGCGCGGGATATAAAGAGTGGCACACGCACCTGTCAAGCAAAGGCGGACGGGGCCGCAAACTATTGCAGCCAGAGGCTATTTCGGCCTGATTGATTGGTCGCCGCCGGGGCTGCCGGGCGGCGGAATCACTGGCGTATTGCCGCCCTGCGGGGTCGGCGCACGCATTTCGGGGTCGACGCCGGCCGGCGGGCACAGCACGCCGTCGGATTTGGCGAGCTTGTCGCCCAACGACGAGGTCCCCTGCCCGGTGGTGGTTCCCTCTGGAGCCGCAACGCCGGGATGCGAAGGCTGCTGCGGCGCGCAATTCGCGGCGGCGCGCTGTGGCGCCGGCGGCGCGGTCTGTGCCGGCGGCGTGGCGGGCGTCGGCGGCGCCTGCGCCTCGGCAACTATGGGTGCCAGCATCAGCACACAGGACAATGCGAGCGTGCGATTGGCGCGTGTTCGATTGATCCTCATGACAAGAAAACCGGGACGAGGCCCCGATGTTCCCGGTCAAAATCGCCGCAAGCTCACGATTTGCGGAAGCGGATCAGCGAGAAATGTCCCATCGGCGGCATCGGCCGGCGCTCGGCAAGGCTGACACCGCCATGCTTCGCCGCCCAATTGGTCAGCCGCCCCCATGGAAACTCCGGACGCCAGCCGAGCCGCCGCGCCAGCGGCGCGAAGGCGAGCTCGAAGATGCGGCGCGGGCCGCTCTCGGCGCCGATGTGATTGACCAGGATCAGTTCGCCGCCCGGCTTCAGCACGCGGATGAAATCGTCGAGCGTCGCCTCGGGATCAGGCACCGCGGTGATGACGTATTGCGCGACCACCGCGTCGAAGAACGAATCCGGGAACGCGAGGTTCTTGGCGTCCATCACCGCCAGCGTCTCGACGTTGCTGAGGCCCAGCGCGCGCACGCGCTTCAGCGCCCGCCGCAGCATCGGCTCGGAAATATCGACGCCGCAGAGTTTTGTGGTGCGTGCATATTCCGACAGCGACAGTCCGGTGCCGACACCGACGTCGAGCACGCGCCCGCCAATCCGGTCGGCTTCCGCGATCGTCGATTGACGGCCCTGATCGAACACCTTGCCGAACACCAGATCGTAGATCGGCGCCCAGCGGCCATACGCCTTTTCGACCCCGTCGCGGTCGATGTCCCCAGCCATTCCCTGCCCCCGAAATTAGCTTTGTTTGCGCATGATCTCCGCGCAAACGCGTTCCGCGTTTGTCGCGAGGGAAAACCGGTTCCCACTTTTCCAGATCATGCGCTATCCGCGAACCGCTTCCGCGAGCGGCGCCATCGCCTCCTGCGCGGCGGCCCGCGCCACGCGGCTCGCGCTAGCGCTCTTGATGAACCCGCCGCCGAGCACACGCGCCTGCCCGGACGGCGCATCGTAGAACACGCAGGCCTGGCCGGGCGACACGCCCTCCTCGCCGGCGACGAGCTCGACCTCGTAGCCGCCGTCAGTGGCGCGCAGCGATGCCGGCTGCGGCGCGCGCGTCGAACGCACGCGGACATAGATCTCGATGCCCTCGCCGATCACGCGATCCAGCGCGCCATCGCCGATCCAGTTGACGTCGCGCAGCGCGATGCGATCCATCCGCAACGCCTCGCGCGGCCCGACCACGACCCGGCGCGTCGCCGCGTCGAGCTTGACCACATAGAGCGGGTGGCCGGAGGCGATGCCGAGGCCCTTGCGCTGGCCGACAGTGAAATGAACGATGCCCTGGTGCTGGCCGACGACATTGCCGGCGAGGTCGACGATATCGCCCGGCGCGATCGCATTCGGCTTCAGGCGTCCGATGATGTCGGTGTAGCGGCCAGTCGGTACGAAGCAGATGTCCTGGCTGTCCTGCTTGTCGGCGACCTCGAGATCGAAGCGCCGCGCCAGCTCGCGGGTCTGCGGCTTGGTCATGTCGCCGAGCGGGAAACGCAGGAAGTCGAGTTGCTCGCGCGTGGTGGCGAACAGGAAATAGCTCTGATCACGATCGGCATCCGCGGCGCAGATCAGCGAGCGCGATCCGTCGGCAAGCCGGCGCGAGGCGACATAATGTCCGGTGGCCAGCGCCTGCGCGCCGAGCTCGCGTGCGGTCGCGAGCAGATCGCGGAACTTGACCGAACGGTTGCACTCGATGCACGGCACCGGCGTCTCGCCGAGCGCGTAGCTGTCGGCGAAATTGTCGATCACCGATTGCTTGAAGCGACTTTCGTAATCGAGCACGTAATGAGGGATGCCGATCCGCTCGGCGACATTGCGCGCGTCGTGGATGTCGCGGCCGGCGCAGCAGGCGCCCTTGCGATGGGTCGCGGCGCCATGGTCATAGAGCTGCAGCGTGATCCCGACCACGTCATAGCCCTGCGACTTCAACAGCGCAGCCGTCACCGACGAGTCGACGCCGCCGGACATGGCAACGACGATCCGTGTGTCTTCAGGGCGGCCTTCAAGATCCAGACTGTTGAGCATCTCTAAGCGGTCATTGGTCACTGTCGCGGCGAGCCTATGCGCTCCGCGACGAAATTGGAAAAAGCCTTTGTCCAGAAAGCCTTAGAACGCGTCCAAGGCCGGTCCGTCGGTTCGGGACGCGTCGGAGGCCACCTTTAATATAGGCCGTATTCCGGCGAGGCAATCCAGCGCAAGTGATGCCTTGCCGCGCGCGGACGGCAAATCTTGCCGCCGGGCAAAAACGGGGCCTGCCGGGAACCGGTTCCAGGCCACCGTCGCTACCCATAACCGACTGAAATAACTCGATATTTATTGCACCCGCCCGTTGGCCCGCTCCTTGCTGACAAAACGCCGGAAGTCTCATTTGCGAGGGTTGGCAGTGGTCAGCGTCACGTCGGAAGCATTGGCAGGCCGGTCTTTTCAGGGCGCGACACGGTCGTCGCGGCCCGATCCCGCCCCGCAGGCGGGGAATGACGGCTTTGCCGCGCTGGTCGACAGCAACACTGCGTCCGCAAGCGACAACAGCCGTTACGACTCCCAACCGGCGCCCGCGCGCCGGTCCGACGATTCGTCTTCGACGACCGACGCGCGCTCCCGCGACAACAGCACCGCACCCGACCGGACGTCGCGAGACCCCGGCAGCTCGCGCGACGACACCAAGGTCGATAACGACAGCGATAGCGACGCGCCGCGCAAAACCAAGTCGAAATCGAAATCGGACGACTCGAAGTCGAGCACCGATACGCAATCCATCGGCGACAAGGCCGTGACGCAAGCGGTGCCGCAGGCGGATCCATCCACCGCGGCGACAGCCAACGCCGTGGTTGCCGTTCCCGTTGCCGCTGCAACGGCGAGCGACCCGGCTGTGACGGCGACCGCGCCTTCCAGCCAGTCCGCCGCGCCTCTCGCGATCGCGGCTGCGGCCATCGCAGCAAGCTCGGCGATCGCCGGTACCGGTGCCGCCGCCGGCACCGACGTCCCGGCCGGCGCCGACACCGCAACCGCGGCGACCACCGCCGCGAATGCTGACAAGGTCGCCAAAGCGGCCGGCGTCAAGAGCGAGGCACAGGTCACCGCCACCGATACGGCCACGGTTGCGGGCGCTGCGACCGTGACCGGCGATGCGACGCTTGCCGCCACCGTTGCTGCCGGAACGCCCGCCACCAAGACGACGCCGCAAGCCAAGGTACAGCTGACCCCGAAGGACGCGGTTGCGACCGCGCCTGCCGGCCAGGACGGCGCAGCCAGAGCAGCAACGCCACCGCGCAGGCCGCGCCGACCAACATCGTTCCCGCCGTTGCGCAGCCGGCTGCGGTTGCCGGCAAGGCGAAGGCCGACGCAGACGGCGCACCCGATGCGATCAAGGCCGATGCGAGCGGCGACGGCAAGGCCGCGACGACGGCCGGCGGCCAGGCCGCTGCACAGACCCAGGTCACGGCGCCCGATCCCAGCGCGCAGGCGGCGAATGCACTCCAGCCACAACTCGCCACCCAGACGACGCCGTCGGCGAACGCGCAGTTGACCGTGACCAACGCCGCGCAAGCCGCCGCCGTGCCGCTCAGCGGGCTTGCGATGCAGATCGCCGCCTCGGCCAAGAGCGGCAAGAGCCGCTTCGAGATCCGGCTCGACCCCGCCGAGCTCGGCCGCATCGATGTCCGCATCGATGTCGACCGCAACGGCCAGGTGACCTCGCATCTCACCGTCGAACGCCCGGAGACGCTGTCGATGCTGCGCCAGGACGCCAATCAGCTACAGCGCGCGCTCGACAATGCCGGCCTGTCGACCGGCAATGGCGGGTTGCACTTCAGCCTGCGCGACCAGTCGCAGTCGGGACAGAACAACAACGGCCAGCCCAATCCGAACGCCCATCGTTTGATCGTCGCCGAAGAGGACAGCGTTCCCGCCGCCGCGGCAGGGCGCTCCTACGGCCGCGCAAGCAGCGCCCTCGGCGGCGTCGATATCAGAGTGTAAGGAGTTCACCATGGCAGTCGATGCAACCATGCCAACGCCCGTCGTCTCGGCACCGGGCACCAGCAACGGAACGAGCTCCGGAAGCAGCAGCACGGGCAGCGGCCTGACGACCTCGTCGCAGGGCATCGCCGACAATTTCCAGACCTTCCTGACGCTGCTGACCACGCAGTTGCAGAACCAGAACCCGCTCGATCCGCTCGACACCAACCAGTTCACCCAGCAGCTCGTGCAGTTCGCCGGTGTCGAGCAGCAGCTGAAGTCCAACGATCAGCTCAAGCAGCTGATCGCGATCGAGAAGAGCGCACAGTCGACCCAGGCGCTGGTCTATGTCGGCAACACGGTCGCGGTCGACGGCAGCAAGACCCAGTTCAACAAATCCGCGACCTGGAATCTGGTGTCCCCGCAAGCCACCAGCGCCACCATCACGATCACGAGCGCGACCGGCCAGACCGCCTATTCCGGCAATTTCAACCTGAAGCAGGGCAATGCCAGCTTCGTCTGGGACGGCAAGGGCACTGACGGCACGCAATGGCCGGCCGGCACCTACACGCTGACCGCGACCGGCAAGGATTCCAAGGGCAACGACCTTGCGATCTCGACCGAGATCCAGGGCGTGGTCGACTCCGTCGACCTGACCGCCTCCCCGCCGCTGCTCTCGATCGGCGGCCAGACCTACACCACCGACAAGATCAAGCGCGTGGTCCGCGGCGCGACCGGCGGCAGCAGCAGTTAAGCTAAAGGTCTCCGCTGCACACAGACCTGTCGTCCCTGCGAAAACGAAAGCAGGGACCCATACGCCGCGGCGGATGTTGTGAGCGGGGCTCGCCGTTCGTCATCCTGGCG
>NZ_LFLZ01000120.1 GCF_001189845.1 Bradyrhizobium tropiciagri
GGGGCTCCTGCCGCAGCGGGAGTTGTGGGGAGAGCCCCACCCCAACCCTCCCCCGCAAGCGGGAGAGGGAGCGCAGCAATGCTTGCGGCCTATGACGACCCGTTAGTCCTCATCGCATCACGAACGGATTCGCCGGCACGTCGGTCGCGGTCGAGATCCAGACGCTCTTGGTCTCCTGATATTCGCGCACCGCGTCGATGCCGCTCTCGCGGCCGACGCCGGAGAACTTCATGCCGCCGAACGGCATCATGTAGCTGATGGCGCGGTAGGTGTTCACCCACACGGTGCCGGCGCGCAGCTGCTTCGGCACGCGGATGGCGCGGGCGAGGTCCTTGGTCCAGATGCCGGCGGCAAGGCCGTAGATGGTGTCGTTGGCGATCCGGATGGCGTCTTTCTCGGTGTCGAAGGAGATGATCGACAGCACCGGGCCGAACACCTCCTCGCGCGCGATCCGCATGGTGTTGTCGACGTCGGTGAAGATGGTCGGCTCGACGAATTGCCCGCCCTTGATGCCGTCGCCGGAGGCAGGCTTGCCGCCGAGCAGGCAGCGCGCGCCTTCGGCTTTCGCGATATCGATGTAGTCGAGCACCTTCTTGTACTGCGCCGGTGTCGTGATCGGGCCGACATTGGTGTCGGACTGCATCGGATCGCCGATCTTGGCAGACTTCGCCAGCTCCAGCACGCGCGCGACGAACTTCTCCTTGATCGAGCTCTGCACCAGTAGCCGCGATCCGGCGATGCAGGTCTGCCCCGTCGCGGCGAAGATGCCGGAGATCGCGCCGGCCGCCGCCGCCGTGAGGTCGGCATCCTCGAACACGATGTTGGGCGACTTGCCGCCGAGCTCGAGCGAGACGCGCTTCAGGCTCTTGGCCGCGGTCTCGTAGACTTTTGCGCCCGTCGTATCCGATCCGGTGAAGGTGATCTTGGCGACGCCCGGATGCGAGATCAGCGCGGAGCCGGCCTCGGGCCCGAAGCCGGTCACCACGTTGAAGATGCCGTCGGGAATTCCGGCCTCTTTCGTCAGCGCCGCGAATTCCAGCGTGCTGGCCGAAGTAAACTCAGACGGCTTGACGACAACGGCGCAGCCGGCCGCGAGCGCGGCGGCGCATTTCCAGGCGACGAACAGCAGCGGCGAATTCCAGGCGGTCAGCGCCGCGACAACGCCGACCGGCTCATGCGTCGTGTAGGCAAAGGTCTCGGCCTTGTCGATCGGCACCAGGCCGCCCTCGAGCTTGTCGACGAGGCCGCCGAAATACCACCACCACTCGGGGTGGTAGCGCAGCTGGCCCAGCATCTCGGCCATCAGCTTGCCGTTGTCGCGCACCTCGATCTCGGCGAGACGCTCGGCATTGGCGGCGACGAGGTCGCCGAGCTTGCGCATCGCCTTGCCGCGGGCGGAGGCCGTCATCTTGGCCCAGGGGCCGTTCCACATCGCCTCGTTTGCAGCCTTCACCGCCTTGTCGGCGTCCGCGGCCGTGCCGCGCGGAATCTTCGCCCAGGCCTCGCCGCGATAGGGATCGATCGATTCGAACCACTCGCCATTGGCCGGGTCGACATACTGGCCGTTGATGTAGAGCTGATAGGTCTTCATGAGATCCTCCCGTCGCGGCGATCAGTTAGGGTTGGCGGAAGGCTATCACGCCCTGCGCGACGCCGTCATAACGCAGCTGCGTGAGTGGATTGCTTGGGCGTCAGCCGTGCGGTGCGGCAAGCTCGGCCGCGATGATCGCGCCGAGCGCCATGTCGCTCTGCTGGCCGAAGCCGTGATGCACGATGTTGCCGTCGCGGCCGATCAGGATGCTGGTCGGGGTTCCCTGCATGCCGTAGCGCTGCATGGTGACGGGGATCGGCGTGCCGTCGCCGGCCTCGTCGACGCCGATCGGGAAGGTCAGCCGGTATTCATGAATGAAGGCTTCGAGCGACACAGGCGTCATCGCCGCGTGGTGCTCGAATACGGTGTGCAGCCCGATCACCTTCAGGTCGGAATGCTTGAACAGCTCGAACGCGCGCTGGGTCTGCGGCGTGCCGTGCGATACGCAGCCGGGACACAGCATCTGGAACGCGTGCAGCAGCACCGGGCGGCCGCGCAGCCCGGCCAGGGTCAGCGGTTCGCTGCTGTTGAACCAGCGCGACACGGCGATTTCCGGTGCTGGAGTCACGGCTCCATCCCTTGCGCCTGCCACCTTGCGGCAGGGTGGCAAGATCGGCGCCGGTCTGTCAACGACCGGCGGCGCCTGATGCTGCTGCCCGCCGTGCACGGCGTGCGGCACGGCGCCGCTGGGTCCACAGCCTCGCGCGGTCGAGATAGAGATAGACCACTGGCGTCGTGTAGAGCGTCAGGATCTGGCTCAGGATCAGTCCGCCGAAGATCGCGATGCCGAGCGGCTGGCGCAGCTCGCTGCCTTCGCCGAGGCCGATCATCAGCGGCACCGCGCCGAACAAAGCGGCGAGCGTCGTCATCATGATCGGGCGGAAGCGCATCAGGCAGGCCTGGTAGATCGCATCGCGCGACGACAGGCCGCGCTGGCGCTCGGCGTCGAGCGCGAAGTCGATCATCATGATGGCGTTCTTCTTCACGATGCCGACCAAGAGGATCACCCCGATCATGCCGATGATGTCGAAATCGGTGTGCGACAGCATCAAGGCCGCCACCGCGCCGACGCCGGCCGAGGGCAGGGTCGAGAGGATGGTCAGCGGGTGGATGTAGCTCTCATAGAGCATGCCGAGCGAGATGTAGATCGTCGCGAGCGCGGCGAGGATCAGGAACAGCTCGTTCGCCAGCGCCTGCTGGAAGATCTTCGCTGAACCGGCAAAGCCGCCGGAAATGCCGGCGGGCATGCCGAGCGCGTGCATCGCGGTCTCGATCGTGGTGGTGGCCGTGCTCAGCGAGACCCCCGGCGGCAGATTGAAGGAGATGGTGCTGGACACCAAGAGATCCTGGTGATTGACCGAGAGCGGCGTATCGCCATGCTCGAAGCGCGCGACGCTGGACAGCGGGATCATCGTCTCGGCGCTGGTCGAGACCGCGGTTCCGGTCGAGGCGACGCCCTTGCCGGTGGCGCCGATCGAATTGGTCGCCTGGTTGCGTACCACATTGGCGGCGATCGAGCTCAACGAGTTCTTCTGCGAGGATGAGGCCACAGTTCCGGCCACCGCATTGGTGCTCTGGGTACCGGTCGCCGACCCGCCCGAGGTCGAGATGTAGACCTCCTTCAGGGTCTGCGGGTCCTGCGAGAAGCGCGGCGCGACCTCCATGATGACGTGATACTGGTTGCGCGCGACGAAGATGGTCGAGACCTGGCGCTGCCCGAACGCGTCATAGAGCGTGTTGTCGAGCTGGCTGACGGTGATGCCGAGCCGCGAGGCGGCGTCGCGATCGATCACCAGATTGGCCTGCAGCGCCTTGTTCTGCTGGTCGCTGTTGACGTCGGCGAGCGTCGGCTCCTTCTGCAACGCCGCGACGAGCTTCGGCGTCCACTCGTTCAGCTCCGCGAAGGTCGAGCCCTTCAGCGTGTATTGATACGCCGCATTGCCCGAGCGTCCGCCGGCGCCGAGGTCGCCGATCGATTGCAGGAACAGGGTGGCGCCGGCCACGCTCGCTAACGGCTCGCGCAGCCGCTCGATCACCTTGTCGGCGCGCAGGTTGCGCTCGCCCATCGGCTTCAGCGAGGCGAACACGGTGCCGGTGTTGGTGCCGCCCGGCCCCACGCCACCGCCGCCGGTGAAGCCGACCGCGGTATCGACCGCCGGATCTGATTTCACGATGTCGATGAACTGGGTCAGCTTCTGCTGCATCAGCTGGAACGAGGTGCTCTGGTCGGCCTGGATCGAGCCGACCAGCAGCCCGGTGTCCTGCTGCGGCACGAAGCCCTTCGGCACGACCCTGTAGAGATGAAAATTCAAATAGAGCGTGGAGCCTAGGATCAGCATCACCAGCAGGGGATGGCGCAGCGCGTGGCCGAGCGTCGCGCGGTAGCCGCCCAACAGCAGCTCGAACACGCGCTCGCTGATCCGGTAGATCCGGCCATGCGGCTGGCCTTCCTCCTTGCGCAGCAGCACGGCGCACATCATCGGCGTCGTGGTCAGCGAGACCACCAGCGAGATCACGATCGCGATCGTGATGGTCATGGCGAATTCGCGGAACAGCCGGCCGACCAGCCCGCCCATCAAGAGGATCGGCACGAACACCGCGACCAGCGACACGCTCATCGACAGCACGGTGAAGCCGACCTCGCGGGTGCCGACCAGCGTCGCCTCCAGCCGCGACAGCCCGGCATCCATGTGGCGGGTGATGTTTTCCAGCACCACGATGGCATCGTCGACCACGAAGCCGGTCGCCACCGTCAGCGCCATCAGCGAGAAGATGTCGAGCGTGTAGCCGAGCAGATACATCACGGCGAAGGTCGCGATCAGCGACACGCCGACCGCCACCACAGGCACCAGCGTCGCCCGCGCATTGCGCAGGAACGCGAACACCACCAGGATCACCAGCGCGACCGCGATCAGGAGCGTGATCTCGACGTCGTGCAGCGAGGCCCGGATCGTCTTCGAGCGGTCCATCGCGAGCGTGATGTCGACCGCGGGCGACACTGAGGCCTTCAGCTGCGGCATCAGCCCCTTCACATTGTCGACCATCTTGATGATGTTGGCGCCCGGCTGCCGGTACACGATCATCACGACGGCCGGCTTGCCGTTGGCAAGGCCCAGCGTGCGCGCATTCTCCACGGCATCGATCACGTCGCCGACGTCGGTCAGCCGTACCGCCGCGCCGTTGCGGTAGGCGACGACCAACGGCCTGTAGTCGGCGGCCTTGCGGGCCTGGTCGTTGGCGTAGATCTGGTAGCGCTGGTCGCCGACGTCGATGCCACCCTTCGGGCTGTGCGCGTTGGCGCTCGACAGCGCGGCGCGGACGTCCTCGAGCCCGATGCCGTATTTGTAGAGCGCCGGCGGGATCAGCTCGACGCGCACCGCGGGCAGCGAGCCGCCGCCGACCGAAACTTCGCCGACGCCCTCGACCTGCGACAGCTTCTGCGCCAGGACGGTCGAGGCGGCGTCATACAGCTCGGCCGGCGTCAGCGTGTCCGAGGTCAGGGTGTAGATCAGGATCGGCGCCGAGGCCGGGTTGAACTTGCGGTAGGTCGGATTGGCGCGGAGGTTGGTCGGCAGGTCGGCGCGCGCCGCGTTGATCGCCGCCTGCACGTCGCGCGCGGCGCCGTTGATGTCGCGGTCGATATCGAATTGCAGCGTGATGCGGGCGTTGCCGAGCGAGGACACCGAGGTCATCTCGGTGACGCTGGCGATCTGGCCGAGGTGCCGTTCCAGGGGGCTCGCCACGGTGGCGGCGACGTCGGCGGGGCTGGCGCCGGGCAAGGTCGCCTGCACCATGATGGTCGGGATGTCGACGTCGGGCAGCGGCGACACCGGCAGCTTGAAGAACGCGATGATGCCCGCCACCACAAGTCCAAGCGACAGCAGCGTGGTGCCGACCGGCCGGCGGACAAAGGGGGCGGAGAGGTTCATTGCATCAGCGAGCGATGTTTGCGGATGAGCTTCTATCCGTCCGCGTCGCGATGCAAAAGCCTAAATGTCACAGGGCGCTGCCACACCTCCGCCGCGATTTGCCGGGTTGCGGCCAAGCCACGATCGGATTTGCGGCGCGATAATCCCGAGCCGTTCAGCTCGCGTCCGGTCCGGAGCCCTTCTTCGCGCGGGTCGCGCCACGTTCAAGAAGCCAGGCCGCGACCTCGCGATGTTCCGCTTGCTCGGCGATGTCGAGCGGTGTTTGCCCGGACCAGGGAGCGGGCCAGTTGAGGTCGGCCCCCCGCTCGAGCAGATATTTTGCCGTGGCGAGTTGCCCGCCGCGACAGGCGTTCCAGAACGGCCCTGAAACCTCCTCGGCCGGGAGGGCCGCGGTCTCGAGCCGACGGACAATCTCCGGCATCATGCCCAGCGCCGCCTCCTGCCACAGCGCCGTCCGCGCGCCGCGCTCGACCAGCCGCCGTGCCGCCGCCCATTGGCCGTAGCCGACGGCGGACGACAATGGCGGGCCGCCATCGATCGATGAGCCCTCATGCTCGATGTCGCGCCGGCATCGAGCAGCGCGTCGATCAGCGCGACGTCGTCGCTGCTGGCTGCCCAGTGCAGCGGCGTTTCGCGATGCCACATTGCGGCCGCCGGCGCATCGAGATCGGCGCCGGCTGCAGCGAGGATCTGCACGATCGCTGCCGCATTCGGATTGTGGCCCGGCCAATCGGCAAGCAGGTGCAGCGGACTCCGGCCGCCGCCCTTCGCATCCACGACCACGCAGCGGGCGAGTTCGGGATGCGCGGCGAGCATCGCGCGCAGGCGCTCGGCCTCACCGGCCTTGACGGCTGCCGTCAGCTCGACGGCGAGCGGGTCGTGGTTTCGCAATCTGGGCACGTCAGTGGTCATCGCCAGCCTCCTGTCGCACATGGGATCGATGATGCCGTAACTGTATGGCCGATGTTATTCGCGCCCACGGACGCCGGGGCGCTGGTGTGGTTGGGAAGAGCGACGGAGACCCCGAAAGGTGATAGTTGAGAGGTAGGCGCGGTTGCTGCCTCCGCAAGGGTGTCGTTCCCAGAAGAGCCCGGAGACCCATCTGTGAGCAAGACGAAAAATCCCCAGGAGAAGAAGCGGTTGAGCTACCAGCACGACCGGCGCAATACATATGGTGAAAATCAAAAGAGTAGCCGAAAGAACATTCCGCGCAGCAAGCAACTCTCGCATCAGGACGAGCGTCGTTCTGTGCGACAGTCCCTCATCGCTGCTCGGGGAAACGTCGTGGACGAGATAGCCGATGAGGCGCATTCGGATGCTCTGCGCAAAGGCCGAATGAAGAAGCTCAAAGCATTCCGTAAATCGCCCGATAGCCCGCTGGGCGAAGTCGCCAAACGGCGCTTGGGCAAGCGAACGAAAGGCAAGTAGACGCATCGCTGCGCGTTCGTCATCATGCCGCACAAGTGGCAATCTCGTGCGCTTGCTCCTGCATCCCGCCTATTTCGCCGCATTCTGGCTCGCGCCGACGAAGTAGAAATCCTCGGCTCCCGGAACCGAGCCATAGCTGAAAGGCTGCTGCCGCCGATCCGTCGCGGCCATGACGTCGTCGCGCACGAGGTCGAACAGCTTGCGGATCTCGATCCGGGGCGTCTGCATGCGCTTGATCAGCGCCGTCACGAACGGGCTGTGACCACCGTCGCCGTCGAGCGCGACCTGGCCGTGCTTGGCGGCGTAGACCACCAGCGTGCCGCTGTCGGGTTCGACCTGGGCCAGGCCCCTGCCGATCGACCGCGACGCGACGGTGCGCTTGATCTGGTTGGCGAACGGATTGTCGCGGCAGGCATCGAGAATGACGAGGTGCAGCTTGCGCGCCCCTTCGGTGGAGCCCATCACCTGGGTCAGCGCGACGGCCTCGAATGGCACGTCGCGGTCGGTCGCAAGTTTCGCGTCGACCGGCACCAGATAGTTCTCGCCCGCCATCTCCATGCCGTGGCCGGCATAATAGATCACCGCCCAGTCGGCGCCGTCGGCCGCGTTGGCGAATGATTTGAGCGCTTCGACCAGGCTGTCGCGCGTGGCTCGGTGACGAGGCGGACATCCTGAAAGCCGACCGCGCGCAGCGTATCGGCAATCGCAGCGGCGTCCTGGCCGGGATTCGGCAGCACCGGCACGGAGCGGTATTTCGAATTGCCGACGACGAGCGCGACGCGCCGTTCGGTCGCCGCCTTCGAGCCTGCGCCGACCGGTGCGATCGGAACCGCCGCAGTGACCGCAGTGGCTGGCTTGGTCGTGCCGTGATCCGCGATGAGGCTCTTGTCCGTGCTGGCGACCTTCTCCAGCCGTTGCAGGCCTTCCCTGGCGACGCGCTGGCCCTGCGTGCGGTCGAGCTGGTCGAGGCCGATGACGTCGAGCGCATGCCGGAAGTCGGCCCGCGCAGCGTCAACGTCGCCCTTCTTCTCGTCGGCGAGACCGCGCCGTGCGTAATTCAGCGCGCCCTGGGCATTGAGTTGCGTCGCGTGGTCGTAGTCGCGCAAGGCCCCGTCGAGCTCGCCTTTGCTCGCCAGCGTCAGGCCGCGCAGCGAGTAGAACTCCGCTTGCCCATCCTGAATGCCGATCGCGCGCTCGACATCCCGCGCGGCATTGTCGAGATCGCCGGCGCTGATTTCGACCACGGCGCGGCAATAATACGGGCCGGCCGCGCGGGGCGCGAGCTTGATCGCGTCCTGGCAATGCAGCGCCGCGAGCCGGTCCTTGCCGCTGAAATCATAGACCAGCGCGCGGTTGACATAGGCGTACCACGAGTTGGGATCGAGCTCGATCGACTTGCCGTAATCGGCCAGCGCGCGCTCATAGTCGCCGGTGGCAACGAACAGCTCGGCGCGATTGTTGAACCAGCCGGCGCTGAACGGACCGGCGGGCTTCAGCTGGATCGCCCGATCGAAATCGCTCAGCGCGCGGTCGTAGTCCTGGTTCTGCAGATAGACCTTGGCGCGCTGGCCATAGGAGGGCGCGAACGACGGATTGATCGCGATCGACTGATCGTAGTCGGCCTTGGCTTTCTCCAGATCGCCCTTGTTATGCCAGGCCAGCGCCCGGTTGTAATAGGTGATCGAAAGGTCGCGTCCCCTGGGATTGGCCGCGATCAGGCGGGTGCAGGCGGGGATCGCAAGCTCCGGGTGCGGATCCTTGGCATCGCACGCCGCGCCATCCTCTCGCAGTCCGGCATAGGATGGGGCGTTGAGCAGCAACAGCAGGCCGAGTGCGGCGAGCTTGAGCAATGAGGGGCGCATTCCGGTCATTCCATTCCAGCGACCGGAAATTGAGACCACAATGTTGTTCGCGCCGTGGCAAGAATTCGCGAGCGAGGTTCCGCGCTCAGGCCGGATCGAGCCCGTCAGCCGCACGTGCGTCCCGATGCAGCGGGCCGGAATCATGCAGCATCGCCGCGAGCTGGTGCAGCGGGCCGTCGCGAAAACCCTGCTTCTCGATCGAGGCGACCGTCGAGAGCACATAGTCGCGGTTGTTGCCGGAGCGGCCATGGCCCTGCTGCACCAGGCGCAGCTGCTCGGTTAGCGACAGCCGCCCGGCATATTGCACATGGCCGCGGTCGACGACATAGGCCAGCGCAGAGACGCGATCGCGCGCCGCATTCTCCAGCCACACCGAGCGCATCACCTCGCGATACACGTTGGTGGTCTGCTCGCGCGACCGCAAATAGGCGATGGTGTCGTGGCGCAGGTGGGCGGCGACGCGGAACGCGATGCCGCGGCAGGCGCCGCCGCGATCGAGCCCGAGCACCAGGCCCGGCTTCTCCGGTGTGCCACGGTGGTCGAACGAATAGACGCAGAGCGCGCGATGCTCGCCGATCAGCCGCGCCGGCACCTGCTCCAGGAACTCGAAGCCCGGCTTCCACATCAGCGAGCCGTAGCCGAACACCCAGAGGTCGCCGTCGGTTTCGGAATGGGGGGGATTTGCTGACATCGCGCTGATGGGCTAGCAGAACGGGCCGCCCAAGCGAAGCAGATTCCGTGATGTTTCCAAGGGTTGCTCGAGGGTTGCTCAGGGGCTTGGTCACGGGTTGTTCAAGCCGTGCAGCCGCTTAGATTTTGACAAATTCGCGCTCCAAAGGACGCCGCATGTCCGATTTGATCTCCGCCCCCCGCCGCCGCTCGCGCTTCGGCCTCTATGCCGTCCCCGTCGCGGTCCTGATCGCCGCGGTGCTGTGGAGCGGATTCTGGTTCTTCGCCGCCTCGCAGGTCGGCGTGCAGGCCGATGCCTGGCGCGCGCAGGAAGCGAAGGCCGGCCGGGTCTATGATTGCGACAAGCGTTCGGTGGCGGGTTACCCGTTTCGGCTCGAGATCCGCTGCGAGCAGCCCAGCGTGATGCTGGTGTCGCAGACCGCCTCGCCGCAGATGTCGTTCGTGGCGCGGCTGGCCGAGATCCTGGTCGTGGCGCAGATCTATGATCCCAAGCTCGTGATCGCGGAGTTCAAGGGTCCGGCCACGATCGCCGAACGCAATGCGCAGCCGACGTTGTCGGTCGACTGGCGCCTCGGACGCGCCAGCGTAGTCGGCCTGCCGGCGGTGCCGCAGCGCGCCTCGCTCGTGTTCGACGATCTCGCTATCGATCGCACCGGCGGACCTGCGCCGACGCCGTTGATGCGCGTCAATCACATCGAGCTGCATGGCCGGCAGGTCGAGGGCTCGGCGCCGGACAGCCCCGCGATCGAGACCGTGCTGCAGATCAATGGCGGCACCTTGCAGGAGGTGCATCCGCTGCTCACCCAGCCGTCCAACGCCGACATCCATGCGCGGCTGAACGGGTTGAAGGATTTCTCGCCAAAGCCGTGGCCCGATGCTTTCGCGAGATCCAGGCGGCCGGCGGCAGCGTCGAGATCCAGCAGTCGCGGATCGAGCAGGGCGATGTGCTGTCGGTCGCGGCGGGCACGCTGCGCCTCAACGCGCAAGGCCGCATCGAGGGCGAGCTGCAGATGACGGTCGCCGGCCTCGAGCGCGTCGTCCCCGCGCTCGGCATCGACAAGATGCTGGAGGAGGGCGTGCCGCAGTCGACGCTCGACCGCGTCGCCCCGGGCGTGAAGAGCCAGGACCTCAGCAATCTCTTCGGCGCGCTGGACCGCGCGATCCCCGGCCTCGGCAAGGTGATCAAGCAGAACGCCAATGCCGGCATCTCGGCCGGGATCAATTCGCTCGGCACCGAGGCCACGCTCGAAGGCAAGAAGGCGCGCAGCTTCCCGCTGCGTTTCGCCGACGGCGCAGTGTTTCTGGGCCCGCTGAAGGTCGCGCAGATCCCGCCGCTGTTCTGAGCAAACGTCGCTCAGTCAGTCGGGGTGAAGCGGAGCGTGCCGGCGCGACGTGTTGGCTTGCCGGTGTCGTTGGTGTGATTGACGCCATCCATGACAGGCACGTTGGGGAAATCGAACGGGCTGACCCCGTCGAGGCAAGCGACGTTGACGGCATAGAGGTCCTGGTCGGATCGTCGTTGATGATGGGTGTAGATTCCGCAACGGGAACAGAAGAAGTGCTGCGCCGCTCCGCTATGGAAGCGGTAGCTTGTCAGCGCGTCCTCGCCCTGCAGGAATTTGATCCCGCCCATTTCGGCCATGGCAACGACGGCCCCGCGCATGCGGCAGTAGGAGCAGGTGCAGCGGCGGATCGAGTCGAAGCCGTCGCTGAGTGTCACCTCGAAACGGACCGTGCCGCAATGGCACTGGCCAGCCCGAATCCTCGTGTTGTCCGCCATGTTGGTTGTGTCTCCGCAACTGACTGAGACTGATCTCGGTACGGACCTATCCTTAAACTTCGAGCCGGACAATCCCGCAAAAACTCGCGCATGGCGTTAGAAAAACTCACGCGAAGGCGCGCCGTCACCTCGACGGTGCGGTGCGCGAATCGCCCTGCGTGGTTGCGCGTTGCTGCCGGGCGTTCAGGAATGCTCGAACGGGCCGACCTCGCGGATCACCTTGCAGATTTGCAGGAAGCCGCTGGCGTAGAATTCGGCATGTCCTCGCCGCATGGTTTCGACATGCTCCGGATGAGTGCGCCAGGCTTCGAGCGCTTCCTCCGAGGCGAAGCGAAACAGGGTGAGCTCCTCGCCATCTTCTGCCTTGAACGATTTGACCGACAGGAATCCCGGAAGGCGGCTGACAATCTCGTACATGCGTTCGCCCAGCCGGTTGTATTCGTCGAGCGAGGCGTGCTCGCGCAGCTTCAGGTCCCCCACGACTATGATTTCACCGATCATGTTCCGTCCTTTGTTCGTCGAATGTCCATGGTGGGCTTGAGAACAAGCGTCCGACGACAATTCGAATTCGCGACCGGTGTTGTTACACACCGCGCGATGTTGAGAGGCGCATTGCGCTGCGCCAATCCCGCCCTGCGTACGGAGCAGACTCGTTATTCCCTCGCGCGCGATATCGTCCATCGCGGCAATCTATTCCCGCGGCCGCGATGAGAAAAAACGTGACCGCAATCTTGCGGGTCGCCGCGAATATCATTCCCCGAGTACCGCTCTCTCTCGCCTGAGGAAACAACCTCGTGTGGAGGAAGCGATGCGAATTCTCGGGGGAATTCTGCTCGGCAGCATGCTGTTGTCGGCAGGTCCAGCGTTGGCGGATGACGATGCGTCAGAACTGAAGGCGTTGAAGGCACGCCTCAAGCAGCTCGAACAGAAAATGGAGGTGCAGGCGCGCAAGGAGGAGGCGCTGGCGGCAAGGCAGAACGCAATGCAAAACACGAAGATGGCGGCCAAGGCGCCGGTGCCGTTCGATCCGTGCGCATCGGGCAAGCTCTGCTACAAGGGCGTTACCTTCACCTTCGGCGGCTGGGTCGATCTCACCGGCATCTATCGCACCCGCAATCTCGCCTCCGACACTGGTTCGGTCTACGCCTTCATCCCGTTCCCGCAGAGCAAGAACTTCAACACCGGCGAGTCGCGCTTCTCCGCGCGGCAGACCCGCTTCTCGGTGCTTGCGGAAGCCGAGGTGTTCGCCAACACCCGCGTCGCCGGCTACGGCGAAATGGATTTCGAAGGCGCGGCGCAGACCGCGAATTCGGTTGCCACCAACTCCTTCAACCCGCGGCTGCGCCAGGCCAGCGTCGAGGTCGATCGCACCGATCTCGGCCTGCATGTCCTTGCCGGCCAGAGCTGGTCGCTCAACGCACCGAGCAAGGCCGGCATCGATCCGCGTTCGGTCGATGCGCCCGGCGTGATCGATTTCGAATCGGTGCCCGGCTTCCTTGCGGCGCGGCAGCCCGGCATCCGGGTCTGGCAGGACATCGGGCCTGAATTCAAGCTCGCGGTCTCGGCGGAGAATCCGCAGACCTCGTTCTTCGGGGGCAACACGCCGCTGGTCGGCACGCCCGCGGTCGGGCCGCAGGGCGTGCTCAATCCGAACCTCTTGGTCAACCTCACCGGTCCGGGCGGCAGCTTCTTCAACAACGCCAACAATGTCAGCCTCAACCACGTGCCTGACTTCACCGTGAAGGGGGCGTGGGATCCGCGGCTCGGGCCCTACAAGCTGCATCTCGAGGGCTGGGCGATGTATCGCGACTTCTACGACCACTTCAACTTCGCCAATCACGACGTCAACACGGTGAGCTTCGGCGGGCATTTCTCGGCGGAGATCGTGCCGAAGCTCCTGGAGTTGCAGGGCTCGGCGTCACACGGCGCGCTCGGCCGCTTCACCGCGACGCCGTTCCCGGACGCGACGCTGCGCCAGGACGGCTCGATCCAGCCGCTGCCGATCACCGCGTTTCTGCTCGGCACGGTCTGGCACACGACGCCGTCGCTCGATCTCTATGCCTATGCCGGCCTCGAGAAGACCAAGGCGACGTTCTCCAATGTCGGCTCGGTGCCGTTCGGCTACGGCAATCCGCTCTACAACAATCTCGGCTGCAACATCGAGAACTCGCCGGCCGCGACCTGCAACGGCAACACCTCGGAGGTCAGGCAGTATACCGCCGGCTTCTACGACACGATCTTCAAGGGTGACTACGGGGCGATCAAGGCCGGCGTCCAGTACTCCTACAACCAGCGTTTCGCCTTCGCAGGTGTCGGCGGCGCGCCGAGGACCGACGATCACATCATCATGTCGCAGATCCGCTACTACCCGTTCTAGGGCGTCGAGCACGAAATAGCCTGCTTCGGTTCTGAGAGGAGTGTGAACCTATTAGCCCCCGTCATTGCGAGGAGCTCGCGACAAAATTGCAAAGCAATTTTGCGCTGAAGCGACGAAGCAATCCACCGCTGTACCTGCTGCGCAATGGATTGCTTCGCTCGCAATGACGGGACAGACAGGTTCAAGGCCTTTGCGGACCCAGGCGCTGGTAAAGGAGACCGCAGATGAGGATCATGTCCAGGCCGAAGCAGAGAGCCGTGATCGCCCGCGAGTTGATGATGGTCAGCCGCGCCGCGCATATGTTGCAGCGAACTGGCCTCGCGATGGCCGGTGCCATGGCCGGCACCTTCGTCGCCGCGCAGCTGGCGAAGGGGCATGTCGTTCTCTTCGGGACACTTGCCTTCATCGTGACGACGATCGTGATCGGGGCTGCCGGCTTCTATCTCGGCATCGATATTCCGAGGCCAGCCTTGCGCGCGACGGGGCGCATCGATGCCGTCGAGCTCATGAGCGCGGGCGGTATCTTCCTCGCCGCGCTGGCAGCGCTGGTGTCGGTCTACGGCATCATCTTCGACGAGATTCCGCCGCGGGCCTGGGAGTTCGTGATCGGCTCCTGGTGGTTCGGCGGCGTCCTCATGCTGGCGACGGCCGGCCTTGTCGGCCGCCAGCGGCTGACGCAGAAGGTGGCGCCGATATCGGCGGGACCGATCAGGGATCAACGGTTGCGGCGGTGAGCGCGCCCCGCTGCGCCAATCTGTCCCGTAGCTGAGACCGACCGATGCGGTACCCTCGCTGAAAAATCGGGGAGGGACCAAAATGCCAGCGACATTCAGCCGCCGTCACGTCATCGCTGCCGGAGCGGCCGCCGCCGTAATGCCGTTGCTGTCGCGCGGCGCCTCGGCGCAGGCCGCCTGGCCGTCGCGGCAAATCCGCATGATCTGCAGCTATCCGGCCGGTGGGCAGACCGACCTTTTGGCGCGTGCCTTCGGCGAATTCATCGCAAGGCAGGTCGGGCAAACCGTCGTCATCGAGAACAAGGCCGGTGCCTCCGGCTCGATCGGCGCCGCCGAGGTCGCTCGCGCCGCGCCTGACGGGCACACCATCCTGTGCTCGATCTCGACCACCTATGTCATGAACCGGGCGATGATGAAGAACCCCGGCTACGACATGGACAAGGATCTGACGCTGGTCAGCGTCATTCCGGGCGCCGGGCTGCTGCTGGTCGCGAGCCCGAAACTCGGCGTCAAGACGCTGGCGGAATTCGTCGCCCACGCGCGGAGCAGCGGCAAGGTGAACTTCGGCACTTATAGCGCCGGCTCCGCCCCGCACATGACGATCAACGAACTCAACAAGCAATATGGCCTGAATATCGAGCCGATCCATTATCGCGGCGAGGCGCCGATGTGGACCGGGCTTGCAGAGGGCACGCTCGATGTCGCGATGGGCAGCTACACCGCGGCGCAAACCGTCCTGCAGAGCAACCGCGGCGTCGTATTCGGCGTGCACTCCAAGAAGGTCGATGCGATCCCCGGGATTGCGACCCTGCCCGAACAGGGCGCGACATCGAAATTCTTCACCGTGAGCGGCTTCTCGGGCTGGGCGCTACCGAAGGCGACGCCGCAGCCGATCGTCGACCGGCTGTCCGAACTCTGCGTCGCCGCCAGCAATGATCCCAAGGTGAAGGAGGTGCTCGCGACCTTCGTGCTGGAACCCGCGATCGGCTTCAAGGATAGCAACGCGCTCTATCAGCGCGAATTGCCGGTCTGGATGGAAGCGGCGCAATCGCTCGGCCTGCCGCCGGCGTAAGTCGTCCGGAATTGTAGGATGGGTAGAGCGAAGCGAAACCCATCTTCTTTCCGCGTGGAGAGATGATGGGTTTCGCTGCGCTCTACCCATCCTACGGCGTTGCGATGACACCGTGTGTTCGATGTCTTGAATCGAGAACGATCCCCATCGTCGTCCTGGCGAAAGCCAGGATCCATTACCCCAAATCTCAGTTGTTGTGCGACGCCGGGGCCACGATCTCGTTCACAAGCAAATGCGGT
>NZ_LFLZ01000121.1 GCF_001189845.1 Bradyrhizobium tropiciagri
GTGGGGGTGCTACCGCGACTCGCATCGTGGAAAGAGCCCCCACCCGGATCGCATCTTTGATGCGATCCGACCTCCCCCGCAAGCGGGAGAGGTGAAGTGAGAGTGCGGGGCGCGGATCGAGCCAAAAAACGAGTCCTGCCTCTTAGTTGCCGCCGATCTCACCGCTGATGACGTCGCCGAACAATTGCCAGCGCTCACCCTTGAACTGCATCAGCTGCAGCTGCTCGATCGGCTGGAAGTCGGCAGGACCGGTCGAGAGCGTCACGCCGGGCAACAGGCCGCCCTGCGCAAACTGCTTCAGGCTCGCCGCCTGCTTCATCACATTGGCGCGGGTGAGGTCGTCGCCGCAGCGGCGCAGCACCTCGACCATGGTGGTCGCCATGTTGTAGCCGGTCATCGCCGAGGCATCGGCCCGGTTGGTGTCGGGCATGTACTTGGCGAGCAGCTCGTCGAACGCCTTCATGCCGGCGTCATCCTTCCACTGCGGATCGCTGGCGTCCTTGGCGTAGGCTGCCGAGATCACACCCTGCGCATTGTCGAGCCCGGCCGGACGCATCACGGTTGCGGTGGAGGCCGAGACGTTGGAGACGATCGTCACCGGCTTCCAGTTCATCTCGCCGAGCTTCTTGATCGCCTGGGCGCCGAATTTCGGCGTGGTGAAGAAGATGATGACATCAGGATTGGAGGATTTCAGCCGCACCACATGGGAGTCGATGGTGGGTTCGGCGACCTCGTAGTTCTCCTTGGCGGCGATCCGCGCGGGATCGCCGGCGAAGCCGTCTTCGAGGCCCTTGAGGTAGTCCTTGCCCATGTCGTCGTTCTGGTAGAGCACCGCGACCTTGGCCGTGGGCTTCTCCTTGAGCAGATATTTCGCGTAGATCCGCGACTCGCTCTGGTAGCTCGGCAGCCAGCCCATGGTCCACGGGAATGCCTTCGGATCGTTCCACTTGGTGGCGCCGGTCGCGACGAACAGCTGCGGCACCTTCTTGGCGTTGAGATATTTCTGGATCGCGGTGTTGGAGGCGGTACCGAGCGTGCCGAACAGGAACAGCACCTCATCGCTCTCGACCAGCTTGCGCGCCTGCTCGACCGCCTTCGGCGGCGAATAGGCATCGTCGTAGGAGATGAAATTGATCTTGCGGCCGTTGATGCCGCCGTCGTCGTTGACCTTCTTGAACACCGCGGCCATCGCCTTGCCGACCACGCCATAGGCCGACGCCGGGCCGCTATAGGGCACGATATTGCCGACCTTGATCTCGGTGTCGCTCGCTCCTGTGTCGTATTTCTTCTGCGCCCAGGCGGCATTGCCGGTCGCGGCGGCGACGGCGAGGCCAAGCAGGGCGGTTGCGACACGGTGACGGATCGGCTTCGGCATTTCCCGAAAACTCCTTGTTGTTGCCGCCGCAAGGGCGACGGTTTCTCGCCGGGTTTCCTAGCGCATTGCCAGGCAAAGCGTAAGCAGGCATCTCGCGGGGCCGACCGGCGAGCAGCCGCCTTGGCCAATGAAAAGGCCAATGAAAAAGCCCCCTGCGACGATGTCGCAGGGGGCCATTGTCAGCCGACCGTCGGCGCGACAATCAGCCGCCGACGTCGGCGCTGATGACCTCGCCGAACAGTTCCCATTTCTCGCCCTTGAACTTCATCAGCTGCAACTGGCTGATCGGAGCGAAATCGTTCGCGGCGGTGTTGATCTTGATGCCGGGCAACAGCACCTCGGTGCGGAAATCCTGCAGGCTCGCCGCCTGCTTCATGATGTTCTCGCGGGTCAGGTTGTCGCCGCACTGCTTCAGCACCTGGACCAGCGTCTGCGCCACGCCGAAGCCGACCACG
Organism: Bradyrhizobium tropiciagri; assembly: GCF_001189845.1. Taxonomy (GTDB): domain Bacteria; phylum Pseudomonadota; class Alphaproteobacteria; order Rhizobiales; family Xanthobacteraceae; genus Bradyrhizobium; species Bradyrhizobium tropiciagri. The sequence goes on from NZ_LFLZ01000121.1 coordinate 1,831, forward strand.
GTGCCGCCGTCGAGCTTGTCGCCCTCCGGGAAGTCCTTGGCCATGAAGGCATAGAACTCCTTCATGCCGGGATCGTTGTCCCATTGCTTGTCGGAGGCATCCTTCAGATAGGCGGCGGAGATGATGTCCTGAGCGTTCTCGAAGCCGGCCGGTTTGATCACGCTGCCGACCGAGGCCGACACGTTGTTGAGGAAGTGGGTCGGCTTCCAGCCGATCTCGGCGACCTTCTTGATCGCCTGCGCCGCGAATTTCGGCGTCGCGATGTCGATGAAGACGTCGGCGTTGCTCGCCTTCAGCTTGACGATGTTGCTGTCGATGGTCGGCTGGGAGGTCTCGAAGCTCTCCTCGGCGACGATCATGCTGGCGGCCTTCTGGCCGAGGCCGTCCTTCAGGCCCTTCAGATAGTCCTTGCCGTAATCGTCGTTCTGGTAAAGCACCGCGATCTTGGCGTTCGGCATGTTCTTCAGGATGTACTTGGCGTAGATCTGGGTCTCGCTCTGGTAGTTGGGCTGCCAGCCCATGGTCCAGGGAAAGTCCTTCGGATCGTTCCACTTGGTGGCGCCGGTGGCGACGAACAGCTGCGGCACCTTCTTGGAGTTCATGTACTTCTGGATCGCCGAGTTCGACGGCGTGCCGAGCGAGTTGAAGATCAGCAGCACCTCGTCGCTTTCGACCAGCTTGCGGGCCTGCTCCACGGCCTTCGGCGGCGAGTAGGCGTCGTCATAGGAGATGAAGTTGATCTTGCGGCCGTTGATGCCGCCGGCGTCGTTGATCTTCTTGAAATAGGCGGCCTCGGTGCGGCCGATGATGCCGTAGGCGGAGGCGGGTCCGCTGTAGGGCATGATGTTGCCGATCTTGATCTCGGTGTCAGTGGCGCCGGTGTCGTATTTCTTCTGGGCCAGCGCAGCGCTGCCGGATGTCGCGACGAGCGCGAGCGCGGCCCCGAGGACCGCAAGTCTTGTGGTAGCGGACATTGATGTCTCTCTCCCTGTTGTCAGACGAATGTGTCGCGGCCCCTTGTTTCGAGGGCTCTGTTATTTGGCTGCAATGACTACCATTTCGGGCGGCCCGTCTCAATGAAAAGCCCCTGCGACAACGCCGCAGGGGCCGCGTCTTTAGTCGACAATTAAGGGTTAACCGCCGACGTCGCCGCTCAAGATGTCGCCAAAGCGGTCCCAGGTCTCGCCCTTGAACCGCATCAGCTGCAGTTGCGAAAGCGGCGCGAAATCGGTCGCCGAGGTGTTGACCTTGATGCCCGGCAGCAACCCGCCAAGCTCGAGGTCGCGGATGCTGGCGGCCTGCTTCATGATGTTCTCGCGCGTCAGATTGTCGCCGCACGCCCGCAGCACATGCTCGAGGCCCTGCGCGACCGTGTAGGCGTACATCACGGACGCGTCGGCACGGTTTGCGTCTGGGTAGTATTTATCCAGAAATTCGTTCCAGGCGATCATTCCCTTGTCGGTCTTCCACTGCGGATCGGTCGGATCCTTCAAATATTGCGACGAGATGATGCCCTGGGCGGCCTCGAAGCCCGCCGGCTTGATCACGCTGCCGATCGAGGACGAGACGTTGTTGAGAAAGTGCAGCGGATGCCAGTCGATCTCGGCGTTCTTCTTGATCGCCTGCGCCGCGAATTTCGGTGTGGTGATGTTGAAGAACACATCGGCGCCGGAGGCCTTGAGCCTGACGATATGGGAATCGATGGTCGGCTCCGTCACCTCGTAGCTGTCCTCGGCGACGATCATCGATGCCGCCTTGCTGCCGAGCCCGTCCTTGAATCCCTTCAGATAGTCCTTGCCGTAGTCGTCGTTCTGGTAGAGCACCGCGATCTTCGCGTTCGGCTTGTTCTTCAGGATGTACTTCGCATAGATGATCGACTCGCTCTGGTAGTTGGGCTGCCAGCCCATGGTCCAGGGAAACTCCTTCGGATCGTTCCACTTGGTGGCGCCGGTCGCGACGAACAGTTGCGGCACTTTCTTCTGGTTCATGTATTTCTGGATCGCCGAGTTCGGCGGCGTGCCGAGCGAATTGAAGATCATCAGCACCTCGTCGCTCTCGACCAGCTTGCGCGCCTGCTCGACGGTCTTCGGCGGCGTGTAGGCGTCGTCGTAGCTGATGAAGGTGATCTTGCGGCCGTTGATACCGCCTTCGGCGTTGATCTTGCGGAAATAGGCGTCCTCGGTCTTGCCGATCACGCCATAGGCGGAGGCCGCTCCGCTATAGGGCATGATGTTGCCGATCTTGATTTCGGTGTCGCTGGCGCCGGTGTCGTACTTCTTCTGGGCAAGCGCCGCGCTGCAGGATGCGGAGACGAACGCGAACGCAACGGCAATGGCCGCCAGATGTCGTGTTGCAGACATGCGGTTTCTCTCCCTGATGGCAGATGATGTGTCGCGGCCCCCTGTTTCGAAGGCTCATTGTTGTCAGCAAAAGCTATCATCTTACCTGGAGCGTCTCAACGAAAAGCCCCCGCGGCATGGCCGAAGGGGCTGCGTCTTTAGTCGCGCTCGCTGATCTGCCCGCGCCAACCGCGGAGATTGCGGTGAGTGCTGGAGACGCCGTTGAGTTGAGCGCGCGGATGTCGACGACAATCCGCGAAGATCAGTTGCTCAGATTGCTCGAAATGATGTCGCCGAACAGCTCCCACTTCTCGCCCTTGAAGCGCATCAAGCGCAATTGCTTGATCGGCGCGAAGTCGGTCGCCGAGGTGTTGATGCTGATGCCCGGCAGCAGCGTGTCGGGGACATAATCCTTCAGGCTCGCCGCCTGCTTCATGATATTGGCGCGGCTGAGATCGTCGCCGCACATCTCCAGCACGTGCACCATGGTTTGTGCGGCGGCGTAACCGTAGGAGGTGGCGCCGTCGAGCTTGTTGGCGTCGGGATAATCCTTCTTGAGGAAGGCAAGGAATTTCTGCATGCCGGGATCCTGATTCCATTGCGGATCGGCGCCGTCCTTGATGTAGGACGCCGACAGGATGCCTTGCGAATTTTCGAAGCCGGCCGGCTGCATCACGCCGCCGACCGAGGCCGAGACATTGGCTACGATGTGCAGCGGCGTCCAGGCGATTTCGGCGGCCTTCTTGATCGCCTGCGCCGCGAATTTCGGTGACGTGACGCTGATGAACGTGTCGGCGCCGGCGGCCTTCAGCTTGACGATGTGATTGTCGATCGCGGGTTCGGAGGTTTCATAAGCCTCCTCGGCGACGATCATCGACGCCTTGTCGCCGAAGGCGTCCTTCAGGCCCTTGAGGTAGTCCTTGCCGAAGTCGTCATTCTGGTAGAGCACGGCAACCTTGGCGTCGGGCTTGTGCTTCATGATGTATTTTGCGTAGACCCGCGCCTCGTCCTGGTAGGACGGCTGCCAGCCCATGGTCCACGGATAGTCCTTGGGGTCGTTCCACTTGGCGCCGCCGGAACCGACGAACAGCTGCGGCACCTGCTTCTCGTTCATGTACTTTCGGATCGCAGCGTTGGTTGAGGTGCCGATCGAGCCGAACACCAGCAGCACCTCGTCGTCCTCGACCAGCTTGCGGGTTTGCTCCACAGTCTTGGCCGGCGAGTAGCTGTCGTCATAGCTGATGAACGTGATCTTGCGGCCGCGGATGCCGCCGGCCTCGTTGATCATCTTGAAGTAGGCCGCCTCGGTCCTGCCGATCACGCCATAGGCGGAGGCGGGGCCGCTGTAGGGCGCGGTGTTGCCGATCTTGATCTCGGTGTCGCTGGCCCCGGTGTCGTATTTCTTCTGCGCCAGCGCGACATTGCAGCTCGTCAGGATCAGAGCGAATGCGGACAACAGCGCCGTCAGGGACGGACGTGCGGCAGTCATGGTTTCCCCACCTCGGGTTCTTCGTCTGCAGTATTCAATACCATCGGTGCGGGGCGTCAATAAAAAGCCCCCGCGACGGGTATCGCGGAGGCTGTTGTTTTATTCCCGCAGTGCAACGTCACTCCGAGGGGACATCGCCGGAAATAATGTCACCGAACAGCTCCCACTTCTGGCCCTTGAAGCGCTGCATTTGCAGCTGGGCGATCGGGGCGAAGTCGGTGGCCGAGGTGTTGATCTTGACGCCGGGCAGCAGGGTGTCGGGCGTGAAGTCCTTCAGGCTCGCCGCCTGCTTCATGACGTTGGCGCGGGTGAGATCGTCGCCGCACATTTCGAGCACCTTGGCGAGCGTCTGGGCGGCGCCATAGCCGTAGACGTAGCCGCCGTCGGTCTTGTCGGCGCCCGGCATGTACTTGTCGAGAAACTCGGCCCACTTCTTCATGTTGGGATCGTTGGCCCACTGCGGATCGGCACCGTCCTTGGCATAGGCGGCCGACAGCACGCCCTGGGCGTTGTCGAAGCCGGCCGGCTGCATCACGCTGCCGACCGAGGCCGACACGTTGGTGATGATCTGCAGCGGCTTCCAGCGAGCTCGGCGGTCTTCTTGATGGTCTGGGCGCCGAATTTCGGCGTCGTGTAGATCAGCAGAACGTCCGGATTGGCGGCCTTGATCTTGACGATGTGGCTGTCGATCGACGGTTCGGAGATCTCGTAGCTCTCCTCCATGATGATGCTCGTGGCTGCCTTGGCGCCAAAGCCGTCCTTGGTGCCCTTGAGGTAGTCTTTGCCGAAGTCGTCGTTCTGATAGAGGATCGCGACCTTGGCGTCGGGCTTCTCCTTCATCAGCCACTTGGCATAGATCTGGGCTTCGCTCTGGTAGCTCGGCTGCCAGCCCATGGTCCACGGGAAGTTCTTCGGATCGTTCCACTTGGTCGCGCCGGTGGCGACGAACAGCTGCGGAATCTTCTTGGAGTTCAGGTATTTCTGGATCGCGGTGTTGGACGGCGTGCCGAGCGGATTGAAGACCAGCAGCACCTCGTCGCTCTCGACCAGCTTGCGCACCTGCTCGACCGCCTTCGGCGGCGAATAGGCGTCGTCATAGCTGACGAAATTGACCTTGCGGCCGTTGATGCCGCCGCGGTCGTTGATCATCTTGAAATAGGCTTCTTCGGTCTTGCCGATCACGCCGTAGGCGGAGGCTGGGCCCGAATAGGGGATGATGTTGCCGACCTTGATCTCGGTATCGTTCGCGCCGGTGTCGTATTTCTTTTGGGCGAATGCGGCAGTTGACGTCGCGGCAACAGCTGCGATCGCCGCGGAAATCGCGGCGATCCGAACAGTAGAAAGCATAATGTCTCCTGGTTTGATTCTATAGGCTCTTAACTGGTTTGAGCATGATCTCTCTCGGAAAACCGCTTCGCACTTTTCCGGATCATGCTCCTAGTTCTTCTTGAGCTTTGCGGCCAGTTGCTGGGCAACGATCGCAACCTGCCTGGCGCCGTGCGGCACGAGGAAGATGACGAGGAACAGCAGCACGCCGAACACCGCACCCGAAAGGCCCTTGGAGATGCCTTCGGCAATGTTCGGCACGAAGATGATGAAGGCGGAGCCGACGATTGAGCCGGGCAGCCAGCCGACGCCGCCGACCACCATGCCGAGGAACAGCGAGATCGCGAGCTGGATGGTGTAGCCGTCCGGTGCCACGAACTGCACCGCGATGGCGCCGAGACCGCCGGCGACGCCGGTGATGCCGGCCGAGACGCCGAACGCCAGCGTCTTGTACAGCGCGACGTCGACGCCCATCGCGGAGGCCGCGATCTCGTTGTCGCGGATCGCCATGAAGGCCCGGCCGGAGCGCGAGCGCAGCAGGTTCACCGAGGCGACGTAGATCGCGATCGTGACCACCAGGGTGAAGTAGTACAGCCACATGTCCTGCGACAGCGGCAGGCCGAACGGCGCATCCGGCTTGGTGACGACGAGGCCCTGCACGCCGCCGGTCCAGTGCTCGAAATAGCCGAGCTTGAGCAGCTGCGGCATCGCGGTCGCGAGCGCGAAGGTCGCGAGCGCCAGATAGACGCCGGACAGCCGCAGCGCCGGCTGGCCGAACAGGAAGCCGAAGCCGAAGCAGACGATGCCGGCGATCGGCAGCGTGAGGGCATAGTTCATGCCCGCATGCTCCATCAGGATCGCCGAGGTGTAGGCGCCGACGGCGTAGAACGCGCTCTGGCCGAGCGAGAACTGGCCGCTTCCGCCGGTCAGGATGTTGAGCGCCATCACCGCAAGCCCGTAGATCAGAAGCATCGTCATCTGGAAGATGATGAAGTTCTTCACGAACAGCGGGATCAGGACCAGCGCGGCGAGCACGACGAGCGAGGTGCCATAACCCAGGGTCATGGCGCGCTTGGGCACGGCCTCGACGGCCTGGCCTTCGGTGACGACTTCGACTTCTTCAGCGGCGCTCATGATCAAACTCGCTTGACGATGGCGCGGCCGAACAGGCCTGCCGGTTTCACGACCAGGACGACAATGATCAGCGCAAGCGCGATCGGAAGCTTCAGCTCATTGCCGACGCCGGGGATGTAGGTGCCGACCAGGTTCTCGAAGATGCCGACCAGGAAGCCGCCCATCACAGCGCCGAACGGCGAGCTGAGGCCGCCGAGCACGGCTGCGGCAAAGCCGTAGATCAGCACGCCGAGCATCATGTTGGGCTCGAGGAACACCACCGGGGCGATCATCATGCCGGCGATCGAGCCGATTGCGGACGCCATGCCCCAGCCGAGTGCGATCATCCACGAGGTATTGATGCCGACCAGCCGGGCCGATTCAGGCAGCGAGGCGGCCGCGCGCATCGCAAGACCGACCCGGGTGAAGCGGAAGAAGAAGAACAGCAGGAGCAGCATCAAGAGCGTGATGCCGATCATGCCGGCCTGGTGGGTCGAGATCAGCTGGCTGCCGAGGAACGGCGAGGAGCCGAACGGCGTCGGATATTGCTTGATGGTGAAGTCCCAGATCAGGCCGGCGACCGAGTTGATGATCGCATAGAGCGCGATGAAGCCGGCGACGTTGGTCAGGATCGGCGCCTTGGCCAGCGGCTTGAACAGCAGCCGTTCGATGACGATGCCGGCGAGGAACGAGAAGGCGACGGTGAGCACGAAGGCGCCCCAATACGGCACGCCCCACTGCATCAGCTGCCAGGATACGAAGGTCGAGAACATCGCCATTTCGCCCTGGGCGAAATTCAGATGGTCGATGGCCTGGTAGATCATCACGACCGCGAGCGCCATGCAGGCATAGATCGCGCCCGTGGCGATGCCGGCCAGGACCTGGTTGGCAAAAAGCTCCATTGTGCCAGCTCCCTCAGTAGCCGAGATAGGATTTGCGGACGTCTTCGTTGTTCGCGATGTCCTTGGCATTGCCCGACATCACGATCCGTCCGGTTTCGATCACATAGGCCTGGTCGGCGAGCTCGAGCGCGAGCTGCGCATTCTGCTCGACCACCAGGATGGTCACCTTTTCCTCGCGATTGATCTTGCCGAGGATGCGGAACAGGTCGCGCACGATCAGCGGCGCGAGGCCGAACGACGGCTCGTCGAGCAGCATCAGGCGCGGCCGCAGCATCAGCGCGCGCGCCACCGCGAGCATCTGCTGCTCGCCGCCGGACAGCGTGCCGGCCTGCTGGGTGTAGCGCTGCTTCAGCACCGGGAAATGCTCGTACATCCGCTCGATGTCGGAGCCGATGGCGCCCTTGTCGGAGCGGCTGATGGCGCCGAGCTGCAGGTTCTCCTCCACCGTCATGTTGGTGAAGGTGCCGCGGCCCTGCGGCACATGGGCGATGCCGAGCCGGACCACGTTTTCGGTCGAGCGCGTGCCGATCGGCTTGCCCTCGAACTCGATCGCGCCGGTCGAACGCACCATGTTGCAGATCGCCCGCAGCGTGGTGGTCTTGCCGGCGCCGTTGGCGCCGAGCAGGGTGGTCAGCGAGCCCTCGTTGAGGGAAAAGCTGAGGCCGTGCAGAGCCTGGACCTGGCCGTAATAGGCGCGCAGGTCCTTGACGTTGAGCATCGCGGTCATTGGTCCTTGCTCCCCAGATAGGCCTTGATGACGTCGGGGTCGGCCTGGACCTGGGCCGGCGTGCCTTCGGCCAGCTTGCGGCCGAAATTGAGCGCGACGACGTGGTCGGCGATCGACATCACGAGACCCATGTGATGCTCGACCAGCAGCACCGTAATTTTACGGTCATCGCGGATTTTGCGGATCAGATCGCCGAGCACGTAGACTTCCTCGTGATTGAGGCCGCCGGCCGGCTCGTCGAGCAGCAGGATCTTCGGATCTGCGGCCAAAGCGCGCGCCAGCTCGACGCGCTTCTGGGTGCCGAACGGAAGTCCCGAGACCACGGTGTGGGCGACGTCCTCGAGATCGAGATAGCCGAGGATGTCGTGCACCTTCTTGTTCATGTCGCTCTCGCCGCGGCGAACCCAGGCGAGACGCAGCGAGTCGCTGACGATGTCGCTCGAGGTGCGCGCATGGGCGCCGACGCGGACATTGTCGATCACGGACAGATTGGGGAACAGCGCGACGTTCTGGAAGGTGCGGCCGATGCCGATCTCGGCGATCCGGTGCGGCGGGCGCGACAGGATGCTCTTGCCTTCCATCAGGATGTCGCCGGACGACGGCTGGTAGAGCCGCGACAGGCAATTGAACAGCGTCGTCTTGCCGGCGCCGTTCGGCCCGATCAGTCCGAGGATCTGTCCATGGCGCATGTCGAACGACACGCCATTCAGTGCGATGATGCCGCCGAACACGACGCTGACGTCGCGAACCGCGAGCAAGGGATCATTCCCCTGCGCGAGCTGTGCCTGCGTCATCTCGTCTCGCCCGCCGTCTTCGAGCGGTGCGAGCGGCCCTGCGATGCGTTTCGCTGGACGTGATGGAGGCTATCTGATCCCCTCGGCCAAACGTGCAACTTTCCCTCCTACTCTGGTCTTTTTGCGTTCTTCTTTTTTGGATTGCGGCGCCATTCCACCGAGCGCCTGCTCGATGTTCCTTACCATCGCGACAAGACGAGGTCCAATGTCGTTGAGCAATCTATCTTCCGTGAAGCGGAATGCCGGCGCGCCGCAATTGAAGGCGTAAGGACCGGTTCCGTCGTTCAATCTCAATGCAACGCCAACCGCGGCGACGTCGTCCTGCCAGTCGCCGGTCGACATGGTGAAGCCGTGCTTCGCCACCGTCTCGCCGGAACGTTCGATGCCGTCGCGCATCTTGGCCCAGCGGCTGCCATAGTGATCCCGCAGCTCGCGTAGTAGAGCCGCGCGCTCCTCGGGTGGCAATGCCCAAATATAGGCACGTCCCATCGCGGTGGTCGCTATCGGCACGCGCGAGCCGACGTCGAGCTGCACACCGAGCGCCAGGCCGTTCCGGCTCTGGCCGAAATAGATCATGCTGTGGCGGTCGCGGCCACCGACGGCGACGGCGCCGCCGGTCGCGCGCATCACTTCTTCTCGATAGGGTTCGGACAAATGCCGAACGCCGAGATTGGCGAGCGCGGCGTAGCCCAGCGCCATCGCCGACGGCGCGAGCTGATACTTCTCGAATTTCGGTACAGGTGTAAGGTATCCCAGCTTGGTCAGCGTGTAGGTCAGCCGGGAAATGGTTGGCTTCGGTAACTTGGTGCGGGCGGCAATCTCCTGATTGCCGAGCAGCCCGTCGTTGGGTTGAAATGCGCGCAGGACGTCCAGTCCGCGGGAAAGCGCGACGACGAAATTGCGATCGGTCGCTGCTTTCTTGCTGGCGCGCTTCATCCCTATCCTTGCCCTGCCCTTGTCATGCTCGTTGACAAGGCTCGTGCTTCAAAATAACCCTCCGTGTCAAGATGTGGAATTAAATTTCGCAGTGCGAAATTGGTCTAATCGTAGCGGCTCGACGCAAGTCGTGCAGCTACTCAACGCAAGTTCAAGAACAAGCATCCCAAGCATCCAGGGAGAGTCCCGGTGAGTGAAGTCGTCAAGCTCGAACGTCATGACAATATTGCCGTCGTCACGGTTAACAGTCCGCCCGTGAACGCGCTGAGCGCTGCGGTGCGCGGCGGCATCTTCGAGTGCATCAAGGCCGCGATCGATGATGCGCAGGTCCAGGGCATCGTGCTGACCTGCGCCGGCCGCACTTTCATCGCCGGCGCGGACATCACCGAATTCGGCAAGCCGCCGAAGCCGCCCGGCCTCGCCGAGGTGCTGAGCCTGATGGAAAGCTCGCCGAAGCCGATCGTTGCCGCGATCCACGGCACCGCGCTCGGCGGCGGCCTCGAGGTTGCGCTGGCCTGCCACTACCGCGTCGCCACCAAGGACGCCAAGCTCGGCCTGCCCGAGGTGAAGCTCGGCCTGCTGCCGGGCGCCGGCGGTACCCAGCGTTTGCCGCGCGCGGTCGGTCCCGAACTCGCGGTCAAGATGATCGTCGGCGGCGACCCGATCAGCGCCGATGCGGCGCTGAAGGCCGGCCTGATCGAGGAGATCGTCGAAGGTCCGGCGTCGGGCGGTGAGGCATTTGCGCGCAAGGTGGTCGCCGAGAAGCGTCCGCTGCGCAAGCTGCGCGATGACGACTCGAAGCTCGCGGCGGCCAAGGCCGACCGTTCGATCTTCACCAATGCGGTCGCCGCGCTGACCAAGAAGTCGCGCGGCCTCGAGGCGCCGTTCGCCGCAGCCGATGCCGTCGGCGCCGCGATCGACCTGCCGTTCGAGGAAGGCCTGAAGAAGGAGCGCGAGGGCTTCCTCAAGCTGATGAACGGCGAGCAGTCCAAGGCGCAGCGCTATGCGTTCTTCGCCGAGCGCGAGGCCGCCAAGATCTCCGGTGTCCCCGACGGCACCAAGGGCCGCAACGTGGCGCGCGTCGCCATCCTCGGCGCCGGCACCATGGGCGGCGGCATCGCGATGTCGTTCGCCAATGCCGGCATCCCGGTCACGCTGATCGAGACCGGCGAGGAGCAGCTCAAGCGCGGCATGGGCATCATGCAGAAGAACTACGAGGCGACCGCCGCGCGCGGTGGCATCCCGGCGGACGCGCCCGCCAAGCGCATGGCGCTGATCAACGGCGTCGTCGGGATCGAGAACGTCGGCGACGCCGATCTCGTGATCGAGGCGGTGTTCGAGACCATGGCGGTCAAGAAGGAAGTGTTCGGCAAGCTCGATCAATACGCCAAGCCGGGCGCGGTGCTGGCCTCCAACACCTCCTATCTCAACATCGACGAGATCGCGCAGTCGACCAAGCGTCCGCAGGACGTGCTCGGCATGCACTTCTTCTCGCCGGCCAACGTCATGAAGCTGTGCGAGATCGTGCGCGCCGACAAGACCGCGCCCGACGCGCTGGTGACTGCGGTGTCGATCGCCCGCAAGATCGCCAAGGTGCCGGCCGTGGTCGGCGTCTGCGACGGCTTCGTCGGCAACCGCATGCTGGCGCAGCGCGGCAAGCAGTCCGAGAAGCTGCTGTTCGAAGGCGCGCTGCCGCAGCAGGTCGACGCGGTGGTCACCAAGTTCGGCATGCCGATGGGCCCGTTCGCGATGGGCGATCTCGCCGGCCTCGATATCGGCTGGCGCTCGCGCAAGGACCGCGGCATCAAGTCGGAGATCGCCGACGCGCTGTGCGAAGCCGGCCGTTTCGGCCAGAAGACCGGCAAGGGTTACTACAAGTACGAGCCGGGCTCGCGCTCGGCGCTGCCCGATCCGGAGGTCGAGAAGCTGATTGACGAGACGCTGGCGCGCCTCGGCCGCAAGAAGCGCGTCGTCTCCGACGACGAGATCCTCGAGCGGATGATGTACCCGATGATCAACGAAGGCGCGAAGATCCTCGCCGAGGGCATCGCGGCGCGTCCGTCCGACATCGACGTGGTCTGGCTCTATGGCTATGGCTGGCCGATCTATCGCGGCGGCCCGATGTTCTGGGCCGACAGCGTCGGCCTCAAGCACATCGCCGACCGCCTGGCCTTCTACGCCAAGGAGACCAACGATCCCTCGCTCGAGCCGGCGCCGCTGCTCAGGAAGCTCGCCGACGAAGGCAAGACCTTCGCCTCGCTCGCCGCGGCGTCGAAGGCGGCGTGATCACCTTCGGCGATACAACGGCAGTGACCGGTTCCCTCTCCCCTTGTGGGAGAGGGTTAGGGAGAGGGGTGAGCCGCATCGGCACTGCCCGTGTGAACTCCCACCCTCCCACCACCGGG
>NZ_LFLZ01000122.1 GCF_001189845.1 Bradyrhizobium tropiciagri
GCGGTTCAAGGGACTTAACGTGGATCAATCCGGCCGGCTCAGTGCCGCATGGCGGTCTCCACGAACTCCAGCACGGAGCGCGGGACCTCCTCGTATTCGACGAAACGGCGCCGAAGCTCGTCGGCGATGTCGGTCGTCACGTCGCGGGACCATCCCTCGTTGGTGTTGAAGGCCACGATGCGGACCGGATGGCTGTACTGGTCATCCAGCAGACGGCGGATCAGCGTTTTCCGGTCGGCGCCTTCTTCGTCGGTTTCGCACCAGGCGCGGCCAAGCCGGCCGAAATCGTTCAGCACCAGATAGGTGTCGTGGTCGATTTGATGCGGCACGATCGAAGGCGAGCGCGGCATACGTGACCCTCCGGGGACGCATTTTATCGTGTTCCGGTCGCTCGGCGCATTGGAAACTTCGAGGTATATCCGTTGGATAGAGGGATGGCGCGCGACATGAGACGGAGGCAATGGGGCGCTTGGAGCAAAGCGTCCCGTCGCAAGTTATCCATTATCGCGCTCTGTCGCAGGCGGCGTTGCTGACCGACCGATGGGGCTCCACCCGCTCAGGGAGCGGTGCGATGTTGAGAAGGCTTCGTTTTAGGAACACAACACTGGAAGAGGTGCTGGCGGTCGCCACGCAGCGTGCGCGGAAGCGGCTCCGGTCGCGTTTCCAGCCTCCGAGGGAGAGCCGGTTGGCAAGGCCTGCCAAGCCGGGGCGTCCTGTCAACTCGTAGCAGGGGCGAGTGTGCACAGGAGCTTAGCCGGATCCAATCCGGCCGGCGAGGCTGGCATGACATTGCGTCAAGGCTGATATAAGCAGCGTGGACGCTATGTGCCTTCGGAGACGTGGATGAAAGTGATTGGCCTCGCAGGGTGGAGCGGCGCCGGAAAGACCACCCTGCTGTCGCGGGTGATCCCCCATCTGCTGGGCCGGGCGCTGCGCGTCTCCGTGATCAAGCACGCCCATCACGAATTCGATGTCGACGTGCCCGGCAAGGACTCCTGGGTGCATCGGCAGGCCGGCGCGACCGAGGTGCTGGTGTCCTCGACCCGGCGCTGGGCGCTGATGCACGAGTTGCGCGGCGCGAGCGAGCCGCGGCTGCCGGAATTGCTCGCCAAGATGGCGCGCGTCGACCTGGTCGTGGTCGAGGGATTCAAGCGCGAGCCGGTCAGCAAGATCGAAGTGTACCGCGCCGCCAACGGCAAGCCGCTGCTGTTCCCCGACGACCCGCGCGTGGTCGGGATCGCCAGCGATGTTGCCGTTAAGACCACGCTGCCGGTCGTGCATCTCGATGACATCGAGGACGTGGCCGAATTGATGCTGCGTTCGGCGATTCCGGTCGACGATGTGCTCGCGTCGGCCTCAGCCGAGAACTGAGCAGGGTGGGACCGTGCCGCCGTTGACGATGCGCAGCCGCTTCGCCATGGTCGCGCCATGACGACGACGAAACTCGATCTCACCGGCCTGAAATGCCCGCTGCCCGCGCTGAAGACGCGCAAGGCCCTCAGGAGCGTAACGGCGGGAGATTTCCTCGAAGTGCACTGCACCGATCCGCTTTCGGTGATCGACATCCCGGCCCTGATCCAGGAGACCGGCGACAAGGTCGAGATCACCGAACGAAGCGATGTCCGGATCGTTTTCCTGATCGAGAAGATGAATGGAACGATAGATATTTCAAATGCTGCAGCGCCGCGTACGCGCTAGATGCAGCCTGATATCTACCATTTGCCTATCGACACCTATTTTCCATTCTGCGCGAATTGATAATCTCCGCCGGATAGCGGAGGTGGAGTTGTGCCCGGATGTGGGCACATCGGCGGACAACGGCCGGCCTGCGTCCAGTTCAGGCTGCACGGCTTGGCATATCCGATCGTATTGGGGGTTAACATTCCCGGAATGCGCGTGGTTGGTCCCGGCGCATCGAGGGAATGTGTGGCGCAGCTGCCTGACCGCAGCCGCAAGGGCTGAGACGGGATCGAAGACGCAGATGCGCCTGACGTAATGGCGGCTGCAGGGGAGGTATCAATGACCGCAGTGAGCAGCGCCGGACGCGTATCCGCGGCAGGCGCAGGTTTCCTCGACAAGGAACACACGATCGCGACCGCCGGCTTCAACCGCTGGCTGGTGCCGCCGGCCGCGCTGTGCATCCATCTGTGCATCGGCATGGCCTATGGCTTCTCGGTGTTCTGGCTGCCGCTGTCGCGTGCGATCGGGCTGACCGCGCCGAAGGCGTGCCCCGATATCTCGCTGGTCCAGGAATTGTTCACGACCACTTGCGACTGGAAGGTCGCGAGCCTCGGCTGGATGTATACCCTGTTCTTCGTGCTGCTCGGCGTCTCCGCCGCGATCTGGGGCGGCTGGCTCGAGAAGGTCGGTCCGCGCAAGGCCGGCTTCGTCGCGGCATTGTGCTGGGCCGGCGGCCTCGTGATCGGCGCACTCGGTGTCTACACCCACCAGCTCTGGCTGATGTGGCTCGGCTCCGGCGTGATCGGCGGCGTCGGTCTCGGCCTCGGCTACATCTCGCCGGTGTCGACGCTGGTGAAATGGTTTCCCGACCGCCGCGGCATGGCGACCGGCATGGCAATCATGGGCTTCGGCGGCGGCGCGATGATCGGCGCGCCGCTCGCCGACAAGCTGATGAACTATTTCAGGACCCCGACCTCGGTCGGCGTCTGGGAAACCTTCCTCGCCATGGGCGCGATCTACTTCGTCTTCATGATGATCGGCGCGTTCCGCTATCGTATCCCGCCGGCCGGCTGGGAGCCCGAGGGCTGGACGCCGCCAGCGAAGGCCAATGCGATGATCTCGACCAAGAACGTGCATCTCGACAACGCGCACAAGACACCGCAATTCTGGCTGATCTGGGGGGTGCTCTGCCTCAATGTGTCGGCCGGCATCGGCGTGATCGGCATGGCCTCGCCGATGTTGCAGGAGATCTTCGCCGGCAAGCTGATCGGTTTGCCCAATGTCGGCTTCAACGCGCTCGACGCATCTCAGAAGGCGCAGATCGCGGCGATCGCGGCCGGCTTCGCCGGCCTGCTGTCGTTGTTCAACATCGGCGGCCGCTTCTTCTGGGCCTCGCTGTCGGACAAGATCGGCCGCAAGAATACCTATTATACCTTCTTCATCCTCGGCATCGTGCTCTACGCGCTGGCACCGACCTTCGCGGCGATGGGATCGAAACTGCTGTTCGTGCTCGGCTTCGGCATCATCCTGTCGATGTATGGCGGCGGCTTCGCCACCGTGCCGGCCTATCTCGCCGACATGTTCGGCACCCAGTTCGTCGGCGCCATCCATGGCCGTCTGCTGACGGCATGGTCGACCGCTGGCATCATCGGTCCGGTGGTCGTGAACTATCTGCGTGAATTCCAGCTGGCCGCCGGCGTGCCGCGCGACCAACTCTACAACACGACGATGTACATCCTGTGCGGCATGCTGATCGCCGGCTCCATCTGCAACTACATGATCAAGCCGGTCGATTCGAAGTGGCACATGAGCGACGCCGAGGTGGCCAAGCTGCAGTCGGCGAGCGCCAGCGCCGATGCGGCCGGACCGCACGGTTCCTACGGGATCGGGTTCGGCGCGCTCGATGCCAAGGCTGCGCTGTTCTGGCTGTTCGTCGGCATTCCGCTGGCCTGGGGCATCTACATGACGCTGCTCAGCGCGGTCAAAATTCTCTGATCGCGACAATCATCGCCGCGGGTTGCCGTTTCTTCGGCGCCCGCGGCGTTCGCTTTATTCAATGAACAGAAATGGGATTGGGGGATTTCAATGTCTTGCACCCGGATTTGCCTTGCCGCCGCGCTGCTCGCCTTAGGACTTCATGCCGCGTCGGCCCAGACCGCAGCGCCAGCCGCGCCGGCACCGGCCGCCACGACGGCCAAGCCGTCGAAGATGAAGCTGACGATGGAGAAGCTGAAGGAGATGAGGGCGCAGTGGCGCGCCAACAAGCCCAAGCTGAAGGCCTGCCGCAAAGAGGTGAAGCAGAAGGGCCTGACCGGCGACGACCGCTGGTTCTACATTTCAGATTGCATGGGCAAGAGTTGAGCCCGGCGCTCTGAATGCGACGAGGATTGAGTTGAGAGAGCACGCCGTGCGGCGCCCCTCTCCCTAACCCTCCCCCGCAAGGGGGAGGGAACCCCTCCGCCTCTGGCTCCCTTACAAGCGCGCCACGGCAACCTCCAAAACGAAGTCGGTACTCATAGCGCCTCGTATGCATGACGGATCACGCAGCCGTTGAAACATCGTCTATGTTTCTTGCGGCGTAACGTCAGGTGAGCACGCCGGTAGGGCTCCCTCCCCCCTTGCGGGGGAGGGTTGGGGAGAGGGGTAAGCCCCGGGCGATATGATCGACACGGAGTGTTTCCCTCCGCCTGCCATCACTCCGCCGCGGCGGGCGTCGCCTTGGCGGGCTCGAGCGCGGCGGCGATCGCCTCGTCGACCCGTTCGAGCCAGATGAACTCCAGCTTGGCGCGGGCACCGGCGGGGATGTCGTCGTAGTCGCGCTTGTTGCGCGCCGGCAGCATCACCCGGGTCAGGCCCGCGGCCGCGGCGGCGACCACCTTCTCCTTGATGCCGCCGACCGGAAGCACGAGGCCGCGCAGCGAGATCTCGCCGGTCATCGCGGTGTCGCTGCGCACGGTGCGGTCGGTCAGCAGCGAGGTGAGGGCGGTGAACATCGCGACACCTGCGCTCGGGCCGTCCTTTGGCGTCGCGCCGGCAGGGACGTGGACGTGGATGTCGCTCCTCTCGAAGATCGCCGGGTCGATGCCGAGCTGCGATGCACGGCCTTTCACCAGCGTCAGCGCCGCCTGCACGCTCTCGCGCATGACATCGCCGAGCTGTCCGGTGATCGTCAGTCCGCCGCGGCCCGGCGTGCGTGAGGCCTCGATGAACAGGATGTCGCCGCCGACCGGGGTCCAGGCGAGCCCGGTGGCAACGCCGGGGATGCTGGTGCGCTGCGCGATCTCGTTCTCGAACCTGGGCTGGCCGAGCAGCGACACGATGTCCTTCGGCGCGATGGTGGCGTGGCTGGTGCTGCCTTCGGCGATCTGCACCGCGACGTTGCGCAGCACCTTGCCGATCTCGCGCTCCAGGTTGCGTACGCCGGCCTCACGGGTGTAGCTCTTGATGATCAGCCGCAGCGCGTCCGGATCGATCTCGACCTGCTCGGCCTTGATGCCGTTGGCTTCGAGCTGGCGGCGCACCAGATAGCGCTTGGCGATCTCGAGCTTCTCGTCCTCGGTATAGCCGGCGAGGCTGATCAGCTCCATGCGGTCGAGCAGCGGTCCGGGGACGCCGTCCAGCATGTTGGCGGTGGCGATGAAGACCACGCGCGACAGGTCGAACGGCACGCCGAGATAATTGTCGCGGAAGGTGCCGTTCTGCTCGGGGTCGAGCACCTCTAGCATTGCCGCCGACGGATCGCCCTGGATGCCGCGCCCCATCTTGTCGATCTCGTCCAGCATCATCACGCAATTGCGCGCGCCGGCCTTCTTGATCGCCTGGATGATGTTGCCGGGCAGCGCGCCGACATAGGTGCGGCGATGGCCGCGGATCTCGGCTTCGTCATGCACGCCACCAAGGCTGACACGAACGAACGGCCGCGACATCGCGCGCGCGATCGATTGCCCGAGCGAGGTCTTGCCGACGCCGGGAGGCCCGAGGAAGCAGAGGATCGGCGCCTTGCCGCCGGGCGCGAGCTTGCGCACCGCGAGATATTCGATGATGCGGCTCTTGATCTTCTCGAGGCCATAATGGTCCTGGTCGAGGATCTTGCGCGCCTCCGCGATGTCGATCGGCTTCTCGTCCGGAATGCTCCAGGGCAGGTCGATCAGCCAGTCGAGATAGCTGCGCACCATGCCGGATTCGGCCGCGGCTCCGGCATCCGCTCGTAGCGGCGCAGCTCCTTCTGCGCCTGGCTCTCGGCCTCAGGCGGCATCTTGGCTTCCACAATCGCCTTGGTCAGCTCGGCGACTTCAGCGGCCTTGCCGTCGCCTTCGCCGAGCTGGCGCTGGATGGTCGCCATCTGCTCGCGCAGGATCGCCTCGCGCTGCCGCTCGTCGAACACGGCCTTGGTCTTCTGCCCGATCTCCTGGCTCAGCCGCAGCACCTCGATGCGCTCTGCGAGATGCCGCGAGACCTTCTCCATCCGCGCCACGAGGTCGATGGTCTCGAGGATGTCCTGCTTCTCCAGCGGCTTGATGTCCATGTAGGAGGTTGCAAGGTCGGCGAGGGTTGCCGGCGAGGTGGTGCCTTGCAGCGCTGCGATCAGCTCCTGCGGCACCTGCGGCAGCAACTGCGCGGCCTCCAGCGCCTGGCGCTGCAGGTTGAGGAAGCGCGCCTCGATCTCGGGCGAGGTGGTGGTCGGCTCCGGGATCTGCAGCACGCGCGCCGCCAGGAACGGCGTGCCGGGCAGGTAGTCGAGCACGCGCATGCGCTGCACGCCCTGGCAGACCAGGTGATGGCTGTCGTCGGCGCCGGTAATGTAGCGCACGATGTTGGCGACGGTGCCGACGCGATAAAGCCCGTCGGGACCGGGATCGTTGGCCTCGGGATCGCGCTGCAGCAGGATGCCGATCGGCCGCTGCTCGCGCACCGCCTGCTGGGCGGCGGCAATCGAGGTCGCGCGGGCGATCGTGATCGGGATGATGACGTCCGGAAACAGCACGGTGTTGCGCACCGGGACGATGATCGTCGCGTCGCTCGGGATCGGCGCCGAGCTCGCCGGGCTTGAAACGTCTGATGCAGCCATGGCGAAATCCTCTAGCTCGATTTTCCGAGCCGCAGGCCGACGCAGCCATGCGCGGCAAAGCGGCTGATGGTGTAGCGGCCGGTCGGCAGCGCGATGCGGCGCTCGAAGCGGCCCTGCGGCAGCTCGAGGCGCAGGATGCGGGCGTTGCGCAGCTCGGAGGGCAGGGTGCGGCGGCCGGAGATCACCAGCGTGCCGCCGTCGAGCGCGGCCTCGACCTCGTCGGGATCGACCCCCGGCAGCGCGACCAGGATCAGGATCTCCTGCTCGGTCTCGATCACGTCCATCGGCGGTTCCCAGCTCGGCTCGCTGGAGCCCGCGCGCGGGTGCAAATTGAGGAAGCTCTGGTGCAACCGTTCGGCGCGGGCGAGCGCCTCGATCGCATCCGTCAGCATCCAGTTGGTCTGATCTTTGGGCCGCATGGGCACTCTCCACGTCGCATTGGGAGGCAACGTTACCGGTCTTGCAGCCGACCGTAAACCGGTGGCTCCGGGTGCTGCCGAGCGGCGGCGGGATTGTCCAAAAATGTCACGGTTTGCCGCATGGCTGCGATGCGCCGCAGCCGTTTGTGTGGCCCCGATGGCTCGACGTGCTGATCTCGGCCTATAGCCAGCCGGAACGCCGGAATCGCCAGAACAGCGCGCCGCATGCGGCCAGCATCAGGCCCATCACGACGAAATAGCTGTACTCCCATTGCAGCTCCGGTATGTACTTGAAATTCATGCCGTAGATACCGGCGACGGCGGTCGGCACGGCGACGATCGCAAGCCAGGAGGCGAGCTTCTTGGAGATCGCGGTTTCCTGGGCCTGACCGACCAGCAGGCTTGCTTCAAACGCAAAGGCGAGCACCTCGCGCAGCGAGTCGATCCGCTCCTGAATGGTGCGGACATGATCGGTGACGTCGCGGAACAGCGGACGCATCGCGACGCGCACCATCGGCAGGTCGTCGCGCTCCAGCCTGCGGCAGACTTCGACGAGCGGCCCGACCGCGTTGCGCAGCCGCAGCAGGTCGCGCCGCAGCAGATAGAGCCGTTCGATCTGCGCCCGCGTCATCGCGCTCGCCAGCACCTCGGCCTCCATCCTCTCGACCTCGTCCTGGATGGTCTCGAGCACCGGGGAGTAGTTGTCGACGATGAAATCGAGGATGGCATAGAGGATGTAGTCCTCACCGCGGGCAAGCGCGCGCGGGCAGCTCTCGCAGCGTTCGCGGACCGTCGCGTAGGATGTCGAGGCGCCGTGGCGCACCGAGACGATGTAGCCCTCGCCGACGAACAGATGCGTCTCGCCGAAGGCGATGCCGTCGCCCTCGAGCTGCGCGGTGCGCGCCACGATGAACAGCGCGTCGCCATACTGCTCGATCTTCGGCCGCTGATGCGCGTGATCGGCGTCCTCGATCGCGAGGTCGTGCAGCTGGAATTGCCGCTGCAAGCTTTTCAGCAACGTCATGTCGGGCTCGTGCAGGCCGATCCACACCACGTGATCCGGCTTGTTGCGCCAGCCTGCGGCCTCGTCGATCGCGATATTGGCGACGCGTCGGCCCTCGACATAGGCGCCTGCCGCGATCACGCCATCGGATTGGACGGGCCCGGCGGTTGCGAGATTTGGCGATACGAGGTCCATGGTCTCCACCCTCGACGCGGCCATCTGAATCCGCGTGACGACAATTCGCAATCAAAAAGGCTAGCACCGAATAGAAGCTGGTCAACACGCGCCGGGACGTCGCGTTCCGCCTTGCCGGGGCCGTCACGACGGGTTGCCAGGGGCCGGCCGGTCTTTATGCGGCTCCTATGCCGCACTGCGGCGTGCCCTCTCGAATTCCTACGGCCGTCCCAGCATCTTCTGGCGTGACGCGGTGCGCTCGCGCGCCGCCGACAGGAAGGTGGGATATGACCCTGCTCCATTTACACGACGTCCGGCAGCGCGGTTCGACCGGTGCTGTCGGCCAGGTCCTGAAGCGGACCATCCGGCGGATCGGCGCGGCCTTCAGGACTGTTCACCGCGCGATTGCCGCCGCCAAGATCCATCGGCTGCGCAACGAACTGCTGCTGCATCGTGGCCATGAGGATTGGGCGCGGACCCATCTCAATGCTGGCATGCCCGGCGGCGATGCCGAGAGATATCCGCGGGCACCGGCCGTGCTCGGCGAGAAGTGGGACTACTGAGATGCGCGCAGCGTCATTCATCGTCGCCCTGCTGCGCAACGCCGCAGAAGGGCTGCTCAAATTCCTCGCCTGGATCGGCGAGGAGCCGATCGGCGGCTACCGGCCCGAGGCGCATTACATGCGCGGCCCGGGGCCGGCCTGGCGGGCCAAGCATCGCGGGCATTAGCAAGCCGGATCACGTCGCTTCACGTCGCGGCGCCAGGTGATCGAGCAGGTTCATCGGCAGCGGGAATACCACGGTCGAGGAACGCTCGCCGGCGATGTCATGCAGCGCCGCGAAATAGCGCAGCTGCATCGCCTGTGGCTCCTGGGCGAGGATCCGGCCGGCCTCGACCAGCTTTTCGGCGGCCTGCTGCTCGCCCATCGCGTTGATCACCTTGGCGCGCCGCAGCCGCTCCGCCTCGGCCTGCTTGGCGATCGCCCGCACCATGGTTTCGTTGATATCGATGTCCTTGATCTCGACCGCGGTGACCTTGATGCCCCAGACGTCGGTCTGCTTGTCGAGGGTCTCCTGGATGTCGGCGTTCAACTTGTCGCGTTCGGCCAGCATCTCGTCGAGCTCGTGCTTGCCGAGCACCGAACGCAGCGTGGTCTGGGCGAGCTGGCTGGTCGCGGCCATGTAGTCGCCGACCTTGATGATCGCGCGCTCGGGATCGACGATGCGGAAGTAGAGGACGGCGTTGACCTTGACCGAGACGTTATCGCGGGAAATCACATCCTGCGGCGGCACCACCTGCACCATCACCCTGAGATCGACCTTCACGAGCTGCTGCACCACCGGAATCAGGATGATCAGCCCCGGGCCCTTCACCCCGGTGAAACGGCCGAGCGTGAAGATGACGCCGCGCTCGTATTCGCGCAGCACGCGCACCGCCTGGGTCAGGAAGATGATCACGAGCAGCGCGACCGCCCCGTAGGTGAAATAATCAAGCATCATGCTGTACCTCCTTCACCGGCGGATGCCGGTGCACGCCGCACCACCAGCGTCAAATCGATGATGTTGGCGACCTCGACCGTCTCTCCCGCCTTGAAGGTCTCGGTGCCGCGCGCTTGCCAGCGCTCGCCGTTGGTGAAGACGTGACCTGATGTCTCGGACCAGTCGAGCACCTCGGCCGATAGCCCGCGCATGGCTTGCGCACCTGTCCGCAGCGGGCCGTTGCGCGCGCGGCGCAGCGCCCCCAGCACGACGAGGATGAGCCCGGTGAACATCGCCGCCACGATGGCGATGAGTGGCCACGACAGGCGGTATCCGGGCGCCTCGATCCGGAACAGCATGGCGGCACCCAGCACGAAGGCGACGATGCCGCCAAGGCCGATTACGACGGTCGGGTTGAAGGCCTCGATCGCGAGCAGCGCGATCCCGACCAGCATCAGGGCGATGCCGGCGTAATTGATCGGCAGCATGTTGAGCGCGTAGAGGCCGACCAGCAGGCAGATCGTCCCGACCACCCCGGGCGCTACGGCACCGGGCGACATGAACTCGAAGATCAGGCCGTAGATCCCGACCATCAGCAGCACGAACGCGATGTTGGGGTCGGTGATGACTGCGAGCACGCGCGAGATCCAGGTTGGATCGATCGCTTCGATCACGTCATCCTTCGTCGCGAGGCGCTGCGTCTTGCCGCCGGCAAGCTCCACCGTCCGGCCATCGACCTGCCTGAGCAGGTCGGCCGGATCAAGCGCGGTGAATTCGACGACATGGGCCTGCAACGCGGCGTTGGTGGAGAGGGTGGCGGCGTCGCGCACCGCTTTCTCAGCCCAGTCGGCATTGCGGCCGCGCAGTTCGGCCAGGCTGCGGATGAAGGCGACGGCGTCATTGGTCACCTTCGCCGTCATGGCATCTTTCGGCTCGGCAGGGCTGCTTCCGTCCTTCTGCTCCTTGCCGCCCTTGTCCGGCGTGCTGCCCGGCAGGCCCGGTAGCGGGCCGCCGATCTGCACCGGCGTCGCGGCGCCGATATTGGTGCCGGGCGCATGGCCGCGAGGTGGGTCGCATAGAGGATGTAGGTCCCGGCACTCGCGGCATGGGCGCCGGAGGGGGCAACGTAGCCGATGACCGGAACGGGCGAGGCCAGCACGTCGGTGATGATCTCGCGCATGCTGGTGCTGAGACCGCCCGGCGTATTCAGGCGCAGGATCACGACCTCGGCGTGCCGTTCGGCCGCCTTGGCCAGGCCGTCCTTGACGTAGCTGGCCGCTGCCGGCCCGATCGCGCCATCAATTGAAATGGTCAGGGCAAGGCGGTTGCTGTCCGCGGCCAAACCGGGACGGATGGAGACAACCAAAGCGACCAGTGCGATCGCCACAACGAGAGCCGCCTTGAAGGTCTGCACGGCAAGCACTCCCTTGCCGTGGATATGGGGCGCGGTTCCGCAACCTCAATATGGCGCGGCGTCACGGCCGATGTCGGCACGTGCCATTGTGCATTGCGATGGCTTGCGGCGGCGCGTCTGCTCACTGCGCCGCTGCAAGATACTCGTCGGCAAGCGCAGCCATCGCCTGCGCGACCTCGGCCTTCGCGGTTGCACCCAGCTGCACGATCGGCAGCCGCGTCGCCGGCTGCATGAAGCCCAGCAGCGCCAGCGCGAATTTCAGGGCGGCCGGATGCTCCCGCTCCAGCAGGGCTACGAGCGGCACCAGCCGCTGATGCAGCTCACGCGCCTGATACAACCGGCCCGCGCGGAAATGCCGGTAAACGGCCACGTAGAGGTCGGGCGCGACGTTCGCGACAGTCGAGATGCAGCCGTCGCCGCCGGCCGCGAGCCAGGCGAGCGACGATAGATCGTCGCCCGTCAGCATCCGGAATGTGGCGGGCAGGCGTGAACGCAGGCGTGTGAGGCGGGCGACGTCGCCGCCGCCGTCGCGCAATCCCGCGAAGCGCGGCGATCCGGCGAGCTCGAGCAGCGTTTCGTCCGTGAGGCCTTTCACGGTCCGCGACGGAATGTCGTGCAGGATCACCGGCAATGTCGTGGCCGCGGCGACGGCGCGGAAATGCGCCGCCATGCCCTGCGGCATCGGCTTGTTGTAATAAGGCACGACCGACATGATGGCGTCGGCACCGGCCGCTTCGGCAGCCCTTGTGAACGCGACGGCGCGATCCGTCGCGTTCGATCCGGCGCCGGCGATGATCCGGACCCGCTTGCGCGCGACGCGGGCGGCGATCTCGACGAGCTTCACGCGCTCGGCGGGCACCAGCGTCGCGTTTTCGCCGGCAGTCTCGCCGACCACCAGCGCCGAAGCGCCGGCCGCGATCTGACGCTCGCACAGCCGGCCGAACGCCTCGGTGTCGATCTCGTCCCGGTGGTTGAAGGGGGTCGGAAGATCGGGGATGAAGCCCGACAGGCATTCGGCCGAATCAGCCTTCGATGCCCATCTCGATGTTGTCAGCGGGATCATCGGGTGGCTCAGGCCACGCGGCTCGCGGGGAGGGGCGCGATCTCGCCGCTTGTATCGAGCTCGAGCTCGCGCGACAGCTCGACGATCATTTCGGGATGCTGGCCGTTCTCGAACAGCGCGTATTTGACCGCCTGGGCGCGGTTGACGAACAGGCCGCCATAGAGGCCGTTCTGTTGCTGGGCGACCCACTGGCCGCGGTGATTGCGGCCGATGAAGACGATGGTGGACGTTGCGCTACACGAGGGAGGTTCGACGAATTTCACGGATGGAGTCCTTACTCTCTTGCTTGACGCGTTTTCTTCACGCGAACCGGTGTCCATCCCGGATCAAGTCCGGGACAGGCTTCGCTCGAAAACGCTTTAGTCGAAGTCACGCGATCAATGTCTGTGTTGCCGGATATGAAATCGAGCACGAAGCGCGGCCGACTTCATAAGAGCGGCATAGGATTTGAGGAATGACTTCAGGTGTGTTGGACGATGCCGGTGCCGAGCGCGCACAGCGCGACATAGGCGGTCATCTCGTCCCAGTGATTGAGGTTTGCGGCCAACGGCATTTCCCGTTTGGCAATCCCGGCGAAGGCGCAGATCACGGCCGACATCCAAAGCAGCGTGATGAGGCCCCTGCCGAAGCCCGCGCCGGCGAACACGGCAAAGCCGACCATGATGGCGAGCCGGAAGCCGAACCGGACCATGACCTGGACCGACTGCAGCTGCCGCGGCAATTGTTTCGCGTTCACGATCGTGCTGCCGTCAGCCGATATTGTCGACCAGCAGCGGCTCGTAGAGCGTGCTGATGCCGCGACGGACGGTGGGCACGCTGGTGCGGTTCTCGGGCGTCGAGATCCGCTGCGCCTCGACGAAGCCGGAGAGGATCGCGAGCGCGAGATCCGTGTGGTGGGTCTCGATCGACTGGTCGAGCCAGTCGGGCAGCTCGCGTTCGCGCGACAACGCGCAGTGCCACTCGCCCTCGTCATAGACCAGGCGGCGGATCTGCCATTGCGGCAGCTCGAGATCGAGCAGCGCGATCGCAGCGTCCGTCCACGCGCCGGACTGGATCAGGCGCTCGACGCGTGAGGTCTTGCCGCTCTGCATGGCCGAAGGAAAGCGTCGGCAGGTCTGGTTGACGATGTCGGCCATGAACTCGGCTGTAACAGCACAGGCGTCGCGCAGCCGTTCGCCGAGGTCGGTCGAGGTGTTTTGCGATAGCACGGACATGGCGTCATCTCGTCTTGCGCACGGCCCAAAGCATTGGCCGCAGGCCCAAAATGGCCGGACCGCCATTTGAAAACGAGATGAGGGGAGGGTCGGAGATATAGGGATTCCATAAAGATGGAACCGGCGCCGTTCTTACCCTCCCCTGGAGGGGGAGGGTCGCTTCACATCGCGTCAGCGATGCGAAGCGGGGTGGGGTGACGGTCCCTCCGCGTCCAACAGTGCCCGTGTTAAGAGATCACCCCACCCCGTTCGCATTCCGCTTCGCTGCATGCGAACCGA
>NZ_LFLZ01000123.1 GCF_001189845.1 Bradyrhizobium tropiciagri
GGGAGCTTCCGCGAGTTTCTTCGTTGACCGCCGATGCGGATCGGCCCCTCACCCCAACCCTCTCCCCGCAAGAGCGGGGCGAGGGAGCGCAGTTTTGCATTTTGCCGCGAAAGCGTTAGTTTTCGCGGCCTTTTTGGAGAAAGCCTGAAGAATGTCCGTGATTGATCTTGCTGCCAGCCCGAGCGACCTGCGGGCGCTTGCCGAACAATCCAACGCCTGGCCGTTCGAGCAGGCGAAAGCGATTGTGGCGCGGCTGAAGAAAAATCCCAAGGACGAGGTGCTGTTCGAGACCGGCTATGGCCCCTCGGGCCTGCCGCATATCGGCACCTTCGGCGAGGTCGCGCGCACCACGATGGTGCGCCACGCCTTCCGCGTGCTCACCGAGGACAAGATCAAGACCCGCCTGCTCGCCTTCTCCGACGACATGGACGGCCTGCGCAAGGTGCCGGACAACGTGCCGAACAAGGGGATGCTGCAGCAGCATCTCGGCAAGCCGCTGACCAAGGTGCCCGATCCGTTCGGCACCCATCCGAGCTTCGGCCAGCACAACAATGCGCGGCTGCGCTCCTTCCTCGACCAGTTCGGCTTCGATTACGAATTCGCGAGCTCGACCGAGTATTACACTTCCGGCCGGTTCGACGCCGCGCTGCTGCGCATGCTGGAGCGGATCGAGAAGGTGATGGCGATCATGCTGCCGTCGCTGCGCGAGGAGCGGGCGGCGAGCTACTCGCCGTTCCTGCCGATCTGTCCGCGCACGGGTCTCGTGCTCTATGTGCCGGTGACGGCGCATGACGCCAAGGCCGGCACGATCTCGTATGAAGATCCCGACACCAAGGAGAGCGTTACCGTTCCGGTCACCGGCGGCCGCTGCAAGCTGCAATGGAAGCCGGACTGGGCGATGCGCTGGTACGCGCTCGGCGTCGACTATGAAATGGCCGGCAAGGACCTGATCGACTCGGTGAAGCTGTCGGCCAAGATCTGCTCGGCGCTCGGCGGCACGCCGCCGGAAGGCTTCAACTACGAGCTGTTCCTCGACGAGAAGGGCCAGAAGATCTCGAAGTCGAAGGGCAACGGCCTGACGATCGACGAATGGCTGCGTTACGCCTCGCCGGAATCGCTGTCGCTGTTCATGTATCGCGAGCCGAAGGCGGCGAAGCGGCTCTATTTCGACGTCATCCCGCGCAATGTCGACGACTACCAGCAGTTCCTCGACGGCTTCGCGCGGCAGGAAGCGCGGCAGCAGCTGCAGAATCCGGTCTGGCACATCCATTCCGGCAAGCCGCCGCAGGCCGACATGCCCGTCACCTTCCAGCTCTTGCTGACGCTGGTGTCGTCGTCGAACGCGGAGAACGCCGAGACGCTGTGGGGTTTCATCGGCCGCTATCGGCCGGGCGTGACGCCGCAGACTCACCCGAAGCTGGACGCGATGGTCGGTTACGCCATCAACTATTATCGCGACTTCGTGGCGCCGACCAAGCAGTTCCGCGAGCCGACCGAGGGTGAGCGCGCCGCGCTGCAGGATCTGCGCGATGCGCTTGCCAACATGCCGGCAAGTGCGACCGCGGAAGACATCCAGAACGTGGTCTACGAGATCGGCCGCCGCGAGCCGTTCCTCGACATGGTCAAAAAGGGCAAGGACGGCCGACCCGGCGTCTCGCTCGACTGGTTCAACATGCTCTACCAGGTGCTGCTCGGCCAGGAGAAGGGCCCGCGCTTCGGCTCCTTTGTCGCGGTCTACGGCGTGCAGAACGCGGTCAACATGATCGACGGCGCGCTGGCGCGGTCGTCGTAATTCACCGCCGTCGTCCCTGCCCAGTGCGCAATTGCGCACGGGAGCAGGGACCCAACCACAGGCCGCCGTCGTTAAGGCAAGCTGTGGCACCAGCGCTGCGACATACGATGATCAGTGGTTATGGGTCCCGGCTCAAGGCCGGGACGACAGCGGAAGTTGAGGCGCCTGCAGCGGCTCACTTGTCTTGGTCGTAATTGCGACGAGCCCGCAAAAACCAGATGGCTGTCCTGCTGCAATTTCAGCCGGGGCGCTGCAGGACTGCGCTACACTTCATCCCATAAAATCAGCACGGCCTCCGTCGAGCGGCCGGCACAGATGGGAGCATGCGCATGCAGTTCAGGGTTTCGCCGACATCGCTGCAGGACAGTACGAGTGCCGAGGAATGGCAGGCGCGAGTCGATCTCGCGGCGGCGCATCGGCTCGCTTACATCCACGGCTTTTCGGAAGGCATCTTCAACCATCTCACCTTCGTCGTGCCCGGCCGCACCGACCGCTACTACCAGATCCCGTTCGGCATGCACTGGTCGGAGGTGACGGCGTCGTCCTTCATGGAGGTCGGCATCGACGATGCCCAAGTGAAGCGCGGCGAGGGTGAGGTCGAACGCTCCTGCTATTGCATCCATGCGCCGATCCACAAGGCGCTGCCGCAGGCCAAGGCGGTGTTCCATACTCATATGCCGTATGCGAGCGCGCTGACGCGGCTCGAGGATCCGCGCATCAAGGAGATCGGGCAGACCGAGGTCGGGCTGTCGGAAGCGATCGCCTATGACGATCTCTACACCGGCCCCGCGCTTGATCCCGAGGAAGGCGCGCGGCTCGCCAAGGTGATCGGCAACAAGACCATCCTGTTCATGGCCAATCACGGCATCTCCACCGTCGGCGAGACCGTCGCCGATGCCTATGACCGGCTCTACTACATCGAGCGCGCCGCGCAGGTGCAGATCTACGCGATGTGGACCCAGCAGCCGCTCAAGCAATTGCCGCAGCATGTGGTGGAGAAGACCAAGCGCGATTTCCGCGACGACCATCTCTACAAAGGTCCGTCCCCGTCGCAGCGGCATTTCGATGCGCTGAAGCGGATGCTGGACCGCAAGGAGCCGGACTACGCGACGTAACCGACGTTACGAACGTACCGCAACCTCCGCCGTCGTCCCTGCAAACACGAAAACAGGGACCCATAACCACAGGGCTGGGTTGTAAAAGCAGGCTGTGGCCGCAGCTCGCTTAAGCAGGATGAGCGGTGGTTATGGGTCCCGGGTCGCGCTTCGCTTGCCCGGGACGACACCGATTTTGTAGTCGCCGGATCGGCCGCTACTGGCTCGCCCACACCACACGCGCGATCCAGGCGACCTCCTCGGCATCGAGCATGCGGTCAGGATGCTCCGGATTGAGCGACGCCAGCTCCAGCACCTTGCCGGTGCGTCGCTTCAATTCCTTCACCATCACCTCGCCGCCGGTGGTGCGGACCACCACGCGATCGCCCCGGCGGATCGCGGTCGCGGGCGACACCACGATGATGTCGCCTTCGCGGTAGGCCGGCTTCATCGAGTCGCCCTCGATCTCCAGCGCATAGGCATGCTCATCGATGGTGGCCGGCAGCGCCACTTCGTCCCAGCCCTTGCCGGCGGGAAAGCCTGAGTCGTCGAAATAGCCGCCGGCACCGGCCTGCGCGAAGCCGAGCAACGGCACCGACTGGCCGCCGCGCGGACCATCGCCGAGCAGCTGCACGAAGGTCTCCATGCTGGCATTGCTCGCGGCCAGCGCCTTGGAGAGCGATTCGGTGGACGGCCAGCGCTCGCGGCCGTCGCCGGTCACCCGCTTGGACTTGTTGAAGGTGGTGGGATCGAGACCGGACTGCTTGGCAAGGCCGGACGGCGACAGGCCGGCACGTTCGGCGAGCCGGTCGAGCGCGGCCCAGACCTGAGCGTGGGTCAGCGGTCGCGCGGCTTTGGGCTGTTTGGCCATCGAGGACATCCCGGATGGTAGGAATTATTGCCTGAAACTTCGATTTTCGCAAATCTGCCGCCGGATGTGGCGCGGCACCGCTTGAGTTGCGCCGCCGCCGCCGATACGGTCCCTCCCTCGCCAGTTGGCGACTGGGGCATTTCCCCTCAAATCCGGATAAAACCCCAAGAGACTCAAGGACAAAAGGGAAGGCCGGGCCGTGCCCATGATCTATAAAATCACCCCCGCTTCGGCCTGGCGCGAGGCTGAGCGGCAGGGCGTGTACCGGGGCAGTGCGGACGACATTCGCGATGGCTTCATCCATTTTTCCACCGCCTCCCAGGTGGCCGAGACCGCGCGCAAGCACTACCACGGGCAGACCGGCCTGTTCCTGGTTGCGGTCGATGCCGCTGCGCTCGGCGACGCCTTGCGCTGGGAACGCTCGCGCAATGACGAGTTGTTCCCGCATCTCTATGGCGAACTCGACCTCGGCGCGGTCACCGAGATCCTCGACCTGCGCGCGCGCTCCGACGGCGGCCACGACGTTCCGGAGCTCAAGCCGTGATCCGTGCCTTCGACGCCTTCTCGCTGCCGCTGCTGCGTTGGTTCGATCCCGAAGATGCCCATCGCATGGCGATCCAGGGCCTGAAGCTGCTGCCGCCGATCCGGCTGCGGCCGGATGATCCCAAGCTCGCGGTGCGTGCCTTCGGGCTGAACTTTCCAAACCCGATCGGCATGGCGGCAGGCTTCGACAAGAGCGCCGAGGTGCCCGACGCGCTGCTGCGGCTCGGCTTCGGCTTTGTCGAGATCGGCTCGGTGACGCCGAAACCGCAAGCCGGCAATCCGCGGCCGCGGCTGTTTCGGCTGGAGCGTGACGAGGCCGTCATCAACCGCATGGGCTTCAACAATGACGGCGCCGAAGCCGTGCTGCGGCGGCTCGCCGCGCGCGCCGGCGGTGGCGGCATCGTCGGGGTCAATGTCGGGGCCAACAAGGATTCAGAGGACCGCACTGCCGACTACGTGAAGCTGATCGAGACCTTTGCGCCGGTCGCGAGCTATTTCACCGTCAACGTCTCCTCGCCGAATACGCCGGGCCTGCGCAATCTGCAGCAATCGGCGGCGCTCGACGATTTGCTGGCACGGGTGATCGATACCCGCGAGCGCGTGCGCAAGAACGCCGGCGATTCGCCGGTGCTGCTGAAGATCGCGCCGGACCTCAGCCTCGCCGAGCTCGACGATGTCGTGCACGTCGCCCGCTCGCGACGCGTCGACGGCATGATCGTCGCCAACACCACGCTGGCGCGGCCCTCGACCTTGCGCGAGGAGAACCGGGCCAAGGAGCAGGGCGGCCTGTCGGGCCGTCCGCTGTTCCGCCTCTCGACGCGCATGGTGGCCGAGACCTATGTCCGCGTCGAAGGTGCATTTCCGCTGATCGGCGTCGGCGGCATCGATAGCGGCGGCGCCGCGCTGACCAAGATCCGCGCCGGCGCCAGCCTGATCCAGCTCTATTCCTCGCTGGTCTACAAGGGCATCGGGCTGGTCGAGGACATCAAGCGCGATCTGTCCTCGACGTTGCTGCGCACGGGCCGCGACTCGCTGTCGGAAATCGTCGGCGCCGATGCCGCGACGATCACGGCCGAGGACTGGCCGGTGAGGTAGGTGCCGGTAGCCCGGATGGAGCGCAGCGCAATCCGGGACGGTGTCGCTGCGGGCGAGAACCCCGGATTTCGCTTCGCTGCATCCGGGCTACGCAGCTACAGTTTGAAGGTCTTCCGCAGCATCGCCGGATAGCGCAGGCCTTGCAGGCCGCCGCGCGCGACGTAGAAGCCGAGCAGCGCGATCCACAGGCCGGTGTTGCCGTATCCGCTCAGCACCCACCAGGTGGCAAGGAAGATCGCCAGCGAGGCCAGCATCAGATTGCGCATCTCGCGCGCCCAGGTCGCGCCGACATAGATGCCGTCGAAGCCGAATGCGAACACGCCGGGCAGCGGCGCCAGGATCACGAACAGCAGGAAATCGCGCGCATAGCGCCGCACGTCGTCGCTGGTCGTCATCAGATTGATCAGCGCCGGTCCGAACAGCGCGAACAGCACCGACACGACTAGCGCGAAGCCTGTGCCCCACAGCAGCACCAGCCGGGTCGAATCGGCGAAGCCGCGTCCGTCGCGCGCGCCGTAGGCGCGGCCGCACAGCTGCTGGGCCGCGTTGGCGAGGCCGTCGAGGAAGAAGGCGCTCACCAAGAGGAAGTTGTTCAGCACCGAATTCGCCGCCAGCGTGACGTCGCCTTCGCGCGCGCCCTTGGCGGTGAAGAACAGGAACACGGCGATCAGCGCCGCGGTGCGGACCATGATGTCGCGGTTGACGGCGAGCATGCGCATCAGCTTGGCGCGGTCGAACAGCGTGGCTGCGGGAACGGCAAAGCCGCCTTGCGAGATCCGCCACGCCACCACGATGCCGGCAACGAAGCCGGCGGTCTCGGCGAGCACCGCGGCGATCGCGGCACCGGCAATACCGGCGCCATAGGCCTGCACCAGCAGCACGGTCGCGATCATGTTGATGATGTTGATCACGATCTGCAGCGCCAGCGCCAGATTGGCGCGCGCCTGGCCGACCAGCCAGCCCAGGATGACGTAATTGGCGAGCGCCAGCGGCGCCGACCAGATCCGGATCATGAAATAGGTTTTTGCCGCGCGCGTGACACCCTCGCTGCCGCCCATCAGCTGGAACGTGATTGCGGCGAGCGGCACCTGCAACGCGATCAACGCCGCACCGATCAGGCCGGCGACGATGAAGCCGCGCACCAGGATCGCGGCATATTCCTGCGGCTCGCCCGCGCCCTGCGCTTGCGCGGTGAAGGCCAGCGTGCTCATGCGCAGGAAGGCGAACAGCCAGAACAGGCAGTCGAAGATCACCGAGGCCATCGCCACGCCGCCGAGCAGCGCGGCGTCGTCGAGACGGCCGATCGCGGTGGTCGAGACGATGCCGATCAGCGGCGTGGTCAGGTTGGCGACCATCGCGGGGCCGGCGATGGCGAACACCTGGCGGGTGGTGATCTTCGGGTGGATGGGTGCGTGCATGGCTACAGTTGCAAGGAATATACGCTTCTATCGCGTCATCCGTCGCGCGGCCATGCTGGAATTGTTCTCAGAGCAATGCGGCGGCGAGGGGGCTGGGCAGCCGACAAAGCCATTGCATCGTCAGAAGGCCACGACCATGCCGTCACTCGCTGCCGCATAGGGTAGCTCGTCAATGCGGCCGAGCATGTCGTCGCTCATATGGGTCAGCACCACGCGCCCTGCGTTGATGACAGGCAAATGCGCTTCCAGCGCTTTCAGGCTGAGATGGTTCTTGACCAATTTCTCGTACGTATACGCTTCCGCAATGAAGAGGTCGGCGTTTTGCGCCGCCGGGATCAGCGTGTCGGTCCACTCGGTGTCGGCGCTGTAGCAGACGGTGCGGCCTTCCGCCTCGACGCGATAGGCGAGAAACGGTCCGCCGGATTCGCCATGCACCACCGGGTAGGGCGTCACGGTCACCTCGCCGAAGCTGCGCCGCTCCTGCGGCGTGAGCGTGACGACCGACAGGTCGAAGCGCTGTTTAGTCCTGGAGGAATGCTCGAACATCACCTCCATCACCGCAGGCAATTTTGTTTCGATGCCTTCGGGACCTGCGATCACCAGCGGCCGGGTGCGGCGCGAGAACTGCGCGTCGAGCAGGAAGAACGGCAGGCCAGCGAAATGGTCGCCATGGAAATGCGTGATCAGGATCAGGTCGATCGCATCGCGATCGATCTCGAGCCGCTTCAGCGCCGGCAGCGAGGAGGCGCCGCAATCGATCAGGAAATTGACGCTGATACCGCTGACATGGAAGCACGTGTTGAAGCGGCCGCCGGAGCCGAATGCATCGCCGCAGCCGACAAATTGCAATTGCATCGGCTGCGAGCTCTCCTATTGATCAGCGGCCGCGCGGCGCGCCGAACAGCCGCGACAGCAGCCAGATCGGGATCACGATCACGGCGCCAAGCAGGAAGTAGCGCCAGGCCCAGTTGATCGCGTCGAAGCCGAAATCCCAGAGGCTCTGGAACAGTCGGCGGATGCTGTAGAGAATGTTCCACGGGTCGAGGCCGATCGCGGCAAGCACGACGCCGACCAGGATCGAGAGCAGGATCAGCCGGAACGCCACCGACAGCGGCGATCCGCCGAGAAAGCGGTACAGGCCGTCGCTGTGGCCGGCCGGCAAGTCCCGGATGTTGTCTGGCATCATCGTCTCCTGGCGGAATCGCCCGCGCATTATAGGTCACGGCGATGCACATGGGAAACCCGCGGGGCGCGATCAATGGCTGCCATGCGGCTTGCGGGTTTAACTTCCTGTCATGGAGATTAACATCCGTTCAAGTGTCTCCAGCCGGTCGGCTTCGCGCGGCGGTTTGTCCCAGCGCAGCCGGCTGATGCGGGGAAAGCGCATCGCGACGCCGGATTTGTGCCGCGGCGAGCGCTGCAGGCCCTCGAAGGCGACTTCCAGCACCAGCCCTTGATCCGGCTCGTGCACGACATGCCGCACCGGACCGAACTTCTCGGTGGTGTTGCGGCGGACGAAGCGGTCGATCTGCAACAGCTCCTCGTCGGTGAAACCGAAATAGGCCTTGCCGACCGGCACCAGCTCGTCGCCGGCCTCGCCGCGGGTCCAGACCCCGAACGTGTAATCGGAGTAATAGGACGAGCGCTTGCCGTGGCCGCGCTGCGCATACATCAAGACCGCATCGATGATGTGCGGATCACGCTTCCATTTCCACCACGGGCCTTTCGGCCGCCCCGGCAGATAGGGCGCGTCGCGCCGCTTCAGCATGACGCCTTCGACCGCGTCGGCATCGTCGCCGGCGCCGGCGCTCTTCGGATCGGCGCGCGCCGCGGCGAGCTCTTCCCAGCTCGCGAACGAGACTGTCGGCGACAGATCGATGCGAGGATCGCCGAGCTTGGCGACGAAGGCTTCGAGATGCGCGCGCCGTTCAGCGAACGGCAGCTCGCGCAGATCGTTCTCGTCGTCACCGAGCAGGTCGTAGGCGCGCAGGTGGATCGGAAATTCCTTGATCAGCTTCGGCGAGACGACTTTGCGGTTCAGCCGCTGCTGCAACACGTTGAAGGTCTGCACGCGGCCGTCGCGCAGCACCAGCAATTCGCCGTCGATCGCGCCGGGCAGGTGCAGCGACGGCACGAGGTCGGGGAAGCTGCCGGTGATGTCCTCGCCGGTGCGCGAATAGAGCCGCGCCTGGATGTGACCGCGCGCGTCGCGGCCGGCGACAGCCTGCACGCGGATGCCGTCCCACTTCCATTCCGCGCTGAAATCGGCGGCGGCGAGATTGGCAAAGTCCGTATCCTCGATCGCATGCGCCAGCATCACCGGACGGAACGGCGTCGGGTCGCGGTTGACCGGCTTGTCGCCGCGGCCTTCGAGCCAGGCGAACAATTCGAGATAGGGCGGTGACAGGCCGGGCCACATCAGCTCGATCTCGTGCGGATCCTTCTCGCCGAGCGCCGCTGCCGCAGTCTTCGCCAGCCGCGCCGAGATCCCGATCCGCATCGCACCGGTGACGAGCTTCAACAACGCCCAGCGTCCGGTCTCGTCGAGCTCGTCCAGCCAGCGCGCCAGCTGCGCCGGCAGCTCGGCCTTGCCGAGCGTGCGCAGCGTGGTGACGACATCGGTCAGTGTCGGCGGAGGCGGGTTGTTGTGGGTGCGTGGAATCTCACTGCGATCTCGCCCGCGGTACCCCTCTCCCCAACCCTCCCCCACAAGGGGTGAGGGAGTCTGCCCAGCGGTACGTCCCTCACTGACGTCAATTCCTTCAACATCGTTGTGAGGTGAGCACGCCGGTTGGGCTCCCTCCCCCCTTGTGGGGGAGGGTTGGGGAGAGGGGTGGCCCCGGAAAGACTCGTTGTGATGCGCACTGGAAGATTTCGGCCACATCAGCGCAACCGTCTCCGAGAGATCGCCGACGTAATCATAGGAATAGCCGAACAGCACCGGGTCGGTGCGTTCGGTGATCAGGTCGCGGATCAAGCCAGGCTTGGCGTGCTTGAACGACAGTGCGCCTGTCAGCGCCGCCAGCGCGTAGCCGCGGTCGGGGTCCTCGGTCTCGCGGAAATAGCCGACCAGCAGCCTGATCTTGTTGTTGCGACCGGGCTCGTAGGCGAGGCGGTCGAGCAACTCGGCAAAGCGGTTCATGGCTTCTTGGCCTCGCCGGCGGGCTGGCTCTCGCCGCCGGGCTGCGCCTCGCCTTCGTCGGTCACCGCCGCAGCCTCGCCTTCGTCCTCGTCGCCATAGCCGACCAGATCGAGCGGCCGCGCGGCAAGGCCCTTGCTCTTGCACCAATGCACCAGCGCGTCTTCCTGGCCGTGGGTGACCCAGATCTCGCCGGCACCGGTGGCCGCGATCGTCGCCGTCAGCCCGTCCCAATCGGCATGATCCGAGATCACCAGCGGCAGCTCGATGCCGCCTTGTCGCGCGCGGGCGCGCACGCGCATCCAGCCCGAGGCAAAAGCCGTGACCGGATCGGGGAAGCGCCGCGTCCAGACGTCTGATGTCGCGCTCGGCGGTGCCAGCGTGATGGTGCCGGCAAGCTCGGCCTTCTTCATGCCGCGCACCGGCCGGAGCTCGCCGAGCGCAATGCCGCGCTCCTGATAGTAATAGGTGATCTTCTCCATCGCGCCGTGCAGGTAGATCGGCGCGTCGTAGCCGGCCTCGCGCAGCAGCGCGATCACGCGTTGTGCCTTGCCGAGCGAATAGGCGCCGACCAGGTGCGCGCGCTCCGGAAACAGTTTTGCAGATGCCAGCAGCTTGTTCACTTCGCCGGCGGCGTCGCCATGGCGGAACACCGGCAGGCCAAAGGTCGCCTCCGTGATGAAGACGTCGCAGGGCACCAGCTCGAACGGTGCGCAGGTCGGATCGCGCGCATCCTTGTAGTCGCCGGAGGCGACGATGCGCCTGTCCTTGCAGGTGACGGAGATCTGGGCGGAGCCCAGCACATGCCCGGCGGGATGAAACGACACCGTGACGTCGCCGAGCCTGATCTCCTCGCCATAGGCGACGGCCTGCACGGAGCCGGCGAAATTCTCGCCATAGCGCAGCCGCATCATGTCGAGGGTTTCCTGGGTCGCGAGCACGGCGCCATGGCCCGCCCGCGCATGGTCGGAATGGCCATGGGTGATCAGTGCCCGCTCGACCGGCCTGACAGGATCGATGTGGAAGCCGCCGGGCTTGCAGCAAAGCCCGGCCGGGACGGGCATCAGGATGTCTTGCGGGCGCATGCCGCACATATAGGCATCAATTCCACGATATCTAATCGTCATGCGCGGGCTTGACCCGCGCATCCATCTCCGGAAAAAGTCCGTGCTTTGATGGATGGCCACCCGGCCAGGATCCTTAAGACGAGATTGGTTCCTTAGAGAAAATGGCCCCGCGCCTGTTTCTGTCCTCCGGCGACCTCGTTGCCGACCGCCGCTACGAGTTCGCACGCGACCTGCAGTTGAAGGGCGACCTGCCGGCTGCCGCCGAGCTGCTCGAACAGGCGATCGAGCTGGTGCCGAAATTCACGTCGGCCTGGTACACGCTCGGCAAGATCCGCCTCGAGCTCGGCCAGCGCGAGGCCGCGATCGCAGCCTTCCGCGCCGCGCGCGATGCCGATCCCGAAGACCGTCATGGCGCCGGCCTGCACCTGATGCAACTCGGCGTCGAGCCGATCGCTTCGATGCCGCCAGGCTATGTGCAGACGCTGTTCGATCAATATGCGCCGCGCTTCGAGGCGGCGCTGGTCGGCGATCTCGGCTATCGCGGCCCGGCGCTGCTGTTCAAGGCGGTGCTGTCGGTGCGCGCTGCTGCGAAGAAGCCGGCCTTCTTCAAACGCGCGATCGATCTCGGTTGCGGCACTGGCCTGGCGGCCGGCGCGTTCGCGCAGCATGTCGACCGGTTCATCGGCATCGACCTGTCGCCGCGCATGATCGACAAGGCGCGCGCTACCGGACTTTATGCCGAGCTCGAGGTCGACGACATGCTGCAGGGGATTTCCGGCAAGCCGGACGCCAGCGCCGAATTGATCCTTGCTGCGGATGCGATGGTCTATGTCCCCGATCTCGCGCCGGTGCTCGCCGAGGCCAAGCGTGTGCTGGTCGCGGGTGGCGTGCTCGCCTTCACGGCCGAGACCCATGACGGCGAGGGCGTCATCCTCGGCGAGGGGCTGCGCTACGCCCACAGTGCGGCTTACGTGCGCGCCTCCGTCGCCGCCGTGGGGCTGACATTGGCATTGCTCGACGATCTCTCGGCGCGCAATGAAGACAATATCCCGGCACCCGGGCTCGTCGCCGTCGCCGTGAAGCCGTGACGCTTCTCGCCCTCCCCTGGAGGGGGAGGGTCGGCTCACATTGAGCGAAGCGAAATGAGAGCCGGGGTGGGGTGATCTCTCAACACGGGCAGTGCCGACGTGGAGAGACCTTCACCCCACCTCGGTTCGCATTACATGCGAACCGATCCTCCCCCTCCAGGGGAGGATAAGAGCGAGATCCCACACAATCTCACGCGCAAAACTTGAGTCTACACGCTACGGCATTTGCCGTGACGCGGCATTGCGCCACACAGCCGTGACTTCGCGCTTGCCCGGCGCTGGGCGGAATGCGAGAGAGCTTTCGCCTCAGGGAGAGAAACAATGAAAAAACATACCCGGCGCGAATTCGGCGCCACTGCATTATCCGTCATCGCGGCGTCCGTGCTGCCCGCGCCGTTCGTCCGGGCCGCCGACAAGAAATACGATCCGGGTGCGAGCGACACCGAGATCAAGCTCGGCCAGACCGTGCCGCATTCCGGCCCGGGCTCGCTCTATGGTGTGCTCGGCCGCGTCGGCGAAGCCTATTTCCAGATGCTGAACGACAACGGCGGCATCAATGGCCGCAAGGTGAAATTCCTCACCATGGACGACGCCTACAGCGCGCCGAAATGCGTCGAGGCGACGCGCCGCCTGGTCGAGCAGGAGGAGGTGCTGGCGCTCTACGGCTCGCTCGGCACCGCACCGCAGACTGCCGTGCACAAATATCTCAATTCCAAGGGCGTGCCCCAGTTGCTGTTGAACACCGGCGCCTCGAAGTGGAACGACCCGAAGACCTACAAATGGACCATGGCGGGCCTGCCGCTCTATCCGACCGAGGCGCGCATCCTCGCCAAGCACGTCGTCAGTGTGAAGCCGAACGCCAAGATCGGCATCCTCTATCAGAACGATGATTTCGGCCGCGACTTCCTGGGCCCATTCAAGAAGGTGCTGGCCGATGCCGGCGGCAAGGCACAGGTGATCATGGAGCAGACCTACGATCTCACCGATCCGACGGTCGATTCCCAGCTCATCAATCTCTCGAAGTCGGGCGCCGACGTGTTCTACAACATCACGACAGGCAAGGCGACGTCGCAGTCGATCCGCAAGGTCGCCGAACTCGGCTGGAAGCCGCTGCAGCTGTTGTCGGCGGGCTCGACCGGCCGTTCGATCCTGACCGCCGCGGGGCTCGAGAATGCCAAGGACATCGTCGCGATCCGCTACAACAAGGAAGTCGGCGTGCCGCGCTACGAGAAGGATCCGGATGTGGTCGCGTTCGAGGAGCTACGCAAGAAGTACCTGCCGAACATCGACCCCGACAACACCATCGCCTTCGCCGGCTACGGCCAGGCGGCAACGATGGGCGAAATCCTGCGCCGCTGCGGCGACGACCTGACCCGCGCCAACGTGCTGAAGCACGCCACCACGCTGGCCGGTTTCCACTCGCCCTATTTCCTCGACGGCATCAATTACAGCTATACGCCCGACGACTACACGCCGATGAAGACGCTCTACGTCTCTATCTTCAACGGCAAGGATTGGGACCTCTCCGGCGAGCCGATGACGGAGTAGGGCTCTCGCTGTTCTTCACCTCGCCCCGCTTGCGGGGAGAGGTCGATCGCATCGCGAGATGCGATCCGGGTGAGGGGGTACAGGTCTCACGGCGCCCGGCACTCGTGGAAGCAG
>NZ_LFLZ01000124.1 GCF_001189845.1 Bradyrhizobium tropiciagri
ACCGCATTTGGGGATGAACGGGATTGCGGCCCTGGATCGCTCAAGCAATACGCATTCGGGGTAATGGGTCCTGGCTTTCGCCAGGACGACGCTGAATGTTTGCCGCAAGGGCGCGCAGCTAGGCCGGCTTCTTGACGATCTCGAAGCCTCTCGCCGCCAATTCCTTCAAAATGTTCTTTGCCAGATGGGAGCACTCATCCGGCTTGATCCAGCACGCACTCCGCCAATCCGGATCGTCCTCTTTGGAATATGCGGTGAACGCGGACCGGATTCCGGCTTCGATTGCATCAGCGGCATCGACGGGCATCGGCGTGCCTCCTCGGCTTCCCTCGCATGAGAGACTTCACGGAATATAGGGGGTACTTTTGACCCAAATCAACACCGGACCACGGGCTTGTTTTGCCGACACAAGCCAGCGAATGAAGCTGCGCCAATCCGCCCTTGCTCGACGCTCGCTCCAATCACGCCGGCACGTTCGGATCCGGCGTCACCTTCGGATCCGGCTTGTTGACGAGATAGAGGCCTGCGATCACGAACAACGCCGCGACGCCGAACACTGGGGTCAGCGTGTCGTGCATGACGAAATAGGCCGCGACGACACCGAACAGCGGCGTGACGAAGGTGAAGGCCGAGAGCTTGCTCGCCGAATAGGTCTTCACCATCGCAAACCAGATCACGAAGGTGCAGCCGACCACCCAGACCGCCTGATAGGCGAGCAGCGAGATCGACAGCGCGCTCGGCACGTGCTCGATGCGCTCGCCTGCGATCCAGGCCGCGAGGCCGAGGATCGGGATCGAGATCGCGACCTGATAGCCGAGCGCCTTTTCCGGCGCGGCCTTGCGCAGCTGCGTGCCCTTGGCGACCAGCGTGGTCGCCGCCCACAGCGCGCCGCCGCCGACCACCATGAGGTCGCCGAGCAGCACCTTGGCATCGACATTGGGTTGCGGCACGCCGATCGCGAGCGCGACGCCGGCAAAGCTCAGCGCCAGCCCACTCCATTGCACGGTCGACAGGCGCTCGCCGAGAAACTGGTGCGAGCCGAGCGCGACGAAGAACGGCGCGGTGTAGAGGAACACCGAGGCGCGCGAGGCCGAGGTGAAGACGAGACCAGTGAAGATCAGCACGAACTCGCAGCCGAACATCAGCCCGGCGATGATGCCGGGCACCAGCGTGCCGTCGCGCTCGAAGAATTTGACGCCGCGCAAATGGCCGACGATCAGCATGACCGGCAGCGCGCCCGAGGAGCGGATCAACGCCTGCAGCATCGGCGGCACGTCGGGCAGCGCGAGCTTGACCGCAAGCTGGTTGAAGCCCCAGCTCACGCACAGCATCAGCATCAATGCGATGGCGCCGGGCGGCAGCCCGTGGCCGACGCTGGCGGGCCTCGTGACGGTGGCAGAGATCGCTTGGGTCGACATGTTTCCTCGCGGGCCGGCTTGCTGCCGTGTTGTTCTGTTTCAGTCTCGATTTAGGCCGTCATTGCGAGGAGCGGAGCGACGAAGCAATCCATGCCTCAGCAAGCGGGGAGATGGATTGCTTCGCTCCGCTCGCAATGACGGGGAAAGACTTCGGAATATCTTGGCGACAATCATTTCTGGCAATGCGCGCAGGTGCCGGCGATCTCGACCACCGAAAGCTTCGGGATGAAACCCGATGCCCGCGCTGCGGCGGTCAGGCTTTGCGCGACGGGGGCGGCCGGGATCTCGCCGACCGAGCCGCAATGGTCGCAGATCAAGAACGCCACCATCGAGGTCTCGTCATGGTCGTGGGCGCAGGCGAGGAAGGCGTTGCGGCTCTCGATGCGGTGCACGAGGCCGTTCTCCATCAGGAAGTCGAGCGCGCGGTAGACGGTAATCGGTGCCGGGCGCGGCATGGTCTTGGCCAGCTCGTCGATCACCTCATAGGCGCCGAGCGGGCGGTGGCTCGACAGCAGAGCCTGCAGCACCTGGCGCCGGATCGGGGTGAATTTCTGCCCGCGGCGCGCACAAACCTGCTCGGCATGCGCCATCGCGTCCGCGGCGCAGCGGCCGTGATCGTGGTCGGGGGCGGGAAAGGTCGGCTTGGCCAGGCTCATTGCCTCGATATGTAGCATTTTTGCGCCCGTTCCCATAGCCCGGCCCGGACCCGGTCCGGCGCCGCCATGCAGCCATGTGCGCAATGCGGAGCAGCCCTCCGTTAACCCGATGTGCAGAATTCATAAGCAAGCTTATTATATCCCAAGCTTATGGAGATGACATTGATGCGCGGTTCCGTGGACGCGAACTTCATGTTTACGCTGGGCGAATTGTTCCGGCTGATCCGCGTCTATGCGGACAAGGAGGCCGCGCGCTACGGCATCACCCGCGCGCAATGGGCGGTCCTGTCCAAGGTGGAACGCCAGGAAGGGCTGAAGCAGACCGAGCTCGCCGAGCTGCTCGAGGTGCAGCCGATCACGCTGACGCGGCTGATCGACAAGCTCTGCGACAATGGCTGGATCGAGCGCCGCAGCGACGAGAACGACCGCCGCGTCAACCGCCTCTATCTGAAGAAGGCCGCGCGCCCGCTGCTCGGGAAGCTCGCAGGCCTGCGCTCCGAACTCACCGCGACCGCGCTCGAGGGCATTAGCCCCGCAGACGCGCACCGCCTGCTCACTCAATTGGAATCGATCAAGGAAAACGTTCGCAATGCCATCCAAAGCCCAGCCGGCGAGCCCTCCCGAAAGGAACAGCGCTATGGCTGAACCCGTCCTCAAACTCGCCCCCGAGCAGAAGAGCAATCCGGGCGTATCGGCGCCGGCCGGCAAGGCCAGCCGCGAGCCGCGCCGTCGCCTGATGGCAGGGCTGCGGCGCTATCGCCGCGTGCTGCTGCTCGTCGTGCTGCCGATCGTGGCTGTGATCGCCGGCGGCATGTTCTATCTCAATGGCGGCCGCTATGTCGGCACCGACGACGCCTATGTCGGCGCGCAGAAGGTGCTGATCACGCCGGAAATCTCCGGCAAGATCGACAAGATCGTCGTCAGGGAAGGCCAGCACGTCAGGAAGGGCGACGAGCTGTTCGAGATCGACCCGGTGCCGTTCCGCCTCGCGGTCGACCAGGCGAAGGCGGCGCTCGACCAGACCCGGACCACCTATGACAATCTGGTCGACAACATCAAGATCAATACCAGGATGCTGGAATTCGCCCAGCAGAGCATCGAATTGAAGAAGCGCGACGTCGATCGCAAATCGACGCTCGCCAAGCAGAATTTCGGCTCGCAGCTCGACCTCGACAACGCCGCCAACGCGCAAGTGACCGCCGAGAGCCTCGCGCAATACATCAAGCAGCAGATCTCCAAGGACAAGACGCAGCTGCTCGGCGATGTCGAGCTGCCGATCGAGAAATTCCCGCCCTACGCCCAGGCCAAGGCGAAGCTCGACGACGCGCAGCGCAACCTCGACCACACCGTGCTGCGCGCGCCGATGGACGGCGTCGCGACCCAGGTGGACCAGATCCAGCTCGGCCGCTTCGTCACCGCGGGCGCGCCGGTGTTCTCGGTGATCGACGTCGACCATCCCTGGGTCGATGCCAATCCGAAGGAAAGCGACTTCACCTATGTCGCGGTCGGCCAGCCGGTGACGCTCGACGTCGACGCGTTCCCGAACCACGAATTCAAGGGCAAGATCGGCTCGCTGTCGCCGGGCACCGGCGCGCAGTTCGCGATCCTGCCGCCGCAGAACGCCACCGGCAATTTCGTCAAGGTGGTGCAGCGCGTGCCGGTGCGGATCTACTTCGACGAGAACGATCCGTTCGTGAAGAAGCTGAAGGCCGGCATGAGCGTCTACGCCACGATCGACACCAACCACCGCCGCACGCTGGCCGGCCTGCTCGGGCTGCGCTCGGCCTCGGCGCACCCGGATCACCAGGACTGAGATGGAGCAAGATCGAAGCCCAGCGTACCACCTCTCCCCTTGTGGGAGAGGTCGGATTGCATCGTCAGATGCAATCCGGGTGAGGTTACGCTCTCTCGTGGAACCTGATCCCCCTCACCCGCGCCTTCGGCGCGACCTCTCCCCGATGGGGAGAGGTGATTCCCGCTGCAATCAGCGAACAGGACTGAACTGAATGAACGCACCGTCACCATCCGCCGTACCCGGCATGCGCCGGAACATGGTGACGATCTGCGCGATGACCGCGACGATCATGCAGGCGCTCGACACCACGATCGCCAACGTCGCGCTGCCCTATATGCAGGGTTCGCTGTCGGCCTCGCAGGACCAGATCAACTGGGTGCTGACCTCCTACATCGTCGCAGCCGCGATCATGACCGCGCCGGTCGGCTGGATCGCCAATCGCTACGGCCGCAAGCGCATCTTCATCATCTGCTCGGCCGGCTTCACCATCGCCTCGGTGCTGTGCGGCCTCGCGCAGGACATCAACCAGATGGTGCTGTTCCGCCTGTTGCAGGGAGTGTTCGGCGCCGCGCTCGTGCCGCTGTCGCAGGCCGTGATGCTGGATTCCTATGCGCTGCATGAGCGCGCCAAGGCGATGTCGATCTGGGGCATGGGCGTGATGATGGGCCCGATCATGGGCCCCTCGCTCGGCGCCTGGCTGACCGAGACCTATTCCTGGCACTGGGTGTTCTTCGTCAATTTGCCGTTCGGCGCGATCACCGTGCTCGGCCTTGCGGTGTTCATGGACGAGACCAAGCAGGACCTCAACCTGCGCTTCGACTGGTTCGGCTTCGGCGCGCTCGCGGTCGCGATCGGCTCGCTGCAGCTGGCGCTCGACCGCGGCGAGCAGCTCGGCTGGCTGGAATCCAACGAGATCATGATCGAATTCATCATCTCGGCGATCGGCTTCTACTATTTCTTCGCCCATTCGCTGACCACCAGCCGGCCGTTCATCCAGTTCGCGCTGTTCAAGGACAAGAACTTCCTCGGCGGCTGCGTGTTCATGACGGTGATGGGCCTCGTGCTGTACTCGACGATGGCGCTGTCCTCGCCTTACTTGCAGAACGTGGTCGGCTACCCGATCATCACCGCGGGCCTGCTGCTGGCGAGCCGCGGCTTCGGCACCTTCGTCGCGATGATGCTGGTCGGCCGCCTGATGCGCTACATCGAGGCGCGCACGCTGATCATCTCCGGCCTCGGGCTGACCGCGGCCTCGCTGTTCCAGATGACC
The DNA here is from genome assembly GCF_001189845.1 of Bradyrhizobium tropiciagri. Lineage (GTDB taxonomy): Bacteria > Pseudomonadota > Alphaproteobacteria > Rhizobiales > Xanthobacteraceae > Bradyrhizobium > Bradyrhizobium tropiciagri. The sequence goes on from NZ_LFLZ01000124.1 coordinate 5,140, forward strand.
GGCTGGACCGACATGACCCAGGCGAACGAGATCATCGTCGTCAGCGTGATCCAGGGTTTCGGCTTCGGGCTTGTGTTCGTGCCGCTGTCGACGGTGGCGTTCCTGACGCTGCCGAACCAGCTGCGCACCGACGGCACCTCGATGCTGACGCTGCTGCGCAACGTCGCGAGCTCGGTCGGCATCTCGATCGTGATCGCGCAGCTGACGGAAGGCGGACGGCGGATCTACGCAAAACTGTCGGAGCAGATCAATCCGTTCAACCACGCGCTGCAGATGCCCGACGTATCAGGCATGATGAACCTCAACACCGATGCCGGCCGCGCGATGGCCGACAGGATGGTGGCGGCGCAGTCGCAGATCATCGCGTTCTCGCACGACTACCAGCTGGTGATGATCTTCATCCTGGTCTCGATCCCGCTCGCGCTGATGATCGGCTCGACCAAGGCCGCGCTGCGCGCGCAGTCGGCACCGTCGGACCATGCCGCGGTGATGGAGTAACGTCCCCACCCTGCCCTGGAGGGGGAGGGTCGTTGCGCATGCAGCGAAGCGGAATGCGCAGCGGGGTGGGGTGGCGGTCTCTCCACGTCCAGCAGTGCCCGTGTTGAGAGATCACCCCACCCCGGCACACATTTCGCTTCGCTCAATGTGAGCCGACCCTCCCCCTCCAGGGGAGGGTGAAACCGCTCTCACATTTCTTGACTGCAAACTCAAAGCGCACTCGACCAAAGCGCAAGACACTGCGCTCGCAATCGCGTTGACTTTCCAACCTCCCCTCCCAATACTCCCCGAAAATAATACCCGTCACACAACTGACGGTTTCAGGGGAGGACGCGATGCCGACTTCACGCAGGACGCTGCTGAAGACTTCAGCGGCTGCCGCCGCTGCTTTCAGCTTCGATTGGACACGCGCGCAGGCGCAGGCCGAGACGGTCCGGATCGGTGTGATCTACGACCTGACCGGTCCGTTCGCCGCCGGCGGCTCGGTCGCCTCCTCGATCGGCACCCAGATCGCGATCGATCTCGTCAACGAGAAGGGCGGCGTCGGCGGCAAATACAAGATCGCACCGGTCAACGTCGATTCCCAGAGCAAGCCCGATGTCGCGATCAACGAGGCCAATCGCCTGATCGACCAGGAGAAGGTCGACATCCTCAACGGCGTGTTCGCGAGCTCGCACGCGGTGCCGCTCGCCGCCAAGGTCGAGCAGCAGAAGCGCATCCTCTGGATCACGACCGCGGTCTCGACCGCAGTGTTCAAGGACAAGAATCTGCAATACGTGTTCCGCGCGCAGATCCATTCCGACCAATACGGCCAGGCCTTTGGCGGCTTCCTCGGCGAGCACGCCAAGGCCAGGCTCGGCATGGAGCCGAAGGACGTCAAGGTGGCGCTGATCCATGAGGACGGGCCCTACGGCGTCGGCGTCGCCGCCGCTGATGAGACCTTCGCGAAGGAAGCCGGGCTGCAGGTCGTGCTCAAGGAAGGCTATTCGGCCTCCGCGCCCGACCTCTCGGTGCTGGTGACCAAGCTGAAGCGCGCCAAGGCCGACATCATCTCGCATGCCGGCTACAACCCCGACATCACGCTGTTCCTGCGCCAGGCGCGCGAGAGCGGGCTAAAATTCAAGATGCTGTTCGGCGCCGGCGCCGGCTACAGCCAGCTCGACAAGCTGCGCGCGACCTTCGGCGCCGACATCGACAATTTCTGCAACATCGACCCCGTGCCGGCGCAGCTGCTCGATCCCGCCAAGCTGGCGCCCGGGGTCGGCGATCTCACGAAGACCATGGTCGCGCGCTACCGCGAGAAGACCAGCGCCACCGAAGTGCCGCCGCACTGCTCGATGGGTTTCAACCAGACCTGGATCCTGCTCAACAACGTGCTGCCGGTCGCCAAGGAGAAATATGGCGGCTTCGATCCCGAGGCGATCCGCAAGGCGGCGCTCGATGTCGACATCCCGCCGGGCGGCACCATCCAGGGCTATGGCGTGAAGTTCTATCCGCCGGGCACGCCGATGTCCGGCCAGAACGAGCGCTCGACCCCGGTCGTGATGCAGAACGCCGGCGAGCGCATCACCGTGGTGTGGCCGACGAATATAAGGACGCAGGACCCGGTATTCCCGCTGCCGAAGGGATCGGTGTACGGGGCGTAGGGCGTACCAGTTGCGGTTGTCCGTCCCCGTCATCCTGAGGTGCGAGCCTCTTCGGCGAGCCTCGAAGGATCGACGGCCCGGCTGGTGGCCGATTCATCCTTCGAGGCTCGCAAGGGCTCGCACCTCAGGATGACGGGTCGGGCACAATAAGCGCGGACGAGACGACGGCGATCTCGCTGTTGCCGGCAACCTACAGCACCACCCGCCGCCCCTCGTCCGCCGACCAATACCCTGCGTAGTTCACCTTCGTCGTCTCATACGCCAGCGCGAGATCGGCGAGCGGTTGCCGGCCGGTCGCGACGCATTCCATGAAGTCCTGGATCTCCTGCAAGTACCCGCGGGTCCATTCCTCCTCGAGGCAGACATATTGCCAGCCGGTTTTGCGATCGACCTTCTCGGTGATGTAGACGCTCGCGAGCTTCTCCTCTGAGGTCTGGTAGCTGGTCAGATGCGTGTTCGGGGTGATGTTGGCGAACAATGAGCCGCCGCTCGTGTAGGTCTCGATCAAATTGCGGACGCCGCCCATGATCATGTCGCCGGAGAACACCGTCGCCTTGGTACCGTCGGAGAAGGTCGCGGTCAGCGTGCCCCAATCCTCGACGTCGACCGGATTGGCCTTGATGTAGGCGCGCTCCTCCGGCTTGAGGGCGGCCGTGACGTTGCCGACGTCGCAGGTGACTCCAGCGACGGTGATGGTCTCGCCGCGGGCCTTGGCCTCGACCTGCTTGAGATAGAGCACGGCCGACAAGGGATGGCAGCCCATCCGGATCAGCGAGCCGCCGCCGGTCATCGCCCACTCTGCGGCGTGCCCGGCGTGCGAGCCGGAATGGCTCTCCTCGCCCTTCATGAACAGGATCTTGTCGCGCGTCGCGCGGATGATCTCCGCGATCTTGGTCACCGCCGGCGCGTAGATCCAGTCCTCGGCATACATGAACAGCCTGCCGGTCTTCTCGATCGCGGCGCGCGTTGTCTCCATCTCCTCCATCACGCGCTGGTACATCAGCGCCTTCGGCACGTGTTTGCCGATCGGCGCTCTGTCGCCATCGCGGCCGAAATAGCCGCTGAACGGCTTCTCGCAGATCACGTGCTTGCCGGCCTGCATCGCCTCGACGATCATCGCGGCATGCAGATTGGGCGGCGTGCAGATGTCGATGACATCGAGCTCGCGGTCGGCGATGAGCTCGGCAAAGCTGCGATAGGCATTGGGAATTGTGTGCTTGCGCGCGAACTCGATGACATGATCACCGCGCGCCGCGACCGCCCTCACCTCGACATCGACGCCATAGACGCGCCGGTACGCGTACATGTGCAGCTCCGATACGAAGCCACAGCCGGCCAGACCGATCCTGATTTTTGTCATCTGAGGATGCCTCTGAGGTCGCGGGGTTGGCACCCATCATAGCCGAGCAGCGCAGCCGGTCGATGCATGCGGCGGCAGAAAAGCGCCTGCCGCCCTCCGATCATTGCGTGAGCTTGGCGACGCCCATCTTGGAGAGCAGGGTCAGGTTGTCCTCGATATGCCAATTGTCGGTGACACGGCCGCCGGTGACCTTGAGCAGATCGGTGGCGATGAAGTCGATCGCCTGGCCGCTGCCCTTGGTCGTACCGAAGCTGCCGGTGAAATGCCCGCGGAACTGCATGTGCACGGTGACGTAATCGACGGCCACGATCATCTTGACCACTTCGACCGAGAGATCCGGCACTGCACCACGAAAATTCTTCGAGGCAAAGGCCGGGCCCTGCGGCCCTTGCGGGCGGCCGGCCGGCAGGGTGTGATCGATGAACTTGTCTGATATCGCGGCCTTGAGCACAGCCTCGTCGCCGCTGTTCCAGAACTGATAGAACGCCTTCGCCGCGCTGATCGTGGCATCGCGTTCGGCCGCCGGAACCGCGGTCGCGACGACGAGATCGTCGATCTTCACCTCGTCGGCACGTGCGGGCGCCGCGAGCAGCACGCCCATTGCAAGCGCTGTGGCGGCCAAGATATTACGCATTGTCTTTGCTCCTCGTTGCGGCATTGCGCTCGCGAAACACCAGTTCGAGCAGGATGCCTGTCGGCGTGCGGACGAACAACCGGCGCTCGCCGAGCTCCGGCAGGTCCATGGTGGAATAGGGAATGGCGAGCGTCTCGATCTTGTGGCGATAGGCCTCATAGCCTTCGAGGCGGAAGCCGACATGATCGATGGTTTCGCCGCGTGGATCGTTGGGAGTGCCCTCGCCCGGGACCAGATGCACCACCGGCTCCCCGTCGGCATAGAGCCAGTAGCCGGGGAAGGCGAAGCCGGGGCGATAGCCCGGCTTCACGTCCAGCAGATTTTCCAGGAAGGCACGGGTGCCTTCCAGATCCTTGGTACGCAGGGTGACGTGGTCGAGCATCGATGCCTCCCGCGGTCAGGCCGTTGGTCCGGGCAGGCCGGTCACGCTGGGCGCGCCGCGCTGGATCACCTGCGTGTTGGCGCGATTGGCGAGCGCATAGCGGGCGATCTCGTCCTTGCGTGCGAACCAGACATCGCCCTTGCTCTTGGCGTAGGACAGGAAGCGATCGAGCACCCGCGCGCGGCCGGCATGGCCGGAGATGCGATCGTGCAGGCTGATCACCATCATCCGACGGCGCTTTGCGCCCTCCTCATACAGCTGGTCGAACTCGTCCTTCAGCGCCTGCTCGTAGGCGGCCGGATTCCAACCCTGGAACGGGAAGGAGACGATGTCGTTCATGTGCATCGTGTAGGGCACGGTGACGAAATCCTTGCCGCGCACCGGCACGATGAAGGGCTCGTCATGGCTCGGCTCGTCGATATGATAGAGGAAGCCGAGGTCCTGCAGCGTTTCCAGGATGTGCACCGAGTTGCGCATCCAGTACGCGTTCCAGCCGATCGGGGTTTGTCCCGTGATCTTCTGGATCGTCTCGACGCTGTCGGCGATGAAGCGCTTCTCCTGATCCTTCGGCAGCTGATACGAGTTGCTCCAGATCCGGCCATGCGCAGCCGCCTCATGGCCGCGGCGCACGATCTCCCTGGCGATATCGGGCGAGGTCTCGACCGCCTTGCCGATCATGAAGGACGACAACTTGATGCCGTGCTTGTCCATCAGGTCGAGGATGCGCGGGATGCCTTCATAGTGGCCGTAGGCGAAGAACGCGTTGGTCGGCAGATCGGGCACCCCCTTCTCGATCGGATCCGGGATGACGCCGCCGGCGCCGGAAATCGGCTGGCCGCCGCCCTCGAACATGAGGGACAGGCTGACCGCAAGGCGTGCGCCGTTGGGCCAGAAGCCGCCGCCATTGGGCGGGGCTTGGGTCTCGGATGCAGCGTTGGCCGGTTGGGCCGCGGCACTGAGCCCGGCAGCAGCCAGGGCGCCGGCGGCGCCAACGGCCTGGAGGGTTTCGCGGCGGCTGAGTTGGATCGAGGAGGAAGAGTGGGTCATGGCTGATCTCCGTGTTGATGGAAATCAACCTATGCTCTTTCCGTTTGGAGTATTATCTGTTGTAGATTGAACATATCTTCCACTTATTGGAAACAATCCATGCTGGACGACATCACCGAGCTGCGCACGTTCGCGAAGATCGTCACGTCAGGCAGCCTGTCCGCCGCCGGTCGCGAGATGGGGGTGGCGCTTAGCGTCGTCAGCAAGCGGCTCGCGACGCTGGAAAAGCGGACCGAGACCAGCCTGATCGTGCGCAGCACCCGCCACCTCGCGCTCACCGAGGAAGGACAAAGACTGTTCGACCGGGCACAGCGCATCCTCGCCGAGGTCGATGAAGCGGAGGCCGCGCTCGCACACGGCCGCGTCGAGCCGCAGGGCGTACTGCGGGTCAGCGCGACCGTCGCGTTCGGCCGCGCGCACGTCAGCCCGGTCTGCCGCAATCTCGCGCTGACCTATCCGAAAATGTCGGTCGAGCTGATGCTCACAGACCGTCTCGTCGAGCTGATCGACGAGCGCATCGACGTCGTGATCCGCATCGGCATGCCGCGCGACTCCGACTTGATCATGCGCAAGCTGATCGACAATCACCGCATCATCGCGGCGTCACCGGGCTATGTGATGCGACACGGCGCGCCAACCTCGCCCGAGGATCTCACGCAGCATAATTGCCTGCTCTACAACAGGGGCGCGCAGGCGCGATGGAGGATGGTGCACGGCGACGGCCGCACCGCCGAGATCGAGGTGTCGTCGCAGCTGCGCTGCGATAATGGCGAGGTCGCGCATGACTGGGCCGTCGACGGCGCCGGCCTGATCATGAAGAGCTGGGTCGATGTCGCGCCCGATCTCGCATCCGGCCGCCTGGTGCAGGTGCTGCCGGAGTGGCGCAGCGATCCCGCGCCGGTCTGCGCGCTATTCGCGCAAGGACGCCAGATGCCGACGCGCGTGCGGTTGTTCCTCGACGCCATCTCGAAACGGATGGCCGCGTTTCAGAACGCCGGTGGCGCCTAGCGCTTCGCCATCACAGCGTCGAACGCGGCAGCCATCGCTTCGCGCGGCGCCGTCATTCCCGTGAACCGCTTGAATGCATCGGCCGCCGCGTTGATCGCGAGGTCGCGCCCGGTCAAGACGCAGGCGCCTCCGGCCTTGGCCGCTGTCAGCAGCGGCGTCCATAGCGGTGTGTAGACGGCGTCGGCGACCCACATCGACGGATGCAGCAGCGTATCCGGCACCGGCGTGTCGCGGCTCGGCAGCATGCCGACCGGCGTCGCGTTGACGAGACCTGCGGCCCCGTCCACCGCGGCCTCGACGCTGGCGGCGTGAACCGCGTGATGATCTTGCAACAGGGCCGCCAGCTGCGCAGCCTTTTCAGCATCGGCGTCGAAGATGCGTAGCCCAGCAACACCAAGGCCGGCGAGCGCGAAGGCAATCGCCTTGCCGACGCCGCCGGCCCCGATCAGCGCGATCGGGCCGCGCGGCGCGCTGGCGAGCAGAGGTTCGATCGCACGCGCAAAGCCCGTGGCATCGGTGTTGTGCCCCACCAGCCGTGAGCCATCGACGACGATGGTGTTGACCGCACCGATCGCGCGCGCGTCCGGTGCGAGCTCATCGAGCAGATCGACCACCGCCTCCTTGTAGGGAAAGGTGACGTTGACGCCGGCAAAGCCGAGCCGCCGGATGCCCTCGAGCATCGCACGCAGCTCGTCCCGCCCGGCGCCGTTGACCTCGATCAGCTGGTAGTGCGCGTGAACGCCGAGCGCGGCGGCGGCCTGCTCGTGCATCGCAGGCGCCGCCGAATGCGCGATCGGATACCCGATCAGACCGGTCAGGAAGCGGTCGCGCATCGTCCCTCACATCGGCAGAGCTCAGCTCATGCGGTCGAGCCGAGCATAGCTGTCTTCCATGCCGTGCTCCATGCCGGTCGCGAGCATCGCCGCGCGCGTCTCGGCATCCGGCAGCGTCATCCGCATGGTCATCACGGTGCCGTCACCGTCAGGCGCAAAGCGGGTCTCGACATGATTGTCCGGCGTCGGATCGGGCAGATGCATGCGCTCGACATGCACGATGCGGCTGAACGGTTCGAGTTCGACGTATTCGCCGGTGAGGTGAAACCCGCCGCCCTTGCCGTCGGTCCATTCGTAACGGATCCTGCCGCCGGGCCTGAGCTCGCTGACGCAGACCGGCATGGACCAACCTTCCGGGCCGAGCAGCCATTTCTGCAACAGCTCCGGCTCGGTATGCGCGCGATACACCGCTTCGGGCGGCGCGACGAAGCGCCTGGTCACGACGATATAGCGGTCGCCTTCGGTCTTCAGCGTCAACTTACTCATAGGGCACCTTCACTTCTCAGGCTTCATGGCGGCCAGCACTCCGTCCAGCCGGTCGTAATTGGTTTCCAGCGCGCGGCGCAGCATGCCGAGCCATTGATCGATCTCGGCAACCGCCGTCGGCGCCAGCCGGCACGGCCGCTTAGTGCCTTCGATCCGCCGCACGATCAGGCCGGCGCCCTCGAGCACCTTGAGATGGCGGGAGATCGCGGGCTGGGTCAGCTCGAACGGCTCGACCAGCTCCATGACCGTCGCCTCGCCCAGAGCGAGACGCGCCAGGATCGCGCGGCGGGTCGGATCGGAGAGCGCCGAGAAGGCGGCATCGAGGTTGGCCATGCTTGATCTCATATCCTTTATATAAATTACTTGTTATATAAACAGGCACGCATGGTCAAGCAAAATCCGCTGCGGCGAAGGCGCGCAGCGGATTCGGGTCGTCCCTTCAATGCTGGATTGGCGTGCCGATTGGCGCGGTCACAGGCTAGACGTCGAAGAACACCGTCTCGTCGTTACCCTGCAGACGGACGTCGAAGGTGTAGGCGTTGCCGCCTGTCTTCTTCGCGATCAACGTCGCGCGGCGATCGGCCGGCACCAGCGCGAGGGTGGAGTCAGT
>NZ_LFLZ01000125.1 GCF_001189845.1 Bradyrhizobium tropiciagri
ACAAATGTTGCTTGGGAGCACGCTGTGGCCCCAGCCTGCCTCGAACAGCCGCCGCGGAATATGGGTCCTGGCCTTCGCCAGGACGACGATAGGAGAGGCGGGCGTCAGTTCAAATTGATATTGAATTCGTAGCTCTTGTCGCCGCCGACCAGGGTCAGCTTCAGCGCGGCGCCGTCCGCCTTGGCGCCGGGCGGCAGGCCGTCGAGCTCGAACGAGAAGCGCTTCACGCCCGGCGGCGCGTGCTCAACGAGCTTGGGCACTGGGAGCGCCCAGTCCGGCGTTGGCCCCTCGACGAACAGGCTGAGGTCCTTACTCTCCGGCGCGGTGACGTCGACCAGCACGTTGTTGCCGTCGCGCTTGACGTCGCGGATCGTGAACGGGGCGGGATCGCCGATATTGGCGGGCTTCGGCACCGCGTTGAGCGCTTCCGACAGCGCAGCGTCCTCGGTCGAGGCGACGCTCGCGAACGCCAGCTCGGCCTTCGCCTCCACCGGCACGCACAGCTTCTCGCACACCGCGTAACTGATGTCGGCGCGCAGCACCAAGGGCTTGTCGGGATTCTTCGCGACGATGCGCAGCGGCAGCACCACCTGATGCTTGTAGCCGAGCGAGGTGCCGCCCGCGCCGTCGTCGAACCGGCGCGGCGCCGGCCACATCACCGTGACTGCATCGACATTGTCCGACTTCGAGAAATCGAACCGCGGCGGCACGCCGGAATCGCCCGGCGTCCTCCAGTAGGTTTTCCAGCCGTCCTGCAACTGGAAAGCGATGCCGCCGAGCAGCACCGCGCCGCTGCGCGATCCCGCCAGCAACCGCACCGCGGAATGGGTGTCCTGCTGCCACGGCGAGGCGTCGTCGGCGCGAACCTCCGCGGCTACGGATGCGACGGAAATCAAGGCGGCAACGCCAAATGCGGCACGCATGGGAACTGTGACGATCATGAGACGTCTTTACCTGCAACTTTCGGTGCAAACCATTGAATTGCTTGTGATGCATCGCCGCACTGCGGCCGATGGTTGATTGACAGAACCGCCACCCAATATCAGGATGCCAAATCAGCAGGAAAGGCCTTTGCGGATGCGCCCTGAAGGCAAAACAGGCAAGACTCGCAAGACCGCCGCCGGCAGAAACCCGGCCGTCGGTCCCCACGCCACCGATGATGGCTATCTCGATGGCCAGATGCTGATCGCGATGCCTGTGATGAACGACCCGCGGTTCGAGCGCTCCGTGATCTACATGTGCGCGCATTCGTCGGAAGGCGCGATGGGCATCATCGTCAATCGCCCGGCCGGCAGCATCGATTTCCCGGGGCTGCTGGTGCAGCTCGACATCATCGAGAAGTCGGACCAGATCCAGCTGCCCGAGAATGCCGAGATGATGAAGGTGATGAAGGGCGGCCCGGTCGACACCGGCCGCGGCTTCGTGCTGCATTCCAGCGACTTCTACATCCAGGACGCGACGCTCAACATCGACGACGGCATCTCGCTGACCGCGACCGTCGACATCCTGAAGGCGATTGCCAAGGGCGCCGGCCCCAAGCACGCCATCCTCGCGCTCGGCTATGCCGGCTGGGCGCCGGGCCAGCTCGAGAACGAGATCCAGCACAATGGCTGGCTGCATTGCGACGCCGATCCCGAGCTGATCTTCGGCACCGACGTCGACGAGAAATATGCGCGGGCCCTGCGCAAGATCGGCATCGAGGCCGGCATGCTCTCCAACGACGCCGGGCACGCGTAATAACCTGCCGCCGCGATAGAACGGCCTTCCCACATCACCGGTGTCGTCCCTGCTTTCGAAAGCAGGGACCCATAACCACCGCATGGTGTGATGGAGTTCGCTGTTGCCACAGCGTCGCGCAACGACCGCGTCCTGTGGTTATGGGTCCCGGGTCGCGCTTGCGTATGGGTCCCGGGTCGCGCTTGCGCTTGCCCGGGACGACAGCTGTTTTGCGGCGTTACTCCGCCGCTTCCTGCGCCACCGTCGGCTGGGTGCCGGCCACCGTGGCGCGGCGCATGTCGCGGGGCTGCGACTGGTCGTAGCGGCGGACGCGGTGCACGGTCTGGCGGTTGTCCCACATCACGAGGTCATGCAGGGTCCATTTGTGGACATAGACGAATTCCGGTTGCGTTGCGTGCTCGGTGAGGTCGCGCAGCAACAGCCGCGCCTCCGGCATGCTCATGCCCCTGATGGCGCCGGCGTGCGATGACAGATACAGCGACTTGCGGCCGTGGACCGGATGGGTGCGCACCAGGCGCTGCAGCACCGGCTTGAACATCTGCTTCTCTTCCTCGGTGTAGTCGAGGAAGCCGAGCGAGCCGCGCGAATACATCAGCGAGTGCTCGCAGATCATGTCCTCGATCTCGGCCTTGGTCTCGTCGTCGAGCGCGTCATAGGCCGCGCGCATGTCGGCGAATTCGGTGTTGCCGCCCTTCGGGTTCACCACGCGCGCCGACAGCAGTGAGAACTTCGCCGGGATCGGCCGGAACGAGCTGTCGGAGTGCCACAGGCAGTTACCGAGATTGAACAGATGGGTGCGATGATCCTTCGGCAGCGGCTTGCCGTCCTTGCCGAGGTTGCCGACATCGTTGAGCCCGGAGGAGAGGCGGTAGTCTTCCTTCTTCGTCACGGTGCCGCCGCGCGAGTGCTCGCGCTCGCCGAAGTTCAGCGCGAACGCCATCTGCTGTTCGTCCGTGATGTCCTGGCCGTGGAAGACGAGCACGGCGTATTTGTCCATGCCGGCCTCGATGTCGGTCGCTTCCTGCTTCGTCAGCGGCTTGCGCAGATCGACGCCGGAGACCTCGCCGACGAAATGCTTGTGAAGCTGGCGGATCAGGACCGTCATGGCGTAAATCTCCCCGTGCTTTGCGGGCGGTTGTCCCGCTTCCTTTGACGAGAAGGCTACTCCCGACGTGCGCGCTGTCAACGCTTCGCAGTGATGCGCGGGTCAGGCATTCCGCGCCATCAACCCGCCGTCGACAGGGATCACGGCGCCGGTCAGGAAGGATGCGGCGGGCAGGCACAGGCTCAGCGTCATGTGCGCGACCTCTTCCGGATCGCCATAGCGCGCGAGCGCGGTGCGGCGCTTGGCGTAGAGCGTCTTGTGCTCTTCGGAGATGCGGTCGGTAATCCCTGTGCGGATCGGGCCCGGGCAGATGCAGTTCGCGGTGATGCCTTCGCGCCCCAGTTCCACCGCGAGCGAGCGGGTCAGGCTGGTGACGCCGCCCTTGGCCGCGGAGTAGGGGCTGTGCAGGCCTGTTGCACCGAGCGCTTCGGTCGAGGCGATGTTGACGATGCGCGGCGAGCGCGACTTGCGCAGATATGGCAGCGCGGCGCGGATGATGCGCGGGTGCGCCGTCAGCATCACGGCGATGCCTTTGGCCCAGGCGTCCTCATAACCGGGATCGTCGATCGGCACCCGCACCGAGATGCCGGCATTGTTGACGATGATGTCGAGCCCGCCGAAATGCGCGGCGACGTCGTTGACGACCCTGGTGATGGCGTCGCGATCGCTGACGTCGAGCGTCCAGGCCTTTGCCGAGCCGCCGTTCGCCGAAATCTCTTTCGCCACCGCCTGCGTGCCGTCTTCGGTGAGGTCCGTGACCGCGACATTGGCGCCTTCATCGGCGAACACGCGTGCGGTGGCGCGGCCCATGCCGCTGGCGGCGCCGGTGACGAGAACGGTGAGGCCCTTCACCGAACGGCTGAGCTGCTTGAATTCGGACACGACGGACCTCCCGTTGATTTTTTTGCGTTATGCGAGCTGCAACGCTGGCACCGATCGAGAGAGACGTCAAACCGGTGATCCCTTATCGGCGCGCGCGCAGCGCGTTAACGCAAGTTTTGCGTGGGCTTTTGCGTTGGCTTTTCGGAAAGGATCATGCTCAATCAAGAAAACAGCACGAGAGAGGAACGCGATGAACGAGCTCGATTTCAGCGGCAAGCAGGTACTGGTGGTCGGCGGCTCCAGCGGCATCGGTAACGGCATCGCGCAGGCCTTCCGCGCCAAGGGCGCGCGCGTGGCCGTGTACGGCACCCGCGCGCAGGCGAGCGACTATTCGAAAGAGGAGGGCTCGCATCTCGACGGCCTTGCCTATGCGCAGCTCGACGTCTCTGATCCGCAGGCGATCGAACGCCTCACTCCGGCGTTCGATCGGCTCGACGTGCTGGTGCTGGCGCAGGGCGCGGTGATTTACCGCCGCGGGGAATTCGAGATGGAGGGTTTTCGCAAGGTGCTCGAGGTCAACCTGATGAGCCTGATGGCCTGCGCCACCAAATTCCACGCGATGCTCGGCGCCGCGAAGGGCTCGCTGATCATCGTGAGCTCGACCGCGGCCTATCATTCCACCATGGGCAATCCGGCCTATAACGCCTCGAAGACCGGCGCCGTCGGGCTGACGCGCACGCTTGGCGAGGCCTGGGCGGAGAACGGCATCCGCGTCAACGGCATCGCGCCGGGCCTCGTCGACACAAAGATGACCAAGGCGACGACCGCGAATCCAAAGCGGCTCGAAGGCGCGCTGGAGCGTATTCCGCTGAAGCGTCTCGGCACGCCCGCCGACATGGCCGGCGCCGCGCTGTTCCTGGCCTCGCCGCTTGCGTCCTACATCGTCGGACAGACCATCGTCGTCGACGGCGGGCTCATTCTCTAGCTCCAGAAAGCTACAGGAACCTGCGCGAGGTTCCGCGGTTGGCTCCCTGACAATTTCAGGGAGCAGATGTGATGGACAAGGATCGGATTTTCGGAACGGCGAAAGAATTCGCGGGCAAGGCCGAAGGCGCCGTCGGCGATGCGACCGGCGATGCGGAGACCCAAGCATCGGGCCGCGCGCGCGAAGCCGCCGGCACCGTGCAGGATCTCTACGGCCAGGCCAAGGATGCCGCGCGCGACGCCGCCGATAGCGCGGTCAACTACGCCAAGGACGCGTATGAGCATCGCGGCGAAACCATCCGCGGCGGGCAGAAGGCGATGGCAAGATCGGTGCAGGACAATCCGCTCGGCGCGCTCCTGATCGCCGGCGGCATCGGCTTTGCGCTGGCGCTGTTGATGACGCGCCAGCCGCGCCGCCCGCCGCCGTCACGCTGGCGCTATTACGGTTAGGACATCTCACCCACCGTCATTGCGAGGAGCGAAGCGACGAAGCAATCCATTTCTCCGCTTGCGGAGCGATGGATTGCTTCGCGGAGCCTGTCATCCGGCGGCGCTTTGCGCCGACCGGGTGACTCGCAATGACGTGGATGTAGCGTCGTTTACCGCCGTCGCTTACTGCCAGGGGGCCCCCGGCCCTGCGGCCCGCTGTCCGACGCTGCGCGGCGGACGCGGCGGAGCCACCAGCGGGCGCTGCTGCGGCGCGCCGAAGCCGAAGAAGTCACGCAGCCAAGGCTGCGTCTGCGGCTGCTGTTGTGGCTGGGCCTGCGCCGGACGGAACACGCGCTTCTGCGGCTTCGGCGCGGTGATGATCGAACCGTCGGGCGCGATCGCCGTGGTCGAGGGCGGCGGATTCGCAGGTCCGCCCGTCGCGGGTGCAGTCGGCGCCACCGCAGCAACCGGCACGTCGCCCTTGGCCTGCTCGCGGCCGATCTCGCGGCGCGGCCAGGCGAAATCATCGGCGCGGCCGGCGGGCGGCGCCAAGGCCTCGCCCTTCACCAGGGTGCGCGCGGCGAGCGCATCGACCGCGGCCGGCCGCGAGCCGGGGCCGCCGAGCAATTGATCGGTGCCGACCGTCGAGGCGACCAGCGGCAGCACGGGGCCGGCCAGCGGCCGCGGCGCCGGCTTGCCGGGTTCGGTGCTGGTCTCGGGCGTTGCCGGTTCGCTCGGCAGCGCGATGGGGCCGGAGCGCACCGCGAGCAGGCGGGTCACCTCGCGCTCGACATAGTGGGCGAGCTTGCGCGCGCCGGCCTTGGTGAAGAACACGCCGTCATCGGAGCGCAGCTTGCGCGGCTGGCCTTCGAAGTCCGGGCCCTTCTGCATGAAGCGGCCGGCCTCGTCGACAAAGCCGTCCCAGACGTCGACATAGGTGATGCCGGCCTTGCCGGCGCCGTCGCGATAGAGCGCGTCGAGGAACAGCATGTCCGACGTGCCCTTCTGGCCGCGGATCGCGGGGAGGCCGACCCACAGCACCGGCACGCCCTTGCTCTTCAGCACGTTGATCAGTTCCTCGATCTTCTTGCCGTAGAGCTCGACCCAGCGGTCGTCGCGGAAGTCATAGAGGCCGTTGGGCGAGCGCGCGGTCTTTTCCGGCGCGGCCTGCGAGTCGCTCTCGGCGTCGTCGGCCGCCGGCTCGGTCTCGGCCGGCTTATTGTCGGCCTTGCTATCGGTCTTGCCATCGGTTTTGGCGGCGGCATCGGGCTTGTCGCCAGGCTTTGCGTCCGACTTGCCGCGCGCGTCCTTTTTCTCGTCCTTCTTGTCGACCTTCTTCTCGACGACCGGTTCGCGGATCGCGGTGCGGTCGTTGAGGCCGAGCATCACGACGATGGCGTCGGGGTTCTCGGTGGCGAGAATGCCCTTCGCGGCGGCGGCCCAATCCGCCGGGTCGCCCTTGGGCTGATAGCGGATCAGGCCGGACACCGTCTTTGCCTTGCGGATCACGCCCATGTCGGGCTGGTCGGAATAGGCATCCTCCAGGCCATAGGCGAGCCAGTCGGCCATCGCGTCGCCGATCACGAGTACGTTGCGCTCGGCGGCGGCCTCGCGCTTGGCCGGCGCTGGCGCGCGCGAGAAATCCTCGCGCGGCCGCTGCTGCTGTGGCTGAGCTTGCGGGTGCTGCTGCTGGAACGGCGCGAAGAAATCGCCGCCAAACCAGCCGCCTCCGCCACCACCGCCGCTTCGTGGCGGCGGCGCGCGGCGCTGGGGTGCATCACCGAAGCCGGGGAAGCCGAAGAACTGCGCCGACGCCGGCTGCGCAATGCCGATCAACAGCGCAAGCGCCACCGCCAGCGCGACCAACGGCCCGGCTTCGGTGAATAGGCGCAGGAAGGACTTCGGCTCTCGCATCGGGTTCGGTCGCAAATGATCTGGAAGTACGTGAGCATACTAGCGGAATCGGGCCGCAAGCGGGCAGCTTTTCCACCATAAATCGGGTGCCTCCGGCCGCCGTCAAGGCGGGCGGCAAATATCGGATTTCACGGTTACTTTCGGGGGCGGGGGGCTGGGCGGTTGCCGCGACGGAACTGCACTCCCTCTCCCGCTTGCGGGGGAGGCCGGGGTGGGAGTGGTCACCGCGATGGGACCAGTCATTCTGCGGAGAAAGCCCCCACCCGGATTGCATCTTCGATGCAATCCGACCTCCCCGCAAGCGGGAGAGGTGGGAGCAAGAGCCGTAACCCGCAGCCCTACCGCCCCCGCAGCCGCTCCAGCACCTCGGAGGTGGCAAAACCGTCGGCCGGGGCGCCGATCGAGACCTGGAAGCCGCGCAGCGCCTCGCGGGTCTGGCCGCCGAACTGGCCGTCGGGTGTGCCCTTGTAGAAGCCGCGCTGGGCCAGCAGCTGCTGCAGTTCCAGCCGCTCGGCGCGCGACAGCACCCGCTCCTGGCGCGGCCAGGGCTGCACGAACGGCGCCCCGCCGCGCAGCCGATCGGCGAAATGGCCGATCGCGAGCGCATAGGCCTCGGCCGGGTTGTACTTCATGATCACCCGGAAGTTCTGCAGCATCAGGAAGCCCGGCCCCTCGGCGCCCGCCGGCGCCAGCAGATAGGCCTTGTCGGATGACCGCGGGAACGGCTGGCCGTTCGGCCGCTTGACGCCGAGCTGCTCCCATTGCGACAGCGGCATCACCTTGGCGCGGTCGGCCAGCATGTAGTTCAGGCCTTGCGGCAGCACGACCTCGTAGCCCCAGCTCGCGCCCGCCTGCCAGCCGTCCTTCTTCAGATTGTTGGCGGTCGAGGCGATCAGGTCGCTGGGATTGTCGACGACGTCGCGGCGGCTGTCGCCATCGCCGTCGACGGCATAGCGCTTGAACGCGGTCGGCATGAACTGGGTCGGGCCGAATGCGCCGGCCCAGGAGCCGCGCATCTGCTCGGGCCTGAGATCGCCGCGGTTGAGGATTTCCAGCGCCGACAGGAATTCGTCCTTGAAATAGGCCTGGCGGCGGCCGATGCAGGCGAGCGTCGCGGTCGACTGCACGACGCTGCGATCGCCCATCTGGGTCGAATAGTTCGACTCGATGCCCCAGATCGCCGCGATGATATAGCGGTCGACGCCATAGGCTTTCTCGGTCGCGTCGAACTGCGGCTTGTATTTGGCAAGGATCTCGCGGCCCTTGGCGAGCCGCGCATCGCTGACCAGGATGTCGAGATAGTCCCAGATCGCCTTGGTGAACTCCGGCTGCGAATCCAGGAGGTCCATGATGCGCAGGTCGGGCTGCAGGCCGGCGGTGAAGCGCTCGAAATTCTGCTGCGTGATGTTGCGCCGTGCGGCATCTGGCCACATCGCGGCGACGCAATTCGGGAAGTCCGAGGCCGCCTGGCGGATCGCGGCAGCGGTCATCAGCGGATGGCCGGAGGCGCCGTCTTCCCCGCTCCACGGCGGCGCGGCGCCGTCCTGCCCGGTCGCGCCTGCGGCGGCGTTGCGGCATTCGGTCCGGAAAAGATGCTGTCGATCAGGTTGGTCAGGCCGTTGCCCGCCGATTGAGCCTGCGTGCTGCCCGGCAGCAGCAGCGCCAGCGCGATCAGGCTCGCGCTGAAAAGCCTGGTCCGTGATGTTCCCATCGAGCGCATTTGTCGTGTGCCTGTCAAAAAACGTGCTGTTCCAGAAGGACCCGGGACGGTTTCCAATAACTTAACATGGGCGAGATTTCGTCGCCGCCCGCATTGGCTGACGGGAACGGCGGAATTAAGCCGCACCACACATCCGCCTTTGTTGGCGGCTGCAAAACGAGGTACCAAGGTGCGATTCATTTCGCGCCGTCGTCCCACCCATTTCAAGGGCTCCCGATAATCCCATGAAGATCCGCAAAGCCGTCTTTCCCGTCGCCGGTCTCGGTACCCGCGTGCTGCCTGCCACCAAGGCGATGCCGAAGGAGATGCTGACGATCGTCGACAAGCCCCTGATCCAGTATGTGGTCGACGAAGCGAGGGAAGCCGGCATCGAGCACTTCGTGTTCGTCACCGGCCGCAACAAGGGCGTCATCGAGGATCATTTCGACCGCATGTTCGAGCTCGACACCACGCTCGCGCAGCGCGGCAAGAAGACCGAGCAGGACATCCTGGCGCAGAACCAGCCGGAGGCCGGCGCGATGAGCTTCACCCGGCAGCAGGCGCCGCTCGGGCTCGGCCACGCGGTGTGGTGCGCGCGCGACATCGTCGGCAACGAGCCGTTCGCGGTGGTGCTGCCGGACGAGCTGGTGCTGAACACGCCGGGCTGCCTGAAGCAGATGATCGACGCCGCCAACAAGCTTGGCGAGAAGTCCAACGTGATCGCGGTCGAGGCGGTGCCCGACGAGCTCACCCATCAATACGGCATCTGCGGCGTCGGCAAGCGCACCGGCAACATCTTCGAGGTCGACGGCATGGTCGAGAAGCCGCCGAAGGGCACCGCGCCGTCGAACCTGTCGATCACCGGCCGCTACATCCTGCAACCGGAGATATTCAACATCCTGGCAACGCAGGAGCGCGGCGCCGGCGGCGAGATCCAGCTCACCGATGCGATGATCGGGCTCGCCAAGACGCAGAAATTCTACGGCGTCGAGTTCGAGGGCGAGCGCCACGATTGCGGCTCCAAGCCCGGCTTCCTCCGCGCCAACATCGCCTTCGGCCTCAAGCGCCCCGAACTGCGCGACGGCCTGATCGCCGAGATGAAGAAGTATCTGGAGAAGTGAGGGGCGGGCAGGTCACGCGCATGCGCGGGTTGATGACGCCGATGTTTTGAATCGAGAACCGTCCCCATCGTCGTCCTGGCGAAAGCCAGGACCCATTACCCCAAATGCGCGTCGTTGCGCGACGCTGGGGCCCACGGTCCCGTTCACAATCAAATGCGGTGGTTATGGGTCCTGGCTTTCGCCAGGACGACGGCTGTGAATGTGGCGCGACGTGTTGCCTCAAACGAGGAATATGTCCTGCCGCAACGCAATCGCAATCACCCAGCCTTCCTTCGCCCTGCGCGTTTCGCCGGCTCCTTCGCGCCACCTTCCTTCGGCGCGCGCAACTCCCGGGCGGCGAGGCTGACGACGTCCGCGATCTGTTGCAGCTGCGAGGCGAGCGGCGAGGTCTTGCGCCAGACCATGCCGATGGTGCGCGAGGGCTGCGGGTGCTTGAAGCGCGACACCGTGACCGGTGCCGAGCGCGTCTCGACCGTCACCGCCATCTCGGGAATCAGGGTGACGCCGATGCCGGCGCCGACCATCTGCACCAGCGTCGACAGCGAGCTCGCATCCAGCACCTCGCGCGGCGGCGAGGACTGCATGTTGCAGAACGACAGCGCCTGGTCGCGGAAGCAGTGGCCTTCCTCGAGCAGCAACAGCCGCATCTCGCGCAGCATCTCGGCGCTCGGCACCGGCGTCTTGGCATCCTCGCCCGGCCGCACCAGCAGGAAATTCTCTGAGAATAGCGCGACCTCGGTCAGCGACGGCTCCGACACCGGCAGCGCCACGATCGCGGTGTCGAGCCGGCCCTCGGCGACCTCCTTGATCAGCTTCGGCGTCAGCGTCTCGCGGACATGGATGTCGAGCTCGGGATGCAGCCGCGCCAGGGTCTCGATCACCTTCGGCAGCAGATAGGGCGCAATCGTCGGGATCATGCCGACGCGCAGCCGTCCGGCGAGCTTGTCGCGCGAGGCGCGCGCGAAGTCGCCGAGCTCGTCGACCGAGCGCAGGATGTCGCGCACGCGATGCAGCAGTTCCTCGCCGAACGCCGTCAGGGTGACCTGGCGCACGCTGCGTTCGATCAGGACGCCGCCGACCGCCTGTTCCATCTCGCGGATCTGCATCGACAGCGCCGGCTGCGACACCGCGCAGGCATCCGCGGCGCGCCCGAAATGCCCGTGCCGCGCCAGCGCATCAAAATACCTCAATTGCCGGAGTGTGACATTTATCATCAGATTATCTTATTGCCGCGATCATTAAAGTCAATTTCACCTGATGGATTGAGGCGCGTAGAATCATTGTTGGAAGAGCTCCAGCACATTCCAGAATCCATCACCTCGGAGAAGAAACATGGACGCAAAAACCGACGAAGGCGCGGGCAAATGCCCATTCACGGCAGCCCCTCGCGGACACACGAATCGTGACTGGTGGCCGAAGTCGCTGGACGTTCAGGTCTTGCATCACAACTCCAGCCTGTCGGATCCGATGGGCAAGGGGTTCGACTACGCCAAGGAATTCAAGACCCTCGACCTCAACGCCGTGATCAAGGACCTGACGGCCCTGATGACGACGTCGCAGGAGTGGTGGCCGGCGGACTTCGGCCATTACGGCGGCCTGATGATCCGCATGGCCTGGCACTCGGCGGGCACCTACCGCATCAGCGACGGCCGCGGTGGCGCCGGTGCCGGTCAGCAGCGTTTCGCCCCGCTCAACAGCTGGCCCGATAACGCCAACCTCGACAAGGCGCGCCGGCTGCTCTGGCCGATCAAGCAGAAATACGGCCGCAAGATCTCGTGGGCCGACCTCTATATCCTCGCCGGCAACGTCGCGCTGGAATCGATGGGCTTCAAGACGTTCGGTTTTGCCGGTGGCCGCGCCGACGTGTGGGAGCCGGAAGAGCTGTACTGGGGTCCTGAAGGCACCTGGCTCGGCGACGAGCGCTACAGCGGCGAGCGTCAGCTCTCCGAGCCGCTCGGCGCGGTGCAGATGGGCCTGATCTACGTCAACCCGGAAGGCCCGAACGGCAACCCCGACCCGGTCGCCGCCGCGAAGGACATCCGCGAGACGTTCTTCCGCATGGCGATGAACGACGAGGAGACCGTTGCGCTGATCGCCGGCGGCCACACCTTCGGCAAGACCCACGGCGCGGGTGATCCGTCGCTGATCGGGCCGGAGCCGGAAGGCGGCGCGCTCGAGGATCAGGGCTTGGGGTGGAAGAGCAAGTTCGGCACCGGCGTCGGCGCCGACGCGATCACCGGCGGCCCCGAGGTCACCTGGACCCAGACGCCGACGAAGTGGAGCAACCACTTCTTCGACAACCTGTTCAAGTACGAGTGGGAGCTGACGAAGAGCCCCGCGGGTGCGAAGCAGTGGAAGGCGAAGGGCGCGGCGGCCGACATTCCGGACGCGTTCGACCCGTCGAAGAAGCACGTCCCGACCATGCTGACCACCGACCTCTCGCTGCGCTTCGATCCGGCCTATGAGAAGATCTCGCGCCGGTTCTACGAGCATCCGGATCAGTTCGCGGACGCCTTCGCCCGCGCCTGGTTCAAGCTCACGCATCGCGACATGGGCCCGATCCAGCGCTACCTCGGCCCGCTGGTGCCGAAGGAGACGCTGATCTGGCAGGACCCGGTGCCGGCGCTCGATCACGCCGTGATCGACGACAAGGATATCGAGGCGCTCAAGGCGAAGATCCTCGCCTCGGGTCTGTCGGTGTCCGAACTGGTGTCGACCGCCTGGGCTTCGGCCTCCACGTTCCGCGGTTCGGACAAGCGCGGCGGTGCCAACGGTGCGCGCATCCGTCTCGCCCCGCAGAAGGACTGGGATGTCAACGAGCCGGCGCAGCTCAAGACTGTGCTGTCCAAGCTCGAAGCCATCCAGAAGGAGTTCGGCAAGAAGGTCTCGCTCGCCGATCTGATCGTGCTCGGCGGCGCGGCTGCGATCGAGAAGGCGGCAAAGGACGGCGGCACCAATGTGAAGGTCCCCTTCACGCCGGGCCGCACCGACGCGTCGCAGGAGCAGACCGACGCCCACTCCTTCGCCCCGCTCGAGCCGCGGGCTGACGGCTTCCGCAACTATCTCAGCGGCAAGCCCCAGGCCATGCTGCCCGAGGAGGCATTGGTCGATCGTGCCCAGCTGCTGCGGCTGACCGGACCGGAGTTGACGGTCCTGGTCGGCGGCCTGCGCGTGCTCGGCGCCAATGCCAACAAGTCGAAGCACGGCGTCTTCACCGGCAAGCCGGGAACGCTGACCAACGACTTCTTCCTCAACCTGCTCGACATGGGCACGGTGTGGAGCGATGTCGGCGAGGGCCTCTATGAGGGCCGCGACCGCAAGACCAACGCGGTGAAGTGGACCGGCACCCGCGTCGACCTGATCTTCGGCTCGCACTCGCAGCTGCGCGCGTTTGCCGAAGTCTACGGCGCGTCGGATGCCAAGGAGCAGTTCGTGAACGACTTCGTCGCGGCCTGGGCCAAGGTGATGAACGCCGATCGCTTCGACCTCGTGAAGTAAGCGGCCGGCAACGGCAATCAGGGACAGGGCGGCGCTTCGGCGCCGCCCTGTTTCATTTCAGGGGACGCTGGTTCGAAGACGAAGGGCTTTCCGCTTTGCTCAGTCGTGCAGCTTCATGTCGCGGATCATCTCCTCGAACTCCGCCTGCGTCGGTGCCGCCAGCGGCGCT
>NZ_LFLZ01000126.1 GCF_001189845.1 Bradyrhizobium tropiciagri
AGATTTCCTTGCGTTGCATCGCGCCGGCGATGCTGTCGGCCTGGCGGATCGCCAGCGACACGATCGTGAGCGTTGGATTGCACGCCGCACCGCTCGTGAACTGGCTGCCGTCGGAGACGAACAGGTTCTTGATGTCATGGGTCTGGCCGAACTTGTTGACCACGCCGTCGCGCGGCTTCTCGCTCATCCGGTTGGTGCCCATGTTGTGGGTCGAGGGATAGGGCGGCGTCGGATACGTCACGGTGGCGCCGACCGCCTCATAGACTGCGGCGCCCTGCTTGTAGGCGTGATCGCGCATCGCGACGTCGTTCGGATGGTCGTCGAAATGCACGCTCGCGACCGGCATGCCGAACTTGTCCTTGACGTTCGGATCCAGCGTGACGCGGTTGGTCTCCTGCGGCAGGTCCTCGCCGACCAGCCACATGCCGGCCATCCGCGGATAGCCTTCCATGGCGCTGCTGAAGCTGCGGCCCCAGGCGCCGGGATTGAGGAACGCGGCCATGAAGGGCAGGCCGAGCGACAGCGTTTCCATCTCGTAGCCGCCGACGAAGCCGCGCTTCGGATCGTTCTTCGCCTCGTCGCGGATGATGCCGGCCATCGTGGTGCCGCGATACATGTGTACCGATTTCTCGAAGGTCGCATACACGCTGCCGGTCATGTGCCGCAGATAGTTGCGACCGACCTGGCCGGATGAGTTGGCAAGGCCATCCGGGAACATGCTGGAGGCGCTGTTGAGCAGCAGGCGCGGGCTCTCGATCGAGTTGCCGGCGACTGCGACCACGCGGGCCTTCTGACGCTGCATGGCGCCGGTTTCATCGGCATAGACCACGCCGGTCACCTTGCCGGATTGATCATGCTCGATCTTGATCACCATGCTGCCGGGGCGCACTTCGAGATTGCCGGTGGCTTCGCCCTTCGGGATCTCGGTGTAGAGCGTCGACCATTTGGCGCCTGACTTGCAGCCCTGGAAGCAGAAGCCGATCTGCTGGCACGAGCCGCGGCCGTCGCGCGGCTCGCTGTTGATCGCCATCCGTCCGGTATGAACCTCCTTGTAGCCAAGCTTCTTCGCGCCGGCCTCCATCACCTTGAAATTATTGTTGCCGGGCAGGCCGGGAATGCCGTTGGTGCGGGTGACGCCCATCTTGTTCTCGGCCTTGGCGTAATACGGCTCCATCTCGGCGAGCGTGATCGGCCAGTCCAAAAGATTGGCGCCGGGGATATTGCCGTAAGCCGACTTGATCTTGAACTCGTGCTCGTCGAAGCGCAGCGAGGCGCCGGCCCAGTGCACGGTGGAGCCGCCGACCGCCTTCACGATCCAGGCTGGAATGCTGGGGAAGTCCTTGTGCACGCGCCAGCTTCCGGACGTGGTGCGCGCGTCCGACCAGGCGAGCTGGCTGAAGCTGTCCCATTCATCGTTGATGAAATCCTGGTTCTCGATGCGCGGGCCGGCTTCGAGGATCACGACCTTGATGCCCTTCTGCGCCAGTTCATTGCCGAGCGTTCCGCCGCCGGCACCGGAGCCGACGATCACGACAACGCCGCTGTCATTCAGATCGAATTTTGTCATGGCTTCCTCCTTGGCGTTGTCCGTTCAAACCTTCGGCAACCAATCGATGTCGGCGAAGCCGCGCTTGATGTAGCCGCCATGCTCGGCGGAGGAGCCCTCGTAACCGAACCGCGGCCAGACCTCCTTGTTGTTGTAGAGCGAGGCGATGAGATCGCCGCGGATCTGCTGGAAGAATGCGCTTGTCTCGATCCGTTGCAGCAGCGCGACGCGATCGTTTTCCCAGGCGACCTGCGCATAGGGCGTCTTGTGGCGCTCCTTGGCCTCCTGATCGAGCCGGGCTACGCCGTCATTGATCAGCGATTTGACCGCCGGATCCTTCGCGGCCTTGTCATCCCACGGCTTGACCGCTGCTATGTAATAGCTGTCGCCGAGGAAATCGTGCGGATAGATGTCGCGCGCCATCTTCAGGAGCGTCTTCAGCGTGGCAGGCGTCAGCGTCGAGGCGCCTTCGGCCCAGGCATCGGTGATGCCGAGCCCGGTCGATGTCGCGATCGCGACGGCGGGGGCGGTGACGGCCGCGCCTTTGAGAAAGACACGCCGGTCATATCTGCTGCGTCGATCGATTTCTCTCATGGGTTTCCTCCGTAATTTTATTTTCTATTTGGATTTGCAGTTGGATTAGCCGAAGCGCCCGCCGCGCTGGATCACCTCGATCTTGTAGCCGTCCGGATCGGAGACGAAGAAGAAGCGCGCCAGCGTCCTGCCGTCATGCTTGAAGTCGCGCAGCGGCCCGGGCGACAGCTTCTCCCTCTCGAACCGCGCGTGCTCGGCATCGACGTCATCGACGACGACGGCGAGATGGCCGTAGCCGTCGCCGAGCGCATAGGGCTCCTTGCGATCGAAATTGACCGTGAGCTCGACCTCGAAGGGCGAGGACGGATGGCGCAGATAGATCAGCGCGAAATCGGAAAATCGCAGATTGTCCGCGACCTCGAGGCCGAAGGCGCGACGATAGAAGTCGAGCGCCCTGGCCTCGTCGAACACGCGGATCATCGAATGCACGGGTTTCGCCATTCAGTTCAGCTCCTTCAGGTGGGCGATGATCATGGCGCGGGTTTCCGGCCTGGCCTGCCGATAGGCCATCACGCTGCCCGGGATCACCTCTTGCGGGTTGGTCAGCCAGGCATCGAGCCTGGCGTCGTCCCAGACGAAGTCAGCCTTGGCTAGACCTGCGGAATATTTGAAGCCGTCGGCCTTGCCGGCATGGCGGCCGACGATCTTGTAGAGCGACGGTCCCTGCCGGACCGGATCTGTCGCGTTTGACGTGTGGCAGGTCGCGCATTGCTGCTTGAACAGCGTCGCGCCGTCGGGCGGCTTGGCGGCGGGCAGGGGCATTTGCGCAGCCGCAATTTGCACTGCAAGCATTGCGCTGCAAAATCCCAGCGCCGACGTCCATCCTGCAGCCCACCTTGCGCGCAGCTTTGTCATATACATCACCGCCCTCTGTGCCGTGACTGTAGGAGGCTGAAATCCGCCGTTGGTAGTAGCGGGCTGTTTCACAGCAGAACAAAGATGGGCGGTGGTTTGGCGCGGAACCGGTCGCTGCCGCATATGCGGACGACAAATCCGCAAAATGACCGCGAAATTCCTGCACGATCACCACACGACGCAGCTTGCATTGCGTGTGCGCCGTTTGCGGAAATTCAGTCTTGCGCGATGGGGTTTTAGGGTCGGCGCTGCAAACGGCGCACGACCTGCGCCGCTCCGTCCATCGTCAGTCAAAGTCCAGGAGAAATGATGACGTTTGCAAAAACCAGCGTGCTCGCCCTTGCCATCTCGGCCGCGATGGCCGGCCCCGTCCTGGCACAGGGAGCGGCGACACCCAATACCCAGCTTCGTGGCGGCGCGCCGGGCGCAGGAACGATGCAGCAGGGCGGCGGCATGTCCGGCAGCGGCGATGAGGAAATGGCGGCGCAGCCGACGTCGCCGAGCCAGAAGAGCGGCACCAGCGCCAAGTCGGGCAGCAAGGGAACGGTCGGCAGCAGCAGCGGCCACGCAACGTCACCGAAGTCTGGTGGTTCCGAAATGGCGCCCGGAGCCAAGAAGTATTAGTTCGCGATACGGGATGCAGCGTGCGCGTGTGCGCTGCATCCGACTTTCTCTAATCGTCCTCTAGTCGTCGAAACGGCGCGTGCCGCGGCCGGCCTTGATGTCGCTGCGGCGCTTCTTGCCTTCGAGCCGGCGTTGCTTGGAGCCGAGTGTCGGCTTGGTCGGCCGCCGCGGTGTCGGCCTCACCATCGCTTCCCTGAGCATCTCGAGCAGCCGCTCGATTGCGTCTGCGCGATTGCGCTCCTGGGTGCGGAAGCGGAACGCCTGGATCACGATCACGCCGTCCTTGGTCATGCGGCTGCCGGCGAGCCGCGCCAGCCGCTGCGCGGCATCCGGCGGCAGCGCGATCTTGTGCGTGTCGAAGCGGAGCTGGGCTGCTGTCGAGACCTTGTTGACATTCTGCCCGCCCGGACCGGAGGCGCGGACAAAGACGATCTCAATATCGTTCTCGTCGATCGTAAGGTCGCGGGACACCCGCAGCATGACATCACCCGGTGCAGGGAAGAATCGGCGGCCGCAGGATAGCGGGTTTGTGTTGCGTATGCTCGGGCAGGGTTGATCGGCTACGTCTAGCGCCGATGCCTGGGCCACCCCTCTCCCCAACCCTCCCCCGCAAGGGCAGGGCTGTCCGGGGAAACTCAGCCATAGCAGAATTCGATTTGGCCTGGGGATTTTCTGGACTGGCGTCGGCCAGGGTTGATGGGCGGAGGCTTGTCGATCGCTGCAAGGGCTCGGCGGGTGAACAGAAGTTGGCCGACGAGTTCGGCCAGTCTGATGGGAAGCATTTTGATGCAGTTGGCCCGGGCCGCGATCCGCAGCAGCAGGTAGGCGATCATGGCCGCGAGCACTTGCAAGCGGACTGCGTTGTCGTTGGTTCCGAGAAACTTGCGGATATCGAGATGTTGCTTGATCCAGCGAAACAGCAACTCGATCTGCCACCGGCTCTTGTAGAGGGCGGCGATCTCGACGGCGGTGCGGCTCAGATCGTTGGTCAGAAGCGTAATCACGCCACCGGCCTCGCGCCTGAGCTTGATACGGCGCAGCGGTATTGGCAGCCGTGAATCACCCTTGGAGACAAGCTTGACCTCGTCATCGGCGATGATCTTGAAGCCATCGCCCTTGCGCTTGCGGATGGTGCGATGCTTGAACGCCCGAAGCCGAATGCGTTGCTTGGCCCGGGTAACGAACAAAGCCTTGCTGCCGTTGATCTTCTGCCACCAGTCAAAGCGGCAATATCCCTTGTCAAACACGTAGGTTGTGCCTGGCTGGATCGGAAGCTGACGACCGATCTCGATGTCGTTGACGTTGGCTGGCGTCACCTCGACGGACGACGGGACATCACCCTTGGGATCGTAGACGACGTGCAGCTTCATGCCGCGGATGCGGCCGTTCCACGTCGACCAGTTACAGACCTTGCCGAGTGGGATCGGGCTGGCATCGATCAAGCGCACCATCTCCTTGCCTTCGCATCGCAGCTGCCGGCTGGCCATTGCCGACAGCGTCGCAAAGGTCTGCGCGAAGACACCGACCGGGCGGCGGGCATTGGCATCTGACAGTGTCGAGCGGTGCAGCTTGCCGGTCCCAAGATGATAGTGGTGCTGAGAATTGGCGTTGAAGCCGGCCACGACGGCGCGCAGGCTGTCGTGGCCGCTCAGTTGCGCATAGATCAGCGCGACCAAATGATCCCAGCTCGTGAACGACTTGTCATAGGCATTCCCGTCCACACCATCCACAGCCGCACGAAATTGCCGCCGATTGATCGGTTCAAGGAGCTTGCCAAAAATGCTATCGCTAAACCGCATGCTCGGTCCCTTTCTGAGTCTCGACAACCAGAAAGTACCGGCTTCATGCCGGTTAAACCG
This sequence comes from Bradyrhizobium tropiciagri, assembly GCF_001189845.1. GTDB lineage: Bacteria > Pseudomonadota > Alphaproteobacteria > Rhizobiales > Xanthobacteraceae > Bradyrhizobium > Bradyrhizobium tropiciagri. The sequence continues at coordinate 5,479 of NZ_LFLZ01000126.1, forward strand.
GGCATGCTCCGCGACATAGTGAATCATTCCCCGGACAGCCCTGCCGCAAGGGGGGAGGGAGCCCATCCACCGGTGCGTCCCTGACGATCCAACGCCAATCGAAGCATCACCGCCAGTCGTGCACGCCGTGAGGTGAGCACGCCTCCCAGGCTCCCTCCCCCCTTGCGGGGGAGGGTGGGGAGAGGGGTGGCCACGACGGTGGTGTGTGTGAAAAGGCGGGCGCGCCGAGAGCGCGTCAGTTTGCCTTCGGCGGCGCCGACACCGGCTGCGCGGCGGCTTGCGGGGCGCGGCCGACGATCACGGTGAGCAGGCCGTTGCCCCACAGCCGGTTGGAGACCCGCTTGACGTCGTCGAGCGTCACCGCATCGACGATGGCGCTGCGCTTCTCGATGTAATCGATCGGCAGCTTGTCGAGCTGGTATTGCAGCATCGCCTGCGCGAGCTTGGAGGAGGTGTCGAGCGCCAGCATCTGCGAGCCCTTCAGATAGGACTTCGCCTCGTCGAGCTCCTGCTGCGTCGGACCTTGCTCGGCGATGCGGCGGATCTCCGCCTCGATCGCATCGATGGTCTCGCCGGCGCGGTCGGCGCGGGTGCCGGTGTTGCCGATGAACAGCGCGGAGTGATCCATCCAGAGCAGCGACTCATAGATCGAATAGGCCAGCCCGCGCTTCTCGCGCACTTCCTTGTAGAGCCGCGACGACAGCCCGCCGCCGCCGAGAATGTGGTTCACCACATAGGCGGCCATGAAATCAGGATCGTGCCTGTTGACGCCGGGACCGCCGAAGGTGACGATGGTCTGCGGCACGTCGAGCGGGACAAAGGCGCGCTGCGGCGGCTTGGTCGCCACGACGTCGGCAACGGGCGTCAATTCGGCCTTGGCCGGCAGGTCGCCAAAGGTCTTGTCGAGCAGCTTGCCGAGCGTGTCGGCGTCGACGTCGCCGACAACGGCGATCCGCAGCGTATCCTTGGCGATGATGCGGCGGACATAGTCCTTCAGGTCGGAGATCTCGATGGTCGGCACGCTCTCGAGCGTGCCGGTCGCCGACCTGCCATAGGGATGATCGCCGAATGCGAGCTCGAGGAACTTGCGGCCGGACAGCGAAGACGGATTGGTCGATTCGCGGCGCAGGTTCGAGATCACCTGGGCGCGGATGCGTTCGACGTCCTTCGGCTCGAAATGCGGCGAGGTCAGCGCCATCCGCAACAGGTCGTAGGCTTCGTCCTTGTTGTCCTTGAGCATGCGCAGCGAGCCGCGGAACTGGTCGCGGTTGGACGCGAAGCTGAGCTCGATGGCGCGGCGCTCGAGCCGCTCATGATAGGTCTTGGAATCGAGATCGCCGGAGCCCTCGTCGAGCAAGTCGGCGACCAGATTACCGACGCCGGGCTTGCCGGATGGATCCTGGCTGGCGCCGCCGCCGAACGAATATTCCATCGCGATCAGCGGCACCGTCGCGTCCTGCACGAACCAGGCCTCGATGCCGCCGGGCGATACCAGCCGCTGGATCTTGGCCGCGGCCTGCGAGGGCATCGATGTCAGCGTCAGCAGCGCGGCGCAGGCGCCGCCGATCAGCGCCGCGCGGCGGGTGATGGAATAGGTCACGAGCGCTTCTCCTCGCGTTTCGGCGCAGTATCCTTGATCAGATAGCCGGTCACCGACCGCTTCTTGTCGAGCCAGGTAGTGGCTGCTGCGCGCACCTGCTCGGCGGTGACGGCGCGAATGCGTTCCGGCCAGTTGCGGATGTCGTCGATGCTCAAGCCCGTGGTCAGCGCGCCGCCGTACCAGCGTGCCAGCGTCGCCTGGTTGTCCTGGGCGTAGATCGCTTCCGCGATGAGCTGGGTCTTGACCCGTTCGAGATCCTCGGCGCGCGCGGGGTTCTGCGCGAGGTCGGCGATCACCTTGTCGATCGCGTCCTCGATCTGGGCGAACTCGACGCCCGGCTTCGGCGTCACCGCGATCGAGAATTGCGACGGATCGAGCGCGGTGCCCTGATAGCCGGCGCCGGTCGAGATCGCGAGGCCCTTGTCGATCACCAGCGAGCGATAGAGGTAGGAGTTGGAGCCGCCGCCCATCAATTGCGCCAGCACGTCGAGCGCCTGGCTCTCGCCGGCCGCCCCTGTCGTCGCCGACGGCACCAGATAGTAGCGGCGCAGGTTCGGCTGTTCGACGCGCGGATCCGACAGCGTCACGGTGCGCGGGGCGGCCGGTGTCGGCTCCTGCGGCCGGACGCGCTTCTCGGCGATTGCCTTCTGCGCCGGGATCGGGCCGAAATTCTTCTCGACCAGCGGGCGGATATCTTTGACGTCGACATCGCCTGCGATGACCAGGATCGCGTTGTTCGGCGCGTAGAAGCGGCGGTAGAAGGCGAGCGCATCCTCGCGGTCGAGCTTCTCGATCTCCTGGTGCCAGCCGATCACCGGCCGGCCGTAGGGATGGTTGAGATAGAGCGCGGCCATGATCTGCTCGGTGAGCCGGGCATCCGGGTTGTTGGCAACCCGCATGTTGAACTCCTCGAGCACGACGTCGCGCTCGGGCAGCACATTCTCGTCCTTCAGGATCAGGCCGGTCATGCGGTCGGCCTCGAATTCCATCATGGTGGGCAGCTGCTCGCGCGGCACGCGCTGGAAGTAGCCGGTGTAGTCGTTGGAGGTGAAGGCGTTCTCGTTGCCGCCGACGCGCAGCACGGTCTGCGAGAACTCGCCGGCCGGGTGCTTGGCGGTGCCCTTGAACATCAGATGCTCGAGGAAATGCGCGAGGCCCGACTTGCCGGGCGTCTCGTCAGCGGAGCCGACCTTGTACCAGATCATCTGCGTGACGACCGGCGTGCGGTGATCGCGGATCACCACGACCTGCAGGCCGTTGTCGAGCGTGAAGCTCGCGGGGCGTTCCGAGGTGACGGTGGTCTGGGCGCGAAGGCTGGTGCCCGACAGCGGGATGGTTGAAACAAAGGCGGCAGCGAACAGGGCAATCGATCGGCGTGAGGGCATCATGGTCCTTATGAAAGCCCGGACACACAGCCGGGGTGCGAAAGCAAGCCATCGTACACGGTCGTCTCCGTGCCCGTCGTCACGAAGCGGAGAGACGGATGTCCACCCGCATTAAGCTTTGCTCATGTCAGCCTTCGCCCAACCAGGCCAAGCGTCACTGCAACGGTTTTCCGGTCATGACGTCGTATTGGCCTTCTTGCACCTTCGGCTTCATCGGCCCGGTGCCGTAGTCGAACCCCGCGGACGGCGTCTGATAGCCGGGCGGCGGTTCGGTCAGGGATTCGCGGGTCGGCTCGCCCTTGAATGGCTTGGACTCGCTGCTGTTGCCCTTGAACATGCCGAGCAGACCGCCGGTGTAGCCGAGCTGGCTCGGCATCAGCGAAGGATTGGTGTTCGTGCCGGGCTCGAGCGGCTCCCTGCGGCCTTCGGTGGCAGTCTGCTGCTTGCGGCCCGCCTCGATCTCGGCCGGCGTCAAAGCCACCGCCGACTGCCACGGCTCCTTCTTGACTTCCTTCTTGCGCGCCGCGATCGCGGCCTTGCGGGCGGCGATATCGGGGTCCTTCGGCCAGTTCGGCGCGTTGACCTGCGTGGTCGAGGCGGGCGGCGGCAGGTCGAGCTTCGGCGGCACCACCAGCGGCGAGCGCTCGCGGTAGTCGATGCCCTTGCTGGCGGCGCTCTTGGCGCCGAGGCCGGTCATCAGATTGTCGATGATCCGCTCTTCGAAGGTCAGGCCGTCATCGCCGTCATCTTCATCGTCGCCGGCACGCACCGGGCCGGCGGTCATCACAAGGCCGATTCCGGCCGCAACGAACGCCAGGCGCAGGCCGCGCAGCAGCGACAGCTGGGAGGTCTCGATCAGATTTCCGCGGGCTTTGGTGTTGCGCATCGCGCTATTCCCATCTCAAAATTCGCCAGAGCGATCACTGGCTTACCGCTCAGTTCCGCTGGGTGCAGGTCGACCGCCGATCGGCTCGTATCGGCCGGGATCAGGGCGCTTTTACGGCGGGGGTCCCCACGACGGAATCATACAATAGGGCCGCCACGCCAGCAACGATGGCCACGTCGGCGAGGTTGAAGATGTACCAATTATAGGTTTTTCCGGCGATCTCGACGTGAAGCAGGGCGAAATCGACCACCGCGCCATAGGCGAAGCGGTCGATCCCGTTCCCGATCGCGCCGCCGATGATCAGGCCGAGCGACAGCGTCGCAAGCCAGGTCCGCGACCGCGCCATCCAGATCGCCAGCGCGATCACGGCGGCGGCCTTGATCACCATCAGCAGGATCTGGGCGGCCGGGGTCTCGCTCTGGAACCAGCCGAAGCTGATGCCGGGATTCCAGGCCAGCACCAGGTCGAAGAACGGCGTCACCGTCACCGGGGCGTGGTGCGCGATGTCGAGGACATGGAGCAGCCAGAGCTTGGAGGCCTGGTCGGCGATCAGGGTGATGACCGCCGCCAGCACACCGGCGCGAACGGGCGAGTTCAAGCCGTGACCCCCAGCGCCTTCCATTCGCGCAGCGCCTGCGCGTCGCGCGGCGAGACGTCGGGATAGTCAGGATCCTCGCCGATTGTGGGGAGGATCTTCCATGAGCGCGCACATTTGGTGCCGACCGCCTTCTCGACCACCACGCAACGCCCGGCACCGCATCGAGACGGAAGGCCGTGGCCGGCGCCTCGCCCTCGCGCACCTCGTAGTTCGAGGTGATGCAGACTTCGGCGAGATCGATGTCGAACAGCGTGGCCAGCATCTCGCGGTCGGCGACGTAGATCACCGGCGATGCTTCGAGCGAGGAGCCGATCCGCTTGGCGGCACGTTCAAGCTCGAGCGCACCGGTGACGACGCGGCGGACGTTGCGGATCGTCTCCCACTTCGCGGCGAGGGCATCGTTGCGGAACTGCTCGAGGCCCTCGGGGAACAGCGTGAGATGCACCGAAGGCTCGGCGTTCGGCCGGTACATCCGCCAGGCTTCGTCAGTGGTGAAGCTCAGGATCGGCGCCAGCCATTTCAGGATCGCGTCGCACAGCAGATCGATCGTGGTCAGCGCCGCCTTGCGCGCCACCGAGGACGGCGGATCGCAATACAGCGTGTCCTTGCGGATATCGAAATAGAACGCCGACAGCTCGGAGTTCATGAAGGCGGCGAGCGTTGCGACCACGGTCTTGTAGTCGAACGCGGCATAGGCCTTGCGGATGGTCTCGGTATGGCCGGCCAGCTCGTGCAGCATCAGCCGCTCGAGCTCGGGCATCTCGGCGAAGGCGACTTTCTCAGTCTGCTTGAAGTGATGCAGCGTGCCGAGCATCCAGCGGATCGAGTTGCGCAGCTTGCGATAGGTCTCGATGGTGTTCTTCAGGATCTCCGGACCGATGCGTTGGTCGTCGGCATAGTCGGTGGCGCAGACCCACAGGCGCAGGATATCCGCGCCGGAATCCTTGATCACCTTCTGCGGCTCGACCGTGTTGCCGAGCGACTTCGACATCTTGCGGCCGTTCTCGTCGAGCGTGAAGCCGTGGGTCAGCACAATGTCGTAGGGCGCGCGGCCGCGCGTGCCGGCGCTTTCCAGCAGCGAGGAGTGGAACCAGCCGCGATGCTGGTCAGAGCCTTCGAGATACATCACGGTGTCGTTGCCGCCATCGACCTTGCGGACGATGTTGCCGAGCTGCGGGAAGTTCTGGCGGTCTTCCAGCACGAAGGCGTGCGTGGAGCCGGAATCGAACCAGACGTCGCAGATGTCGTCGACCTTCTTCCAGTTTTCGGACGCGCGTTCCCTAAGGAAGCGCTCGCGGGCGCCGTCCATGTACCAGGCGTCGGCGCCTTCCTCCATGAACGCCTCGGTGATGCGCTGGTTGACCACCTCGTCCTGCAGGATCTCGGCCGAGCCGTCGGCGTTCTCGCGCACGAACACGGCGATCGGCACGCCCCAGGCGCGCTGCCGCGAGATCACCCAGTCCGGCCGGTTGGCGATCATGCCGTTGATGCGGTTCTCGCCGGCCGGCGGCACCCATTGCGTGACCGAGATCGCGTGCAGGGCGCGGGCGCGCAGGGTGTCGCCCTTCTTGGCGTGGCCGTGCTCCGCGATGTCCATAGCCCCGGGCTTGCCCGGGGCGTCCACGATGTCTTTGTCCATCGCGATGAACCATTGCGGCGTGTTGCGGAAGATCACCGGCTTCTTGGAGCGCCAGGAATGCGGGTACTGGTGCTTGAGGCGGCCGCGCGCGAGCAGCTTGCCGGCTTCGATCAATGCCTTGATGACAGCCTCGTTGGCATCGCCCTTCTCGCCCTTGTCGTTGAGCACGCGTTTTCCGGTGAAGCCCGGCGCCTGTGCGGTGTAGGCGCCGTTCTCATCCACCGTGTAGGGGATCGCGGTCGGGATGCCGCGCGCATCGAGCTCGCGGGTGTTGGCGGTCCAGACGTCGAAGTCCTCGCGGCCGTGGCTCGGCGCGGTGTGCACGAAGCCGGTGCCGGTATCGTCGGTGACATGCTCGCCTGATAGCAATGGCACGATGAATTCGTAGCCGCCGCCAAAGCCCTTCAACGGATGCGCGCATTCCACGGCGTCCAGCGTGTCGCCGGGGATATCGCGGACCTTCTCATAGGAGGTGACGCGCGCCTGCTTGAACACTTCGGCGGCGAGCGCATCGGCCAGGATCAAGAGATCGCCGGTCTTCGCCCAATTGTCCGCGGGCGCATCCGTGACCTTGTAGAGGCTGTAGGCGATCTTCGGCGAGAACGAGATCGCGCGGTTGCCGGGCAGCGTCCATGGCGTGGTGGTCCAGATCACGACCGAGGCATTCGCGAGTGCGCCATGCGCCGGCGAGGTGACCGGGAATTTCACCCACACCATGTCGGAGGTGTAGTCCTCGTACTCGACCTCGGCCTCGGCCAGCGCGGTCTTCTCGACCACGCTCCACATCACCGGCTTGGAGCCGCGATACAGCGTGCCGTTGGCGGCGAACTTCATCAGCTCGCGCGCGATCTGCGCCTCTGCCGGATAGCTCATCGTCTCGTAGGGATGATCCCAGTCGCCGATGATGCCGAGCCGCTTGAACTCCTCGCGCTGCACGTTGATCCAGTGCGTCGCATAGGCGCGGCATTCCCGGCGGAACGCGACCATCGCGGCGGAGTCGCGGAAGTCCGGCTTCTGCTTGCCCTTGGACCGGTAGTTCTCCTCCTCGATCTTCCATTCGATCGGCAGCCGTGGCAGTCCCAGCCCGGCACATAGTTGGAGTCGAAGCCGAGCATCTGCTGGCTCTTGGTCACGACGTCCTTGAGGATCTTGTTCAGCGCGTGCCCGATATGGATGTTGCCGTTGGCGTAGGGCGGGCCGTCATGCAGCACGAACTTGGCGCGGCCCTCGGCTTCCCGGCGGAGCCTGTCGTAGAGGCCGATGTCGTTCCAGTATTTCAGGATTTCCGGCTCGCGCTGGGGCAGGCCGGCGCGCATCGGGAATTCCGTCTGCGGCAGGTAAAGGGTCTTGGAATAGTCGTTAGCGTCGGTCTTTTGCGGCTTGTCGGACATGAAAGCTCTGATTTGGCAGGTGCGGGCGCGGAAACGCGATCAATCGCGGGTGAAAACGGCGAAAGTCCCGGTCTTGCGCCGAGCCTTGAGGCTCAGGCGGAAGCCGGGCCGCTAATCCGTATGATGCGCCGCGAAAACATGGGGTTTCCATAGCAGCCAAGCGGGAAATCGCAAAGCCCCCGGTGGCCGGCGGACCGTTCCGCAGGACCGCCCCCGGAGCGGGATAGGCTGAGCTGGAGCGGCGGCGGAGGTGCCACCTCTCCCTTGGGAGAGGTCGATTTGCGCAGCAAATCGGGTGAGGGGTTGCGGTCTATCGAGAGAACGA
>NZ_LFLZ01000127.1 GCF_001189845.1 Bradyrhizobium tropiciagri
GGAACGCATCGTTAGATGCGTTCCGGGTGAGGGGGGCCTCCGCAAACGCAGCGATCACCGAATACGGAGACGGCCCCTCACCCCAGCCCTCTCCCCGCGAAGAGCGGGGCGAGGGAGCACAGCCGTCGCGCCTCGCAATTCGACCTTTTCTCATCGTGCTTTAGTTGAACGCCATGCCGCCGCTCATCGCGATGGTCTGTCCGGTCATGTAGGGATTGTTGACCAGCAGCATCACGGCCTGCGCCACCTCCTCGGCAGTGCCGAAACGGCCGACCGGGATCCGGCTGACGAGGCCGCTCTGGCCCTTCATCATGTCGGTCTCGATCAGCGAGGGCGCGACCGCATTGACGGTGATGCCTTCCTTGACGAGGCGTGCGGCATAGCCGCGGGCCATGCCCTCCATGGCCGCCTTGGATGCATTGTAGTGCGGGCCGATCGAGCCGCCGCCGCGCGCAGCGCCGGAGGAGATGTTGACGACGCGGCCCCATTTCCGGGTACGCATCATCGGCAGCACCGCCTGCGTGCAAAGAAACGCCGATTTGAGATTGACCGTGATGGTCCGGTCGAAATCCTCTTCGGTCAGGTCGTCGACACCCCTGACGATCGCGATCCCGGCATTGTTGACGAGGATATCGATCGGGCCGAGCTCGGACTTGGCGCGCTCGACCAGGCCGGTGACGGCGGCTGCCTCCGAAACGTCGGCGGCAATTGCGACGGCCCGGCCGCCCGCGGCAATGATGCCCTTCGCCAGTGTCTCCGCCTCGGCCGCGCGCTCGCGGTAATTGATCGCGACGGCAGCGCCGGCGTCCGCCAGCATCTTGACGATGGCAGCACCAATGCCGCGCGATCCGCCTGTCACCAGCGCCACATGTCCGTGCAGACTGTTTGTTGTCATCTAGTCACCCTGATTGACGTATCCTTGTCGTATCCTTGTCGCATCCTTGGAGGCTCGCAAACGGGCAGGCGAGGCGCAACGCAACTTTGCTCAAATCTGCGTTGCGGGACCGTCAAACGGCGAAAAACCGCCGTCTCCCGCCGGAATCGGCCTTGCGTCCGGCGCGGGCCGGCGGCAATGGTTGGGGCATCACTTCTTCCAGCTACCCACGAGAGCCCGATGAGCAAACTGATTGTCCGCGCCGGCGATTTCACCTTTGACGCCCGTTTCGAGGAACAGCTCGCGCCGAAGACGGTGGCCGCGTTCCGCAAGGCGATGCCGTTCGAGAGCCAGGCGATCCACGTGCGCTGGAGCGGCGAGGGCGTCTGGATGCCGCTCGGCGATCTCGATTTCGGCGTCTCCTACGAGAACCACACCAGCTATCCGGCGCCGGGCCAGATCATCCTCTATCCCGGCGGCATCAGCGAGACCGAGATCCTGCTCGCCTATGGCGGCGTGCATTTCGCCAGCAAGATGGGCCAGCTCGCCGGCAATCACTTCATCACGCTGACCTCGGGGCTGGAAAATCTCACGGCTTTCGGCAAGACCGTGCTGTGGAAGGGCGCGCAGAACATCCGCTTCGAGGAAATCTGATGTGACCGAGGCCCGCTATCCGCGCGATCTCCGCGGCTACGGCCGCAACCCGCCGGATCCGAAATGGCCTGACGCTGCGCGCGTCGCAGTGCAGTTCGTGGTCAATTTCGAGGAGGGCGGCGAGAACAACATCCTGCACGGCGATCGCGCCTCGGAAGCGTTTCTGTCCGACGTGCTCGGCGCGCAGCCCTGGGCCGGCCAGCGCCACGCCAACATCGAGACGATGTTCGAATATGGCTCGCGCGCCGGCTTCTGGCGGCTGTGGCGGATGTTCACCGAGCGGAAGCTGCCGACGACCGTGTTCGGCGTCGCGATGGCGCTGAAGCGCAATCCCGATGTCGTCGCGGCGATGCAGGAGGCGGGCTGGGACATTGCAAGCCACAGCCTGCGCTGGGTCGAGCACAAGGACATGTCGGAGGACGAGGAGCGCGCGGAGATCGCGCGCGCCGTTGCCGTGCACACCGAGGCGACCGGCGCGCGGCCGCTCGGCTGGTACACCGGCCGCTCCTCGATCAATACGCTGCGGCTTCTGATGGAGGCCGGCGGCCTGCGCTATCTCTGCGATTCCTATGCCGACGATCTGCCGTACTGGATCAAGGCTGCCGGCACCGAGCCGCACCTCGTGATCCCCTACACGCTCGATGCCAACGACATGCGTTTCATCAATGCGCAGGGCTTTGGCGGCGGCGACGAGTTCTACACCTATCTGAAGGACAGCTTTGACGTGCTCTATGCCGAGGGCGCGACGCGACCCAAGATGATGTCGGTCGGCCTGCATTGCCGCGTCGTCGGCCGTCCCGGCCGCGCCGCCGCGCTGATGCGTTTCCTCGATTACATCGGGAAGCACGAGCACGTCTGGGTGCCGACACGGCTTGCGATCGCCGAGCACTGGCACGCCAATCTGAAGCACCTCGCCGCCGACGCGTTCGAGATCGGGTAGCGGCGGTTCCACGTCCGCCGATTTGACGCAGATATCTCGGACATCCGAGCGAGTTGCATCAGATGAATTGCTGCATTGCACGGACGTCAGAAGCGATCCCGGAGTCCGTGCGTTAGCGGCCTGCAATGCGGGAGCAGGCGGGTTTCATGCGCGACGTCTTGGTCGAACTGGAACACACATTTCATTGGGTTCCGGATTGGGTGTTTGGTCTCGCTCTGATCACGACTGCAATCGCCGCAGCGCTTGTCGTTCACTCGATCGCGCAGCGCCTCGTCCATCGCATGTCAGATCGCAGAACTCGGTCGCCCCCCAACTGCTTGAGCGGACGTCGGGGCCGTCGCGGCTGGCGCTTTGTCTTGCCGCCGTCGCACTGGTGTTGCCGCTGGCACCGCTCGACGATTTGCTGCGGCAGACGCTCAGCCATGTCTTCGGCGTCGCCGTCATCGCCCTGGTCGGCTGGATCTCGATCCGGGCCGTCGACATGGCGTCGGGCAGATATCTCGACAGATTCCGTCTCGACGTTGCCGAGAATTTTCTGGCGCGCAAGCACGTCACGCAGGTTCGCGTCTTCAAGCGGGTCACCGACACGCTGATCGTCATCATCGCGGTCTCCACCGCGTTGATGACGTTCGATTCGGTCCGGCAATATGGCGTCAGCCTGTTCGCGTCCGCGGGCGCCGCCGGCTTGATCGTAGGTCTCGCAGCGCGACCCTTGTTGAGCAATCTGATCGCCGGCGTGCAGATCGCCGTCACCCAGCCGATCCGGATCGAGGACGCCGTCATCATCGAGAACGAATGGGGCTGGGTGGAGGACATCGCCTCGACCTATGTCGTGATCCGGCTGTGGGACTGGCGGCGCATGGTGGTGCCGTTGTCCTATTTCATCGAGCGCCCGTTCCAGAACTGGACGCGCGACGCGCAGTCGCTGATCGGCGCGATCGCGCTGCATGTCGACTATAGCGCTGACGTGCCGGCCATTCGCAAAAGGCTGGAGCAGGTGGCCAAGGAGTCGCGGCTCTGGGACGGCGCGGTCGTCAATCTGCAGGTGATCGACACCCACCCGCGCACCATCGAACTGCGCGCGCTGGTCAGCGCCCGCAATGCGCCGCAGTCCTGGGACCTGCGCTGCGAGATACGCGAGAAGCTGCTGGCGTTCATCCGCGACGAGATGCCGGACGCGCTGCCGCGCGATCGGGCGATCCTCGCGCCTGCCGTCGATGATTTCGGCAGGGCGTTCCTGCGCGGCGCGCCGCCACGGCAGCGCGCGGCTGCACCGGCGCGCAATCAGTGACTTGCTTGAGGCCGCGTACTCATCAGGCCGCGGCCATCGCCTGCATCCAGCGACGGTACTGCTTGGCCCGCCGCTTGGCGTCGATTTGCGAGACGACAAGCGCCCAGATCGGCGAAACGCCGGGAACCGTCCGGCGCCGGTGGCTGAGACGGGTCAACTGGTACTTGACCGCCGCCATGTGCGCCGTGGCGGCAAGCGGCTTGTTCTTCCATGCGATCGGCTTGAGTGACGGCACGTCGACCCGACCGAGACGCCAGTTGCGCGGCAGATCCGGCTCGATGGCGAGCGCGGTTGCGATGCCGGCCATCGCGACGCCACTGTCGATGACCTTTTCGGCGACCTCGCGCCGGCGGATGCCGCCGGTGACCATCAGCGGCATCGTCGCGACGGCTGCAATGTCGCGGGCGAACTCCAGGAAGTAGGCCTCGCGTGCGAGCGTGCGTTCGTCGCGCGAGGAACCCATCATCGCGGGCGCTTCGTAGCTACCGCCGGAGATGCTCGACAAGGTCGACGCCGAGGGGCGCCAGCATGGCGACAACGGCCTTGGCATCGTCCGGCGAGAAGCCGCCGCGCTGGAAATCCGCCGAATTGAGCTTGACCGCGACCGCGAAGCCGGGCGCTACCGCGGCGCGGACGCCACGCACGATGTCGAGCAGTAGTCGCGCGCGGTTATCCAGGCTGCCGCCCCAGCGATCCTGCCGCCGGTTCGAGAGGGACGAGAGGAACTGGCTGAGCAGATAGCCGTGTGCGGCATGGATCTCCACGCCGGTGAAGCCGGCGCGCTCGGCAAGCGTCGCGGTGGCGACGAAGCGGCGCTGTGCGGCTACCTTTTCGGCGGTCGCTTTCGTGCGTCCTAGTGTCCTGCCATGTGCCGGCCGATCTCGGTCAGGTCGGCCTCGCTGGCGCGGGCCTCATGCACGAACGCGCCGTGGAACATCACGACCAGCCGATCCGACAGCTCCAGCAATTCGTCGAGGTCTTCGCTGACGAGGAGCACTGCCGCGCCGCGGTTGCGGGCCGCCATGATCTCGGCGTGGATCTGCGCCACTGCCGCGAAGTCGAGCCCGAAGCAGGGATTGGCCGCGATCAGCACCTCGACATCGCCCGAGAGCTCGCGCGCCAGCACCGCGCGCTGCACATTGCCGCCCGATAGCGCCGCGATCGGCGTCTCCGGCGTGCGGGTCTTGATTTTGTAGCGGTTGATCTTGCGCTCCGCATCGCTCCTGAATGCTTTGCCGTTCAGCCACCAGCCGCCGCGCGCGAACGGCGCGCGATCGAACTCACGGAACGCGATGTTGTCGGCGACGCTCATGCCGCCGACGCAAGCGTTCTTCAGCGGCTCCTCCGGCAGCAGCGACATCCTGTGCCGCCGCATCTCCTCGCGGCTTGCCGAGTAAGTCTCGCCCTGGACGCGGATCACGCCGCTCTCGGCCTCGCGCTGGCCGGCCAGCACTTCGACGAGCTGGCGCTGGCCGTTGCCGGACACGCCGGCGATGCCGACGATCTCGCCGCTCTTCACCGTCAGCGACACGCCGTGCACGGCAATCGCGCCGGCATCGTCGAGCGCAGTGAGCTTGTCGAGCTCGAGCCGGGCCGCGCCGGTCTCACCGGTGCGCGGCGGCTGCACCGTCAGCTGCTCGGCGCCGATCATGGTGCGGGCCATCTCGTCGGGCGTGAGGTCGGCGACCCGGCCGGTTCCGGCGAGCTTGCCGCGGCGCAGGATCGTGACGTCATCGGCAAACGCCATCACCTCGCGGAACTTGTGCGTGATCATCAGGATGGTCAATTCGTCCGCGACCACCATGGCGCGGAGCATGCCGAGCACCTCGTCGGCTTCGCCGGGCGTCAGCACCGAAGTCGGCTCGTCCAGGATCAGGAAGCGGCGCTTCAGATAGAGCTGCTTGAGGATCTCGCATTTCTGCCGCTCGCCGGCGGAAATGTCGGAGACCTTGGCATCGAGCGGCACCTTGAACGGCATCCGCGAAAGGAAGGCCTCGAGCTCCTTCTTCTCCTTGCGCCAGTCGACGACGGAAGGCACGTCATCGCGCGCCAGCACCAGGTTCTCGGCCACCGTCATCGCGGGCACCAGCGTGAAGTGCTGGTAGACCATGCCGAGCCCGAGCGCATGCGCGTTCTTGGGATTGGCGATGCTCTGCTGGCGGCCGCCGACAATGATGTCGCCTTCGGTGGCGTGGTAATAGCCCATGATGCATTTCACGAGCGTGCTCTTGCCGGCGCCGTTCTCACCCAGCAAGGCGTGGAACGAGCCGGGGCGCACCTTGAGCTCGACATTGTCGAGCGCTGTGAAATCGCCGAACCGCATCGTCATGGCGATGGCGTCGACGCCGAACGCGCCTGACGGTGCGGGCGGTTCGCCGATGATCACGACAGCGCCCCGATCAGATCAGTGGATTTGGTCACCGCGCCGAACACGCCGCCCTGCATCTTGATCATCTTCAGCGCGTGATCGTGATTGCTCTTGTCGGTCGCGCCGCAGCAATCCTCGACCAGCACGCATTCGAAGCCGCGGTCGTTGGCCTCGCGCATCGTGGTGTGGACGCAGACGTCGGTGGTGATGCCGGTCAGCACGATGTTCTCGATGCCGCGCAGCCGCAGCATCAGCTCGAGATCGGTGGCGCAGAACGAGCCTTTTCCGGGCTTGTCGATGATGGGTTCGCCCGGCAGCGGCGCGAGATCGGGAATGATCTCCCAGCCCGGCTCGCCGCGCACCAGGATGCGGCCGCAGGGACCGGGATCGCCGATGCCGGCACCGATCTGCCGCGAACGCCAGCGCTTGTTGGCAGGTAGGTCGGCCAAGTCAGCCCGGTGGCCTTCGCGGGTGTGGATGATGTGAAAACCCTGCGCGCGCATCACTGCGAGCAGCTTTTTGATCGGCTCGATCGGCGCCCGCGTTAGCGAGAGATCATAGCCCATCTTGTCGACATAGCCGCCAACGCCGCAGAAATCGGTCTGCATGTCGATGATGATGAGCGCGGTGTTCTCAGGCCGCAAATCGCCGTTGTAGGGCCAGGCGTAGGGCTCGGACTTGATGAAGCGCTCAGGCATGAATGATCTCGCGGTCTATCGGGTGATGGACAATTCGGCGGGCGCGCCGGTCAGCGTGCGCTTCGGCGAGCAGGTGATGATCATGATCGCCAGGGTCAGGATGTAGGGCGCGGCGTTGAACAAATGATAGCCGGAGGTGATGCCGACCGATTGCAGCGCCGGCCCGAGCGCCGCGGCGCCGCCGAAGGCGAGCGAGGCCCACAGGCACAGCATCGGGTCCCAGCGCGCGAAGATGACCAGCGCGACCGCGGTGATGCCCTGTCCCGAGGAGAGACCCTCGTTCCAGCTGCCGGGATAGAACAGCGACAGGAACGAGCCGCCGATGCCGGCGAGGAATCCGCCAACCATGGTGGCGCGCAGTCGGATCAGCAACACCGAATGGCCCATCGCGCGCGCAGCGTCAGCGCTTTCGCCGGCGGTCCGGATCAACAGGCCCCAGCGCGTCGTCCTGAAGGCCCAATAGAGCAGCGGTGCGATCGCAACGCCGATCAGGAACAGCACGTTGATGCGCAGCGCCGCGCGCAGTTGCGGGATGTCACTCCACCAGCCGAAATCGATCGCCGGCAGCCGTGCGGCAGTCGGCTCGATCAGCGGCTTGCCGAGGAAGAAGGCCAAACCAGTACCGAGCAGCATCAGCGCGATGCCGACCGCGATGTCGTTGACGCGCGGCAGCGAGCAGATGCCGGCATGCAGCGCGCCGAACAGGGCGCCGGTGACGCCGGCCGCCAGCACGCCAAGCCATGGCGAGCCGGAAAGATAGGAGATGCCATAGGCGCTCATCGCGCCCATCACCAGCGTGCCTTCGAGGCCGAGATTGATGCGGCCTGATCGCTCGGTGATGCATTCGCCGAGGCTGACGAACAAAAACGGCGTCGAGACGCGGATAGCGCCGCCGAATACGGCGAGCGGGACGGTCCAGAGCCCGAGCGAAGCATCCGCCATGTCAGGACTTTCCCTTCAGGAAACCGATGCGCCCATAGAGCGCGTCGCTCGCCAGCACGAACACGAAGATGATGCCTTGCAGCACCAGCACCGACGCATCGGGCAGGCCGAGCCGCCGCTGCAACAGGCCGCCGGAGGCCGAGATGCCGCCGAGCAGGATCGCGACCGGAATGATCGCCAGCGGATTCTGCCGTGCCAGGAACGCGACGAGGATGCCGGTGAAGCCGTAGCCGGCGGCGAGATTGGCGTTGGTGCGGCCCTGTACGGCCGCGACCTCGATCATGCCGGCAAGGCCGGCGCAACTTCCGGCGAGGAAGCAGACGGTCATGATCAGCTTGCCGACACTGAGCCCCACGATCTTGGCGGCGCGGATGTTGCCGCCGGCGACGCGCGCCGCGAAGCCGAAGGTGGTGTGATAGATCAGGATGTAGGCCGCGATGGCCGCGACGAGGCCGAACACCAGGCCCCAATGCACGTCGGTGCCGGGAATGGTGCCGATCATGTTGGCGGCGCCGATCTCGCGCGTCGACGGCTTGTTGAGGCTCGCCGGATCGCGCATCGGCCCCTCGACCAGATGGTTGAGGATCGCAAGCGCGATATAGACCAGCAGCAGGCTCGAGATCGTCTCGTTGACGCCGCGGTACTGCCGCAAGCCGCCGGAGAGCGTGATCCAGAGGCCGCCGCCGATCATGCCCGCGATCACCATCGCGATCTGCACCACGATCGGCGCCGCGCCCTGCAGTGCCAGCGCCGCCGATGTCGCCGCCAGCGCGCCGATCAGAAGCGCGCCTTCGCCGCCGATGATCACCATGCCGAGCTGCGCCGGCAGCGCCGTGCACAGCGCGGTCAGGATCAACGGCGCGGCGCGGGTCAGCGTGTTCTGCCAGGAGAACCAGGTGCCGAACGCGCCGTAATACATGTAGAAATAGAGATCGAGCGGGTTCTTGCCGTAGAGTGCGATGAAGCCGCCGAACACCGCGAGCGCGCCGATCAGCGCCGCGCCCGGGATCAGGATGTATTCGATGCTCGCGCCGTAGCGCTGGAGGAAGCCGGGATCGGCGGCCGGAGCAACGCCGGCCGCCTCCACCGATTCCGCCGCCTCGGTCGTCACGCGGTGGCTCCGATCACGCCCTCGACCAGATAGTCCATCTTCTCGAGCTCGGGATCCTGCTGGCCGCGGTCGGTGCCGCCGGCGATCACCGTCTTGCCCTTGTTGTCGGCGATCGGGCCCTTGAAGATGGTATATTCGCCGGACATGAACTTGGCCTTGACGTCGTCGGCATGCTTGCGCGCTTCGGCGGAGACCATCTCGCCATAGGGTGAGACCTTGACGATCTCTTCCTTAAGGCCGCCGCGATAGAAGTTCGGGATCGCTTCTCCAGCCACGATCATCTTGACGAATTTCGGGTAGAGCGCCTCCCAATTCCATTCGGCGCCGGTGAGATAGGCCTTCGGGGCCAGCGGTGACTGGTTGACGTGATAGCCGCAGACCATCGCGCCGCGGCGCGCGGCGTTCTCGACCATCGTCTTCGGTCCGTCGACATGACACGTCAGCACGTCGACGCCCTGGTCGATCAGGCTGTTGGTCGCCTCGGCTTCCTTGACCGGCATCGACCAGTCGCCGGTGAAGATCACCTGCGTCGTCGCCTTGGGATTGGCGAGCCGGGCGCCGAGCGTGAACGCGTTGATGTTGCGCAGCACCTGCGGGATCGGCTTGGCCGCGACGAAGCCGAGCTTGCCGCTCTTGGTCGAATAGCCGGCGACGATGCCGGAGATGTATTGCGCCTCGTCGATATAGCCGAAATAGCTGCCGGCGTTCTTCGGGTCCTTGTCCGACCAGAGCCCGCCGCAATGCTCGAAGTGCATCTTCGGAAACTTGCCCGCCATCTTGACGACGTGCGGGTTGTAGTAGCCGAACGAGGTCGGAAACAGCAGCGTGGCGCCGTCGAGATTGATCATGGACTCGATAGTCTTCTCGACCGCATCGGTCTCCGGCACCTTCTCTTCCTCGACCACCTTGATGCCGGGCAGCTTCTTCAGCGCCGCGGCGCCTTGCGCGTGGGCCTGGTTGTAGCCGTAGTCGTCGCGGGACCCGACATAGATGAAGCCGACCGTGGTTTCCGCCGCCGCCGCGCCGCGAATGCCGAGCGTGCTGCCGAGCGCCAACGCAGCGCTTCCCTGCAATAAATGCCTTCTCGAAATCCTGCCAAAATCCATCGCGTGCTCCCTCCGGCGGGGCTGGCCCGCCTGTCCTAGTCGCAGCCGCCGTAACGGCGGAGCTTGACGGAGTGTCGCAAGCTTCGTGCCAGAGCACGTTTGGCGGTCATGGTTCCGTAAGTAGCTGATTATGAATGCGAACGATGGTCGATGTGCTTCGCCTTTGGAATCGGCAGCACCATGATTGCCTAATTTATGAGCAATCAATCTTCGTTGTATGCAATGCCGTTAAGCAACCGCTAACCGCCGAGCGGCCGAAGCGCGCCCGGCCGGGACGTCGCAGAAGGCGTCATTTGCCGGCTGGTGAATCGGACCGGGCCTGCTACGAGTGAAGCGGGCTCGGGCGCCGGGTTGGACCGATGGGAAACAGCATGAGCGAGACAAAACCGTCCTCGAATCCGTCCTCAAACCCGTCTTCCCTTGGCGACGAGATCGTGGCGCGGATCGATCAGCTCGCGGCGATCTCGGAGACGCCGGATCATCTGGCGCGCATCTTCCTCACCGAGGAGCATCGCAAGGCGGCCGATCTCATCCTGTCCTGGATGCGCGAGGCCGGCATGAGTGCGCATCTCGATGCGATCGGCAATGTCTGTGGCCGCTACGAAGGCGAGCGGCCGGGCCTGCCGGCGCTGATGCTCGGCTCGCATTACGACACCGTGCGCGACGCCGGCCGATGGGACGGCCCGCTCGGCGTCATCACCGCGATCGCCTGCGTCGCCGATCTGAACCGGCGCGGCAAGCGGCTGCCATTCGCGATCGAGATCGTGGGCTTTGCCGACGAGGAGGGCGTGCGCTTCGCCTCGACCTTGCTCGGCAGCCGCGCGGTGGCCGGCACGTTCGACGAGAGCGTGCTCAACACCCGCGATCGCGCGGGCATCACGATGCGCGATGCGCTGATCGCCTTCGGGCTCGATCCCGATCATATCGGCAAGGCGGCGCGCGCCCGCCGCGAATTGCTCGGCTATGTCGAGCTGCACATCGAGCAGGGGCCGGTGCTGGAAGAGAAGGCGCTGCCGGTCGGCGTTGTGACCGCGATTTCAGGCGCGACGCGGCTCGCCGCCAATCTCACCGGCTTTGCCGGCCATGCCGGCACCGTGCCGATGCCGCTGCGGCGCGATGCGCTGACCGGCGCTGCCGAATGCATCGTTGCGATCGAGCAATTCTGCAAGAGCGATGAAGCAGGCCTCGTCGGCACCGTCGGCTATATCAACGCCATGCCCGGCGCCACCAATGTGATCCCGGGCAAGGTGTCCTTCACGATGGATATCCGTTCGCAGAGCGACATGCATCGCAAGCGCGCCGTCGCCGACATCGTGCGCCAGATCGAGGCGATCGCAAAGCGACGCGAGCTCGCACTGCAGATCGACGTCACCCACGAGAACCGCAGCGTGCCCTGCGCACCATGGCTGAAAACGCAGATCGCTGCGGCCGTCGCTGCCGAGGGCCATGCCGTGTTCGAGCTGCCGAGCGGGGCAGGGCATGACGGCATGGCGATGGTCGACGTTGCCGACATCGGCATGATCTTCGTGCGCTGCCGCGGCGGGATCAGCCACAATCCGGCCGAGCATGTCGAACTCGCCGACGCCGACACCGGCGCGCGGGTGCTGCTGCGCTTCATCGAGAATTTCGAGCGCACGGTGCAGTGAATATGTGAAGGCGCCGCGGCTGGGCGGTCGTCTGTCCGTGCCGAATCTGGACAGATTTGACCGCCATTGCCTGGCACAATCGGCCTATTTGCGCACCGGCCGGGAACCGCTAGACTTAGCGTCAACGGGGGGAAGGACATGCGGTCGTCCGTCGTCCAGGACGTTCAGTTCCCAAAACAACCGGCGCTGCAGCTGATCTATGACACTGCACCGATCGGTCTTGCCTACCTCTCTCCCGACTGCCGTTACCTGCAGATCAACCAGCGGCTCACCGAGATCTGTGGCATCTCGGTCGAAGGTCATCTCGGACGCACCGTGCATGATTGCGTGCCCGCATTGGCCACCGCGGTCGAAGGCATCGTTCGCTCGATCATGGAGACCGGTGAGCCCGTGACCGGCGTCGAGGTGTACGGCCAGCGTCCCGGTCACAATGACGAGCGATGCTGGATCACGCATTGGCATCCGCAGCGCGAGCCGAACGGGAGCATCGTCGGCGTCAACGTTGCGGCCGAGGAGATCACCGATCGCAAACGCAGCGAACGCGAGATCCGTGCCGCGCGCGACGCGGCCGAGAAGGCCTTGCACCATCTGCAGGAGACCCAGGCGTCGCTGATCGAGGCGGAGAAGCTTGCGGCGCTCGGCCGGCTGGTGGCCGGTGTCGCGCACGAGATCAACAGCCCGGTCGGCACCAGTCTCACCGTCGCCTCGGTGCTGGAGCAGAAATGCGCCGACTTCGCCGCCGAGGCGGCGCGCGGCAAGCTGAAGCGCTCCAGCCTCAGCGATTTCATCGAGGTCGTCGAAAGCGCGTCGTCGCTGCTGGTCGGCAACCTCAAGCGTGCGGCGGATTTGGTGCAGTCATTCAAGCAGGTGGCCGTCGATCGCAGCTATTTCGACCGCAGCCAGTTCGATCTCGGCGAGGTGACGGAGCAGGTGCTTTCGAAGCTGCGTCCGGCGTTGCCGAAGAACAATCTGGCGCTTGAGGTCGATTGCCCGTCGGGTCTCGTGATGAATAGCTATCCCGGCCCCTGGGGCCAGGCGCTGACAAACCTGTTCGTCAATTCGGTCGTGCACGCATTTCCAGACGGCAAGGGCGGCACCATCACGATCCGGCTGCGCGCGTCGGGCGCGGACCAGGCGGAAATCCTGTTCGCCGACGATGGCTGCGGGATGAGCGGCGATGTGCTGCGGCAGGCGTTCGATCCCTTCTTCACCACGCGCCGCGACATTGGCCGGATCGGGCTTGGCCTGCACATCGTTCACAACATCGTCACGAACCGGCTGGGCGGAGAGCTGCATCTCGACAGCGCCCCGGGCATGGGGACGCGCGTGCGTATCACCCTGCCGCGCACGGCCCCGCAGCGCGGGACGGACAGTTGATGCCGGGCAGCATGATCCGGAAAAGTGCGAAGCGGTTTTCCGAAAAGATCATGCTCAAACAAAGAGCTAAAGCGCATCGCGCTTTAAAGCCTGATGAGATTAGGTTGAGCTGGAACGGCGTCGAAGGTTCACCTCTCCCTTGGGAGAGGTCGATTTGCGCAGCAAATCGGGTGAGGGATTACGGTCTATCGAGAGAGCAAGAGCCCTCACCCGGATTGCTTCGC
>NZ_LFLZ01000128.1 GCF_001189845.1 Bradyrhizobium tropiciagri
GCGCTGCTCGAGACGGACGCCAAGAGGAGGCGATCGATGCCTGATGAAGCCGACGATATCGTCTCCGCGATCATTGCAAAGTGGTCGTCGGGTTTCAGCAAGCTCGATGCGGATGCGCTCTCCGCGCTCTACTCGAAGAGCGCGTTCTTCTTCGGCTCGAACCCGGCGCTGTATCGCGGCCGCGACGGCGTCAAAGCGTACGCTGAAGGCCTGCCGCGCTGGCACGCGCCGCGCGTTCAGTTCAGCGAAATCAGGACCGCGCGGGTGAACGCCGATCTCGTCAACATGGCGGGCATTGCGTCCTTCTTTCTTGACGGCGATGCGCCCGCGCTCGTCGTCAAGATCACCTGGGTGATCGCGCGCGAGGACGGCGACTGGAAGATCGTCTGCCACCACGTTTCGTCGCAGACACCGCTGATCTAGGCGCGCCCCGGCGCCCAACTGTCCCCGCAGGTCACAGCCTTCGGTTGCGTGTTTCGGTTCCGTTCCGCTAGTCGGGTGGCTGCGGCATCCGCTAGCCTGCCGCCCGGCAGGGATCGCAAGCGGAATGGCGGAGCAGGGCACGACGCCGGGCGGCAAACGCCGCTACGCGGGGACGTGGCCGCCGCGCGCCGCCGTTCCTGCCGGCGGCTATCTGCCGACGCCTGCCAGCATCTGGCGGCCCTTCGTCGAGACGTTGCGGCAGTGGGCGCGCGCCGAGGCGGGCGCCGGTCGGCTGTTGCCGTGGGTGCCGGTGGCGTTTGGCACCGGCATCGCATTCTATTTCGCGGCCGAGCACGAGCCGGTGCTGTCGGTCGCGGCCGCCGTCGCGATCGTGCTCTGCCTGCTGGCGCTGCTGCTGCGGCGGCGCAGCGTGTTTCCCGCCATCGTGATGCTGGCTGCGGTTGCCGCCGGCTTTGCGACCGCGACATGGAAGACGGCGCGGATCGCCCATGGCGTGCTGGCGCGGCCGATGTTCTCGGTGGCGCTGACCGGATTCGTCGAGACGCGCGACATCAGAGAGAAGACCGATCGCTTCGTGCTGCGCGTCGTCTCGATGGAGAGCCCGCGCGACAATACCAAGTTGGAGCGTGTCAGGCTCTCGGTGAAGAAGGGCACCGCGCCCGAAGTCGGCAGCTTCGTCGAATTGAAGGCGCGGCTGATGCCGCCGCTCGGGCCGCAGCGTCCGGGCTCCTATGATTTCGGCCGCGACCTGTATTTCCAGGGCATCGGCGCGTCCGGCTTCGTGATGGGGGCGGTCAAGACCAGGGAGCCGCCGGCGGCCGGTGGCCTCGCGCTGCGTTATGCCGCGTTCATGCAGTGGCTGCGCGACGCCATCGACGCACGCATCCGGACCACGCTCGACGGCGATCAGCGCGCGATCGCAACCGCGCTGCTCACCGGCCGGCGCGATGCGATCACGACGCCGGTCAACGATGCGATGTTCATCTCGGGGCTCGGCCATGTGCTGTCGATCTCCGGCTACCACTTGGCGGTCGTCGCAGGCGTCGTGTTCTTCACGATCCGCGCGCTGCTTGCGCTGTTTCCGGCGCTGACTGCGGGACATCCGATCAAGAAATGGGCCGCAGCAGCCGCGCTCGTCGCCGCGGCGTTCTATCTTTTGCTGTCGGGAGCCGAGGTCGCGACCCAGCGGTCGTTCTTCATGACGGCCGTGGTGCTGATCGCCGTGATCGTCGACCGCCGCGCGATCACCTTCCGCACGCTGGCGGTGGCGGCGCTGATCGTGCTCGCGATCGCGGCGGAGGCGCTGGTGCATCCGAGCTTCCAAATGTCCTTCGCCGCGACGCTTGGGCTGGTCGCGCTGGTGCAGATCGGGCTGCCGAACCTTCTGGCATCGCCCGACCATTCGGCGACCGCGCGGGTCGCGCTATGGGGCGGGCGCGAGCTGACGATGCTGACGCTGGCCTCGCTGGTCGCGGGGCTCGCGACGACGCCCTACGCCGCGTTCCACTTCCATCGCGTGACGCCCTATGGGCTGCTCGCGAACCTTGCGGCCATGCCGGTGGTGTCGGCCGTGGTGATGCCGGCGGGCCTACTCGGGCTCGTCGCCATGCCGTTCGGCTTCGACGGCGTGTTCTGGGCGATCATGGGGTTCGGCATCGACTGGATGATCCTGGTGACGCAATGGGTCGCGGCGCTTCCCGGTGCGGTCGGCCGGATGGCGGCGTTCGGCGTCGGGCCGATGATCCTGGCGAGCGCCGGCCTGATCCTGCTCGGATTGTTGCGTTCGCCGCTGCGCTGGTCGGGGGCCGCGTTGCTCGTCGTGGCCTCGGTCTGGGCGGTGCGGGTGCCGCAGCCGGACGTTCTGGTCTCGGCCGACGGCCGCAACGTCGCGGTGCGTGGCGGCGACGGCCGGCTGCATCTGATGCACAGCGCCAAGGATGCCTTTCTCGTGAAGGAATGGCTGGCGGCGGATGCCGATGCCCGGACGGCTACCGATGCGTCGCTCGGCGAGGGGGTCTCCTGCGATCCGGGCGGCTGCGTGACGCAAGGGCTTGGCGGCGCCTTCGTCGCGCTGGCGACCCGGCCGGAGGCGCTGGCCGACGATTGCGAGCGCGCGGCGCTGATCGTGACCGCGCGGCCGCCACCGCCGCGGGACTGCGCCGCCTCCGTGATCGACGCCGAGCGGCTGCGGCGGCACGGCGCGCTGACGCTGCGGCGGATCCGGGACGCTACGCCGTCGATGCGGTCAAGCCGGGCGGGATCGACCGGCCGTGGTCGCCGGCGGTTCCCGGCGATGGCGAGAGCGAGACGACGCTGCGCGCACCCGCCGCCGCGCCGCGGCCCGCCGTCGACGCGACGCCGTCCGAGGTCGATCTGCAAGGCGAAGATTAGTGAGGCGAGGATTAGTAAGGCGAGGATTAGCCGGGATCGAGCGAGGTGCCGGAGGGCAGCTCAAACAGCCCGAGATGGTATTCGTCGGAGTCGGGGCCGCCGCCGGGCTTCTTGACGAGGGTGAAGACCGCCTCGGGAAACCGTTCCCAGACCTTCAGGTCGTCGGCCGTGACCGTCAGCCAACCGAACCGGAACATGTAGCGGCCCGGTTCCGTGACGCGTCCAGCTTTTTGCCATGTGACCTTATCGACCACCGCGCACGTCCTCCGTGCACGATGATGCGCCAAGCCGTCCGCCGACGCAAATCTCCATATGCGCCCCGGAACCCGATGTCCGGGGTCGCTCGAAATCGCTTAGGTCATCCGCCGCCGAACGGGTCATTCCGCGGCGACGAGGCGTTCAACCCAAAAACAGCGACGCGAATGCGGAAGGCCGCCGCTCCACAACCTTCGGCTTCTGCTCGACCGGCGGATGCAGTGCCGGCAGTTGCAGCACGCTGACGCGCTGCCCCTCGACCAGCTGGGTCACCAGCACGTGGCTGCCGTCGGGGAATTCGACCGCGTCGTGATGGCGATCGGGCACGTCGGGCTCGACTTCGTTGAACACGCCGACGCGGAAGTTCATTGTCTTGGTCCAGATCCAGCGGCTGTCGTAGCGAACGTTCTCGGCGAAAGCGAGCTCGGTGCCGGGCAGCATGCAGACCGCGACATTGGGATCGTTCTCCGAAGCAAAGCCGCGGGTCGACGTGCCGCGGAAGGTCGTCGTGATAAGCGTCTCTCCGACAATGGCGGGGCGCGATGCCACGGCGTGCAGACTATAGTCACACATCGGTTGGCTCCTCATTTCGAGGTAGCGACCCGTGCCTCTCCTTGAGGCAAAGGGCCTCTACCAGAGTGGACGATAGCGAACGAGTGTCTGCTCGTTTCTGGGCTATTGTACGACTGGCCCGAGACCGCCTCAATCACAAACACGCGACGCTGCGTGAGAGGTATCGGAGCGCATCGGGCGGGCCGCATGCTGCGCTATCTTCCAAGGAACGATCCGACGTGTTGCTCGTTCCTCGCCGCCGCAAGTATTTGCGCTCAGTACTTGCGATAGAGGCCGATCAGCTTGCCCTGGATGCGGACCCGGTTCGGCGGCAGGATGCGTACTTCATAGGCGGTGTTGGCCGGCTCCAGCGCGATCGATGCGCCGCGGCGGCGGAAGCGCTTCAGGGTGGCTTCCTCCTCGTCGATCAGCGCCACCACGATGTCGCCGGTGTTGGCGACGTCGTTGCGCTGGATCAGCGCCATGTCGCCGTCGAGGATGCCGGCATCGACCATCGAGTCGCCGCGCACTTCCAGCGCATAATGCTCGCCGGCGCCGAGCATGTCGGGCGGCACGCTGATGGTGTGGCTGCGGGTCTGCAGTGCCTCGATCGGCGTACCGGCGGCGATCCGGCCCATCACCGGGACGGCGACCGGACGGTTGCTGTCGTCCTCGGCGACCGGGGGCGTGCTGGTGCGCTTGCCGAGGGTGCCTTCGATGACGCTTGGCGTGAAGCCGCGGCGGCCGTTGCCGCCGCCGGCTGCGAGTTCGGGCAGCTTGATGACTTCGATGGCACGGGCGCGGTTCGGCAGCCGGCGGATGAAGCCGCGCTCCTCCAGTGCAGTGATCAGGCGGTGGATACCGGATTTCGAGCGCAGGTCGAGCGCATCCTTCATCTCGTCGAAGGAGGGCGGCACGCCGGCCTCTTTCAGACGTTCATTGATGAAACGCAGAAGTTCGTACTGTTTGCGCGTGAGCATCTCGAGTATTCCCCCGGTTGATAGCGTCGTTCGATTCCGAGACTCTTCAGTGGGGCCTGCAGGCCGGGCCTGACCTCAGGAGCATTGTGCTTGCTGCAAGCGCTCCCTGGCGATCTCCCGTTTGTAGACACCAGTACTCGAAACAAATCATGAACGGACACTATATGTTCGATATGTGTTCCGCAACCACTTAATTTCAGGTGAACGTGCACGGCAACGCCGCACAATGAGCGGGCCGCGAAAGCCTCACTCAGGCAGCGTCAGGATCTCGCATTCGGTGCCTTTGACGGCCGCCGGCGCAAACGGCGGACGCACGAGAAGTGCCCGTGCCGCAGCGAGATTCCCGAGCAGCGAACTGTCCTGCTGCATGACAGGCGTTGCGATCAGCGTGCCGTCTTCGCGCTCTTCCAGACGCGCGCGCAGATAGTCCTCGCGCTGGTCGTTGGCGGCGAGGTCGCGGCCGAGTAGGGCGCTCGCGCGGCGATGATGAATCGTTTTTCGGCCGCTCAATGCGCGAATCAACGGCACCAGAAACAGGAAGGCGCAGACATAGGACGACACCGGATTGCCGGGCAGGCCGATCACGCGCATCGACCCTAGCCGGCCGTGCATCATCGGCTTGCCGGGCCGCATCGCGATCCGCCAGAACGCCATCTGGACGCCCTCGGCCTCTAGCGACTGCTTGACGAGATCGTGGTCGCCGACCGAGGCGCCGCCGGTGGTGATCAGGATGTCGGCACCGCTCTCGCGCGCCCGGCGGATGCCGGCCGTGGTCGCCTCCACGGTGTCGGCGGCAATCCCAAGGTCGACGGTCTCGGCGCCTTCGGCCCGCGCCAGAGCCCGCAGCGCGTAGCCGTTGGAATAGACGATCTGGCCGGGGCCGGGCTTGGATCCCGGCATCACCAGCTCATCGCCGGTTGCCAGCGCCGCGACCTTCGGACGGCGGCGCACCGCAAGCTCCGGATAGTTCATGGCCGCCGCCAGCGACAGGGCGCGATCCGACAACCGGCTGCCGGCGGCGAGCAGCACGTCGCCCTCGCGGAAGTCGACGCCCGCGGCGCGGATGTGCCGTCCGGCGGCTGCCGCCTCTGTTATCGCGATGTGGTCGCCGTCGACCCGGGTGTCCTCCTGGATGATGACGGCGTCGGCGCCATCAGGGATCACGCCGCCGGTAAAGATCCGCACCGCCTCGCCGGCACCGACCGTCCGCTCGAACGGCCGGCCGGCGGCGACTTCGCCGATCACCTTGAGCCGGGCCTTGAGATCGGCCGCGTCGGCTGCCCGCACCGCGTAACCGTCCATGGCCGACATCGGCTGCGGCGGCTGGGTGCGGAGCGCGGCGAGGTCACCCGCCAGCGTGCGGTGGTAGGCGGCATCGAGCGCGACAATCTCCTGCGGCAGCGGCTCGGCGCCGGCGAGAACGGCGGACAGGGCATCGGCAACCGGCATCAGCGCCACGCTCAGAGCTCCTCAATTCCAGGGTTCAAATCCCGGCGTTCAAATACCCAGTGCAGTCAGCGCCCTGGCCACGTCATCCGTCGATGTCACGTGGATGGCATGAAGGCCGCGCGCCCGCGCACCCTCGATATTGGCAGCCAGGTCGTCGAAGAACAGGATCCGCGACGCCGGCATGCCGATGGCTTTTACCACATGATCGTAGGCCTCGGCGTCGGGTTTGCGAAAGCCGATCGTCGAGGACAGGAAGATCGTGCGGAAATGGCCGAGCAGCTCGGCATGGACGACCGAGAAATGCGCGACATGGGCCGGGTTGGTGTTGGAAAACGCGTAGAGCGGCATCTGCTTCGCGGCGGCCGCGAGCAGGGGACCGATGCCCGGCATCTCGCCGGTGAAGATCGAATTCCAGCCCTCGAGGAATTGCGCGTCGCTGAGGCCGATGCCGAGCGACTGGCGCAGGTTCGCGAAGAACGCCGCGTCGTCGATCCGGCCGATCTCGTGATGCCTGAAGCTGTCGTCGACGACGAAGCGGCCGGCGAGTTCGGCCGGTGCGCAGCCGGCATGCCGCGCCCAGTGCGCCATCACCTTGTCGAAGTCGATGTCGAGCACGACGCGGCCGATATCGAACAGCAGCACGTCGACGGAATCGGGGGAGAGTTGCGGGGTCATTGCGTGAAACCGTGTACGAGAATTGCGAGCAGGCGGCAATGTCCTCGATTTGTGCGGCAGGCATGCGACGCGGATAAGCGCGCCGCGGCCATTTCGCGAACAAATTGCAATTTACGGCGTTGCAGCGTCGGTCGAGCTGAGGAGTGGACGACCGACAGGGCTCTCTCCCTTGTCGAATGCCGCTACGTGCTCGGGAGCAAGGCGCCTGCTGACGAGCCCGACGGTCCATCCCTGGGATAGCTTCCAGCACTCGATCAAGGGCCTGTTCGAGCGAAGTTGCGGCAAGCCAAATCTGAATCTCTCCATCGTCGTGCGTGACGCACCAGATGATTTTCGGTCGCTCGATTCACATGCGTGATTTCTGGAACCCGAATTCGCGCGGATCATTGCGGTACTGGGCAGGATTGATGTTCATTGCAAGCATATTGCAGACCCAGTAGGCCGTCGATTTTTGCAAACGGCGGTCGGCGACGACATAGGAAAATAGAATGGCCCCGGCTCGCCCCTCTCGCCGGGGCCATTGCCTGTTTTGAAACTCCGCGAAACTAGGACAAGGGTTCTGACTTGCATATTTAAATGCGGTCCCCCGGGACGAGATGCAGATTGCGATGACGTTGGTACCTCATCGAACAGACAGCGTGGAGATCGGCTTTCTCAGCTTTGCTGGAATGTCATTCGTTGCGCTCGTCCTCAGCGTGGGCTGGCTTCTGATCGGATGAGGCCGCAATTCAATGGACGAACGGAACTTGGCCTCAGTGCGGTGCCCACTCGCTGAGGCCTCTTCTTTCCAGCTTCCGCGCCGACCGGCTAGCGCAAGTAGGTCAATCCTCCCGCCACGATCGCCAAGACAAAGGCCGAAACGGCGGCTGCGATAATCCAGGGCATGTCGCGGCGTTCTCTCGGGGTCATGGTGGCTCCTTGTCGGTCGCGGGCTGCAGTGTGTTCTGGTTTGCCGCAAGCGGCCGGTCATGCTCATGGCTCTCGCTTGATGGTCCCTTCATGACAATTTTCGCGATAGCGGCGGCAGTTGTCCCGGCCTTCTATGCCGAGCTCTTCTTTGTACATGCAGCCATCACGCAGCCATTCGCAATTGAGATGCGGTGTTGATGGCGAGCAAGATTTGCGAAACTTGACGCAATTGTCCTCGCCTTCGCCAAGTTCGGCTTTCAGTTCGCACGCGCGCAGCAGGTCGCGGCAATCGCCGCCTTGCGGTGTCGTGGCGAACGCAGAATTGGCTAGGTGTCCTGAGTGCCATACGGCAAAGATCACGAGGGCGGCGGCACACAGGACGACAACGACTGGCCTGTCTGGCATCTCCCTCACCTTGATCATGGCTCCCGCAAAATGAGGGCGGGGGCATCGCCGCCGCCACCGCTTTTGTTTGATGCTCTCGCTTCGCTTTAGCAACGGTCGGCAACCACCCCGGTTCCTCACCAGGCGGCCGGGCGAACAATGGAGGCGGTTGCTTCGTTCTGATCAGAGAAGGACGTCGTCATATGGAGCGCGAGCCTTTGTACGCCTGCCTCAGGGATGCAGAAGCCAAAGCAGCCCTTGCCGGTGCTGCTCACGGTCGAGCTGATTTCTGCGCATGACCTCAAGGTCGGCTTGAACCTTGGTGGTGTCTTCGTTCAGCCGCTTCGATTCAATCAGGAGCGCCTCAAGCTCAGCGAGGCGCCGCTCGCCTTCGACCACGTCGAGTTCAATCTGCCTCAGCTCGTCCATGATCGCGTCTTTGTACATCGTGCTCCGTGGCTACATCGACGAGCCCTGCGTTCTGCGTTGGCAAAACACAAACGAGCTGCAAATCCTGCCGTTCCTGGCGGTGCTCAGGGTCGGAGAAATTCAGCAGGAGGCCCATCGCCCCCGGGGTGCCGTCTCGATGACGCGCTTCCGGACGGTAGCGCCGAACATATGCGCCTGTGACTCGATCCCTGGGTTGGCACCAAAGTCGGTCGGCCACCCGGCGGCGAGGGCCGCGAAATGGCGATCAACGCCTGCGCGTCGCCACATTTCGCATTACCCGCCGACGGCCTTCTCAAGGGCGACCAGCAAGCCGAAGACTGAGCCAGTCACAGCAAGAAAGACGGTGAAATAATAGATGCGGTACATGACTGGTCGATCTGCCCTCGTCTAATCGAGTGAATTGTATTTCGCGCACAAGCGCTCCTGGATGTGCGATGCACCGCATGATCGGCAGTAGATGGAGCTGCCTCGCCGCAGTCGACGACGATGGCGCGCCACGAGATTTTCGTCTCAGACCACATGAACCTGGCTGACGCTCACTTCCTTGACGTCGACGCAACCCGGCTCGCAGCGCAGCAGGTCAAGGATTTCGGAAGCCAGGCTCGCTCAGGGAATAGGTTGCTTTTCCATCTCTGGCCCGAGTCGAACGCGTACTCACCTGCACGCGGGAGTAACGGTTGTCTCCTCGCAGTAGACGTTCGTCGAGACCGGTTGTTCCTCGCAAAGCGAACTGGAACGTTCGGCCAATCAAGGTTTTTCCATTGATCATTGGATCTGTTGGAGACCGTCCAATGCAGGATGATTACGCAATCTTTCGCGATTCGGAGCTTTGGTTGGCCGCGGTGGTTGGCTGCTTGCCGACATTTCTGATCGCCATGATGATGATCGTATCGCTGACCCAGCCGCGATTCCCTGGCTGACAGTTAATCGGAGATTGTTCTCAGCCCTCCGGGACCGCCGCTCACATCCTGGACAGCGCCAGGCCGAGATAAGCGATGAGCGCGCCGGTGCTGAGAATGATGACGACGAGCGCCTGCTCTGAACGTGCCTGCAGGGTTTTCCGGGTCACGGCGAGGCGCTCCATCTTCGGTAAACAGTCTACCCAACTGACATGGTAACTATCCGTTCCGGCTCCTATCCTGAACTTTCATTAATGTCAGCTGAGGGCGCGTCGGCAGGCTCGTCCTGTTCCAGGTCGGAAATGAGCAACGCCGCCCGCATTGAAATTCGGCGGGCGACGTTGGTTCTAGCCCCAGGAGGGAAGGCAAAATCCTGACCTGGTGGATACGCACGAAGGGATAAAGGGTTTCACGCCTTCGGCGCCCGTACGACTCCGGTAATCCGAAGGAGCAGCGCAAAGTCTCGAGTGCGAGGTCTAGGATCGGGTGACTGAGTTGCTCTGGCCTCGGCGTGTACCCCCTCGCTGAGGCCTTTCTTTGGGCCGCCGAGCCACGAAACGGGGACGAAACGCAACGGTCAAACAAGAACCGTGTCACGGTTGGCTCGTCATGCGGATGGGCTGAGATGGAGATAGCTCGGGTCGAATTGGCCATATTCCTCCAGCCGTTCCCGATCGAGCAGATTGAAGGCCGCGCGGTCTATCTCAATCAGTCCCTCACTTCGAAGTTCTTGCAGAACCCTGTTGACGTGGACGGTCGACAGCGCCAGGCAGTCGCCGAGTTCGGCCTGCGTGATCGGAAGCCTGAAGGTTTCGCCTGAGGTCCGGCCGATCGCCTCCAGCCGGCGACGAATTTCCGACAAAAGATGGGCCATGCGCTGAACGCCGGTGCGGCGTCCGACATTGAGTATCCATTCCCTGAAAATGGACGCGTCGATCAACGTCTCGCGCCAAAGCGCAGCGGCGATGTTCGGGAACGCCGCGTTCATCCGCTTCAGGGTGTCATGCGGAATGAAGCCCAACGTGCAGGATGTGAGTGCGATGAGATCGTGGTCCATGACACCGAGGTGGAGGCTTTGCAGATCCGGAATCTCTCCCGGAACGTGCAGCGACAGGATTTGTCTCTGTCCATCGGGCGTTGATTTGGATCGGAACACGAAGCCGTCCGCGACCAGACAGCATTGGGTAGCTCTTTGTCCATCCCGTACAATGACCTCGCGTGCTCGAACCTCACGCCTTTGAATCGGGAGCGTCTTGAGTGCTTCGATATCTGCGTCATCAAACCTGTTCGACACACGGATTTTGCGCACCAATGCGTCCGACAGAGTTCCAGCCATTGTCCTGTTCCCTGTGATTTGAGCCACGACGATGAGGGAGGCCTGCTGCTTAGGGGACGGCGCGAGCGCAACCGGCACCCAGGGTTCATTGCCGGCGTTTTGGGCGATAACGGACGGAATGGGAACTGAGTTCCTGATCGGGGCGCGCTTTGTCATGTCTGGACAGACGGCCTGCCGGCGCCGTCGCTCGCTCACCCTTCGCCCAGATCGACCTGCGTCAGGATGCCCTGCCGCAGCGCGAGGCGGACCAGCTCGATATCCGTGCCGACGCCAAGCTTGTCCTTGATCATCGAATGCAGGTTCGCGACCGTCTTGGGGCTGAGATGCAGCGCCTCGGCGATCTCGTCGGCGGTCTTTTCCGCGAGCAGCATGCGCAGCACTTCGAACTCCCGCGCGGTCAGGAGGTCGGCGGCGGCGCGCTCGCCGGCGAGGTGGCTGAGGGCGAGCTCGTGGTCGATGTCCGGACTGATCGCGATCTTGCCCGACAGCGCATCCATCACGGCATGCACCAGCGTCTCCGGCGGGCTGGTCTTGGTGACATAGCCGCTCGCGCCGGCGCGGATCGCCTGCACGGCAAAGGCCGCGTTCTGGTGCATGGTGAACACCAGGATCTTTGCCCGCTTGTCCCACTGCCTGAGGCGCCGGATGGCCTCGATGCCGCCGATGCCGGGCATCGACAGGTCCATGATCACGAGATCGGGCCCGGTCTCCTTGTAGAGGCGATAGGCCTCGACGCCGTCGGAAGCTTCGGCGACGACACAAAGGCCCGGCTGCTTCTGCAGCATCGCCCGGTAGCCCTCCCGAACCACGGCGTGGTCGTCGATCAGCATGATGGTTCGCGCCGCATTGCTCATGCCGCGCATTCCACGGCCGCGGCCTCGGCGCCGGCAGCAACGGGAACGACGACGCGGAGCGATGCGCCATGGGGCTGCCCGGCCTCGAAGCTGAACTGTCCGCCGAGCGCGGCGACCCTCTCGCGCATGCCGAGCAGGCCCATGCCGGACTTGACCTGTAGATCGCCGTGGGGATCGCTGGGCCGGCCATCATCGTCGACCGCGAGCGCGATTTCGCTGTCGCCGCCGGAGGCCGCCTCGCGCATCTGCAGCCGCAGCACCACGCGCGTGGCGCCGGCATGCTTGGCCGCGTTGGTGAGCGCCTCCTGCACGATGCGGTAGAGATTGGCGCTGACGGAAGCGGGCAGGCGCGCGAACGATCCGGACAGGGCGATCTCGAACCGTGGCTGCCCGTGGCTGCGACCGTTCCAGCCGGCGATCAGGCCCTCCAGGCTGGCCGCGAGACCAAGCTCATCGACATCGGGCGGTCGCAACCTGAACAGGGCGCCGCGCAATGTCTCCATCATGTCGGTTGCGGTCCGCGCGATGCCGTCGCATTCGGCGAGCAGGGGCGGGCAATCCTGAACCGCGGTCAGGCGCGCCGAGGCGGCGAGCGCACGGATCGCCGCCAGCGACTGCCCGAACTCGTCATGCAGCTCGCGCGCGAGATTCCGACGTTCCTCGTCCTGCACCACAATCAGTTTCTGCGTCAGCGCGTTGCGATCGGAGAGCGCGGCGGCGAGGCGCTCGGCGAGCTGGTTGAATACATCGCCGATCGCCGACAGTTCGGCGAGATCGAACGGCGGCAGGCGCGCTGCGAGGTCGCCTGCGGCGATCCGCTCGAGCCCGTCGCGGATCAGCCGCGTCGGACGCAGCGCACGCGACAGCGCCGCATAGACCAGCGCGCAGAGCAGCGGCAGCGCGATCATGAGCACCGCCATCTGCCGGCCGGCATCGTGCCAGGCCTCGGCCGTCAGCACGGCCGGATCGACCCAGACCACGGCCTCGCCGATCGCATGGCCGCGCGCAACCACCGGGCGCACGGCCTCGCGGCCGGGATCGAACAGGCGGCGATACAGCGCAGCGAACGCCAGCGGCGGCGCGGCCGTATCGGTCTGCGCGCCGCCGCAGAAGCGCTGGCTGATCTCGCCGCCATTGCTGCGAAAGGCAAGGCACAGGCCCGGCGTCATGACCGAGGCGGCAACGCCCTCGAGATCGGGGAACTCGGCGCGCGGATTGTTCAGCCACTGGATCTTGTTCTGCTGCAGCTCCAGCGTCCGGGCGGCGACATCGGCAATGGCGGCGATCCTGGCGCGCACCGAGCGGTCGGAGTCGAACAGGAAGTAGCCGGAGATCACGGCGAAGCAGAGCGTTGCAACGGCGGCCACACGCAAGGTCAGCCGCAGCTTCAGATCGCTTCCGGACCAATTCCGCATTGGCGTATCCTCGACGTCGCAGGCGGCC
>NZ_LFLZ01000129.1 GCF_001189845.1 Bradyrhizobium tropiciagri
GTCGGAACGCATCTCAGATGCGTTCCGGGTGAGGGGGAGTCTCCGCACATGCAACTATCAGCGTCTACGCGGAGACAGCCCCTCACCCCAACCCTCTCCCCGTAAGAACGGGGCGAGGGAGCGCAGCGCCGTCGCTCTTCGACCTAACTTCCTCACGCGCTACGTCGCGATCCGCTCGACCACGTCGCGCACCAGGCCGGTCAGCAGCTCGAGCTTGTAACCCGTCATCGGGAGCGGCTTGGCCCCCGCTGTTGCCAGCGCAGCGGCTTGCGCGATGGTCGCCGCATCGGCCGGTTTCCCCTGTAGTGCCGCCTCACTTGCTTTGAGACGCAGCGGGACCGGAGCAATGCCGCCCGCCGTGATGTGGACCTGCTGGAACGTGCCAGCCGATGTCACGGCCCGCACGCAGATCTCGACCAGCGGCCATTCTGCATAGGAGCGGCTGATGGCGCGCTTGTAGAGCGCGCGCTCGCCGGCCAGCGGAGCAGGGAGCTCGATCCGCTCGATTTGCTCGCCCGGTGCGAGCAGATTGTCGGCCGCGCCATTGCTGCCGTCGCCGAGCAGGTCGGTAATCGACAATCCGCTGCGCCGGTCGGTGGTGACCTTCGCATCATAGGCCATCAGCGCCATCGCCATCGTCGACGGATGCGGCGCGACGCAGGGGCCGAGATCGAACGCGACGTGATAGAGGTGGTTGCCGGATCGCGCCGGACAGTCGGAGCCGCCCTTCTTGAGGCAGGCGATCTGCGGATTGCGGAAGTACCAGCAGCGCGAGCGCTGGGCGAGGTTGCCGCCGAGCGTCGCCATATGCCGGATCTGCGGCGTGGCAAGGCCCTGCGCGGCAGCGGCGATGCCGGGATAGGCCTGGGCGAGCCGGGCGTCGGATGCGATTGCAGCGATCGCGGTCAGGGCGCCGATCCGCGCCGCGCCGTCCGCGCCCCACGCAATTCCGATCGTATCGGGACTGGCGGTGAGATCGATGACCTCTCCACACGACAGGCCGCTGCGGCGGCGCTCCGACAGGTCGGTGCCGGCGGCACGGAATTCGGGTCCGGACATTGCCAGTGCAGTTGCGGCGCTCATGCGGCGTCCCTCCCTTTCAGCGCGGCGACGATGCGGTCGGGCCGGATCGGAATCTCGGTGAGGCGGACGCCGATCGCGTCGTGGATCGCGTTGGCGACCGCGGCCGAGGTCGGCACCGTCGAGGCCTCGCCGATACCGACGCTGTTGCCGAGCACATGATCGAAGCCGGCCTCGTCGAAATGCACATCGATCTCCGGCGTGTCGGCGATGCCCGGGATGCGATAGTCCTCCATCCCCGCGGTGAGAACGTCGCCGGTCTTCGGATCGAGCTCGCGCGCCTCGTAGAGCGCGTAGCCGAGGCCCTGGATCACAGCGCCGCAGGCCTGGCTGCGCGCGAGCGCGGGAGAAGCGATCTTGCCGACCGCGATGCCGGTATGGACGTTGAGCACACGGACATGGCCGAGCCAGGTGTCGACTTCGACCTCGATGACCTGCACCGAACTCGGCACACCGGCGCCGACCGCGATGTTGGAGAAGCGGCGCATCATCCAGCCGAACACCATGCCGATCAGGCCGACTTCGCGCAGCGGCGAGCGGATGCCGGGCGCGGTGTTCTTGCCGTCCTCGCCGCGCGTCTCCACGACAGCGATGTCGGACGAACGCGCGATCAGCTCGCGCCAGGGCGCGTTCGAGCCGGGCGCTGGCTTTCGTGTCGCCTGTTCGAGGATTTGAGCCTTCAGTTTCCGGACCGCCTGCAAGGTCGGCGGCATCACCGAGGCGGTGACTCGGCTGCCGCCGGAGCCCGGCCCTTCAGGCAGCGATGAATCGCCGATCCGCACATCGATATCAGAGGGTTCGAGATCGAACTCGCGCGCAATCGTGTCGGCGAGCACGCTGCGGGTGCCGGTGCCGATGTCCTGCGTCGCGGTGCTGGCGACGATGCGGCCGCCCTTGACCGCGACCTCGACCTTCACGTTGGGCTGCCAGAGATAGAGCCAGTAGCCGGTGGCGACGCCGATGCCGCCGCGATAGCGCCCGGTCTGTTGCGGCTTGCGATTGCGCCAGATCTCGAGCCCGGAGGCCCAGTCGTACAGCCGCTGGCGGTTGGGATCGGGATCCCAGCGCTTGCGCAGGGCGATCGGATCGACCTTGAGCCGCAGCGCGGCCTCGTCGATCGATTGCTCTACCGCGAACGCCATCGGCGGTCCGCCCGGGCCGCGGAAGGCGGCGCCGGGTGGCAGATTGCTGATGACGTCGAAAT
This sequence comes from Bradyrhizobium tropiciagri, assembly GCF_001189845.1. Classification (GTDB taxonomy): domain Bacteria; phylum Pseudomonadota; class Alphaproteobacteria; order Rhizobiales; family Xanthobacteraceae; genus Bradyrhizobium; species Bradyrhizobium tropiciagri. Next base: position 2,285 of record NZ_LFLZ01000129.1, read on the forward strand.
CGGACAGGTCCTTGGCCTCGGCCGGATAGATCAGCCGCGCCAGGCCCGCGATGGTCGAATTGGTCGCGGCCCCCGTATCGGCATGCGCGGTGACGGAGAGTGCTTTCAGGCCGCCCTGGTCGGAGGGCAGCAGCGCGACCTTCAGCTCCGCGGCCGGCCGATAGCCGGCGACCGAGAGCTCCTCTTGCCGATCGTAGGCAACCCGCACCGGCGCCTTCGCCTCGCGCGCCAGCTCGATGGCGGCGATCGTCTCGGTACCCAGGCTCGCCTTCGATCCGAAGCCGCCGCCGACGTGATCGGCGATCACCCGGACCTTGTCGTGATCGAGCTTGTAGCGCTTTGCGATCTGCTCCTTCAGGTGAAACACCTGCTGGGTCGAGGCGTGCAGGGTGAGCCGGTCGCCGTCGAAGCGGGCCACCGCGGCGTGCGGTTCGAGACATGCATGCTGCTGCGTGGCGGTGCGGAACGTTGCTTCGACGAGCAGCTTGTTGCTCGCCTGGCGTGCCTCGTCGACCCAGCTGCGCGCCTTCTTGGCGCGGGTCGCGAACACCGCGGTCGGGCCGCGGATGTTCTGCTTCCACGGCGCCGGCCCGCCGGCCGCTTCCGAAACGTTGCCGGCCCGCTTGCGGCTCGCTTTGTCGAACACGACGGGCGCGCCGTCCTTGCGCCCGGCGTCGAGCCCGACCACCGCGGGCAGCTTTTCGTAGCTCAGCTTGATCGCGGCGAGCGCGGCCAGCGCCGACTTGCGGTCGCGCGCGGCGACTGCCGCGATCGGCTCGCCGACAAAGCGCACGATGCGGTCGTCGCCGAGCAGCGACACCGCAGTGACGCCGGCGAGCGCGCGCGCCGGCGCGAGGTCGAGCACGGTGATGCGGGCATGCGCCTCGCGCGAGCGCAGGATCAGGCCTTCGAGCTGGCCGTCATGATTGATGTCGACGGTGTATTTCGCCGCGCCCGTCACCTTGTCGCGCGCCTCGATGCGGGGCGCTGCGACATTGTCGCCGTCGAAGCGTCCGGCGCAGGCGTCCGCCACCGCGCGGAAGATCCCGTCATAGGCGCCGCAGCGGCAGAGGTGGCCCGACAGCGCCGCGCCGATCTCCTCGCGCGACGGCACGGCCGTCCCCTTGGTCGCGCGCCATTGGTCGCAGAACGCGGTCGCCTCCACGATGAAGCCCGGCGTGCAGAAGCCGCATTGCAGGGCGTCATGCGCCATGAACGCCTTCTGCACCGGATGCAGCCTGGCGGCGCCGATGCCCTCCACCGTCGTCACCGCCTTGCCGGCTGCGGCCCGCGCCGGCATCAGACAGCTTGCCACCGGCGCGCCGTCGACCAGCACCGTGCAGGCGCCGCAGACGCCGGCACCGCAGACGAGCTTGGTGCCGGTGAGCTTGAGCTGGTCGCGCACGATGTCGATCAAGAGGGCATCGGGATCATCGGGCAGGGATTCGACGCGGCCGTTGACGGTCGTCGTGGTCATGACTGTCCTCCAGTTGTCCTGCGTGTCGGCTTCTTTGGGGGTGCCGCCTTCTTGATGGGCGGCTTCTCGGATTTCGGTACGGCGCCGGCGCAGAGCGTCCGCACCATGATCGCCATGTCTTTCAGGAACGCGTCCGCCGGCTGCATCGCCGGGTATTGCGACTTCGCTGCGTAGATCGACATTTCAACCAGCCGCGCGAATTCGGCCGGCGACAGCTCCTGCGGCAGCGCAAGCTGCTGCCGGCGTGCGGTGCGCGTGATGGTCGCGACCATGCGCTCCGCATAGCGTGCCGCGTAGGTCTGGTAGAGGTCGCGGGCGTGCACGAGGTGTTCGGAATACAGTTCCTCGAGATGCGGCGAGCCGTCCAGCGATCCGATCATGGTCGACATCCGCGCGGTCATGCCCGCGGCAAGGATGTCGCCGAGATTGCCGCCTGCCGCCTCGGCATCTGTAACGGCGGTCTCCTCGGCTGCGATCGCGGATTCATGGATGCGCTCGATCACGGCCCGGAACAGCGCTTCCTTGGATTCGAAATGATGATAGAGCGCCTGCCGCGTCAGGCCGGCCGCCTCCGCGACCTGCTCGATCGAGGAACGGCGAAAGCCGTGCCGGCGGAACACCAGCATGGTGGCATCGAGGATGCGGGTTTTCGGTCCCATTTGACGATTTTGACAAATGTAGGAGAATTGTCAAATCGCGATTTGGTGAGGCGGCCCGCCGGGCCGCCTTGCGCCTGTGTGAGACGCGTCACGGAAGGTCGCGTCCCGGCTGCGTAAAGCTTCGTCATGCAAGGGCGAGCCCGATCGCCCGGCGCTTGCGAGGATACGGACATGACACAGGTCTATTTCCATTGCTCGAATACGCGCGGCGTATTGATGGATCGCCGCGGCACCTCGGTGACCAGCCTCACCGAGGCCTGCGAGGCGGCGACCAGCATGATGCGCTCGCTGGTCGCGACGGTCAGTCTGGAAGATTGGCGCGATTGGGCCGTGCATGTCAGCGACGAGGACGGCGAGGAGATCGTCATCCTGCCCTTCGCATTCGTTCTCGGCAAAGCGCACTGAGAGGCAGCCATGCCGTCATTGCTGCCTCTTTGCCGCAGCCTGAACGCGATCGCGACCGGCTGGCAGAATCTGATCGCGCGCATTCGCGATCCCTACCGCCCCGAGCTCCACTACATGCGCGGGCCGGGCCCCAAATGGCGCGCCAAGCACGCCGCGGCAGCCGGCTGAACGCAGACCCGATCCCGGCTAGGCCGCGCAGGACTCGCGCATCGGGGCCGGCAGGGATTCCCAGGTGCGAACCAGATCGCCGATCGAGCTCGCCTGCATCTTGCGCATCACGTTGGCGCGGTGCAGCTTGACAGTCACTTCGCTGATGCCGAGATCGAAGGCGATCTGCTTGTTCACGCGGCCGCGCGCAACCTCGTAGAGCACCCGGCGTTCGCGCGGAGAAAGCGATTCCAGCCGTCGGACATTGCGCTCGGCGATCCTCTCATCGGCGCGTTGCGCGAGATCCTTCCTGATCCCGGCGGTCACCGCATCCAGCAGGGTTTGATCGCGCACCGGCTTGGTCAGAAAGTCGATGGCGCCGGCCTTCATGGCCTGTACCGTCATCGGGATGTCGCCGTGGCCGGTCAGGAACACGATCGGCTTGCGCCTGCCGCTTGCTGCGAGATGAAGCTGCAGATCGAGACCGCTCGATCCCGGCATCCGAACGTCGAGAATCAGGCATCCGGGCCGCTCCCATACGCTTGCTGCGAACAGGTCTTGTGGCGAGGCAAAGCAGGCGCACTCCATACCGGCCGACAACATCAGTTCCTGCACGGCTTCGCGAACCGCCGGATCGTCGTCCACGATGATGACAAGAGGCTGCTCGGCCTCATCCTTTGGCCGCATCCAACCCGAAGCGGGGTTCTGCGACGTCTCGAGTTCATGTGTCATATTTCCCTCCTCATCGAACTCGCGCCACGCGCCAGTTCCCCGATTCGAACTGTTGCTCCAGCATCCGCTCCAGCATCTTTGGGCCGTCACCAACGACGGCGGTAACCGACGTTCGATGCGCGATCATCACACTGCCACGGCCTCGTCGGCCTCCGCCGGCAGCGTGAACGTGAACGTTGTCTCGCCGGCCGGGCCGGTCTCCGTCCACAGCCGGCCGCCATGGGTTTCGACAATGGAGCGGCAGATTGCGAGCCCCATTCCCATGCCGTCCGTCTTCGTCGTGACGAACGCCTCGAATATCCGGTCCGGCGATTCCACCCCGGGACCGCGATCGCTGATCTCGATCCGCACGCTGCCGCCCGATCTGCGCGCGCGGATGGCAAGCGACTTGGCGTCTCCGAGACCCTCCATGGCCTCGATCGCATTGCGTATGAGATTGATCAAAACCTGCTGGATCTGGATCCGGTCGCAGACCACGGCGGGCAGGCCGGCCTCGATCTGCATCGCGACGCTGACGCCGCTCTGCCGTGCGGCGTCGATCATCAGATCACGCGCTTCCGCGATGATTTCGCCGAGCGTCGCGCGTCTCTTCTCTTGCGTCGATTGTTTGAACAGCGCGCGAATGCGGCTGACCACGTCCGCGGCTGCATTGGCGTCGCGAATGATGCGCGTAACGATCAGTTGCGCGCGTTCGACATTAGGCGCATCCGCGGCCAGCCACCGTTGGCATGCGTGCGAATTGGCGACGATCGCGGCGAGGGGCTGATTGACCTCGTGGGCGATCGAAGCCGAGAGCTCCGCCAGGCTGGCCGCCTGGCTTGCGCGTCCCAGGGTGTCCCGGGTTCGCCGCAGCTCATCCTGCGCCTGGACTTGATCTTCGATATCGAGACAGATCCCGTACCATTGCACCACGACACCTTCAGCATTGCGCATCGGCGCCGCGCGGGCCTCCACCCAGCGATGCACGCCGTCCGCGCGACGAAGCCGGTGCTTCAACGAGAACGGCTCGCCGGTCACGATCGCACCGCGAACCGCGTCGGTGACGACGACCGCGTCATCCGGATGCACGATGATGCTGATCGTCGCGGCGAGCCGTCCAGCGTCGAGATGGCTCAACTGGTCAATCGACAGCCCCGTGAATTGCACCATTCGCTTGTTGAAGTAAGTGGGTTCGCCGTCCGGAGCCAGGCTCCAGATCAGGCCGGGCACCGAATCGACCAGCCGGGAAAGTTGCTGTTCGCGTTCGAGCAGGGCTGCCTTGGCCTGCTTCTCGTCGTCGACATCGATAGTGGTGCCGTACCAGGCGGCGATGCGCCCGTCCTGATCTCGTTCGGGCGATGCGAAATTGCGGAACCAGCGATAGACGCCGTCTGCCAGCGCAATGCGATGCTCCAGATCATAGTGATCGCCGGTCGCGAGGCTGTGCTGCCACGCGGCCACGAGGCGATCATAGTCATCGGGATGAACGAGGTTTCTCACGCCGAACGTGTCGCGCCCAAGCGGCGACAGCTCCTTCTTGGAGAGCCCCGTGAGGGTCCTGATGCGACGGCTCATATAGAGAAACTTGCCGCGGGCATCGGTCGACCATGCGAGCGCCGGCATGCTTTCGATGATGCGCAGGGCCTGCTCGGCCTTGTCTGTGTGCTTCGCCGCCCGCCGGCGTCCGGACCAGATGCAGCAGATGCCGACGAGAAGGCAGCAACACGCTGCGACGGCAGCCCAGAGGCCGTTCAGCCCAAGCGTCGACCCAGTCAGCAGCAGTCCGACACCGCAGCCCGACAGGGCGAAGCCGAAGTCCTCAGCGAAACGCGATGTGCCTGTCATGGGCCGCCCTCCCGCTTCGACCTGCGCGGTCGTCGCTTCGGCGACTTGTTGGGATCATCGGTCGGGGCGGATCTTCGGGGGCGATCCTTGACGCGGTCGCTGATCCAGTCCTGGACGTCCCCGAAGAACGCTGCCGGTGCGACACGCCCGAAACGCTGCGCAACGTCGGCGAGGGTCTGGTCGGCCAGGGCGTCGCGCATGGCCTTCTCCGCGCGAAGCATTACGGCGTGAACCGCGCACGTTCCCTTAGCGGCCCATGTCGGCGGTTTTGCGCCGAACAATTGACATCGCAACCGGACATCCTGGCAATCGAACAGCGGCTTATCGCCCTCGATGGCATCGACGATGTCCAGGAAGCTGATCTGCTTCGGCGCCTTCGCAAGCACATATCCGCCTCTGGCGCCTTCGGATGCCTTCACGATGCCGGCCTTCTCCAGCTTCGGAAATATCTTGGCAACGAAGCTCGGCGAAATGCCCTGCAACTCGGCGAGGTCACGGCTGCTCAACGGCTTGTCGCCGGAGCCGACCAGCCACAGCAGGCAATGGATGCCGTATTCGACGCTCACGGTGACGTGTGCCATAACGCGGACTGTAGCAGTCCGAGTTGTGTCATGCAATACGCGGATAGCATTTGTCCGAGTTATGCGGATCCACGACACTGTGATGACAGCGATGTGTCGACGCCGCCCTAAGTTGCTGAAGCGACGACGCATTCCGGCGTATGCGTGGCATTCCCTCGGCGTGCGCGGTCCGGTCGACCTAGCCCTCGGTACAGGCAACCTATCCTCGCGCACGATATCGGCCGTTTGACGGACGTGGCAGTCGCTTCGATCGAACGTTTCCTGCTCCGAAAACGAGCCCGATATCATGACCGAGCCGCTGTTGCGTGATGCCCCAGAGAATTTGTCGCCCTCGTCCGAGGCGCGTCAGGCCAACCAGCCGAGTACCGAGCATCGTGCCGCCGATGTGGAGATGGCGCGCGTGCTCGGCACCACTCCGTTTCGCATGGCTTTGGATGCCGCCGGCGGCGGGATCGCCCACTGGAAACACGAGCCGCTGCACGACGTCGTCGAGCCGATGAGCCACCACGTGATCATGGCCTACAACGGAACGATGCAGCGCATGGAGCGCCGGTCGGGACGGTCGGTCGCGATCGGCACGTTTCGCCCCGGGGTCGTGATCATCATTCCCGAGGGATCAAGCTCCCGATGGGATATTCCGAAGCCCGTCGACGTCGTTCAGCTCTATCTTCCACGGACGACGCTCGCGCGCGTCGCCGATGAAGCCGACGCCCCATCGACTGATCTGCTGGAGCGGACGGCGCATCCTGACCCCATTACGTCCCGCTTGCTGTTGAGTGCGGCGGATGTGCTGCAGGGCAACGAGGCCCTCGATGCACTGTTCAGGCAGCAACTGACGGATCTTCTGGCCACGCGGCTGCTGGCGGCGCACACCGGCGCGCCGGCACCGGTCCGGCCGGTTGGCGGCGGGTTGGCGCCGCAGGCGCTGCGCCGTGCCATCGAGCGGTTGCGCTCGGACAGCGAAGCCGACGTCTCGCTCGCGGCATTGGCAACAGATGTCGGCCTGTCGCGCTTTCACTTCTGCCGCGCCTTCAAGGAAAGCACCGGGCTCTCGCCGCATGCCTGGTTGCGCCAGCACCGGCTCGAGCAGGCCATGAACATGCTGCGCGACACCGATGCATCCGTCGTCTCGGTTGCCGCGGCGCTCGGCTACGGCTCGCAGACCGCATTTGCCGCCGCGTTCCGCAAGCTGACCGGCGAAACCCCGAGCGATTGGCGGCGGCGGCTGCGGTAGCCGCAATCGCTCTTCAGGTCGGGCAATCGCTCTGGGGCGCTCCCAAGCCCCATTCGCTAGATCACCGTGGCGCCCATGCCAACAACGGAGACAAGCGATGGTTTGGAAGGATTTCGGCAGTTCTCTTGCAATCACGCGCCGACGGCGGATTGTGGCGACTGCGCTCATGTACGGGCTGACGCTGACCGTTCGCTTTACGTCGGCAACGAGTGCAGACGCGGATGCTTCGGCACAGGCGTTTCAGGGTGCCAACCCCATCACCTCGGTCATGATCAACGACAGTGCCCCGATCGTCGACGGGGACTGGCTCGCGGCCGCGGTCCAACCGATCGCCTTCCGCCGCGGCGGCTCGCTCGCCTCTCGCGCGTGTCGTCCAGCTTGCGAGACGGCCGTGCGGACGCCGTTCGTGTCGGGCTGCGCCGAGCGCCGATAGGCGGTCGCCGCATTTGCTTCACCCATTCGCGCCGTGATCGCCGCAAGACCCATCAGCGGCGGCGACGCGCGGACATCAGAGACTGCCAACCCCAAGGAGATATTATATGAGACTGGTCATCATCGGCGCCGGCTTTGCCGGCATGTATGCCGCACTCTCTGCAGCCCGCCTGCGCGACATCCAGGGCGTATCGCCCGAGGAATTCGAGATCGCGCTGGTCGCGCCGCAGCCGACCCTCGTGGTCCGCCCGCGGCTCTACGAGCCGAAGCCGGAAACGCTGACCGCGCCGCTGCTCGACATCTTCAACGCGATCGACGTCGTCTATGTGCAGGGCAGCGCCGAGGCGATCGACACCGCGGCGCGCACCGTGCAGATCGTCACCGCCAGGGATGCGCGCAAGACGCTGCCCTACGACCGGCTGGTGGTGGCGACCGGCAGCCAGCTGTTTCGTCCGAACGTGCCCGGCCTTGCCGAGCACGGCTTCAGTGTCGCCAGTCTCGAGGACGCGATCGCGCTCGACCAGCATCTGCACGGCCTCGCCAGGCAGCCGGCATCAGTGGCGCGCGACACTGTCGTCGTTGCCGGCGGCGGCTTCACCGGCATCGAGGCGGCGACCGAGATGCCGGCGCGCTTGCGGGACATCCTCGGCAAGGACGCGAAGCCCCGCGTCGTCATCGTCGATCGCGGCGCTGCGATCGCGCATGACATGAGTGCGGATGCACGCCCGGTCATCGAGGACGCGATGCGCAAGCTCGGGGTCGAGGGTCGGTTCGGCGCCGGCGTCGCCGAGATCAGCAAGTCCGGCGTCACGCTCTCCGATGGCGAGCATATCGAGGCCGCGACCGTGGTGTGGTCGGCCGGCCTTCGCGCCGCGCCGCTGACCCAGCAGATCCCGGCCGAGCGCGACAATTTGGGCCGGCTGCTGGTCGACCGCGATCTGCGCGTGCCGTCGGTCGCAGGTGTGTTCGCTACCGGCGATGCGGCGCGGGCCGCATGCGACGACGTCGGCAACTATGCGCTGATGTCGTGCCAGCACGCGACGCGGATGGGCGCCTTCGCCGGCAACAATGCCGCGGCCGAGCTGCTCGGCGTCCCGACCAGGCCGTATCATCAGAAGGTCTACGTCACCTGCCTCGACCTCGGCGAGGCCGGCGCGCTGTTCACCCGCGGCTGGGAGCGCAAGGTCGAGCTGGTCGGCGATGTCGCCAAGAAGACCAAGCGTGAGATCAACACCGTCTGGATCTATCCGCCGCGCGCCGAGCGGGCGGCAGCGCTCGCAGCCGCCGATCCGGAGCGCGTCATCGATCTCTGAGACTCGTTCGTCGTCGGCCGCGCCTTGCACAGGGCGCGGCCGACCATTCCATTTAGAACCATCCTAACGACAGCGCCGAAAGACGGGACGCATCGTCGCAGGTCCCGGCGGCCCTCGTTGCGCGATCGCAACACGGCGAGCGATAAGTTCAACACTGGACGAGTTCTAATCGCCGCGCGGCTGCGCGCTTGCTGCATCGTGTTAGGCAAGAATGGAGACTCCGGAATTAGGTAGCGACGTTGACTGCGACGACCAAATCCCTGCGGCGATGGGGCGCCGTCCACAAATGGACCAGCCTGATCTGCACATTGTTCATGCTGCTGCTGTGCATCACCGGCCTGCCGCTGATCTTCCACGACGAGATCGATGATCTCCTGCACAGTTCGGTCAAGCCGGCCGAGGCGCCGGCCGGCACGCCGCCGGCCAATCTGGATCATCTGCTGGTCAACGCGCTCGCACAGGCGCCTGGCAAGGTGCCGCACTTCCTGATCTGGGATCGTGACGAGCCCGGCGCGATCTGGGTCAGCGTCGGCCCGACGATCGATGCCAATCCGGTCAACAACCTGCTGATCCGGATGGATACGCATAGCGGCGCCTACCTCGATTCCCCCGATGTGACCGGCCGCTTCACCTACATCATGCTGAAGCTGCACACCGACATGTTCGCAGGGCTGCCCGGCAAGCTGTTCCTCGGCTTGATGGGTATCCTGTTCTGCGTCGCGATCATTTCCGGCATCGTGGTCTACGCGCCGTCGATGCGGAAGCTGCGCTTCGGCGCCTACCGTGCGCAGCGCACCCGCGTCGTGCGCTGGCTCGACGTGCACAATCTCGCCGGCATCCTGCTGGTCGCCTGGACGCTGGTGGTCGGCTTCACCGGCGTCATCAACACCTGGGCCGATCTCGTCCTCAAGATGTGGCAGTTCGGCCAGCTCGCCGAGATGACCGCGCAGTACAAGGACCGCCCGGTGCCGTCGAAGCTGACCTCGCTGAACGGCGCCGTTGAGGTGGCGCGGCACGCGGTGCCCGGCATGACGCCGAGCTTCGTCGCCTTCCCGGGCACGCTGTTCAGCAGCAAGAGCCACTACGCGGTGTTCCTGCACGGCGATACGCCGCTGACCTCGCGGCTCTTGAAGCCCGCGCTGATCGATGCGGAAACCGGCACGCTGACCGACAGCCGCGACATGCCCTGGTACGTGTCGACGCTGTACATCTCGCAGCCGCTGCATTTCGGCGACTATGGCGGCATGCCGCTCAAGATCGTCTGGGCGCTGCTCGACATCCTGACCATCTTCATCCTGGTGACCGGCGTGTATCTGTGGATGCGCCGACGCAAGGCCGGCGTGAGCCAGGAGCGCGCCATCGCCAATGCCGCCTCCATCGATACCCCCGCGCTCACGTCGTGACATCAGCATGGTCGCACACCGCTCATTGACCCAGATCTTCGCCGCGCCGCTCGTCATCGCGATCGTGAGCACGGTGGGCTTGATCAGCGCGCTGGTCGGCGACGGCTGGTGGGATGCCGTCTCATGGGCGGCGCTCGGCCTGCCGGTGCTGCTCTATCTACTGTTCGTCTGGCGGCGCCGGCCGAATTGACCGGGCGGGATCGAGAGGCAGCTCGGCCTTCACCTCTCCCCATCGGGAGAGGTCGATTTGCGGAGCAAATCGGGTGAGGGGCCGCAGCTCTAACGAGGGACTGCAAC
>NZ_LFLZ01000130.1 GCF_001189845.1 Bradyrhizobium tropiciagri
CTACGCAGCAGGCTTCGCAGCCTGGTCCTCGCTCGACAACAGATGCAGCAGCGAGCTCTTGATCGCCGATTGCCGGGTCGGCGCGGTGATCTGGGCGCCGAGCAGATCGGTGACGTAGAACACGTCGCGGGCGCGTTCGCCGAAGGTCGCGACGTGGGCTGAGGCGATGTTGAGGTTGAGCTTCGAGATCGCGGTGGTGAGCTGGTAGAGCAGGCCGGGGCGGTCGAGGCCGGAGACCTCGATCACGGTGTAGCGGTCGGACCACTGGTTGTTGATGGTCACTTCGGGCTCGACGATGAACGGCCGCGCCTTGCTGCGCACCGCGCGCTTCGCCACCGCCTCGGGCAGCCTGAGCTTGCCTTCCAGCACCTGCTCGATCATCTCGCCGATCCTTGTAGCACGGCGGCCCTCGTCATCGTCGCGGTCGTATTCGCGCGAGATCGAGATGGTGTCGAGCGCACGGCCGTCGGTCGTGGTGTAGATCTGCGCGTCGACGATGTTGGCGCCGGCCGAGGCGCAGGCGCCCGCGATGATCGACAGCAGCCAGGGATGGTCGGTCGCCAGGATCGTGAGCTCGGTGACGGCGCGGATCTCGTCGAAGCCGACATTGATCGCGAGCTTGTGGCCGGCCTGCTCGCTGGCGCGGATGAAGCGCGCCTGGCGGATCTTGCGCGGCAGCTCGACCTTGAGCCAGTAGGCCGGGTAATGCCGGCCGATATAGGCGTTGAGCTCGGCTTCCGGCCATTCGGTGAAGGCGCGGCGGAATTCGGCCTGCGCCACCGCGATGCGCTGCGCGCGGTTGACCTCCGAGAAGCCGCCGGTCAGCACCGGCTCGGTCTCGTAATACAGCGTGCGCAGCAACTGCGCCTTCCAGCCGTTCCACACGCCGGGGCCGACGCCGCGGATGTCAGCGGTAGTCAGGATCGTCAGCAGCTTCATCTGCTCGACCGATTGCACCACGGCGGCGAAATTCTCGATGGTCTTGCGGTCCGACAGATCGCGCGATTGCGCCACCGTCGACATCGTCAGATGTTCCTCGATCAGCCAGGCCACCAGCTCGGTGTCGGCGGCCGAGAAGCCGAGCCGCGGGCACAGCCGGCGCGCCACCTTGGCGCCGGCGATCGAATGATCCTCCGGCCGGCCCTTGGCGATGTCGTGCAGCAGCGTTGCGATATAGATCACCGGGCGGTGCTCGGGCCGGATCTTGCGGAACAGGTCGCTGGCGACCGTGAACTCCTCGTTGCCGCCGCGCTCGATGTCCTGCAGGAAGCCGATGCAGCGCAGCAGATGCTCGTCCACCGTATAGTGGTGGTACATGTTGAACTGCATCATCGACACGATCTTGCCGAAGGCGCGGATGAAGTGGCCGAGCACGCCGGTCTCGTTCATCCGCCGCAGCACCACCTCCGCATTGTCGGAGGTCAGGATCTCCATGAACAGGCGGTTGGCCTCGTCGTTCTCGCGCAGCTGGGTGTTGATCAGCTTCAGCGAGCGCGTCACCGTGCGCATCGCATCGGGATGGAAGGCGAGGTTGTTCTGCTGCGCGAGGCGGAAGATCCGGATCAGGTTGACCGGATCGTGCTTGAACACGTCGGGCGCGGCGAGGTTGATACGGTTGTTGTCGACGATGAAGTCGTCGCTGCCGGCCAGGCGCCGCCGCTTGGTGCCCGGCCGCAGCCGCGCCACCATCCGGCTCAGCACCGGCGCCGGCTTGTTGTGCTCCTCCTCGAGCTTGGCGCACAGGATCGCGGTGAGGTCACCGACGTCTTTCGCGATCAGGAAGTAGTGCTTCATGAAGCGCTCGACGTCCTGCATGCCGGGATGCGAGGTGTAGCCGAGCCGGACCGCGATCTCGCGCTGCATGTCGAACGACAGCCGTTCCTCGGCGCGTCCGGCGAAGAAGTGCAGGTTGCAGCGCACCGACCACAGGAAGTCGGCGCAGCGGCGGAAAGTGCGGTACTCCTGCGCGTCGAACACGCCGCGTTCCAAGAGCTCGTCGGTCTCGCGCACGCGGTAGACGTATTTGGCGATCCAGAACAGCGTGTGCAGGTCGCGCAGGCCGCCCTTGCCGTCCTTGACGTTGGGCTCGACCAGATAGCGCGACTGGCCGGCGCGGCGATGCCGTTCCTCGCGCTCGGCGAGCTTTGCGGTGACGAATTCCGCCGCGGTGCCCTGCACCACTTCCTTGTCGAAGCGCTCGACCAGCTCGTCATAGAGTGGCTGGTCGCCGGTCAGAAAGCGGGTCTCCAGGATCGCGGTGCGGATCGTCATGTCGCCGCGCGCCTGGCGGATCGATTCATCGACCGAGCGGGTGGCGTGGCCGACCTTCAGCCCCATGTCCCACAGGCAATAGAGGATGGCTTCGGCGACCTGCTCGCCCCAGGCGGTCTGCTTGTAGGGCAGGATGAACAGCAGATCGATGTCGGATTCCGGCGCCATCAGCCCGCGGCCATAGCCGCCGGTCGCGACCACGGCCATGCGTTCGGCGCCGGAAGGGATCGGCGAGTGGTAGAGATGCCGGGTCGCCGCGGCGTAGAGGATGCGGATGATCTCGTCCTGCACGAAGCAGAGCCGTTCGGCGCAGCGGCGGCCGTGACGGTCCTTCAGCAGCAGCGCCTGCGCCGTGGCGCGCGCCGCGATCAGCTCGGCCTTGAGCAGCTGCGCCATCGCGGCGCGGAACTGATCCTCGCGGCCGGCATGCTGTTCGGCGAGGGCATTGACCGCCGCGGTGATCCGCTCGGTCTCGAAACGATCATCCGCTTCAGGGCGGACTTCGGCTACGACGCTGTCCATACGTTCATCCGATATCGGACGGAGCTGTTGCTGTCACTGACCAAAGTATGACGACAGCAGCTCCATGCTTTCCCGGCGGGGCTTCGGGCAAGATCGTTCTCGCGCCGTCGCGTAAAGGGTAGAGATTTTCTCGTTGACCGCAAGGCTAACTCATTGAATTAAAAGATTGTTTCTTTAATCGGCTTGAGGAGATCGATGAATGCATGAATTTTCTCGGCGCGCCTTCGCTGCGCTCTTCGCGGTCTCGACATTCCTGCCCGGCGCGGCGCTCGCCGCCGACGCGCCGAAGGAGATCCGGATCGACTGGGCGACCTACAATCCGGTGTCGATGGTCCTGAAGCAGAAGGGCCTGCTGGAGAAGGAATTCGCCAAGGACGGCATCAGCATCGTCTGGGTGCAGTCGGCCGGCTCCAACAAGGCGCTCGAATTCCTCAATGCCGGCTCGATCGATCTCGGCTCGACCGCGGGCTCGGCCGCTTTGGTCGCGCGGATCAATGGCAACCCGATCAAGTCGATCTATGTGTATTCGCGCCCCGAATGGACCGCGCTGGTGACCACTAAGGACTCGAAGATCGCGTCCGTCGCCGATCTCAAGGGCAAGCGCGTCGCTGTGACGCGCGGCACCGACCCGCACATCTTCCTGGTCCGCGCGCTGCTCGGCGCTGGTCTCACCGAAAAGGACATCACGCCGGTGCTGCTGCAGCATGCCGACGGCAAGACCGCGCTGATCCGCGGCGACGTCGACGCCTGGGCCGGCCTCGATCCGATGATGGCGCAGGCGGAGGTCGAGGAGGGCGCCAAGCTGTTCTACCGCAAGGCGGACGCCAACACCTGGGGCATTCTCAATGTCCGCGAGGAGTTTTTGAAGGCGCATCCGGATATCGTGCGCCGCGTGCTCGCCACTTACGAGGAAGCGCGGAAATATTCGCTGGCGAACTATGACGAGCTGAAGAAGACCTTCATCGCGGTGACGAAACTGCCCGACGCCGTGGTCGACAAGCAGCTCAAGGAACGCACCGAGCTGAGCCATAGCCGGATCGGTAGCCCCCAGCGCGAATCCATCCTCGCCGCCGGCCTCGCGCTGCAGCAGGCCGGCGTGATCGACGCCAAGACCGACGTGAAGGCGGCGCTGGATGCGTTGATCGACGATCAGGTCCCGCTGCCGACGAACTAGCTCCGCCTTCACCCTCCCCTGGAGGGGGAGGGTCGGCTCACAGCGAGCGAAGCGAGACGTGAGCCGGGGTGGGGTGATCTCTCCACCCGGGCAGCGCCCGATCCGAGAGACCTTCACCCCACCTCGGTTCGCATTTCATGCGAACCGATCCCAGAGCGAGCTCCGCTCGTCTCGACCCCCTCCAGGGGAGGATAAGGGCCCGTCGCCCCCACCTTGCAATCCCGCCGGAAGAATAGTTCTTGCTATGGCCATGACCGTTGACCTGCCCGCGCTGGAACAGACGGCCGCGCCGCGTGCGGCGCCGGCGCGGTGGTCGCGCTTTGCACGGCCGGCGCTCGGGCTTCTGGTGCCGGTGGTGTGTGCGCTCGGCTGGGAACTGGTGGTTTATCTCGGCTACTCCAACGGCCGACTGGTGCCGCCGCCGTCAAAGGTGTTCCAGACCATCGTGGAGCTCGCCAAAAGCGGAGAGCTGTCGCGGCATATCCTGGCGACCTTGTGGCGCGTCGGCGCGGGCTTTGCGCTCGGCGTGATCGCCGGCACCATCATGGGTGCGATCTCCGGCTACT
This sequence comes from Bradyrhizobium tropiciagri, assembly GCF_001189845.1. GTDB lineage: Bacteria > Pseudomonadota > Alphaproteobacteria > Rhizobiales > Xanthobacteraceae > Bradyrhizobium > Bradyrhizobium tropiciagri. Next base: position 4,534 of record NZ_LFLZ01000130.1, read on the forward strand.
GGGATTTCGCCAAGCGGCTGCTTGATCCGACGGTGCAGGCGCTGCGCGCGATCCCCTCGCTCGCCTGGGTGCCGCTGTTCGTGCTCTGGCTCGGCATCTTCGAGACCTCGAAGGTCGCGCTGATCGCGGTCGGGGTGTTCTTTCCGATCTATCTCGGCGTGATGGGCGCGATCCTGTCGGTCGATCGCAAGATCGTCGAAGTCGGGCGCGTATTCCGCCTGTCCGGGCCGGCTATGATCCGCCGCATCCTGTTGCCGGCGGTGCTGCCGGCCTATGTGGTGGCGCTGCGGGTCGGCCTTGGCCTGGGGTGGATGTTCGTGGTCGCGGCCGAACTGATCGGGGCCTCCGAAGGCCTCGGTTATCTCCTGCTCGACGGCCAGCAGCTCGGCAAGCCGGCGCAGATCCTCGCCGCGATCGTGATCTTCGCGATCCTCGGCAAGCTGACCGACTGGCTGATCGAGGTCGCCGCCGCGCCGCTGCTGCGCTGGCAGGACGCGTTCGGCGCGCAGGGAGGGCAGTGATGCTCGCACTCAAAGACGTCGGCAAGACCTATCCGAACGGCGTCCACGCGCTGGAGCGCTTCTCGGCGGAGATTTCGCCCGGCGAGATCATCGCCATCATCGGCGGCTCCGGTTGCGGCAAATCGACCTTGCTCCGCGCCATCGCCGGCCTCGATCGCGCCAGCACCGGCAGCGTGACGCTGGACAATGCCGTCATCACTTCGCCCCACGCCAAGATCGGCATCATCTTCCAGGAGCCGCGGCTGCTGCCCTGGCTCAGCGTCGCCGACAATATCGGCTTCGGTCTCGCCGATCTTGCGGCTGATGCGAGGGGCGAGCGGGTCGCATCGGCGCTGGCCCGCGTCGGCCTCACTGATAAGGCCTCAGCCTGGCCGCGCGAGCTCTCCGGCGGGCAGGCGCAGCGGGTCGCGATCGCCCGCGCTTTGGTGCCGCAGCCGGAAGTGCTGCTGCTCGATGAGCCGTTCTCGGCGCTCGATGCCTTCACGCGGCGCGATTTGCAGGACCATCTGCTCGATCTCTGGGCCGATACGCGGCCGACCCTGATCCTGGTCACCCATGATGTCGACGAGGCCGTGGTGCTGGCCGACCGTGTGCTGGTGATGCGGCCGCGGCCGGGCCGGCTGTTCGAGCAGATCACCATCAACCTGGCGCGGCCGCGTGATCGCAAATCGGAACTGTTCGATACCTTCAAGCGCCGCGTGCTGACCGCGCTCGACCGCTCGCTGGATCGCTCGGTGCGTGACGCCACCGACAAATCCAGCGCCGGCGAAGCGATGTGGTGGTGACATCGGCGGCTTAAGGCCTTACACCAGAATAAAGAAAAATAGCCGGGAGCAGAACCATGGACTCCGCCGAACTCCGCGCAATGCAGGCTCCGATCAAGGAGCGTTACAAGACCGACCCGCAGGCCGCCGTGATCACGTTGAAGGCCAAGGGCACGATCGACAGCGAAAGCCTCTCCTGCAAGGTCGAGACTGGCCGCGCGCTTGCGGTCGCCGGCCTGCATCCCGCGACCGGTGGCTCCGGTCTCGAGCTCTGCTCCGGCGACATGCTGCTGGAAGCGCTGGTCGCCTGCGCCGGCGTCACGCTGAAATCGGTCGCGACCGCCGTCGAGGTGCCGCTGAAGGTCGGCAACGTGTTCGCCGAGGGCGATCTCGATTTCCGCGGCACGCTCGGTGTCGACAAGGAGGCCCCGGTCGGCTTCCGCGAGATCCGTCTCCGCTTCGACGTCGGCACCGACGCGCCGCAGGACAAGCTCGATCTGTTGCTGAAGCTCACCGAGCGCTATTGCGTGGTCTATCAGACCATCAAGAACGGCCCGAAGGTGACGGTGACGATGCAGCGGGTGTGATCGCTCTTACCCTCCCCTGGAGGGGGAGGGTCGTCTCGCATCGCCAGATGCGAGGCGGGGTGGGGTGACGGTCCCTCCATCCGATCAGTCCTTCCTGCTGAGAGATCACCCCACCTCGTTTCGCATTTCGCTGCGCTGCATGCGAACCGATCCTCCCCCTCCAGGGGAGGATAAGAAAAAGAAATGTCCCCCGAGCTCCACTTCATCCTGCTCCTCGTGCTGCGCATGGCGGTTGCGGCCGCGTTCGTGGTCTCTGCGTCGATCATCACGGAGCGCTCGGGGCCGGTGATCGGCGCGCTGATCGCTACACTACCGATCTCGGCCGGGCCGTCCTACACTTTCCTCGCGCTCGACCATGACGCCGCCTTCATCGCCGAGGGCGCGCTGTCGAGCCTGCCGGTCAATGCGGCGACGATCTTCATGGGCCTCACTTATGCAGTGCTGGCGCAGCGCTTCAGCATGTGGATTAGCGCGGGAAGCGCGATCGCGTTGTGGCTCGTGCTCGGCACCATCGTCCGTCAGTTCGCGTGGACGCTCACCGGCGGCCTGATCCTCAATGCCATCGCCTTTGCGATCTGCATCCCGCTGCTCAAGCCGTATCGGCACGTCGCCAAGATGCCGCTGATCGCGCGGCGCTGGTACGACATTCCGCTGCGCGCCGCGCTGGTCGCGAGCCTGGTCGGCACCGTCGTCACCGCATCGACCTGGGTCGGTCCGCGCGTCACCGGCGTGATCGCGCTGTTTCCGATCGTGTTCTCCTCGATGATGCTGATCCTGCATCCGCGGATCGGCGGCCCCGCCACCGCCGCCGTGCTCGCCAACAGCGCCTGGGGCCTGCTCGGCTTCGGCCTCGGCATCGCCGTGCTGCACGTCGCGGTGTTGCAATTCGGCTCGGCGATCGGCCTCTGCTGCGCGCTCGCCACCTGCATCGTCTGGAATCTGGCGCTGTGGCAGATCGGGCGGAGGAAGGCTGCGAAGGCGTAGGATGGGTAGAGCGCAGCGAAACCCATCATGCTTCCGCGTGGAGGAAAGTCGATGGGTTTCGCTTCGCTCTACCCATCCTACGCAGCTACTGTTTCGGCAGCTTCGCCCTCAACGCATACAGCGCATCCAGCGCCTCGCGCGGCGACATCTCGTCGGGATGCAGCGCCTTCACCGCCTCGACCAGCAGATCTGCCTCGCTCGGCGGCTTGTCTTCGGCGGCGGCGCGGGAGGGGACGGCGAACAGCGGCAGGTCGTCGGCCAGCGCGCGCGCGGTCTGGCCGCGGTCCTGCGCTTCGAGCTTTGCCAGCACCGATTTGGCGCGGGTGATCACCGCGGGCGGCAGGCCGGCGAGCTTGGCGACCTGGATGCCGTAGGAGCGGTCGGCGGAGCCCGGCAGCACCTCGTGCAGGAACACGACGTCGCCCTGCCATTCCTTCACCCGCACCGTCGCGTTGAACATCCGCGGCAGCTTGGCCGAGAGCGCGGTCAGTTCGTGATAGTGGGTGGCAAAGAGGGTGCGGCAGCGGTTGCTCTCGTGCAGATGCTCGATCGCGGCCCAGGCGATCGACAGGCCGTCGAAGGTCGCGGTGCCGCGGCCGATCTCGTCGAGGATCACAAGCGACCGTTCGCTGGCCTGATTGAGGATCACCGCGGTCTCGACCATCTCGACCATGAAGGTCGATCGTCCCCGGGCCAGGTCGTCGGCGGCGCCGACGCGCGAGAACAGCCGGTCGACGATGCCGAGCCGCGCCCGCGATGCCGGCACATAGCTGCCGATCTGAGCAAGGAGTGCGATCAGCGCGTTCTGGCGCAGGAAGGTCGATTTACCGGCCATGTTCGGACCGGTGATCAGCCAGAGCTGACCGGACTTTTGTCCCGGCGCCGGCGACAGGTCGCAGGCATTGGCGATGAACGGCTGGCCGTCGCGCTTCAGCGCCTGCTCGACCACGGGATGCCGGCCGCCCTCGATCGCAAAGCCGAGCGAGCCGTCGACATCGGGCCGCACGTAATTGTCGTCGATCGCTAGCTTCGCCAGCGAGGTCGCGACGTCGAGCATCGCAAAGGCATGCGCGGTGTTGCGCAAATCGTCGCTGGCGGCGAGCGCCATCGCGCTCAGCCGCTCGAAGATCTCGAGCTCGAGATTGAGCGCGCGCTCGCCGGCATTGGCGATCTTGGCCTCGGTCTCGCCGAGCTCCGATGTGGTGAAGCGCACCTGTCCGGCCAGCGTCTGGCGATGGATGAAGGTTGCGTTCAGCGGCGGTGCGAACAGCTTGTCGCCGTGCTGCGCGGTGACCTCGACGAAATAGCCCAGCACATTGTTGTGCCGGATCTTCAGCGTCTTGATGCCGGTGTCCTCGGCATAGCGCGCCTGCATCGCGGCGACGACGAGGCGCGAAGCGTCGCGCAAATTGCGGCTCTCGTCGAGCGCGGCTTCATAACCTTCGCGGACGAAGCCGCCGTCGCGCTTGATCAGCGGCAATTGCTCTGACAGTGCGCGGGAGAATTCCTGCGCCAGGTCGCGCGACGGGCGCCGCAGGGCCGCCATCACGGTCGAAACCTCGGCCGGCGGATCGCTGAGCTGTGCCAGCAGCTCCAGCGCCTGGTCGGCGGCGAGGATGCCGTCGCGCAGGCTGGCGAGATCGCGCGGGCCGCCGCGGCCGACCGAGAGCCGCGCCAGTGCCCGCGACATGTCGGGCGCCGCGCGCAGCACGGTCCTGACATCCTCGCGCGCCGCGGAATCCGCAACGAAGGCCGAGACCGCATCGAGCCGCCGCGCGATCACGGCAACGTCGGTGAGCGGCGCGGCAAGGCGCTGCGCCAGGAGGCGCGAGCCCGCTGCGGTCACGGTGCAGTCGATCGCATCGAGCAGCGAGCCGCGGCGCTCGCCGGCCAGCGTGCGCGTCAGTTCGAGGTTGGCGCGGGTCGCCGGGTCGATCGCCATCGTGGTGCCGGCGGCCTCGCGCGCCGGCGGCGACAGCGGCGGGCGTTTGCCGACCTGAGTGCGGTCGATATAGGTGACGGCCGCGGCGGCGGCGGTCGCTTCCAGCCGCGACATTGCGGAGAGACCGTCCATGGTCGCGACCGCGAAATAGTCGCACAGCCGCCGCTCCGCGGTGGCGCTGTCGAACACGTCGCGGGTCAGCGGCGTCACCGACGGCAGCTCCCGCAAGGTCGGCGCCAGTTCGTTGTCGCCGTAAAGCGCGTCGGTGACGATCGCCTCGTTCGGATTGATCCGCGCCAGCGTCGCGGCAAGCTCCGCGGTCGCGCATTCCGTCACCATGAATTCAGAGGTCGAGATGTCGATCCAGGCGAGCCCGAGCCGGTCGGCGCCGGCCGAGCCTCGGGCGCGCGCGATCGCGATCAGGTAATTGTTGGTGCGGGCGTCGAGCAGCGTGTCTTCGGTCAGCGTGCCCGGCGTCACCAGCCGCACCACGCCGCGGCGGACCACGCTCTTGTTGCCGCGGGCTTTTGCCTCCGCGGGATTTTCCGTCTGCTCGCACACCGCGACGCGGTGTCCGGCGCCGATCAGGCGATGCAGATAATCCTCGGAGCGCTCGACCGGCACGCCGCACATCGGGATGTCCATGCCCTGATGCTTGCCGCGCTTGGTCAGCACGATGCCGAGGGTTCTGGAGGCGATCTCGGCGTCCTCGAAGAACAGCTCGTAGAAATCGCCCATCCGGTAGAACAGCAGCAGGCCGGGGTGGGCGGCCTTGATCTCCAGATACTGTTCCATCATCGGCGTGACGCGCGACGGCGCCTCGGCGGGAGTGGCTTCGGGCGGAACGGGGATCGGCTGTTGAATGGTCATGAGGGCCGGGAAGCTACAAAATTTCGTCGTGCGGTCCTATCCGCGAAGGCGGGGTTTTCCACCCTGTCCACGGTGCCTTTATGACAGCCCTCACGGGAATGCGTGCAGGGCGCGCGGCGGCGTCAATTGACCTGCCGCGGGCACGCTCCTAAAACTGCCCTCAAGTTCCAGCCGATCCAGCGCCTAAGTCGCGGCATTCAGGGAGAGATTCAATGCGTGATGTGTTCATTTGCGATGCCGTCCGGACTCCGATCGGCCGTTTCGGCGGTTCGCTCGCCAAGGTGCGCGCCGACGATCTCGCCGCGGCCCCGATCAAGGCGCTGATGGCCAAGCACCCGACGCTCAACTGGAACGAGGTCGACGAGGTCTATTTCGGCTGCGCCAACCAGGCCGGCGAAGACAACCGCAACGTCGCGCGCATGGCGCTTCTGCTCGCCGGCATGCCGGAGTCGGTTCCCGGCCAGACCCTGAACCGGCTCTGCGCCTCGGGCCTCGATGCGGTCGGCGCGGCGGGCCGCGCCATCCGCGCCGGCGAGATCGATTTTGCGATCGCGGGCGGTGTCGAATCGATGACGCGCGCGCCGTTCGTGATGGGCAAGGCTTCGGAAGCCTTCTCGCGCTCGTCCGACATCTACGACACCACGATCGGCTGGCGCTTCATCAATCCGCTGATGAAGGCGCAGTACGGCGTCGATGCGATGCCGGAGACAGGCGAGAACGTTGCGGAGGAATTCCAGGTATCGCGTGCCGATCAGGATGCGATGGCGATCCGCTCGCAGCAGCGCGCGGGTGCCGCGATCGCGTCGGGCTATTTCGCCGAGGAGATCGTGCCGATCCAGGTGCCCGGCGGCAAGGCCGGTCCGATCACCGTCGACAAGGACGAGCATCCGCGGCCCGAGACCACGCTCGAAGGCCTCGCCAAGCTGAAGCCGATCGTGCGCAACCCGGGCACGGTGACCGCGGGCAACGCATCCGGTGTCAATGACGGCGCCGCCGCGATGATCCTCGCCTCGGAAGCCGCGGTGAAGAAGCACGGCCTGACCCCGCGCGCAAAAATCCTCGGCCTCGCGTCGGCCGCGGTGCCGCCGCGCATCATGGGCATTGGCCCGGTACCCGCGACCAAGAAGCTGGTCGAGCGGCTCGGCATCAAGGTGTCGGATTTCGATCTGATCGAGCTCAACGAGGCCTTCGCCTCGCAGGGCATCGCCTGCCTGCGCCAGCTCGGCGTCAAGGAAGACGCCGATTTCGTCAACCCGCATGGCGGCGCGATTGCGCTCGGCCATCCGCTTGGCATGAGCGGCGCGCGGCTGGTGCTGACCGCCGTGCACGGCATGGAGAAGCGGGGCGGGAAGCTTGCCTTGGCAACTATGTGCGTCGGGGTCGGCCAGGGCGTCGCGGTCGCGATCGAAAAGCTGAATTGATCCAATAGCTTGGAAGGGCTGAAAACAGCCCTTCCCCAATTTGGTTATGCACTATAATGATCTGATGTGAGCTCACCGGGCGCGTGGGCCACGGAGGAATTCGCCATGACCTTGTTGTATCCGCTGCAATCGCTTGCGGCCCATCCGGCGCGGCTGTCGCCGGACTATCGCTCCACCGTGAAGCGTTCGCCGCAAAAGCCGCTGATCCCGATGCGGCATACGCTCTCGGAATTGACCGGTCCGGTCTACGGTCATGAGACCGTGCGCGAGCACGACAACGATCTCACCATCCAGGCCAAGGGCGAGCCGCTCGGCGAGCGCATCATCGTGCATGGTCATGTGCTCGACGAGGACGGCCGCGGCGTGCCGAACACGCTGGTCGAGCTGTGGCAGGCCAATGCCTGCGGCCGCTACATCCACGTCGTCGATCAGCATCCGGCGCCGCTCGATCCGAATTTTACGGGCGCCGGCCGCACGCAATCCGACGACAAGGGCTATTACAAGTTCATCACCATCAAGCCCGGTGCGTACCCCTGGGGCAATCACCACAATGCATGGCGGCCCGCGCATATCCACTTCTCGGTGTTCGGGCACTCGTTCGTCTCGCGTCTGGTCACGCAGATGTATTTCCCCGGCGATCCGCTGTTTCCGTTCGACCCGATCTTCAATTCGGTGACGGACGAGAAAGCGCGGGCGCGGATGATCTCC
>NZ_LFLZ01000131.1 GCF_001189845.1 Bradyrhizobium tropiciagri
CCACGAGCCGGACCTTGCACCGTCCCCGATTGCGTCAGTGTTCACCAGCGCGCAACGGATGCAGTTGGTCGGGAAAATTTGCGTCGAGTTCTCGCCAAAGCACGTCCTCGATCAGGACTTCGACGTGCCCTCTGTATTCCCTGTTCCCGTCACGCCACCACGCGTCATGCCAAATCAGCGGCTCGCCAAGGACACGCTCACGCAACTTCCATTTGTGGAAGTCTTGCGACAGTCCAAAACGCTCTATCCCGTCGTCTTGCGGCCTGAACTTGCGCGCCTCCATTTCGCGCCATTGCAACCGCTGGGCGCGCCCGAGCACGTTGATGAAGTAATAGGCGCTGTCGAAATTCAGTACCGAGGCGATCTTTGGCTTCGCTGTGCAGGCGACGGGGATGAACTCGACCTGATTGGGTGCCCAGTGTTCTATCACCGTGCGCGCCCGCTCAGAGAAAACGTAGTAGCCCCTGGACATGTGAAACATGTCGGGCAGCCTCGCAGAAGCAGCGTCGAAGGTGAGAGCCTTCGGAAAATAGGACGCTGCGATGGGGAGGTTCTGACGAAGAAACTCCGTCGAGCCCATGACCATCACTGACGTCTCGTCGAGCTCAAAGGTCGTACCGTTGAAATCAATCGGATCGAATTTGTAGACCACAGCGCGCCCCAGTAGCCCGCCCACGCTATTCTAAGCTACTCGGTGGGCCATGTCAGCTTCGGGTCAAAAAGGCGACGCGAGGCTGCTTGGACGCCTTTCTGAATGTGGCCACCAACATCCCGCAAGGTGACGAGGCCAAGCCGACGGCGGCCCAAACGGCGCTGGCGCCATCGCCGGCGAGCGGAAGCGCAATTTCGGAATATTGGAAATATGCTCCTGATTTGCCCGACGTGTCAAGTGGCCCAGACGGACGCCGGCAGCAGCCAGCTCCTTTGCATGGGGTTGTTTTCGTCATTTTGCGGCGCCCGAGTGCACGCGCGTCGGCTGGCCCAAACTTGATCGGCGGCGCGCGTCGATCGCGCCGCCGATCCTATTCGGTCTTGTCGACGTTCCAGAACACCGGCGGCGCCGGGCCTTCCAGCACGCCGGTCAACGATTTGCGCCAGGCGCTCGGCAGGCGGAACTGGCCAAGCGGGATATAGATCACCTGTTCGTAGGCTTCCTGCTGGATCTCGATCGCGAACTTCTTCTGCTCTTCAGGCGAGGTGGCGCGCGCATAGGCGTCGCGCATCTGCTCGAGCCTGGCGTCCTCGGGCCAGCCGAACCAGGCTTTCTTGCCGTTCGCGGCGATCTGGTTGTTGACGATCGGGTTCATCACTTCGGTGGCGCCGGTGAAGGTGAAGAACAGGTTCCAGCCGCCTTCCTTGGGCGGCTTCTGGCTGGCGCGGCGGCTCACCACGGTCTGCCAGTCGGTCACCTGTGCGTCGACGTTGAAGCCGGCCGCGCGCAACAGCTGCGCGGCGACCGTCGGTGGTCCCTTCAGCGTCTGCACGTCGCCGGGGATCATGATCACGACGGGCGTGCCGTCATAGCCCGAGGCGGCGAGCGCCTTCTTGGCCTCGGCCATGCCGTTGCCCTTGATCAGCGTCTCCGCGCCGGCGTCGCTGGCGAGCGGCGTGTCACAGGCGAAATAGGAGCCGCAGATCTCGTAGAACTTCGCGTTGCCGACGGTGGCGTCGAGCACGTCCTTCTGGTTCATCGCCAGGAAGGCGGCGCGGCGGACCTTGGGGTTGTCGAACGGCGGATGCAGGAAGTTCATCCGGCCCTCGATCTGGAAGCCGAACTTGTTCAGCACGGCCACGGTGAGATCGGAATTGGCCTCGAGCACCGTGAGCAGGTCGACCGACGGCTGTTCCAGGAAGTCGATCTCGCCGGATTGCAGCGCGTTGATTGCGGTCTGCGCGTCCGGCATCGTGATCCATTCGACGCGATCGACCTTCGCGACCTTGCCGCCCGACAGCCAATCCGGCTTTTCCTTGCGCGGCACGTAGTCGGCGTTGCGCTCATAGACCGCCTTCACGCCCGGCTGGAATTCGCCGGCCACGAATTTGAACGGCCCGCAGCCGATCTGTTCGGCGATCTGCTTGCCCGGCGGCGTCTCGGCGAGCCGCTTCGGCATCATGAATGCGACATAGGAGGAGGGCTTTGCCAGTGACTCCAGCACCAGGCCGTAGGGCTCCTTGAGCTTGAGCACGATGGCCTTCGGCCCGCTGGCCGCTAGGGAGGCCGTGAATTCGGCCAGCTTCTGCGCCATGCCGTCGACGGCGGTCCAGCGCTTCAGCGAGGCGATGCAGTCCTCGGCCGTGACGGGCGCGCCGTCGTGCCATTTCAGGCCGTCGCGCAGCGTGAAGGTGTAGGTCAGTTTGTCGTCGGAGATCGTCCAGTCCGCCATCTGCGGCCGGACCTTGAAGCTGGAATCGATGCCGAGCAGCGTGTCGTAGACCATGTAGCCGTGGTCGCGGGTGATGTAGGCGGTCGTGAAACCGGGATCGATGATGCGCAGGTCCGAATGCATCACCGCGGTGATGGTCTTGCCCTTGGCCGCGGCGACGGCGCGCGATGACAGGATGGCCGGGGCCGCAATCGCCGGCGGCACGCTGGCCGCGAGCTTGAGGAGTGTCCTGCGCGAAACATCCGCCATTCAGCATCTCCCGATCTGTCGTTGCGCCGGCATGCTTCACGAATTCGTTGTTGAAAGCAAGCAAGGGCCGCGCCGCCAGTCTGGCGCCCGGATTCCTGGATCGGTCAGGTGAACGTTCGATGACCGCGGTCGCGGCGCGCGCCATCGCCGGCACCGCACAAGTCCGCATCCTGCATAGGAGCCTGCGCTTCCTGCCGCACCTCGCAGGCTGTTCGGACCCTGATCCGCCGTGTAGGCTTGTGGTCCTGCCGGCCAGCAATAAGGCCATATCCCCTTAAGGGAACAAGCAGCGCGAACGAGCAGCCGAGGGAGACCAGAAGAACCGTCATGACCGATATCCGATACGTAGCACCGCGCACGCTTGATGAAGCGATTGGCGCATTTGCTGCCGCCGGGAGTGCCGCCCGCATTATGGCTGGGGGTACCGACTTATTGGTGCAAATGCGCTCCGGCCTGGTGCGGCCGGGATTGATCGTCGACATCAAGAAGATCGGCGAGATGACCGAGATCACCGAGACCGCCGATGGCGGTTTCCGCGTCGGCGCCGCCGTCTCCGGCATGGAGCTCGCCGACCACGCGCGCTTCGGCAAGGTGTGGCCCGGCGTGCTGGAGGCCGTGAACCTGATCGGCTCCAAGCAGGTGCAGGGCCGCGCCTCCGCCGGCGGCAATCTCTGCAACGGCTCGCCGGCCGGCGACAGCGTGCCGGCGATGATCGCAGCGGGTGCCGTCGTCACCGTGCAGGGCCCGAACGGTCGCCGCGAGATCAAGGTCGAGGACGTGCCGGCCGGACCGGGACGCACCAACCTCAAGCCCGGCGAGATCCTGGTCAGTTTCGCACTCCCGCCGCGGCCGAAGGGCTCGGGCGATGCTTATCTGCGGATGATTCCGCGCACCGAGATGGACATCGCGGTGGTCGGCATCGGCGTCAGCCTGACGTTAAAGGACGGCGTCTGCACCGCGGCCCGTGTCGGCCTCGGCGCGGTGGCGCCGACCGCGCTTCTGGTCTCGCCTGCAGCGCAGGCGTTGATTGGCTCGAAGCTCGACGATGCGGCGCTGGAAGCAGCCAGCGCGGCATGCCGCGCCGCGTGCCGTCCGATCGACGACAAGCGCGGCACCATCGCGTATCGCATCAAAACCGCCGGCGTGCTGCTCAAGCGCACCGCCGCGATCGCCGCCCAGCGCGCGGGAGGACATTAGCACCATGCCGAAACTGCACGTCACCACCTCGGTCAACGGCGAGCCCGTTGAATTCCTGTGCGAGCCGTATGAGACCATGCTCGACGCGTTGCGCGGGCAATTGGGACTCACTGGCTCCAAGGAAGGCTGTTCGTCCGGCGATTGCGGCGCCTGCTCGATCACGCTCGACGGCCGCCTGGTCTGCTCCTGCCTGATGCTCGCGGCCGAGGCCGAAGGCCACGAAATCCGGACCATCGAGGGCATGGCCAAGGGCGAGAAGCTGCATCCCTTGCAGCAAAAGTTTTTGGAGCATGCCGCGCTTCAATGCGGCATCTGCACCTCGGGCATGCTGGTCGCCTCCGAGGCGCTGCTCGCGCGGAATTCCAATCCGACCGAAGAGGAAGTCCGCTTCTGGCTCGCCGGCAATCTCTGCCGGTGCACCGGTTACGACAAGATCGTCCGCGCGGTGATGGAGACCGCCGCTGAAATGCGGGAGACTGCTCGATGAACGTCGTCAACAACAAATGGATCGGCCAGCGCACCATCCGGCCCGATGGCGTCGACAAGGTGACGGGCCGCGCGGCGTTCGCCGCCGACACCACCATGCCCGGCATGATCTGGGGCAAGGTGCTGCGCAGCCCGCATCCGCACGCCCGCATCAAGTCGATCAACACCGCCAAGGCCGAGGCGCTGCCCGGCGTCAAGGCGGTGGTCACCTCGCGCGACATCGTCGACTTCACGATCGAGAAGGGCGCCGTGATGCTCGGCATCCAGGACATGCGCTGGATGTGCCGCAACGTGATGGCGCGCGACAAGGCGCTGTTCCCCGGCCATCCCGTTGCCGCCGTCGCCGCGACCACGGAGGCGATCGCAGCCGAAGCCTGCAAGCTGATCGAGGTCGACTACGAGGTGCTGCCTTGGGCGATCGAGATCGACGACGCGCTCAAGGACGGCGCGCCGATCCTGCACGAGTTCAACAAGTTCGACGGCAAGCCCTCGAACATCATGGGCCGCATCGAATCCAAGAAGGGTGACATCGCGATAGGATTCAAGGACGCCGAGATCGTGATCGAGCGCTCCTTCACCACGCGCCCGGTGCACCAGGGCTATATCGAGCCGCATGCCTGTTTGATCTCGGTGGCTGCCGACGGCAAGACCACGATCTGGTCGTCGAGCCAGGGCCAGTTCATGGTGCGCGCGATGACCTCGATGCTGACCGGCATCCCGCAGAGCGACATCCGCGCCATCCCCGCCGAGATCGGCGGCGGTTTTGGCGGCAAGACCATCGTCTATCTCGAACCGCTCGCGACCTTGCTTGCCAAGAAATCCGGCCGCCCGGTGAAGATGGTGATGACCCGCGAGGAGGTGATGCGCGCGACGGGGCCGACCTCGGGCTCGAAGAGCACGGTGAGGATCGGCGCCAGGAAGGACGGCACTATCGTCGCCGCCCACGGCAGCTTCTACCTGCAGGCCGGCGCCTTTCCGGGCTCGCCGATCCGCGGCGCGGTCGGGTGCAGCTTTGCGCCCTACGACATTCCGCATGTGCTGTCGGAAGGCTTTGACGTCTGCTCCAACCGCTCCAAGGTCGCGGCCTATCGCGCGCCCGGCGCGCCGATCGGCGCCTATGCGGTGGAATGCGTGCTCGACGAACTCGCCGCGGCGCTCAAGATGGATCCGCTGGCGCTGCGGCTGAAGAACGCGGCCAAGGAAGGCACCAAGGCCGCGCACGGCCCGGTGTTCCCGCGCATCGGCTATATCGAGACGCTCGAGGCCGCGAAGAACCATCCGCATTATGCCGCGCCGCTCGGCAAATTGCAGGGCAGGGGTGTCGCCTCCGGCTTCTGGTTCAATGCCGGCGGTGAATCCTCCGCGCAGGTCAACATCACCGAGGACGGCAACGTCGTCGTCACGACGGGGCATCCCGACATCGGCGGCTCGCGCGCCGGCATCGCCAACATCTGCGCCGAACTGCTCGGCATCGACTACAAGCGCGTCTCCGTCATCATCGGCGACACCCAGACGGTCGGCTTCTCCAACCTCACCGGCGGCAGCCGCGTGCTGTTCGCCTCCTCGATGGTGGTGACGCAGGCGGCCGACAAGGTGATCGCGACCTTGCGCGAGCGCGCCGCGAAGCTCTGGGAGATCGACCCTGAAGCCGTGAAGTGGGAGAACGGCGCCGCGCATCCGGTCAGTCCGAATGCCGGCCAGTTCGAGCCGTTGACGCTCGCCGACCTCGCCGAGAAGGCGCCGTCGCAGGGCGGTCCGATCGGCGCCAGCGTGCAGCTCAACACCCAAGGCGCGGAAGGCGGCTTCGGCACGCATATCTGTGACGTCGAGGTCGATGTCGATCTCGGTATCGTGCGTGTCATCCGCTACACCGCCGTGCAGGATGTCGGCCGCGCCGTGCATCCGAGCTATGTCGAGGGCCAGCTGCAGGGCGGCGTCGCGCAGGGCATCGGCTGGGCGCTGAACGAGGAGTACATCTACAACAAGGATGGCAAGGTCGATAATCCGGGCTTCCTCGATTATCGCATGCCTGTTTGTTCCGACCTGCCGATGCTCGATTGCGCGCTGGTCGAGGTGCCGAACCCGAAGCATCCGCAGGGCGTCAAGGGCGTCGGCGAGGTGCCGCTGGTGCCTGTGATGGCCGCCGTCGCCAACGCCGTCCACAACGCGCTCGGCAAGCGCTTCTACAGCCTGCCGATGTCGCCGCCGAAGGTCTCGGCGGTGCTCGACGCACTGACGCAGCAGGCCGCGGAATAGGGAGCTTAGGGCGGGTTAGCGCTAGCGTAACCCGCCATTGCTTCCTCGCATCGGGCTGCGGCGGGTTACGCTTCGCTAACCCGCCCTACGTTCTGCGCCATTGACGCCGCTGGCTTTGCTTCGGCAAGATCGATCGGATGCATCGGGCTCACCGTGATGGATGAGAATGACCCACCCCGACGAGCTGTCCGCTTACATGATCTTCAGCCGGAGCGATTGGGCGGCGCTACGCGCCAGCACGTCGCTGACGCTGTCGGAGGCCGATCTCACGGCGCTGCGCGGCCTCAACGGGCCGATCACGTCAGCCGAGGTCAGTGACGTGTACCTGCCGCTGACGCGTCTGCTCAATCTGCATTTCTCGGCGGCGCGCAATTTGATGCAGGTCAAGGCGGAATTTCTCGGCCGGCCGCGCGCCGTTCGCCCTACATCGTGGCGTTGGCCGGCAGCGTCGGCGTCGGCAAGAGCACCTTTGCCCGCGTGCTGTGTGCGCTCTTAGCCGGCTGGGCCGATCAGCCGGGGGTCGCGCTGGTGACGACCGACGGCTTCCTGCATTCCAACGCTGTTTTGGAAGAGCGCGGCCTGATGCGGCGCAAGGGTTTTCCGGAGAGCTACGATCTGCCGCGGATGCTGCGGTTTCTCGCGGCCGCCAAGGCGGGTGAACGCGACCTCGAGCTGC
The DNA here is from genome assembly GCF_001189845.1 of Bradyrhizobium tropiciagri. GTDB lineage: Bacteria > Pseudomonadota > Alphaproteobacteria > Rhizobiales > Xanthobacteraceae > Bradyrhizobium > Bradyrhizobium tropiciagri. The sequence goes on from NZ_LFLZ01000131.1 coordinate 7,249, forward strand.
CCGTGTACTCGCATCTGATCGGCGACATCGTGCCGTCGGAGCGCCAGGTCATCCGGCAGCCGGATATCCTGGTGTTCGAGGGTCTCAATGTGCTGCTGGCGCGCGGCACAGCGCCGGTGGTGGTCTCGGACTTCTTCGACTTCTCGATCTATCTCGATGCCGACGAGGCCGACATCCAGTCCTGGTATGTCGAGCGCTTCCTCAGGCTGCAGCCGACCGCGTTCCGGAATCCCGCCTCCTATTTCCACCACTACCGGGACCTGCCGCCCGGCGACGCGCGCGAGGTTGCGGAGCGGCTGTGGCGCGAGCACCACCGCGCCAATCTCAGGGAGAACATCCTGCCGACGCGGACGCGCGCCGACGTCGTGCTGCGCAAGCGCTCCGATCACTCGATCGGCGAGGTCTGGCTGCGGGAGACGTAGCAATGTAGGGCGGGTTAGGCGAAGCCGTAACCCGCCGTCTTTCCGCGCGTCGAGTTGGGTCGGCGGGTCACGCTTCGCTAACCCGCCCTACGGTCCGTCACTTCAGCTCCTTCCCCAGCTGCGCGAACACTGTCTCGCAGGTCATCAAATCCAAATGCCCGCCGCCGGCGTTCTTGAAGAAGGTGATGTCGTCGGGCGACTGCCGGCCGGTGACTGCACCGCTCGCGAGGTCGTAGTGATCGCCGAGCACGTCGCTCTCCTCGATCGCGCCGCTGGCGATCGGCTGCAGGATGTCGCCGACACCGTCGAAGGCGGATTCCCTTCGGTCGACGAAGATGCGTGAGCGCCGCGCTGCCTCGTCGTCGGACTCGCGGGTGTCGGGGGTGAAGCCGCCGACCAGATCGAGATGGGTGCCGGGCCGCAAGTTGGCGCCCTTCACCAGCGGCTCGCGCGAGCGGGTGCAGGTGGTGATGATGTCGGCCTCGCCGGTGGCGGCGTCGAGATCGGTGACGGCCGCGGCGGCGATGCCGTCGGCCTCCAGCAGCGTGGCGAGCTCCTGCGCGCGCTCGACGGTCCGGTTCCAGACCCGCACCCGCTTCAACGACGGCCGCACCGTGCGGTGGCCGCGCACCAGCCAGCGCGCCATCTCGCCGGCGCCGACCACCAGCAGCGTCTCGGCATCCTGCCGTGCGAGGTGCTTGGCCCCGAGCGCGGAATCCGCGGCGGTCTTCCAATGGGTGATCTCGGCGGCGTCCATCACCGCGAGCGGCCGGCCGTCATTGCCGTCGAACAGCACGCAGACCGCCTGCACGGCCGGCAGCTTGCCGTGCGCGAGGTTGCCCGGAAAGCTGGTGTAGAGCTTGGTCATCATGAACCGGCCGGCATCGACCGCGCTGCGGGTCACCAGCTGCTGGCCCTTGTCGTCGCCGAGATAGCCGTCATGGACCGCGATCCTCGGCCGCCGGTGAGCGGCCTCAATCGCCTCGATCAGGATCGGAAAGCTCAGGACGCGGTTGACCTCGCTGTCGTCGACAATATGCACGTGGTTCTCTCCTCAGGCACCCTTGCGCGCCTCCCGGAGCGCACCAAAGCGGCTCCGGACTGGATAGCGCGTGGGGAAGGCTAGTCAACCGGACATGCGCCGAGCCCCTTGCTATCCTGCGCACCTGATTCTCTCGCAGGTCTCCGCAAGCCGTGGTTGCAGTCGTCGTCGCCATCCTGATCTTCATGCTGCTCGGCGGCGCCGCGCTTGGGACCATGGCGATCCATGGCCGGCTCGGGGATCATCACCGCAGCGACGAAACCAATACCTCGGTACGCTTGGTCGCGACGCTGTTCTTCACCATGCCGTCGCTGCTGCTCGGCCTGATGATGAACAACTCGGCCAACACCTATGTGGCGGTCGACCGCAATTTGCATGTCTTCGCCACCGACCTCATCCTGCTCGACCGCAGCCTGCGGCCGCTCGGTCCCAGCGCCGACGAGCCGCGCCGGCGGCTGCTCGCCTATGTCGAGCAGGTGCTCAAGGATGTGCCGATCTCGCGGGCGAACGAGGTGTCCGAACATCTGCTCGACGAGGTCGGCACCAGTCTCCGCGAGCTGAAGTTCAACGACGAGCAGAAGATCGCGCTGTGGAACGATGCAAGGTCCGTCTTTCGGCAGGCGGTGCAGCAGCGCTGGACCTTTGTCGAGCAGTCCGACGGTTCGTTCCCGTCACCGCTGATCTGCATTCTGGTCGGATGGCTGACGCTAATGTTCGCGACGCTGGGCTTTCGGGCGCCGCGCAACGCGGTCGTGATCTCGACCTATGTCGCCGCGGCGGCGCTGGTCTCGGCCGCGATCTATTTGATCCTCGAAATGAGCACGCCGTTCTCCGGCCCGATCCAGATTTCCGACCGCCCGCTGGTGCGCGCGGCGGAGGAGATCAGGCGGTAGGGCGATGGTCCTGTCGCGACGGCAGATCTGTAGCCCGCATGAGCGAAGCGATATGCGGGGACATACCCCGGATATCGCTTTCGCTCATCCGGGCTACGCAGCGGTATCGACGCCCGCCTTCGGCTTTATTCCCCTCGCATCGATCGTCATCTGGAAATTTGTTTCCACGTCGCTCGCGGAATAGTGCGCGGCTTCGCGCGTCCTTACGCATGCAAGCCATTTGCATTCGAAAGGGAGACATCATGAAGACAACGCTCGCACTCACGCTCGCCACCGCCGCTTCGTTCGCCCTCGCATCTGCCGCCCTTGCCGCGCCGCCGACCAAGACCGGCACCACCGCAAAGGGTTCCGTCCTGACCGACGCCAAGGGCATGACGCTCTACATCTTCGACAAGGACACCGACGGCAAGTCGGCTTGCAACGGCCCCTGTGCGACCAACTGGCCGGTGCTGAAGGCGGAAGCCGGCGACAAGGCCGAAGGCGGCTACACCATCATCTCGCGCGACGACGGCTCGAAGCAGTGGGCCTACAAGGGCAAGCCGCTCTATACCTTCGCCAAGGACCAGAAGGCCGGCGACATCACCGGCGACGGCTTTCTCAACGGCGCCTGGCACCTCGCGCAGCCCTGAGGTGTTGCAAGGAGCAGAGCAGGGCGGGTTAGCGCAAGCCTAACCCGCCATCTCTCCGCGCACGAGGTTTTCGGCGGGTTATGCTAGCGGCCGCCGCCACCACCACCGCCTCCTCCGCCACCACCTCCGCCTGCGCTCAGCAGGCTCTGATTGTAGCGCGGATCGGACTGTTTCATGTAGGCCGGCGAGATGTCGCGGTTGCGCGAGCGACCTGGATCGGCTTGTGGACCAGACTGCCCGCATCCCTCCGTGAAGAGGAAGAAATTGCAGGGTGGAACGACACGCGGCTGAAATGCATGGGCTGCGGTGGTGGTCAGCGCCGTCGTGGCGACGGCCGTGGCCAGCACCGCAGTTGCCGCGAGCGTGGTGGTGGTCGCGACGGTGAATAATGTTGCTGATGACAATCTCGATCGCATCGACATAGGAAATTCCATCCTTCGGTTCGGCGAAACCGGAATGGCCCGCTCGCAAAATTGGACGGGGCCTGACGGAAGTGGGTTCGAGCGGGAAGCCGCGATTTTGCGATGCGGACACGACAACGTAAAGGCGCGACGGGGCGCGCCTTCCGCGGAAGGATCAGTCTTCGCAGGCAGGTTTGCCGGCGCCTTGCGCGTTCAGGCGCGCTGCTTCAGCGCCATGCCCATGCTGATCCAGCTGACGCCGGCGCAGATCAGGTCGACGCTGAGGAAGATGCCGAGCACGTAGAGGCTCGACACCGGCCAGTGAGCCAGGATCATGGCGCCGAGCACGAGCGTGATCAGCCCGGAGATCGCGACCATGCCCCACGGCGCCGCCGAGTTCATGCCGAACGCGAGGAAGATCCGCACGATGCCGGAGGCCACCAGCGCGATGCCGAGGAACAGCGTCAGCGTCGCCGCCGCGAGCAGCGGATTCTCGAAGGTGATGAATCCCGCGACGACGTAGAGCGCGCCGAGCAGCAGCCAGAACAGGAACTTGCCCCACGTCTTGAACTGGAAGGCGTTCACGATTTCGGCGGCGCCCGCGACGATCATCATGGCGCCGACGAACAGCACGCTGACGACGGTGGCGAACAACACGCTGCCGAAGGCGAGCACGCCGGCGATCAGGTAGATCACGCCGAGCGCGACGATCCAGCCCCACTTCGCGCGAAGTTGGTGAGCCCGGATCCGAGGCTGTGAGGAGGTGTGGCGGGTGAGCTGGACGTTGTGGACATCGTATCGCTCCCGAATGCTGAACCATTTCATGCTACCATAGGTGAGCGCGCGGACAAGGGCAGGCGCAAGGCACGAAATGCATGGTGGCACCAAAGGTGCCGCGACACGTTGATTCAAATCAACCGGCGTGCTGCCGCGCAGCATTGGTGCGACGGCAGCCGGTAGCAGACGACAGACTGTCCGGATTGGACTGCAAACTGTCCGGACCGCGCATCCACAGAGGAGGTCGACATGCCTACGACGCACGACAAGGACCACGTCTACAAGATCCTCGAACTGGTCGGATCATCGGACAAGAGCATCGAGGCGGCGATCGAGAACGCCGTCAGCCGTGCGTCGAAGACGATCCGGGAAATGAAATGGTTCGAGGTGGTGCAGACGCGGGGCCATATCGAAGACGGCAAGGTCCGGCACTACCAGGTGACGCTGCGCGTCGGCTTCACGCTGGAGTAGGGCGGTCTCCCGCAACTTGCTGCCGGTTATTCGTCAGCTTGTCGGAGGGTAGTGCCCCATCCTCACCTGTCATCGCCCGGCCTGTTCCCGGCGATCCAGTACGCCGTGGCCTCTCGGCTCAAGCACTGCTGTCTCTGGAATACTGGATCACCCGCTTTCGCGGGTGATGACGCCGCGTGTTTGACGTTTTGAGTCGAGATCCGTCCTCACCGTCGTCCTGGCGAAGGCCAGGACCCATTACCCCAAATCTTAATTGTTGCGCGACGCTGGGGCCCGCAATCCCGTTCACACTGAATGCGGT
>NZ_LFLZ01000132.1 GCF_001189845.1 Bradyrhizobium tropiciagri
AGAGGTCGGATCGCATGCAGCGCTAGCGGAATGCGATCCGGGTGAGGGGGACTCTCCGCCAACGCAACTGCCACCGTGTTTGCGGAAGCGGCCCCTCACCCCAACCCTCTAAGAGCGAGCTGCGCTCGTCTCGACCCCTCAAGAGCGGGGCGAGGGAGCAACAAGTCAGCGTCGCGCAGGCTTCGTTGCACTGCAGCAGCGAGACCGCGGCACCTGCACCCGCCCATCCGGGCGGTTGTCACATCTGTGACTGTTCGGCCGTATAACCGTAGTGCACTTGTTCCACGAGTTGGATTAGGCTCAACGCCGACAGGGCATTCCAGGCAGACCGGAGGATTCCATGGACACGCTGCTGCTTCCGTTCTCGCCGCGCTTCATCGTGCTGACGATCTGCGCCGTCGTCACCGTGCTCCTGCTGCTGGTTGGGATATTCGACCACAAGGTCTTCAAGATCATCCTGATCCCGCTGGTCATCTTCGGCGCGCTGACTCTGCTCGGCATCCGCGACTTTACCCAGAAGAACCACGCGGTGCTGCGCAACTACCCGATCTCGGCGCATGTCCGCTTCCTGCTCGAGGAAATCCGCCCCGAGATGCGGCAGTATTTCTTCGAGAGCGAGAAGGACGGCATGCCGTTCTCGCGCGACACCCGCGCGGTGGTCTATCAGCGCGCCAAGATGGTGCTTGACAAGCGGCCGTTCGGCACCCAGGAGGACGTCTATCGCGAGGGCTACGAGTGGATGCACCATTCGGTGGCGCCGAAGCCGCGTGCCGACGAGAAATTCCGCATCACGATCGGCGGGCCCGACTGCACCAAGCCGTATTCGGCCTCGGTCTTCAACATCTCGGCGATGAGCTTTGGCGCGCTCAGCCCGAACGCGGTGCGGGCGCTGAATGCCGGCGCCAAGAAGGGCAACTTCGCCCATGACACCGGCGAGGGCGGCGTCAGCCCCTATCACCGAGAGATGGGCGGCGACATCATCTGGGAGGTCGGCTCCGGCTATTTCGGCTGCCGCAACCGTGACGGCACCTTCAATCCGGAGCTCTTTGCAAGCGTCGCGGGCGACGACCAGATCAAGATGGTCGAGCTCAAGATCAGCCAGGGCGCCAAGCCCGGCCATGGCGGCGTGCTACCGGCCGCGAAGGTCTCCGAGGAGATTTCCAAGATCCGCGGCGTGCCGATGGGCGAGGACTGCATCTCTCCCGCCTATCACAAGGCGTTCTCGACGCCGATCCAGATGATGGAATTCGTCGCCCAGATGCGCAAGCTGTCCGGGGGCAAGCCGGCCGGCTTCAAGATGTGCATCGGCCATCCCTGGGAGTTTCTGGCGATCTGCAAGGCGATGAAGGAGAGCGGGCTCTATCCCGACTTCATCGTGGTCGACGGCAATGAAGGCGGCACCGGCGCCGCGCCGCTCGAGTTCATGGACCATTTGGGCATGCCGATGCGCGAGGGCGTCAATTTCGTCCACAACGCGCTGATCGGCATCGGCGCGCGCGATCGCATCAAGATCGGCGCTTCGGGCAAGGTCGCGACCGCCTTCGACATGGCGCGCGCGATGGCGATCGGCGCCGACTGGTGCAATTCGGCCCGCGGCTTCATGTTCGCGCTCGGCTGCATCCAGTCGCTGAGCTGCCACACCGATCGCTGCCCGACCGGCGTCACCTCGCAGGATCCGATCCGCAACCGCGCGCTCTATGTGCCGGACAAGATCGAGCGGGTGTACAATTACCACCACTCGACCCTGCATGCGCTGACCGAGCTGCTCGCCGCCGCCGGCCTCGAGCACACCAAGGAGTTGCGCCCGATCCACTTCTCGCAGCGGAGCTCGACCACCGAGGTCAGCACTTTCGCCGAGCTCTATCCGACGCTGCGTCCCGGCGAACTGCTCGAGGGCACCCAGGATCGCCGCTTCCGCGACGCCTGGGCGATGGCGCGCGCGGATTCGTTCCAACCGGCGGGGTAGGGCGTCCGACTTACGTCGGCGCGCCGAACCATGTGGTCAGCGCATCCGTGAGGCCGGCGCGGGTCCGGTCTCCGACCCATGCCACGCAGCCGTCGGGCCGGATCAGCACCGCGGCGGGTGCCCGAACCGGGCCGAGCGCGGGAAGCTCGAAGGCGCCGGCATCATCGGCGTCGACCAGCTGAACCCGGTCGGTCCATCCCGTGATGTCGATGCTGCCGGGCTCGCCGAAATTCAGCAGCACCGGCCGGGCCTGGTGCAGCAGCGCGAAGACCCGGCGCGGGCCGTCGGCGGTGACGAGGTCGAGATCGGGCATGCGGCGTCCGAGCAGCGGATGGCCGTCGCCGAGATCATAATGAAGGTCGAGGCCCGACATCATCGCGACAAATCGCCGTCGCGGCTCGTCCATGCGCAGCAGACCGGAGACGATTTCGTTCAGCGCCTTGCTGCGCGCATCGGTGCGGCTGAGCGCGACGTGCGCCATGGTGTTGCGCAGCACGCGGGCCGCGACCGGATGCCGTTCGGCCTGATAGCTGTCGAGCAGGCTGTCCGGCGATGTCCGCTTGACCACCTGGGCGAGCTTCCAGCCCAGATTCACCGCGTCCTGCACGCCGATATTGAGCCCTTGTCCGCCCATCGGCGGATGCACATGGGCGGCATCGCCGGCCAGCAGCACGCGCTGCTTGCGATAGGTCACCGCCTGCCGGGTCATGTCGGTGAAGCGCGAGATCCAGGCCGGCCTGTGGATGCCGAAATCGGTGCCGTACGCGGCGGCCAGCGTCTCGCTGACGTCGCGCAAGGTCGGCTCTCTGTCGGTGCCGAGCTGCCGCTCGGTCAGCACGACCCGCACCCGGCCGCTGTCCTCCACCTTGCCGATCGCATAGGTGCCGGTGTCGTTCTGGCGAAAGCCCCATTGCGGTTCGCTGGACATCTCGGCCTCGGCGATCAGCCAGCTCCTGGTCGGATCCCATCCGGCGAATTCGATGCCGGCCGCTTTGCGGACGATGCTGCGGCCGCCGTCGCAGCCGACGAGATACTGCGCCCGGAGCCGGCCGTCTGACAGTTCGACATCGACGCCGGCGTCGTCCTGCGCAAAGCCGGTCACGTCGCGCGCGCGATAGATCGGCACCGCGAGCTCGCTCACCCATTCGCCGAGAATGCGCTCGGTATGGGACTGGAACAGCCCGAGCGTGAAATTGCGCCGGGTCGGAAAGTCGGTGATATCAAGCGGAACCAGATGCGAGTGGAACAGCACCGCGGGATGACGCGTCCCCTGCGCGACGAAGCGGTCGCCAATGCCGCGCTGATCGAGTACCTCGATGGTGCGCGCATGCAGGCCGCCCGCCCGTGAGCCGATCAGGTCCGCTCTCGTGCGCCGCTCGACGACAGCGACATCGACGCCGGCCAGCGCCAGCTCGCCCGCCAGCATCAGCCCGGTCGGACCTCCACCGGCAATCACCACAGCATGTTCCCGCATCCCGCACTCCTCCGTTCGATTGGGCGCGCGTTCTACGGGATGACCCCGGGCTTGCGGCAAGCCCGGGGGGTCTACATATATCTGAGTGGGGAGAGGGCGTTTGCTGCCCGACCAATTCAGCCGTCATTGCGAGGAGCGAAGCGACGAAGCAATCCATGCTTCGGCACACGCGGCGCTATGGATTGCTTCGCTTCGCTCGCAATGACGGGGAGGCGGTGCCTGTCAAAACTCGCCGTGGATGCGGCCGGAGAAGATGTGCACCGGGCCGCGGTCGGCGTTGTAGGCGGGGTTGGTGATGAACTGATAATCCGCGGTCAGCGTCAGGTTCTTGTTCACCTGGTAGGCGTAGTAGGTCTCGAAGATCCGCTCCGGACTGTAGTTCAGCGCGCCGTCGCCGATCAGAAGACCGAGGCCGCCGGCGGCGAGATAGTCGCGATGCGCCGATGACAGCCCGTTGACCGCGCCGCCGATGCCGATCGTGTCATTGGCCCGGCCCCAGAAGCTGCCCTTGATCGACAGGCCGCCGGAGACGCCGCGATCGACATCGGTGAACGACAGGATCTCGTTGCGGCCGTCGTTCCAGCTCAGGCGGCCGAACAGGCCGACATCGGTTACGATCTGCTGCTCGCCGTTGAGGTAGAAGCCGTATTTGGTGTTGTCCTTGCGGATGCCGGCCATCACGTCGTTGATGTCGAGCGCCGGGTTGGCGTCTTCGATCGCCAGCGCCTGGCGATAATTGCCGGTGTTGCCGCGATTGCCGAACACGCCGACGCGCAGCTTGCCGGGCTGATCGAAGATCGAATAGCGCCCCTCGAACTCGACCACCGCGCCGCCATTGTTGGGGTTGGAGATCAAGACGTCGGTGTTCGGTGCATTGGGCACCTGGAATACGCCGGCCCGCACCGCCCAGTCCTTGCGGTTGAGCTCGACCACGGCGCCGCGGGTGTAGCCGGGCAGGTCGGCCGGGAAGTCGTAGGCGGCCGACGCCCACATCGCCCAGTTCATGAAGTCGGCGCGCGGGTCCTTGGCGTAGGAATTGCCGTCGAAGAAATCGCCCACCGCGAAGCGGCCGACCACGATCGTGAGGCGGTCGATGTCGCGCTTGCCGGCGATCTGGTTGGGACCGTCGGGAACGTCCTCCTGCTCGCCGCCGAGGCCGAAGGTCTGCTTGAAGTAGTAACGTTGCGGCCGAATCCTCGGATATTCGGCGCCGGCCTTCTGGGCTTCGCCGTTCGGGAAGCCGGCAAGGCCGAGCGTGCCGTTGAGGCCGAAGCCCTGCGCGGTTTCCGGATTGAAGTAGAACTCGCCGCCTTCCCAGAGCCGCACGCCGAGGAACGCCGTCGTGGTCCAGGTCTGTTGCACCTGCCCGACGCCCGGAAGGCTGTTGGTGCCGGAATAGGGCGCGCGGAACGACGGGTAGCCCTGACCGAGCAGCGTCGTCTGTGCGTGCACGCTCCAGTCGGTGGATTCCGGCAGCGCGGTCCGCGTCGGCGTCGCCGACCACAGCGAATCGCCGAGCTGGTAGTTCAGGCCAAATTTCAGCAGGTGCAGCCGCGGGTCGATGCTGACGCCGGGCATGCCGAAGTCGCCAAGACCGAGCGTACGGCGCGACAGGTCGATGTAGTCGTATTCGAGCTTGGCCGTCCAGTTGCCGCTCAGCGCAAATTCGGCGCCCGCGCCGACGGTCCATCCGGTCTGATACTGCCCCGGTTCGGAGACGACGCTGCCGGCATTGTCATTCACCCGCACCTGGGTGCGGCCCCAGGCGAAGCCGCCGGTGACATAGGGCATCCAGGTGCCAAGGCTGTAACCGGCGCGGCCGCGCACGGTGCCGACATAGTCGATCGAGGAGTTGAAGGGACCGAGCATGCGCCGCGGCAGATCGACCGGCCCGACGAATGTCGCATCGGCCTCGACGCCGAGCACGAAGCGGTTTGCGAACTGGTGATTGTACCCGACCTGGAAGCCGCCGATCCCGCCCGTGATGCTGTGCGGAAAGAAGACGGCCTGCAGGGGAAGCGGATTGGTATTGGGACCGAGCGTGCCGTCGCCATAGCCGACATGGGCGCCGACATAGAAGCCGGTCCAGCTGTAGACCGCGTTCAGGGCCGGTGACTTGACGGCCATGTCGGCCGCGGCGGCCGGCGTGCCGAATGCGGCCGCGCCGAGCGCTGCGCCGGCGGCGATCCGAACCCGGGAGAGGCGGACGCAGGTCATGACGCGGCTTTCCGCGAACGGTTGGCGGTTTCGCCCGGCATTGCAGATTTGGCGGCCACTTGCCACCCGAGATTTGAAGTCATCGCCCGCCGTCCCCGGTCCGATCCGCGTCGTCCCATCCAAAGCCAGATCAGCACCTAGCATCCCCTGATGCCTATTGCAAATCATTCGCAATAGCAACTGAGGCGCTCCGGATACCTCTTCGATTTGCATGCCACTATGACAGTCACGTAACAGCACGCGGCAGGAGCCGTCCCTCGCTGCGATCGACCACCCGCCTGTGGCAAATCGGCCGAGCCCCGGCCGTTCAATCGACGCCACCATTGTCTTCGTCCCTAGTCTTGATGAAAGCCGGATGCGATGTACTGCCGAGCACGATCCTGGCGCCGGCCTTTTCCGCACATCTCACCATCGACAGCGCTGTCCTTAAGCCGGCGCCTGAAATCATGCGGCGCCGATGGAGCGCGCTTGCGCCGCGCAGGATGGCGCTCGCCAGCCTGAACAACACGATCGCGCCCCATCGCTGGCCGCGGCCAAGCGTCGTCACGCCCCGACCGTGGCGAGCTGGACGATGCGCAGCAGCACCAGCCCGGCGGCGACGACCAGATAGCCCCGCAGCACGATCATCCAGACCCGGCTCAGCGGGCTGAGCCGCGCCGGCGGCAGCCGGTCGAGCGACGGCATCCGCCAGGTGTCGCGGTCGAACAGCGGCGGCTTGTTCTTGAAGCGGTACGAAGCGTTGCCGCGCGACAGCACCTCGTACAGCTTGACCAGCGCGGTGACCGCAAGTGCCAGCACGCTGCCGCCGACCAGGATGCCGATGATCCAGGCCTCGCCGAGATCGGGGAACAGCACCGCGGCAGTCAGGATCACCGACAGCATCACCAGCCCCGCCACCACGGCGCCGATGAACAGGTTCAACTTCGTCGAGTTGATCCAGGGCCCGAGGATGTGGCGGTCGTTGCAGAGCAAGAGCAGGAACACGGTCGCGCTCGGCAGCAGCACGCCGGCCAATGTCTGCACCGCGTTGGTAAGCAACCCGAGCGGCGTGCCCGGCGTCAGCACCAGCACGGCGGCGAGCACGATCAGGCCGCAATAGACGGCATAGAAGCCTTTCGCATCCCACGGCTTGCGGTGCAGCGAGTGCTTGACCGCAAACACGTCGCCGATCGCGTAGGCGGTCGAGAGAGAAACTGCCGCCGCACCGATGATGCAGGCATCCAGCAGCGCCAGCGCGAACAGCACCGCCGGCAGCCGGCCGGCATATTTCTCGAGCCCGGCCGCGGTCCCCAGTGCGTCGGTGTAATTGCCGAATTCCGGCTTTCCCGCGAACACTTCCGCGCAGAACGAGATCATCGCCACGGCGCCGACCACGACCAGCACGATGCCGATGCACAGATCCATCCGCTCATAGCGGATGAAGCGCGGCGTGATCCGCTTGTCGACGATGTAGCTCTGCTGGAAGAACAACTGCCACGGCGCCACCGTGGTGCCGACGATGGCGACGATCAGCAGCATCACTTCGCTGAGCTTGGCGTCGTGCGGCATCTTCGGCACGAAGAAGTCCGAGGCGATCTGCCCGATCGGCGGATGCACCATCAGGATCACGGGCACCAGCAGAAGGCTGCCGGCGACCAGCACGATGCCGAAGCGTTCGAAGCGGCGGAAGTCGCCGGTCGAGACCGCCAGCATCACGATGACAGCCGAGGCCAGCACGCCCCAGAACTGCGAGACGCCGAGAAAACTGAGCGCGAGGGTGATGCCGATGAATTCGGTGACAATGGTCAGCGCGTTCAGCACCAGGAGGTCGATGACGCTGAAGGCGCCCCAGAACTTGCCGAAGCGCTCGAAGATCAGCCGCGCGTGGCCGACGCCGGTGACGGCGCCGAGCCGCACCACCATCTCCTGGTTGACGTAGAGCACGGGGATCAGCAGCAGCAGCGTCCACAGCAGCGTGGTGCCGTAGTTCTGGCCGGCCTGGGTATAGGTGCCGAAGGCGCCGGCGTCGTTGTCGCCGACCATCACGATCAGGCCGGGGCCGACGATGGCGAGCAGGGTCTTCAGGCGGGCGAGCAAGGTCGCGCGCGGCGCGGTGTCGTCCCGCGCGATGCTGCCGAGCGCGCCGCGGATGTCACCGAGATGGGCATTGTCCAGCACGGCGGTGCCGTCCGGGTTGGCGGTGGCCCCACGATCGGAGGCGTGCATCTTCAAGTCATTGACGACGGTCATGACTCATTCCTTCTCAGTTGCTTGGCTTGGCGTTTCGGCGGGTCGGGAAACGGATGACGTTGGCTGCATCGGGTGCCGGCCGTGGCGTTGCCGCGGGCCGGCGCCTCGTTGTCGTGGTGCCGGTATCGAAAACCAGCACGATGCCGAGTGCTGCGAGGTGGCCGACGAGGCCCGCGCTTTCGCCGATGATGCCGGCAAGGCTTTGCATCACCGGGCCGAGCGGACTCGGAACGATGCGCCTCTGCCGGCTCGACGGTTCTGTTGCGATATGTCTTGCGGTCTCTGTCATGCTTGCTCCGATCGTCTCCTCGCCGCCCGTTGGGCACGGCACGAGGGACGCGGAGCAGCTAGGCGCGCGCGCAACCTCCGCTGCCGTGAGCAGCGGCAATTCCAAACGTGATGTCGTTCCCCGGAGGGCGTCCCGTTGCCGCGCCGCGATGGCGCGCAACGGGACAACTAGGTCCTTCGTCCATGTCGGCCCTTCAGGCGGTTGCGGTCATCTTTGCGGCGAAACGCGCGATTGTTGCGCGCGGGCCGGAATGCCGGTCCGCGCGCCGCTGTCGGTCGAGATCATTCGTTGATGATTCGAGGCTGGTTTCGACGATCCACCGGCACTCCAGCCGGCCGTCGATCAGGATCCAATGGCAGGCCGGGGTTGGACGCCGGCGGTCTGCCGGGCGGCGAAAGCCCGGCTGGTTGTCATTGGAATAGCTGGCCGCCCGCGGCGGAATCTGCTGCGGCTCAAACGGCCGGAATTTTGCGAGCTTCTCGAACATCGCTCACCTCCACTTCCGCTGTCGCGCGGCAGGCCGGTGAGGAGCAGGCGGTCACTTGAGGCGTGACCACCCATCCACGCAGGCGATATCTGCGCGATCAGTCTTGCTGTGTTGCGGCGTCAACAGTCCCGTCGTGGGTCTACTGTCGCCTGAGTTGCTACTGCCCATGTGCCTTCTGTGCTGGCTCGTGGTCTGGTTGATGTCCGGGGTAGAACCCCGGCGCGGAACGAATGTTCCGACGCTCGGGCACTACGCCCGTCACAATGGCCTGTCAACCCGATTCTGCTATCCTCCGGGGAGGATCATGACTATCCTCCGGGGAGGATAGGAGAACCATATGCCCGACGACCATCCGCATGTTGCGATCGCCCGGCGCCTGAAGCGCGCCAACGGCCATCTCGAGACCATCGTCGAGATGATCGAGCAGGGCCGGCCTTGTGCGCAGATCGCCCAGCAATTGCAGGCGGTGGAGAGCGCGATCGAGAGCGCCAAGAAGGCGCTGATCCACGATCACATCGGCCACAGCCTGGAGGAGACGCTGAAGGCGTCGGGTCCGAAAGGCCGGAACGTGCTGCGCGACTTCCGGCTGATCGCGAAATATCTGTGACCCGCGCCGGTATGTCGCGAGCCGACGAAGGTTGACCCGCCCGGGGGGATCGCCGGACGGGTCGGTTGCGGCACGGGGTGGATGAGGACCGGTGCCGAACGCAGGATCCGCAGCCTTTGGAGAAACCCGTCGATCAGTAGCAGGAACGCACGCGGCCGATATAGTTGCCGTAGGCGTCGAACTGGCGCACCCAGACGCAGCGCCGATAGCCGTTGTAGTAGTAGCCGTCATTGGCCGCGATCGCGCTGCCGACGATGGCGGCGCCGACGAGGCCCGCGCCAACGCCCCAGCCCCAGCCATACGGCTTGGCTTCGGCCTGCGAGGTGGTGGATGCGATGGTGCCGGTCACGGCGAGCGCGGTGAGGGCGAGGGCGGCAAACTTGGTCTTGATCGACATGGGATACTCCATCCTGTTTGAGCGCGGCGCCGGTGTGGTCCGCATGCCCGTTGGACGGAGGCTTTCCGGTTCCGGTTCGAAGGCGGCCGGGAAATATGGTTTCGTGAATTGTTTCGTCGCGAGCAAAACGCAGCGAGACGAGTTTAAATCGGCTCGCGGCAAGCTCGGTGCACCTCTCCCCATCGGGGAGAGGTCGGATTGCGCAGCAATCCGGGTGAGGGCTCTCGGTCTCTCGATAGACCGTAGCCCCTCACCCGATTTGCTGCGCAAATCGACCTCTCCCAAGGGAGAGGTGAATCTTCGACGCCACTTTCAGCTCAACCTTACTGATCAAGCGTCAGGAGGACCAGGCAGACCCGGTCAGTTGCCGCGAAACACGCCCGGATCGAACTGGTCGACGTCGGCAAGCAGCCCGCAGAACGCACGCGCGCCGTGCTCGATCAGCTTCTCGCCCTTCTCGGCCGTGGCCTTGGTCGCATCGCCGATGGCGCCGCTTGGATTGAGGTCCTGCGCCTGCCAGGCGAACGGCGCCGGCCGCTGGGTCGATAGCAAGCGGTGATCCTTCTCGATTTGAATGCTCGCGGGCTTGAAGTCCGAGATTGCATCCTTCCGCACATGCTGCGGATACTTCGCCAGCATGATCGAGGTCTCGACCGCGCCACCATGGATGCCGTGGCGCAGTTCGTCGGCCTCGAACAGTCCGTCCGGCGTGCCGAAGCGCGACCAGCTCGTGGTCACCACCAGCATTTGATGTTGCGCGCGCAGATCCTGCGCGACGAGTTGCATCGCGGCGGAATTGCCGCCATGGCTGGTCACGATCACGAGCTTCCTGATCCCGGCGCGCGCCACGCTCTCGCCGAGCGCCATCCAGCTCTTCAGCGCCACGTTGGTCGGCAGGGTCAGCGTGCCCGGAAAATCGATGTGCTCGGTGGAGATGCCGACCGGCTGCACGGGCAGGAACGTCGCCGGGATCGCCGCCGGCAGCAGCGCCTGCACCCGTGCCAGATACGCCTCGCCGATCATGACGTCGGTTCCAAGCGGCAGATGCGGTCCGTGCTGCTCGGTTGCGGCCAAAGGCAGCACCGCGATCCAGCGCGCGGCAGCGCCGTTGGCGATATCGGGCCAATGGATGGCGGTCCAGTCACGGGGCGGAAGCGTCGAGGTCATCAAGCCGGTCGTTTCAATACAAGCGTTTCATGGGATGGATTTGCAGGCTAGTTTGTTTAACATCGGTGAGGCGTTCGCGTCTCCGGGCGCGGTCCACGTCTTCCCGCCTTCCATCATGGGCCATAATGATCGACGGAGTCCAACCATGATCCCGGCCTTTTTGCTGCGAGCGTTAACCACAGCGCTGCTGGCCGCCACCCTCGGCGTTTCCGCAGGCCTCGTCCCGGCGCGGGCGCAGAGTTCGGACAAGGCCCTGGACAAGGTCTCGTTCGGCACCAATTGGGTCGCCGAGGGCGAGCATGGCGGGTTCTTCCAGGCGCTTGCCGACGGCACCTACAAGAAATACGGCCTCGACGTCACCATCGTGCCCGGCGGTCCCAACGAGAACAACCGCATGCTCCTGATCGCGGGCAAGCTCGACTTCTTCATGAGCGCGAACTCGCTGCAGACCTTCGACGCCGTCACCAACAACGTGCCGCTGGTCGCCGTCGCGACCATGTTCCAGAAGGACCCGCAGGTCTTCCTGACCCACCCGGAGGTCAAGGTCGGCAAGATCGAGGACCTGAAGCCGCTGACGCTGCTGATCTCGAAAGAAGGCATCACCAGCTATTTCCAGTGGCTGAAATCCGAATACGGCTTCGACGAGAACAAGGTGAAGCCCTACACGTTCAACCCGCAGCCCTTCATCGTGAACAAGCAGACCGCGATGCAGGGCTATGTCACGTCGGAGCCCTTTGCGGTGGAGAAAGCCGCCGGCTTCAAGCCGAACGTGCTGCTGCTCGCCGATTACGGCTTCAATTCCTATTCGACCTTGATCGAGACCCGCCGCGACCTGGTCGACAAGAAGCCGGATCTGGTGCAGCGCTTCGTCGATGCCTCGATCGTCGGCTGGTACACTTACGTCTACGGCGACAATTCGGCCGGCAATGCGATGATCAAGAAGCTCAATCCCGACATGAACGACGAGCTGCTGGCCTATTGCGTCGCCAAGATGCGCGAGTACGGCATCGTCGATTCCGGCGACTCCATCAAGAACGGCATCGGCGCCATGACCGATGAGCGGATGGCGAGCTTCTTCGACAAGATGGTGCGCGCCGGCGTGGTCAAGAGCACCATCGACTATCGCCAGGGCTACACGCTGCGTTTCGTCAACAAGGCGGTCGGCGTCGAACTCCGGCCGAAGAACTGACGGCTGCGGACGCGATGGAAATTAGCCCAGATGTCGCGGCGTCGGTAGTCCACCTCTCCCCTTGT
>NZ_LFLZ01000133.1 GCF_001189845.1 Bradyrhizobium tropiciagri
TGCCTGACCTCAACCCAAAGCGCGGCGATGTCCGCTCCTGAGAGATGACCCGACAAGGGCATGCTGGCCGCCGAGAGCAGCTTGAGACCCCAAGCTGACATCTCGCACAGTTGTCTGTGATTTCCGCTTTAAGGGCAGAATAGGCCAAGGCTCAGTCTGGTGCTGAGGTCGGCTTGTGCTAGGTGCGCGCGAGTGACATCGTTCGGTCGCCAGACGCCCGACGAACTCGCTCACAAATGTCGCAAGAAATCGATCATCGCGGCGCTCACCTCCAACGCTCGCTCCTGCTGGGTCCAATGTCCGCAATCGGGGAGTATGACTTTGCCGCGCAATTGCGGCACGGTGTTTGCCAAGCTGGCGAGGACCCGGTCCATGCCTGGGAATGCCAATGCCGGGTCGCGAGCGCCGGCCATGTAAAGTGCGGGCACAGTGACCTTCGCGCCCTCAAACGAGGCTAACAACTCCCAATTTCGATCAATGTTGCGGTACCAGTTCAGACCGCCGCGAAACCCCGTGCGCTCAAATTCGCGGACGTAAAAATCAAGGTCGGCTTCTGTTAGCCAGTTCGGAAGGGAAGCAAGGGTTTGCCTCTCAGTGAGATATCCACCGTCACGCGATACCATTCCGACAGGGGGGTCACCGGGCAACCTCTCGCCGGCTGCTGACCAGCCGCCTAGCACCTTTAGGAAGGTTTGCCGAACATCGCGCTCAAGCTCGAACTCTGCTACGCCTGGCTCTTGGAAATAGAGCTGATAGAACACTGCATTCTTGCGCCGCGGCATGATCAGGGTAGGTGCTACCGTTGACCGCGGCAAGTACGGCTGGCAGAGGGCGATAACGGCACGGAAACGGTCGGGCCGCAGCAAAGCTGCGTGCCACGCGACCACCGCACCCCAATCGTGTCCAGCGATGACAGCCTGTTGAACGCCAAGCGCATCAAGGAGCCCCTCCATATCGCCGACGAGATGCAGAAGGGTGTATTGATCGATCGCCTCCGGCCGGTCGGACTTGCCGTAGCCACGCATGTCTAACGCGACAGCATGGAATCCAGCCGAAGCTAGCGCGGGAAGTTGGTACCGCCATGAATACCATAACTCCGGAAAACCGTGGCACAGGAAGACCAGCGGTCCGTCGCCCTGTTCAACGAAATGGAGATGAATCCCATTTGCCTGGATCGTGCGATGCGTAACGTCGCCTGTGGTCTGCGCGTAGCTCACACTAGATCGGCAGACAGCGCCAACCGCTGCCGCTCCAAGATGACCAATGAATTCACGTCGCCGCATGGTGATTCTCTCGTCAAACGGCACCCGCCATGGATATCCATCAAATGCCCTCATAGCTACCGCTTACTTGAGTTGGTTTCCTTTTTTCATTTGGCGAATGTCGCCTGTTGGCCCTTCGCTTCCGCTAATGCAGTGCAGCGACATGTCAGGTCACTGGGGTAGACCGGAAGTTTGCATCCGAGGGCCGAACCGACGCGATTGACCCGACTCGGACTTCCCGCGTTGACGCATGCGCCATGCGCTTGGCGAGCTGAGAATGCACTTGACGCAATTGCTCCCACAAGCCCGCCGCACGGTGCTAGTCTCGCCATCCATTAGCGCGGTCCTTGAGGGAAGGATACATGCGGCGGCGGGAGTTCATTACACTTGTGGTATCGAGCGCCGCTACATTGTCGCAGATGGACGCACGGGCACAGCAGTCATCCCCGGTTATCGGTATCTTAGGAAGCTCAACGGCTCGAGACTATAGTCCGATGATAGCTGCCTTTCGAAAAGGGCTGAGCGAAGCGGGCTATCTCGAAGGAAAGAATGTCGGCTTCGAATACGCATGGGCAGACGATCACTATGATCGGCTGCCTGCGCTCGCCACCAAGCTAGCTGAGCGACAGGTTAACCTGATCTTGGCGGCAGCGACGCCGTCGGCGCTGGCCGCAAAGTCGGCGACCACAACCATTCCCATCGTGTTTGCAATCGGCGGTGATCCTGTCAGCACCGGGCTAGTGACCAGCCTCAATAGTCCGGGCGGAAATGTCACGGGCGCAGCACATATCAACGTGGATACAGCGCCGAAACGTTTAGAACTGTTGCACGAGCTTTTGCCGGGCAGGAATTCGCTTGGGCTCCTGACGAATTCGGCCAATCCCTTGACACAAGCGGTTGAGAGCGGAGTAAAAGCGGCGGCCAGCGCTTTGGGCGTTAGGCTGACGACGTTTCACGCGAGCACCGACGAGGAGATCAACGCGACGTTCAATGATGCTGCCGGTTCCGTCGCTGGAATAGTGATCGGTACTGACCCGCTGTTTACGAGCCACGCCACCACGCTGGGTGCGAAGTCCCTCGAATACAAGCTTCCGGCTATCTATCAGTATCGAGACTTTGTGGTAGCTGGCGGCGCAATGAGCTATGGCGGCGACATTAGCGATTCCTATTATCATGCGGGCATCTACGCCGGGCGAATACTCAACGGCGAGAAACCGGCCAATCTCGCTGTACAACTTTCGACACGGGTGGAACTCATCATAAACCTGAAAGCGGCGAAGGCTCTCGGGTTAGAGGTACCCGTCGCATTGGTTGCCCGCGCCGATGAGGTGATCGAATAACCATGCCGTACGCTGCGGTGCATGAGTCCGGTTGTGGCCCTTCGCACATATTGCACCGCCACACGACCTCGGTCGCTAACGGGGCATAGCGGAAATCGACAGGCCGCCGTCTACTGCCGAGAGTGACGTTCGTGATCCGACATGAAGCCCCCCGGCGCCGCACAACGTATCGTCTGCCCCGCAGTCGAGCGTCAAGAACGTCCGCTTGGCTTGTTTAATCCAGCGGCGTACCATTACGGGGATATCGGACGAGTTCCCTGTGGTCCTGGTTCGGAGGCCCGGTCAGGCCACGACAAACCCGCCGGGGCGCGAGCCGCGATGCAAAAGATTGGGGACTGGCTTGAACAGATCGGCATGTCCGAGTACGCGCAGCGCTTCGCGGACAACGATATTGATTTCACGATCCTGGGCGAGCTGACCGATCAAGACCTTAGAGAACTCGGGGTGTCTTCGCTCGGCCATCGCCGCAAGCTGCTGCGCGCGATAGCCGAAGTGAATAGCGCGGGAAAAGACATGCAGCGTGTCGCCGTTGCGCCTGCGGCACCCGTTGCTTCAACATCGCACGACATCGCCGAGCGTCGCCAAGTCACGGTTATGTTCAGCGACTTGGTCGGTTCGACGGCGCTCTCCGCCCGCATGGACCCCGAGGACTTGCGCGAGGTAATCTCGGCTTACCAGACATGCGTCGCTGAGACCGTGCGTCGCCTTGGCGGGTTCGTGGCGAAATATATGGGCGACGGCGTCCTCATATACTTCGGCTATCCCGAGGCCCACGAGGACGATGCCGAGCGGGCGGTACGCGCCGGACTGGAGTTGGTCGCGGAAGTGACCGCGCTCAAGGCGCGCGTTGCGCTCCAAACCCGTATCGGCATTGCGACCGGGCTGGTCGTTGTCGGCGACTTGGTCGGATCGGGCGAAGCACAGGAGCGCCGCATCGTCGGTGAAACACCGAACCTCGCAGCGCGCCTGCAAGGGATCGCCGAGCCGAACATGGTCGTCATCGCCGAGAGCACGCGACGGCTCCTCGGCAATCTGTTCGAGCTTCAGGGTCTTGGGGCAAGGGAGCTCAAGGGTATCGCCGAGCCGGTTCGAGTCTGGGCCGCCCTGCGGGCGAGCTCCGTGGAAGGCCGCTTCGAGGCGCTGCACGCGACCGACCTGACTGCCCCGGTCGGGCGGGAGGAAGAGCTCGACCTGCTGCTCCGGCGCTGGGCTGCAGCGAAGAACGGCGAGGGCCAGGTGGTCTTGCTCTCTGGCGAGGCCGGCATCGGCAAGTCGCGGCTCGCAGCCGCGCTGCTCGAGCGCCTCGCCAGCGAGCCGCACACGCGCTTGCGCTATTTCTGTTCTCCGCAGCACGCTGACAGCGCACTCTATCCCATCATCGGTCAGATGGAGCGCGCCGCTGGACTGGCGCACGACGACACGCCGCAAGCGAAGCTCGACAAGCTCGATGCCGTGTTGTCGGGAAGCTCAACCTCGACGCAACACGCGGCACTCTTTGCCGAAATGCTGTTGCTTCCCAATGACGGACGCTATCCCGCGTTCGAACTGACGCCGCAGCAGCGCCGCCAGCAAACACTGGAAGCCCTTACCGCCCAAATCGAGGCACTGGCCCGTTCCAATCCGGTGCTGATGATCTTCGAGGACGCGCATTGGACCGACCCAACGAGCCTGGAAGCAATCGGTCGGGCAGTGGATCGGATTGCGAGCCTTTGCGTGCTGCTGATCGTGACCTTTCGGCCGGAATTCGAGCCACCTTGGATCGAGCGGCCGCACGTAACGGCTGTGACTCTCAATCGGCTGTCGCTGCGCGACGTCGGCGCCATGATCGACAGTGTCGTCGGCGACAGGTCTCTCCCGTCGGACATTCGAGAGGACATCATCGAGCGCACCGACGGCATCCCGCTGTTCGTGGAGGAGATGACGAAGGCCGTGCTGGAGGCGGAGAGCGAAGGCGACGCGCGACGGACCGCTTTGGCGATTCCGTCGCGGGCGCTGGCGGTCCCAGCGACCCTACAAGCCTCCTTGATGGCGCGGCTCGATCGACTCGGTCCGGCAAAGGAAGTGGCCCAAATCG
The DNA here is from genome assembly GCF_001189845.1 of Bradyrhizobium tropiciagri. GTDB lineage: Bacteria > Pseudomonadota > Alphaproteobacteria > Rhizobiales > Xanthobacteraceae > Bradyrhizobium > Bradyrhizobium tropiciagri. The sequence continues at coordinate 4,677 of NZ_LFLZ01000133.1, forward strand.
GAGCGGCGATCGGGCGGCAATTTTCGCATGATCAACTGGCAGCGGTGGTGCGCAAGCCGGCGCAAGAACTGGAATCCGCGCTCCACCGTCTCATCGCCGCCGGTCTGCTGTTCCGGCAGGGCGTGCCGCCGCATGCGACTTATCTGTTCAAACATGCCCTGGTGCAGGACGCCGCCTACGACACGATGCTCAAGAGCCGACGTCGGCAGTTGCATGCGAGCATCGCCAAAGTCCTGATCGAGCGGTTCCCGACTTTGGCCGAGATTCAGCCCGAGATCGCCGCGCATCACTTCACCCAGGCGGGCCTCTGGGAGCCCGCCGTCGAATGGTGGGGCAAGGCGGGGGAGCGTGCCACGCACGTTTCCGCCTACAGCGAGGCGATTGCCCATCTCGAAAAGGCGCTCGGCCTCGTCGAGGAGTTAGCCGACAGTCCGCCCCTGCGCTCGCTGCGGCTGCGGCTCCAGACGACATATGGTTATGCGTTGCTTCATGGCCGGGGACAGGCCAACGCCCAGACCATTGCGGCGTTCGCACGGGCTCGCGAACTTGCCGCCGGCGTCGAAGACAGAAGCGAACGACTCACGGTCTTTTACGGCATGTGGGTAGGAGGATTCACGCGTGGGGACCTCCCGCAGATGCGTGAATTGGCCGACGCCTTTCTGAGCGACGTCCAGCACTCGCCCGGCTCATCGGAGTTCGGCATTGCGAATCGTGTGTTCGGCATAACTTGTTGGTTCCAAGGTGACTACGCCGCAGCGCGGGTGCACCTCGAAAAGGCTCTTGCAGCGTATGATCCTCAACGAGACCGTGAGCTTGCGTCCAGATTCGGCTACGAACCGGGTGTCGTTGCCAAGTTTTACCTCGCTCTGGTGCTTTGGCCGCTCGGCGAGGTCGATCGCGCAAGCGCCCTTGCGGCGGAGGCATTCAGTCTCGCGCTGCCGAGCGACCACATACCGACGATCGCGATCGCGCACTGGTATATGGGCAAATTCCACGCGATCCGTGGCAAGCCCCGCGAAGCCACCCCGCATGCGAGGGCTCTTCTGGCCCTCGCGCGCGAGCACGGACTGCCGATGTGGCTGGCGTTCGGAACATTCATCGACGGCTGGGTCCGCTTCTGTGCCGGCGATCTGGAGGGAGAAGCCGGCATGCGAAAAGGATCGGAACTCCTCCGCGACGCGGGCTCTCACTTCTGGAGGCCTGATCTCGGAACGTTGCTTGCCGAGGCCGAGGCGAAGGCGGGACGTGTCGACGACGCGCTCGCGACATTGGATGCCCAACTAGCCACCATCCAGCGTTCCGGCGAGGGCTGGTTCCAGGCCGAAGTGCATCGCAAGCGCGGTGAACTTTTCCTCAAGCAGGCGCCGCCCAATGTCGCGGCCGCCGAATTGGCGTTCGCGAAAGCCCTTGAGATCGCCCGGAGTCAGCAGACGCGAACTTTCGAGCTGCGCGCGGCGCTGTCACTGGCAAGGCTCTATCAAGCCACGGGCCGCATGCAAGCCGCCCGCACGTTGCTGCTTCCAGCGCTGGTCGGGTTCAATGAGGGAATCGAGGTTCCGGAGGCCGGAGAAGCACGACGCCTTATCGCGCAGGGCGACACCTACAGAACTGAATCGGACTGAAGTGGCATGGCACCTTTCGGATGAGTTCGAGGAATTAGCTGCCCGTCAAAATGCCTGAGTCCGATGGGGCCGGCCGTAAACATGGGCAGGCGCCTTATCCATTCATGGCGGCGTAGAGGTGGTAATGTGAGGCAGGTCGGTTGCTGGCGGGAAACTTTTGCGCCGGCCCTCTCCGATCTCTGGCTGCTCGCGCATCCCGATCTGGTCGAGCTCCCCGCGCTGCGCGCCGTGATCGGCTTCGTCACCGACAGCGCGCGCAAGGACCGCGTGAGGCTGCGCGGGTAGCGGCGCAATTTCACTCGGAATGGTCTGACGCGGCCCCGTCAAGCCGGGTTGCAATGTCCGCTGTGCGAGGAAAGCCGGACGTGGCGCCGCAGAGGCGTCAGGTCTCCGTTTGACCCCGAAGCGGACATCGGCGTCGCCATACAACACTCGCTTCCTGTGATAGCCTCAACCTAGGCGACCTCGGCGGGGGAGGCTCTCATGAGGCGGCGCGAGTTCATATCCTTTCTCGGCGGCGTAGCAGCCGCAGCAGCAGGGTTGACGGCGACGCGGGCTCAGCAGTCCGCGCGGGTGTGGCGGATCGGGTATCTCAGCTCAACCGAAGGATCTGATGAGCCGCAGGCGCAGTCTCGGCATCTGGTCCTAGAAACAGCTCTCGCGCGACTCGGCTACATTGAGGGCAAAAACCTTATTCTCGAACGCCGAATGCTTGGGGGCCAAGTGGAACGGTCAAACGAAGCGGCGGCCGAGCTTGTCGCGCTGCGGCCCGACCTGATCGTGGCGGTGAACACACCGGACGTCGCCGCCGCGATGTCGATGACGAAGACGGTCCCGATTGTGTTCGTCAATCCGGCAGACCCGATTGGCTCCGGATTCATAAATAGCCTTGCCCGACCGCTCGGCAACGCGACGGGGACCACCGGTCTTACAATCGATCTCATTGGCAAACGTCTGGAGGTGCTTCAAGAAATGGTGCCGGACCTAAAGCGGATCGCCTTCGTATCGATGGAAAAAGGGCTGTCTCCATCGCTAGATCGGGTAAACCAAAACAAATTCGACGTAGCAACGAAGGCAGCGGGATCTCTGGGACTGACGATCGCCTGGCGTTCCCTTTCCAAGTCCAGAGATGTGAACGCGCTGTTCGCGAAGGTCGCGGGTGAAGGAGACCAGGCGCTCTACGTTGTCTTCGACCCGCTGACCATTGAGGTTCGTGAACAGATCGCAAGACTTGCCATCGCATCCAAGATTCCGACCGCCTGCGAAATACGAGATTATGTCGTTTCCGGCGGTCTGATGTCGTATACATACGACCGAATGTCCAACTTCGAACGTGCCGCCTTATTCGTCGACAAGATTCTCAAGGGTGCCAAGCCCGCCGATTTGCCTGTCGAGCAGCCCACTAAATTCGAACTGGTCGTTAACCGCACCACTGCCAAGGCGATTGGAGTCGCAATCCCGCCTCCACTGCTCGCCCGCGCGGACGAGGTGATCGACTGAGGGCGGAGCGCTGTCTCCTTCTGGCCCAACTGAGACATTGGCGGTGCCCGAGCTATCGATGCTAAACTAAACCCAACAGAGGGATAGTTGGCATGCACCATGGACAGCCCAGTCAGACCGCTCGGGGTGCGGCCGCCCATCGCGCGATTCATCAGATATTAGAAGGCGGAGCTATCTTCAAAGATCCGTTTGCGTCGAGAATTTTGGACGAACGGACAGCGGTCTCCTTGAATGAAATGGCGGCCGACGAATCGCTGGGGCCAATGCGCTTGTTCATCGCCGCGCGCAGCCGGTTTTCCGAGGATGCCCTTGCAGCCTGCGTTGCGCGCGGCGTGCGGCAGATCGTTATACTCGGCGCGGGCCTCGATACGTTTTCCCTGCGCAACCCGTTTGCCCACACCGGCGTTCGTGTGTTCGAAGTCGATTACCCCGCAACGCAGGCCTGGAAGCGCGAGCGGCTGAAGGAAGCGGGATTGCCGCTACCTGCCTTGCTCACCTTTGTACCCATCGACTTCGAACGGCAGAGCCTTGCCGAGGGATTGGCTGGTGCCGGCTTTCGTAGCGACTGCCCCGCCTTCTTTCAGTGGCTTGGCGTCGTTGTCTATCTTTCACGAGAAGCGATCCTGGTAACACTCGACGTCATCGCCAGCATTCCGGCATCCGCAGTGGTGTTCGAGTACACCGAGCCGTTTGAGAACCATTCTCCCGAGGGCCGCGCCCGTCTGATGGCAGCCGCCGAGCAGGCTGCGGCGCGCGGCGAGCCCTGGCTCTCCTTCTTCAATCCGACCGAACTTTCCGCCATCCTTCGCGGCAAGGGGTTTACCGATGTCGAAGATCTCCGTGTAGCCGAGATGGTAAAACGCTATCCCAACGCGCTCGCGACAGGCCTCAGCATCAGCCCGGGCGGACACGTGGTGAGGGCTGAAAGGGCATTATGATGTAAAAAGGCCCCGGCATCGCCCTGGGCTTTTCGTTTGCCAGTGCCACAAGCGGCGATGTCCGATTCTGGCCCAAAGCTGCTGATCGGCTTGCTCGGCGTTTACGTCGGCTGCTGGAGGGACACCGAACCAGCTCGCCGAGCTGTGACCGATGCAGACTTCTAAAAGGGGCCGCTTCTATGTTCGCTGTGTCGGCTCAAGTGGTCGAGTGCCTACCACAGCTATGCTGGATCTTATCAACCGGCATCTTCAATCGTCGAGTCTGCAACGGTAAGCCCAGCTGACCGATGATTTCATCCCAGTCCGGAGCGCGCTGTCTTGCTTGCATCATTCGATCCGCTTGCGAACCTTTGGTCGTGGGCCTAGGGTCAGTGAGACGGATATTCGCGCTGGGTGATGTACGCTCTCGTGCGCCTGATTTTTTGCAGCGAATTTGCGTATCCGTTGACGGTCACCCATTAGCTACCGGCCCGGAACGAACGCGCGGAAATGCGTTTTGGCGAGCCGTTGTCGGCTGCGCAAGAACCAAGTCGTAAAAGCGCGCAAACTAGGGAGAGACCAATGAAACACGGACTCCTGGGGTTGTTGTTGGCATGCGCCTTGACTGCTCCCAGCTGGGGGGAAGAGGCGGAGAAACCCACAATTGTGCCGGTGACGAAGGCACCTTTTCACTTGTTCACGTTCCAGGATGACAACATGTCTCTTGTAAGTGTGACGTTGCCTCCGGGCTTTTCGACCGGCTACCATTCGCACGATCAAGATCTGGTTTTCGTCATCACGGCCGGCGCAAAGATAAAAAACCAAGTCCTTGGCAAAGAGCCGGTAGAGCTAGAATTCAAGACAGGGGAGGTCCGTTTTGCTTCCTACACGAAGACCCCGGGCGTGCATCAAGTCATCAATATTGAAAAGGACCATGCGATGCGGCTGCTGGCGTTTGCGATCGTCTATCCCGAACCGGGGCGTTACAGTGTCTCGACACGGCCCGCAAAGTACGAAGTGGCGCTGGATAACGATCGTGTTCGGGCTTGGCGGCTCAAGCTAAGCCCAGGTGAGAGTGCTCCGGCAATTCAGCAAACGTCTCCAGGTGCAAGGATCGTCGTTAGTGGCGGCACGGTGACCGAAAAAAGACCGGGGAAGCCGGATCAGCCACTGGTGCTGAACAATCACGACTTCATGGTGATGCCCGCCGAAGAGCGCGGCATTGAAAACAATGGAAGCAGTGCAGTAGAGCTGGTGGAGATCGAGCTGAAATAACCTGCTGCCTGCTCGCGGGCTGCTGCGCGTCAACAACCGTCGTTTCAGGCAAGTCGGCTTCTGGGCCCGCAGCCGACTTTTGCTCAGAGCCCTGCAACGTACGCTTTCGGGAGGTGAGCTGACCTAAGTCAGGCAGGCCGCCATGGGCGGCTATTGACCCCAAAGGCGACATCGGCGGCCTATGATTGTGGGTGAAATGACCGCTGAACCCCATTCCATCGACCGCAAGTCCTTGTTGTAATGCCGACGCAGTCGGCAAGGTCCAAGCCTTCGGCGGGTAGCAAATGCGACGACGCGATTTCGTTCAAGGAGTGGCCGTTTTAGCTGCGTGGCCGCTGGCGGCGGGCGCCCCGCAGCCGGATCGAGTGCGGCGGGTTGGCATTGTGATGCCCTACGCCAAGGGTGATACCGAGAGCGAAGCGTGGATTCAGGCTTTCAAGCAAGAGTTGGCACATCTTGGATGGGTAGACGGCCGCAACGTCCAATTCGACGAACGTTGGACCAACGACAACATGGATACGGTGCGGTCTCAAGCTGCAAGTCTGATATCGTCTAATCCGGACGTCGTAGTTGCCACCGGCGGCCGGGTAATCCCCGTATTGATGCACCTGTCACGCTCGATCCCGATTGTTGCTCCAGGAGTTGGCGACCCGGTTGGCGTCGGTGACACGCAAACGCTCGCGCATCCGGGAGGCAACGTCACCGGATTTGCGAGTTTCGAGCTGCCGGTGCTGACAAAGTCACTGGAGATGTTGAAGCAGATTGCGCCCGCTATTACTCGCGTTGCGATGATCTACAATCCCGACAATCCCAGTGCGGCCTTCTATCGGCGCACCTCCGAGGCTGCCTCTCGTCCGCTTGCAATCGAACCTGTTGACGCTCCTGTTTATGGACTTGCCGACATCGACAGGGCTGTTACGCGGCTCGCCGACAGTCAGAATGGTGGGATTTTTTTCTTCCCCGACGTCACGACTAGCCTGCTGCGCAACGAAATCGTCGCCCTCGTCGCCCAGCGCCACCTGCCGGCTATGTACTCCTATTCCTTTTTCGTGAGGCTCGGAGGCTTGGCGTTTTATGGAGCCAACCGAATGGAAATGTTCCGTCTATCGGCTAACTACGTCGATCGCATTCTGCACGGCGAGAAAGCCGGAGACCTGCCATTTCAGCAACCGACAAAATACGAACTAGTGATCAATCTGAAAACCGCGAAAGCGCTCGGACTTAATGTCCCGCAATCGCTTCTCGCCACCGCCGACGAGGTGATCGAATAGAGTTATTTTGCTGCAGCGCCGTTGGTCTCTTATTGG
>NZ_LFLZ01000134.1 GCF_001189845.1 Bradyrhizobium tropiciagri
CCGGGGTGGGGGTTTTGCCACGAATCCGATGAGTCATTGTGTGGAGAGAGCCCCCACCCGGATCGCATCTTTCGATGCGACCCGACCTCCCCCGCAAGCGGGAGAGGTGAAGAAGAAGGGCGACTGCTGCTCCGCATCGTCACGGCATCTGGCTCATGTCGTGCATCGGCATCATGTTGATGTTGAGGTGATGCATGACCCACAGCGAGCCGGTCAGCGCGATCACCACCATGACCACGGTGAAGATCATCGCCATCATGGTCCAGCCGTTCTCGGACCGGGTGTTCATGTGCAGGAAGTACACCATGTGCACGACGATCTGCACCGCTGCGAGCACCAGCACGATCAGTGCGGTGACCGCCTTGTCGGCGATGGTTCCCGTCATCACCAGCCAGAACGGCACCGCGGTGAGGATCACCGAGAGGCCGAAGCCGATCAGATAGCTCTTCAGCGAGCCGTGGGCGGCGCCGCCATGGTCATCATTGCCGTGACCGCCGTCGGAGTGCAGGGCGTGAGAGTCTGTTGTCATCGCAGCATTCCCAGGAGGTAGACGAAGGTGAAGACGCCGATCCAGACCACGTCGAGGAAGTGCCAGAACATCGAGAGGCACATCAGCCGGCGCCGGTTGGCTGTGGTGAGGCCGAAACGCGCGGTCTGCACCATCAGCGTCACCAGCCAGACCAGGCCGAAGGTGACGTGCAGGCCGTGGGTGCCGACCAGCGTGAAGAACGACGACAGGAAGGCGCTGCGCTGCGGCGTCGCGCCCTCATGGATCATGTGGGCGAACTCGGTGAGTTCGATGCCGAGGAAGGCGAGGCCGAACAGGCCGGTGATCGCGAGCCAGAGCTGGGTCTGGCCGATCTTCGACTTCTCCATCGTCAGCATGGCAAAGCCATAGGTGATCGAGGAGAGCAGCAGCATCGTGGTGTTGAGCGCGACCAGCTTGAGGTCGAACAGGTCCTTCGGCGCCGGGCCGGCGGCATAGTTGCCGCCGAGCACGCCATAGGTCGCAAACAGCATCGCGAAGATGAGGCAGTCGCTCATCAGGTAGATCCAGAAGCCCAGCATGGTGCTGGCGCCTTCCGGATGATCGTGCTCGTCGATGACGTGGAAGACCGGCTCGGAGCCTTGGATGGAGATTTGGGTGGTTGCTACGCTCATGTCTGGGCTCCCGCGGCGAGAACGCGCGTCCGCGCATCTTCGGTCCGCACCACCTCATCCGCCGGGATGTGGAAGTCGCGGTGATAGTTGAAGGTGTGGCCGATCGCGACCGCGAGCAGCGCAACGAAGCTGACGGCGGCGAGCCACCAGATGTACCAGATCAGGCCGAACCCCATCGCGGTGGCGAGGCCGGCGAGGATGATGCCGGTGCCGGTGTTGGACGGCATGTGGATCGGTTTGAAGCCGGTCAGCGGACGCCTGTAGCCGCGACGCTTCATATCCCACCAGGCGTCGTTGTCGTAGACCACCGGAGTAAAGGCGAAGTTGTAGTCCGGCGGCGGCGACGAGGTCGCCCATTCCAGCGTGCGCGCGTTCCAGGGATCGCCGGTGGTGTCCTTAAGCTGCTCGCGGCGCAAGATGCTGACCGCGAACTGCACCAGCATCGCGCCGATGCCGAGCAGGATCAGGAAGGCGCCGAAGGCGGCGATGACGAACCAGATTTGCAGGGACGGGTCGTCGAACACGCGGAGCCTTCGGGTCACGCCCATCAGGCCGAGCACGTAGAGCGGCATGAAGGCGAAATAGAAACCCGAGACCCAGAACCAGAACGACAGCTTGCCCCAGAACGGATCCAGCCTGAAACCGAACGCCTTCGGGAACCAGTAGTTGATGCCGGCGAACAGGCCGAACAGCACGCCGCCGATGATCACGTTGTGGAAATGCGCGATCAGGAACAGGCTGTTATGCAGCACGAAGTCGGCCGGCGGCACCGCGAGCAGCACGCCGGTCATGCCGCCGATCACGAAGGTCAGCATGAACGCCACCGTCCACATCATCGGCAGCTCGAAGCGGATGCGGCCGCGATACATCGTGAACAGCCAGTTGAACATCTTCGCGCCCGTCGGGATCGAGATGATCATCGTGGTGATGCCGAAGAACGAGTTGACGCTGGCGCCGGAGCCCATCGTGAAGAAGTGATGCAGCCAGACCAGGTAGGACAGGATGGTGATGACGACCGTGGCGTAGACCATCGAGGTGTAGCCGAACAGCCGCTTGCCGGAGAACGTCGCGGTCACCTCGGAGAAGATGCCGAACGCCGGCAGCACCAGGATGTAGACCTCGGGATGGCCCCAGATCCAGATCAGGTTCACGTACATCATCGGGTTGCCGCCGAAGTCGTTCGTGAAGAAGTTGGTGCCGACGTAACGGTCGAGCGACAGCAGCGCCAGCACCGCGGTCAGGACCGGGAAGGAGGCGACGATCAGGACGTTGGTGCAGAGCGAGGTCCAAGTGAACACCGGCATCTTCATCATCGTCATGCCCGGCGCGCGCAGCTTGACGATGGTGCAGATCAGGTTGATGCCCGATAGCGTGGTGCCGACGCCGGCGACCTGTAGTCCCCATATGTAATAGTCGACGCCGACGTCGGGACTGTAGCCGATGTTCGACAGCGGCGGGTAGGCGAGCCAGCCGGTGCGGGCGAATTCGCCGACGAACAGCGACATCATCACCAGCACGGCGCCGCCGACCGTCATCCAGAAGCTGAAATTGTTGAGGAACGGGAAGGAGACGTCGCGGGCGCCGATCTGCAGCGGCACCACGTAGTTCATCAGGCCGGTCACCAGCGGCATCGCCACGAAGAAGATCATGATCACGCCGTGGGCGGTGAAGATCTGGTCGTAGTGATGGGCCGGGAGGTAGCCGTCGGAGCCGTTGAACGCGATCGCCTGTTGCAGGCGCATCATCAGCGCATCCGCGAAGCCGCGCAGCAGCATCACGATGCCGAGGATCATGTACATGATGCCGATGCGCTTGTGGTCCACGGTGGTGAACCACTCGCGCCACAGATAGCTCCAGAGCCGGAAGTAGGTGACGATGGCAAACAGCGCGAGCCCGCCGGTCGCCACCACCGCGAAGGTGCCGACCAGGATCGGCTCATGCAGCGGCAGCGCTTCCAGATTGAGGCGGCCGAAGATCATCTTGACGAGATCGGGATTCATGCGGTCCTCCTCAGGACTCTGATTTCGGACGCTGGCCGAGCAGCAAGGATGTCGATGACGCGGGCGAGAACGGCGGGCGTTTCAGCCCGAAGCCGCGCAGCGGGGTCAAATCGAGCGGCGCGGTGATCTCGCGCGACGGCGCGTCCTTGATCTCGTCCATCGAGCAGATGCCGGCGACGAAGGTCGGCTCCGTGCCGAGCGGCGCGCCGCGGCGGGCGTATTTGTCGTAGGTGAGCGGCAGCGTGTTGTTGAGGCCCTCGCGGCCGAGGCCGCCCTTGGCGTCGATCGCCATCATCTCGCTCATGCACATCTTGCCGGGCTCGACGCACATGTTGAGGATCGCCTTGTAGAGATCGCGATCGACCGAGCGGTAGAGCCGGACCGGATCGTTCTGGCTCGGACGCTCGAGCTGCAGATAGTCGGTGCGGCCGAGCAGGTTGGCGCTGGCCTTGACGGTCGCGATCCACTTGTCGAAATCGGCGCCCGACAGGCTCTTGAACTCGAAGTGCATGCCGGAGAAGCCGGCGCCGCTGTAATTGGCGGAGAAGCCGCGATAGGTGCCTTCCTTGTTGGAGACCGCGTGCAGCTTGGTCTCCATGCCGGGCATCGCGTAGATCTGGCCGGCAAGGGCGGGGATATAGAACGAGTTCATCATGGAGGACGCCGTGATGCGGAAGCGGATCGGGCGCTCGACCGGAGCTGCGAGCTCGTTGACGGCGGCGACGCCGTAATCCGGGTAGATGAACAGCCACTTCCAGTCGAGCGCGACCACCTCGACATTGAGCGGGGCGTCCTTGCTCTCGATCGGCTTGTCGGCGGCGATGCGGCCGAGCGAGCGATAGGGATCGAGCAGATGGGTGCCCATCCAGGTCAGCGCACCGAGGCAGATGATGATCAGCAGCGGCGCCGACCAGATCACGAGCTCGAGCTGGGTCGAGTGATCCCACTCCGGCTCATAGGGGGCCGCGGTGTTGGACTGGCGGTAGCGCCAGGCGAAGAAGACGGTCAGCGCCATCACCGGAAGCACGATGATCAGCATCAGGACGGTGGAGATCACGACGAGGTCGCGCTGCTGGACGGCGACGTCGCCGGCAGGGGCCAGGACGACGAAATCGCACCCGCCAAGAAGCGCCGCGAACGGCAATAAGGCCAATAATTTCAAGGCGCGCACGGCTCACCCCACTGGAATTTTATGAGTTCCGCCAAGGGGTAGCTGCGATGCAGCAAAGTTGACATTGGACAATTTGTCCAATGTTGCACTGCGGGATAAGAGGCCAGAAGGTGAGGTGGACTGCGTGGCGAAGAGCCCGTGGCCTCATCTCTTGCTTGAGCATGACCGGTTCGGAAAACCGGTTTCCACTTTTCCGGATCATGCTCCAAAGGACGGTTCTCCGGCGATGGCACAGGCCCCAGCAATGGCTCACGGCACCCCGACCGCATCAGGTCACGGGCAGGCGAAACCCGGCGAAATCGCCATCGGCGTCATCATCGGCCGCACGTCGGAGTTCTTCGATTTCTTCGTCTACGCGATCGCCTCGGTGATCGTGTTCCCGAAACTGGTGTTTCCGTTCGTCAATGAGCTGACCGGCACGCTCTATTCATTCGGCATCTTCGCGCTGGCGTTTGCCGCGCGGCCGCTCGGCACCGTCATCTTCATGGCGGTCGACCGCCGCCACGGCAAGGGCGCCAAGCTCGTCATTGCGCTGTTCCTGCTCGGCACCGCCACGGTCGCGCTCGCCTTCCTACCCGGCTACGACACCATCGGCGTCGCGGCGATCTGGCTCTTGGCCGCCGCGCGCGTGCTGCAGGGCATCGCCTGGGGCGGCGCGTGGGACGGTCTCGCCTCGCTGCTCGCGATGAATTCGCCGGCCAACAAGCGCGGCTGGTATGCGATGGTGCCGCAGCTCGGTGCGCCGCTCGGGCTGATCGTGGCGAGCGCGCTGTTCGCGTTCTTCGCCGGCAATCTCTCTGCAGATGATTTCTTCGATTGGGGCTGGCGCTATCCGTTCTTCGTCGCCTTCGCCATCAACGTGGTGGCGCTGTTCGCGCGGCTGCGCATGGTGGCGACCGACGAGTATTCCGAGCTGTTCGAGAGCCGCGACCTCGAGCCGGCGCGGGTCGGCGAGACCATCGCGCAGGAGGGCCGCAACATCCTGCTCGGCGCGTTTGCGCCGCTGGCGAGCTTTGCCCTGTTCCACATGGTCACGGTGTTTCCGCTGTCCTGGGTGTTCCTGTTCACCAAGGAAAGCCCGGTGCGCTTCCTGATCATCGAGATGATCGGCGCGATGGTCGGCGTCGTCGCGATCATCGCCTCCGGAATGATCGCCGACCGCGTCGGGCGCAAGCCGCTGCTGCTGGGCTCGGCGGTTGCGATCGCGGTCTATAGCGGCTTTGCCCCGCAGCTGCTCGATGCCGGCGCGTTCGGTGAAACCGTCTACATGGTGCTCGGCTTCGTGCTGCTCGGCCTGTCGTTCGGCCAGTCGTCGGGCGCGATCGCCTCGAACTTCGCGCGGACCTATCGTTACACGGCCTCGGCGCTGACCTCGGATTTCGCCTGGCTGTTCGGCGCCGGCTTCGCGCCGCTCGCCGCACTTTTGCTGGCGACGCATTTCGGCCTGATCTCGGCCGGCGCGTATCTGTTGTCGGGCGCGGTGTGGACGCTGCTGGCGCTGTGGCTGAGCGGCCTGCGCGAAGCCGAAGGTTGATCTCGCGCTTCTCGTATCTCTGTAGCCCGGATGAAGCGATGCGAAATCCGGGGCCGCTTTCACCGCGGATAGTCCTCCCCGGATTGCGCTGCGCTGCATCCGGGCTACGGATTTTCACTACCGGAACAATCCGTCGACGCGGAACGAATAGCCCAGGCCGACGATGTAGTTCGGCGAGTTGCGGTTGAGCCCGAACGCGACGTGGAGATCGAGCTGCTGGGTCGGCGTGATCCGGTATACGCCGCCGGAGTTGATCAGCTGGGTCGGCCGCGCGCCGTCGGGATAGTCGCCGACATATTCGGTGAACATGCTGATCCGCTCGGTCAGCTTCTTCTCGATCACGAACGTCGCTTCCGACATGTGCTGGCCGGTCAGTTCGGCGGGGCGGAAGAATTCCGTGAACATGCCGCTGACGCCCCAGCCGTCATGCAGCTCCCATGACCATGGCAGCTGGATGTAGGGCTGCGCGCCGCGCCCGGCGATCGCAGCCGCGCCGGTCGGCAGCGCGACGCCGGCGGCGATCGACAGGTCGATCTTCCCCGGCAGCGGGCTGATCTGCCATTTGATCGCGGGCGCGACGTCGGAAAAGCCCGACGCACCGGGCGATTTCACGCTGCCGAACCAGGTCGGCAGGTCGACCAGCACCTCGAGGCAGGGCGCAATCCCGAGCCGCCAGCGGCTGTTGCTGCCGTCGATGCTGCGGCCGGCGTCGCGGCCGGTCAGGTTGACGCCGTTCTCGCTCTGCAGGCTCCCGACCGGCACGACGATACTTGAATTGGTGACGTCGGGCCGGTCGGTCGCAATTTCGTCGCTCGGCTTGGGGCAGCCGTCCGCGCGTGCGGCGGTGGTTGCTGCGGCTGTGAGCGCAGCGAGCAGCATGCACGCGAGTCCGGCAAGTCGAGCGACGGCGCCGAGCCGATTGCGAAACACTGGGGATGCTCCAATAGCCCGGCGCCGCTGCGGAGGTGGCAGCTGCGAATCGAGATCGGCGAGGCCGCGCGGATATTCCACGCGGGCGGGAATAAACTTCAGCAACAACTGCCATTCTCGGCGATCGATCCAGCTTGCGTCCAGCACAATTGCGAACCCGCGGAATTTCCGGGAATAGATCGCCGGTGAGGCTGCTCCTGTTGCGGTGACCAACAGGAGACCCCGGGAAATGACCATCCGTTCGATCGCAGGCGTCCTGGCGCCGCGGCACGCCAAAACAGCCGCAATGGCGGCGATTGCGATCCTGCTCGCCCTGAACAGCGCCCGTGCGGCGGGCGATGCCGCGCGCGGCGCCACGCTGTACCAGGGCTGCGGCGATTGCCATTCGATCGAGAAGAACGACGTCGGGCCGATGCACAAGGGTGTCGTCGGCCGCCTCGCCGGCTCGGTCGCGGGCTACAATTACTCGCCGGCGCTGAAGGACTCGAAGATCGTGTGGACCGAGGCCAATCTCGACAAATGGCTGACCGGTCCCGATGCGATGGTTCCGGGCACCAAGATGTTCTACGAGGTCCAGGATCCGAAGGATCGGGCCGACATCATCGCCTTCCTCAAGGAGAAGGCGAAGTAGCTTATAGGATGCAGCGAAGCGCAATCCCGGCTACTGAATCGCACCAAACCTCTCCACCCGTCGTCCCGGTGAAAGCCCTAGGGCATGCACACATCTTTTCCGATCGAAAAACCGACTCTTAATCAAGGACTTGGATGTGGGGCGATGACCAAAGTTCGCGAGCGCAGCTTAGCTAAACGTCGTCATTTCTCTGCGTTCTTCAGCCAAGTCCTTGAGAAGACTCCAGAAGATGTGTGCATGCACTAGGGCGAAAGCCGGGACCCATAACCACAGGGCTGCGTTGTTCGCGCAAGCTGTGGCCCCAGCTTCTCCAACAATGAACGGCGGTGGTTATGGGTCCCGGCTTTCGCCGGGACGACAGCGCCAGGTAGTCCTCAATCCACCACGATCTTGACGCGGTCGCGCGGCTTCACCTGGGCGTGGGCGTCGAGGCCGTTGAGCACGCGGAAGCGCTCGGCCGGATGATCGACGCCGGCCATCCGGTGCGACAGCGATTCAACGGTGTCGCCGGGCTGCACGTTGATGACCTTGATGCGCAGCGGGCGCGCGGCCTGGATCTCCTCAAGGGTCAGGCGACGGAATGAATTGACGGTCTCGCGCGCGTTGCGCTCGCTCTCGGTGGATTTCTGCTTGGCGGCGAAGATGAAGCGGTAGACGTCGCTGCCGAAGCGCAGCGCGTAGACCTTGAACTGCCACTGGTCGCCATGCGCGGTGGCCGAGGCCGCCGGAAAACCGTTGATGTTGAGGTCCTCGGTCGAGGATCTCTCGACGCCTTCCATCCAGCCGGAGTTCAGATAGTCGCCGAGCGTCTGTTCAGCCGGCACCCGCACCACGTCGAAGCGCATCGCCTGGCTGCCGCCCTCGCGCACGCCGATCACCGCCTGCGCGGTGTTGTCGAGCGTGAAATTATCCGGTGCGGTGAAGGTGAAGCCGAGTTTTGGGTGCAGGAATCTGCGGCCGCGCACAAAGCCTTCGCTGGGATCCTCGCCATAGACGATGTTGTCGATCGCGGCGAGATAGGTCTCGCGGTCGCGCTCGTTATTCTCGGGCGACGAATATTGCCGCGCGGTGGTTTGAGCATTGTTGATGCGCTCGGGTGTTGCCGGATGCGATGAGGTGAAGTCCTGCACGCGCGGATCGAGCGCGGTCTTGCCGATCTTGAGCGCGGCGTTGCGCTCCATCGCGGTCAGGAAGCGCGACGCGCCATAGGGATCGAAATGCGCGCGCGCGGCGATCCCGACGCCGATGCCGTCGGCCTCGAACTCCTGCTGCCGCGAGAAGCTCGCCATCGTCAGCTTGGTCTTGGCGAGCGCCAGCGCCGTGAGGTCGGGATCGGTGCTCATGTCGGTGACGACGCGCGTCACCACCGCCGCCTGGCGCGCCTGGTCCTCGCGCATCGCGGCGTGCTTGGCCAGCACATGCGCCATCTCGTGGCTCAGCACGGAAGAAAGCTCGGAGGTGTCGCTGGCGAGCGCGATCAGGCCGCGCGTCACATAGAGCTGACCGGTCGGCAGCGCGAAGGCGTTCACCGCGCCGGAATTGAGGATCGTGACCTTGTAGGCCTGGTCGGGCCGTTCGGAGGCGGCGACCAGCCGCTCGACGGTCTTGCTGATCAGGGCCTCGAGCTTGGGGTCGTCATAGGCGCCGCCATAGGACGACAGGATCCGCTCATGCTCGCGCTCGCTGTTGGGGGTCTGCTGCACCACCCGATTCGGCTTCACCGGCGCTGCTGTTGCGGTGGGCGTGACCTGCTCGAACCGGCCGACATTGCCGCAGGCCGACAGCGTCAGGGCGGCGCAGACGAGCACAGGCGCTGCCGAAAGGCGGCGGCCAATCCCATCTTCACGCCGTCCTGCGCGCTCAATCACGTCAAAAACTCACAAATTGTCCCGTAAATCGGCCGGGGTGTGGCCAAAAGGCCCCCTAGTTCCCGCCGAGCAGTTCAATCTGCCCCACCCGGAGCAGTTCGATTCGCGGCCCACGTCGTGCTTCCACCCAGCCTCGCACACGAATCCTGCGATTTTCCAGAGACTTGGGCGAAAGCCCGGCCGCCTCGAACGCAGGGACTATGCGCCTTGAAATAGTCAGAGCAAAGTCCCTAGTCCAGTTCCGGCCGAAATTCAGGTAGGTCGTCGCGCCCGCCTGGCGCACGGACAAAACCCTGCCCTCGACCACCGTAAAACGCCCGATCCCGGCCAAAATATCGTCCGGACTTTCAGCGTTTTTTATGACCGTGGCCTCGGCCCAGGTTCCCGATCGGGCGGTCCGCGCCTCGCTTTCCGCCGCCATCAGCGTCGCGGCGCAGTCCTTGTCGGCGATCTCGGACGACACCAGCGCGAGGCCCTGACGCAGCAGCTTGCTCTGTATAGGCGTCTCGCTGCCTTGGAGGAATGCGTAGGCCGGCTGCCGGCCATAGCGGTCCGGCGTGTCGTCCTGTCCGCGCAGCGTCACGTCGTGGCCGACCGATAGCGCCGCCAGCGCTGCGGTGGCCTTCGCCCGGTCCGCCACCTCGATGCCGGCAAGCCTGACCTCACGGCCGTCGTCGAGCCGCAGGCTCCGCGCATCGACAACGCCGGCGATGCGACCTTCGCCCTGAATCTCGAAATTGCATCCGGCCGCTTCGGCGCGTCCGATGCATGCAGCGACCGCGAGCGTGCACGCTGTCATCGTCACCGTCCATTGACGGGGGCGCCATGCTCTATCGCGTGGAGACATCATGCTGCATTCTTCGCTCCGGCGCACGCCGTTCGGAGCGTGGTCGCCAACACGAGCAGTCTGGCCGAAAGATCGGTTCGGAGCCACAGGCGAAGCAAGACCACATCGACCGAGCCGGCCGTGATTCGGCGATGCGTCGCTGACATTTTTGTCGTGGCGCTTCTCATTGCGCGCAACGTCATGCTGCCGGGTTCACATTGGTGCGTCCTCGCCGCGCGGTCAACGCGCGGCCTGTGCCGCGGAACGTGACGAAGATTGCCCTCAGGAGCCTGCGCAGCGCGGTTTTCACGCCCGTCAACCTTACCCATTGACCATCGCAACTCCGTGCGCGAAATGAGAATTCGTTATTATTGCCAATGACTTGCGGCGCAAGGTAACTAATCAGCAATTTTTTGAAACGGCGGCCGATCGCGGTCGCTCATGCATATTGCCGAGGTCCTTGTGTCGAATCCCGTTGTTCTGACGCTGACGACCAGCGATCCCGTCCACGATTATACCCAGCTCTACAACGCGATTTCGGCGATCAGCGTCGGCGGCGGCCTCGCTGCGGCCAACACCGATTACGTGATCAATTTCTCGCTGTCGTCCGGTGCGCGCACGCTGCAATTGCTGGACGATCTGCCGGCCATCAATCTGATGAACGGCTCGACGCTCACCTTCGACGGCAACTCCGATTACAACAATCAGCTCGGTGGGCAGGACTACAGCGACGTCATCGACGCGCGCGGTTATCAGGGCTTCGTCGTCACGTCAGGCGCGGTGACGTTCAAGAACCTCTCCATCATCAATGCGGTTGCGAGCGGCGGCAATGGCGGCGTCGGCGGTGGCGGTGGCGGTGCGGGCCTCGGCGGCGGATTGTTCGTCGGAGCGAACGCCAACGTCACGCTGAACAATGTCAATTTCGGCAGCAACAGCGCCAAGGGCGGCAACGGCGGCGTAGTCGATCCGGCCGGTGGTGGCGGCGGTGGCGGCGGTA
>NZ_LFLZ01000135.1 GCF_001189845.1 Bradyrhizobium tropiciagri
CCCGCTTATTGGCCGGTGGCAAAGTCTGTTTCTGGCCCCTCGCAACCAAATTGGCTGACCGTCAACATGTCGGCAGTGAGTGCAAGACCGGACCTCATTGAGGCGCGTGCAAACCGTCGTGATTGACCCGAAGGCGATATCAGCCGGTCGTCGAAATCGGGTGCGAAACCCGAATTCAGCCCCTTCCCCAGTTCTTGCTCAACTGGGTACAATTCCGTGTCCTGAGCCCGAGAGGCAGCAATGAGACGGCGCGAGTTCATTACGCTCGTCGGTAGCGGCACTATTGCGTGGCCGCTCGCAGCCCTTGCGCAGCAGCCGGCGATGCCCGTGATCGGGTATCTCCATAGCGGGTCGTACGAAGCGTTCGCACATCTCGTGCCCGCATTCCTCGATGGGCTTAAGGACCTTGACTATGTGGAAGGTCAGAATGTAGCGATCGAATACCGCTGGGCAGAAGGTGACTATCGTCGACTTCCGACGCTTGCGAGCGATCTCGTTCGGCGCCAAGTGGCGGTGATTGTTGCGGCCGGCGGTACCCCGGTTGCAGTCTCCGCAAAAGCAGTAACCAAAACGATTCCGGTCGTATTCCTTACCGGGGCCGACCCGGTACGGCTCGGGCTCGTGAGCAGCCTCAATCGGCCGGGCGGAAACCTAACAGGTATAGCCGCCCTCAACACCGCGGCCGTGTCAAAGCGTCTTGAGCTGCTGCACCAACTTGTTCCCGCGGCGAACGTCATCGCTCTGCTTACAAATCCCGCCAATCCATTCAGCGAATTCGAGGAGCGCGAATTGCGCGAGGCAGCACATGCTCTCGGCCTGATATTGCAGACCATGAATGTGACCAACGAGACTGAAATCGATGCCACCTTCGCGGATATGAGCCGAAAGCGAATCGCTGCGCTGGTCGTGAGCCCTGATCCGTTCTTGATGAGCCGACGCGATCAATTGGCCAAGTTAGCAATCCGTTATGCGATGTCTGCCATTGCCGACCGTCGCGAGTTTCCCACCGCTGGTGGTCTCATCAGCTATGGCACGAATCAGGCTGAAGCTTCTCATCAGATCGGCGTCTATGTTGGCCGAATTCTCAGGGGTGCCAGACCAGCTGAGTTGCCAGTCCAACAAGTGGTAAGGGTCGAGCTCGTCATTAATCTCAAGACTGTCAGAGCGCTCGGCCTTGAGGTGCCGGATAAGCTGCTCGCCCTGGCCGACGAGGTGATCGAATGATGGTGCGTTGCATGAGTCCGGAAATGGCCCATCAGCGAAGTAGTTGCGCACCTTATTGACGTCCGCTCGGCGAGGCATGGCGGACTAGATTTGCTCAGGTTGAGTTCTTCGCATCTTGACCCAAAAGAGACATCCTGCCATGGCGCGAAACTGTGGATTTGGTAGGATAGCCTAACCGCCGTGAGGGAGCGACTTGCAGCGACGCGGTCAAACGAAAGGGCCCGTAAAGGGTCAGCGCACGAAGAGGCTGCCGATGGCTGCCACGGCTGCGCACTTGCCCGATGACCTTGTGGAGCGCCTAAAGCGCGAACGCGATGAGGCGGTGGAGCTGCAGGCTGCGAGCGCAGAAGTGCTAAAGATTATTAGCTCGTCGCCGGGCGAACTGAAGTCCGCATTTGAGGCCATGCTTGCGAACGCTTTGCGCATTTGTGAGGCCAAGTTCGGCCATATTCTACTCTACGATGGTGAACGCTTTCACGCGACGCATTTGCACGATGTTCCCCCAGCCTATCGCGCCTTCTGGGAGCAGCATGGACCGATACTTCCAAGTGCGAACACCGGTCTCGGTCGAATTTTGCACACAAAGCAGATCGTGCATATCCCCGATCTCAAAACCGATTCCGCTTACGCTGAGCGTGAGCCACTGCGTGTGGTCACTGTCGAGCAGGCAGGAGCACGATCCTTCGTTGCCGTGCCAATGCTCAAAGAGAGCGAATTAATCGGGGCAATCGTAATCTACCGCCAAGAAGTACGGCCATTCGCACCGAACCAAATTGAGCTGGTGAACAACTTCGCCGCTCAGGCTGTCATCGCCATCGAGAATGCGCGGCTCTTGAACGAGCTGCGCCAGCGCACCGCCGACTTGACCGAATCACTGCAGCATCAGACCGCCACCGCCGACATGCTCAAGGTGATCAGCCGCTCGACCTTCGACCTCCAACCCGTGCTGGAGACAGTCGCCCAGACTGCGGCACGGTTGTGCGAGGCTGAGATGGCGTTCCTCTCGCAGCGCATGGGGACGTCTTTCGATATGTCACGGCGGTCGGCTCGACGCCTGAAGCGAAGGCCGATGCTCTCAGATTCCAGGATTTCCTGAACACCCACCCGATCTCTGGGGTGGGGCGGGGGACGATGACCGGGCGAGTCATATCGGAACGCCGCGCTCTTCAAATCGCCGACATCACCGCTGATCCAGAGTATAGGTTCCCCGAGACTTTCAAACTCGGGAAAATACGCGCGCTCCTCGGCGTGCCGCTGCTCCGCGATGGCGAGCCGATTGGTGTTATGAACCTGGCGCGTCAACGAGCCGAGCCGTTTACCGAGCGGCAGATCGAGTTGGTGCGGACCTTTGCCGATCAGGCTGTGATTGCCATCGAGAACACGCGGCTGTTGACCGAGCAGCGCGAAGCGCTCGAGCGACAGACCGCAACCGCCGATGTTCTGCAAGTTATCAATTCATCGCCCGGCAATCTCGGGCCGGTGTTCGATGCGATCCTGGAGAGGGCACACAGCCTTTGCGAAGTCTCTTACGGCAGCTTGCAGGTCTACGACGGCGAACAATTCCGGGCCGTCGCCGTGCATGATTTGCCAGAACAATTCGCTGATCTCTTGCGACGGGGATTTCGAGCCTCTGATCATCCGGTAGGTCGCGCCTTGCTCGCCGGCGAGCGCCTCGTCCATCTATCCGATTGCGCGGAAATCGATCATCCGGTCATGCGAACTGCCGTTGAGCTCGCCGGTATTCGTACCGCGCTGTTCGTGCCGCTGCGTCGAGACGAGACGCTCCTAGGAATGATCGTCTGCGCCCGACGCGAAGTAAAGCCCTTCGCCGAGAACGAGATTGCACTCCTGGAGGGCTTTGCCGCGCAAGCTGTGATCGCCATCGAGAACGCGCGGCTCTTGGGTGAGTTGCGCGAGCGGCAGGCCGAACTGCGCACAACCTTCGACAATATGGGCGATGGCGTCGCGATGTTCGACGCTGCGGCGCGCCTGGCCGCGTGGAACCGCAATTTCCAGGAGATGCTCGATCTGCCGGAGGCCGTCCTGGCCGAGCGGCCAAGCTTTGCCGAGCTCTTCCGCTATCTGGTTGCACGAGGCGAGTTCGGCTCGGCCGATCTCGAAGCGCAACTGAGCCGCTCCCTCGACGATACCAGGCAGGAGGTGCGCTACGAGCGGACGCGTCCGGACGGTCATGTCATCGAGGTGCGCCGCAATCCAGTGCCCGACGGCGGCTTCGTGATGATGTATGCCGACATCACGGAGCGAAAGCGCGCCGAGGAAGCCATTCGTGCGGCGCGCGATGCCGCCGAAACTGCGTTGCGCGAGTTGCAGACGGCGCAAGACCGTCTGGTCCAGACCCAAAAGCTCGCGTCACTTGGTCAGCTCACTGCCGGCATTGCGCATGAGATCAAGAACCCGCTCAACTTCGTCAACAACTTCTCGAGTCTGTCGGCCGAACTGATCGACGAACTGCAGGAGGCCTTGGCGCGAGTGCCGGCCGACCACAACACGCGGACCGAAATCACCGAATTGGCGGATACTCTGCGAGATAACCTGGGCAAGATCGTACAGCACGGCAAGCGTGCCGACGCGATCGTCAAGAACATGCTGCTGCACGCGCGTGAAGGCTCAGGCGAGCGCCGGCCGGTCGACATCAATGCGCTGGTCGAAGAGAGCCTCAATCTCGCCTACCACGGAGCACGGGCGGAGAAGCAGGGATTTAACATCACGCTTGCGCGGTCATTCGATCCAGCTGTCGGGCAGGCTGATGTGTTTCCTCAGGAGATCACGCGCGTCCTGCTCAATTTGATCTCGAATGGCTTCGATGCGGTCGCTAAACGTAATCGTGAGCTCGACCCGAGTGATTTCGAGCCGATGCTTGCGGCGGCAACCCGAAATCTTGGGGATCGTGTTGAGATCAAGATTCGGGACAACGGAACCGGCATTCCGGCCGAGGTGAAGGAAAAGATGTTCAATCCTTTCTTCACCACCAAGCCTGCGGGGGAGGGAACGGGCCTTGGGCTTTCAATCAGTCACGACATCATCGTCAAGCAGCATGCAGGATCAATAGAGGTAGATACCCAGCCCGGCGAGTTCACCGAAATCCGGATCATTCTTCCGCGCGTCAATGCGTTCCGCGCCTGAAGGCAAGTGCGATCGCTCGGCTTGGGATGCCTGTCATTGGCCCTTCGCCACGGTTTGCGCCACGTCGGGCTATGCCCGGGTTTGAGGGTAGAGCGGACCTGACTGCCGGATAGCCGAACCGGCGCTGTTGACCCTTGGCCGACTTCGCGTGGGGTTCATGTATTCTTGCTTCCGCTCATTTCGCCGGTCATGATCCCGGCCAATTGACAAAATCTGTTGGAGGAATCGAGATGGCGGGAGAACTTGCCTATCACGACGAGGCCGCAGCTGAATATGATCGCGCCTTTGCGCATGTATCGAGCCACTTCTTGCCGTTCCTCTTAGGTGCCGCCGGTGTTGCGACAGGTATGGAGGTCCTGGACATTGCAACGGGTACAGGGCTTGCCGCGGAAGCATGCCTGCACGCAGTCGGATCAAAAGGGCACGTGGTCGCTGCCGACCTTTCGGCCGCAATGGTCGAACAGGCAGAGCGGCGTTTGGGTACAAGGCCAAACGTCACCTTTGCAGTCGAGAACGGTCAGTCTCTCTCTTTCGCTGACGAAAGTTTTGATGCTCTGATTTGCAGCCTGGAGCTCATGTTCTTTCCTGATCCCCTGAGCGGATTATCAGAGTTCTTGCGAGTACTTCGTCCGGGCGGACGTGCGGCGGTTTCCGTTCTTACTGTGCCGGAACGATCCTACAACGGCCGGATCAACGCAGTAATAGCCAAGCACTTACCGGCCATCAGTGAGGCCACGGCAAGGACATTTGCATTGGGAGACACGGCTCACCTTCGTCAGCTATTCGAAAGCGCAGGGTTCCAGAATGTCGAAATATTTCAGCAGGCCCATCGGTTCGGATTGCCTTCGTTTGATGCTTATTTTGGTCCTTTTGAACGTGGCGGCGCTTCAACAGGACAAGCCTACCTCTCGCTCTCTCCATCCGCTCGCAAAACAGTCCGCGAAGAAGTGCAACACGGCCTCGGAGACACCGGCGGACCTGTAGAGATCGAGGTCGAATTTCAGTTCGCAAGCGGTCAGCGCGGCTGACCTCGTTTGTCTTCTTGTGGCCCTGAGCGGTCATTAACGCCGCTTGAACCCGGTCTGCGCCCCGCCTGATGCACGATGTTGTTAGCGGCCCCGAATGCAGCGCCTGTCTGGGCCCGGCAAATGCCGCTTGGGGGCAGGGCTCTCTCGCGATTACCGCTCACAGGTCCGCAACAAAGTGCTAGGCTTCTCCCTGTCCCACCGGCGTGGTTAGTCTGGCCGTTCGGAGGACGCTGTGGCGGAGCAACGGGTTCAAAGGCGATTAGCGGCGATCTTGGCCGCCGACGTGGTCGGTTACTCTGCGTTGATGCAACGCGCTGAGGAAGCCACCTACGCTGAGTTTGAACGGCTGAAGCGCGAAGTCATCGAGCCTGGCCTCTCCCACCACGACGGGCGACTGATCAAGACCACGGGTGACGGCGCCTTGGCCGAGTTCGCGAGTCCAACGGCTGCGGTGCGATGCGCGGTGGAGATACAGGAAAGCATCGCGTCAGGCCCGAAGCTCCCTCAGGCTACGCATAGGGGTCAATCTCGGAGAGGTTATCGTCGGGGCTGACGGCGATCTATTCGGCGACGGGATCAACATTGCCGTCCGGCTGGAGGGGATCGCCGATCCGGGCGGCATCCTGATTTCCGAGAAGGTGTACGGCGAAGTCGAGGGCAAGCTGGCCGTTGGCTTCGAGGATTGCGGCGAGCAGCAGCTCAAGAACATCTCCAGACCGGTCCGCACATACGCCATCCGCGCGGCGGCGTATAGCGCGCCGACCGAGGGGTTAGGTCCTGCCCTTCCACTCCCGGACAAGCCCTCCATCGCCGTGCTGCCGTTCGAGAACATGAGCGGCGACCCCGAGCAGGACTATTTTGCGGACGGGATGGTTGAAGAAATCATCACCGCGCTCTCGCGTTTCAAATGGTTGTTCGTGATCGCTCGCAATTCGAGCTTCACGTTCAAAGGCAAAGCCGTCGATATAAAGGAGGTCGGACGCAGGCTTGGCGTGCGCTATGTCCTTGAGGGGTCTGTGCGCCAGGCGTCCGGGAAGGTTCGGATCACAGGGCAGTTGATTGACGCGGTGACAGGCACGCACATTTGGGCGGACAGGTTCGAGCGCGACCTGACGGATGTTTTCGCGCTCCAGGACGAGGTTACGGTCGCCGTCGTCTCGGCTATTGAGCCAAAGATGCTTCAAACAGAAATTGCAATGGCCACGCGGCGGCGACCGGAGAACCTCACGGCCTATGATTGTTATCTCAGAGCCATGCAACAGTCTTACCCGCTGACCCGCGAAGGGTTGGCTGAAGCGATCCGACTCGCCCATCGTGCCTTCGAGCTGGATCCTCGGTTTAGCCTTGTCGCTGCGCTGGCAGGTCTCTGTCACATGAACAATGTCACCTTGGGTTATACCATCGATCCTCAGTTGGACAGGCAGGAAGCAGTTCGGTTTCTTCGCTTGGCATTGAGCGTCGATGATGGTGATCCGGAAACTTTAGCAAGGGCTGCCTTTATCTCGGCGTTCATGGTCGGCGATTGTGAAAGTGAGATTGAAATGGCGGACAAGGCGGTCGCGCTCAACCCAAATTCATTTCAGGCATGGTTCTGCAGAGGATGGGTCTACAGAATTGCGGGGTTACCGGAGGAAGCAGTGCGTAGCTTTGAACGTGCCATACGCATGAGCCCGGTAGACCCGCTGCTATATCGGTCGTTTACTGGGATGGGCTATGCCTATATTGAGCTTCGTCGCTTTGAGGACGCCATCGTCGCAGGGAAGAAAGGCCTTCGTCAAAACCCTAGCTTTTCGGCAACTCACCGCTGTCTCGCGTCCGCCTTCGCCCATCTCGGACGTGACGCCGAGGCGCGTGAGGCGGCGGCGCGTCTGCTTGAGGTTGATCCCGGCTTTACGATATCAGCGTGGATCGCTCGGGGCGGACAATCAAACTCGAAGCTGACCATCGAGGGCCTTCGGAAAGCCGGGTTACCCGAATGAGCCGGTGTGCGCTCGCGCTGATGATGTGATCGAATAAGAAAATAAGAACCTTTTTTGCTGCGGTGCATGAGTCTGGATCTGGCCCATACCGACGAAAGCCGGCGTTCCTCCGCTTGTCGGCTGCCGAGGGTAAACCGGACCTCACCGAGCATCGGCCAAATCGACGCGATTGACCCGCAGGCGACATCGCGAACTCGATGGACACGCCCCGGTTCCGACGCATAGACTTGCCCCACTACCAAGCTAGATCGGAGCGCACCAGATGGCCGAGGCGCGGGTCGATCGCCGGCTAGCTGCCATCCTCGCAGCCGACATCGCGGGCTACTCCCGCCTGATGGGCGCTGATGAGGTTGGCACGCTGGCGGCACTGAAGGCGCACCGCCGCGAGATCGTCGACCCCGCCATCACCCAGCATCACGGCCGGATCGTAAAGACCACCGGCGACGGCATGCTGGTCGAGTTCGCAAGTGCCGTCGATGCGGTAACCTGCGCAGTCGAGGTTCAGGGGAAGATGGCGGAGCGAACAGCCAGTGGGGATGGGCCACGCATCCTGTTTCGGGTCGGAATAAACGTTGGCGATGTTATCATCGACGGCGGCGACATCTTTGGCGATGGCGTCAATGTCGCGGCGCGCGTCGAAAATGAATGCGAGCCGGGCGGCGTTTGCCTGTCCGACGATGCCTATCGGCAGGTGCGCGGGAAGACGGTGTTTGCCTTCGATGATCTCGGCGAGAAGTCGCTGAAGAATATCGACCGACCGGTGAGGATCTATGCTGTGCGATCCTCAACTGCGGACAGCGAATCTCCGACGTCGCCACTTGCCGAGACCAACAGGCCGCTTCCGCTTCCCAACAAGCCCTCGATCGCCGTGCTGCCGTTCCAGAACATGAGCAGCGATCCGGAACAAGAATATTTTGCCGACGGGATGGTGGAAGACATCACCACCGCACTGTCGCGTTTTAAGGCGCTGTTCGTCATCGCACGCAATTCGAGCTTTACCTACAAGGGCAAGGCGGTCGATGTGAAGACGGTCGGGCGCGAGCTGGGCGTGCGCTACGTGCTCGAAGGCAGCGTGCGCAAGGCGAGTAATCGTGTACGCATCACGGGACAGCTGGTCGATGCTACGACCGGGGCTCATGTCTGGGCCGACAGCTTCGACGGCGCGCTGGACGACATTTTCGACCTCCAAGACAGGGTCACCGCGAGCGTCGTGGGCATCATCGAGCCCAAGCTGCGCCACGCGGAGATTGAACGGGCGCGCCGCAAGCCTACGGAGAGCCTCGACGCCTACGACCTGTACCTCCGCGCGCTGGCACAAATCACTGCTAGCTATGAAGGTAACCTCGAGGCGTTGCGGCTGCTCCGCCGCGCCATCGAGATCGATCCGCGATACGCCGCCCCGTGCGGGCTCGCGGCATGGTGCTACAACCACCAGAAAACGAGGGGTTGGGTGTCTCCCTCTGACGCCACGCTTACGGAAGGCATCCGCCTGGCGAAGCTGGCGGCCTCGCTGGGGCAGGACGATTCGGAGACGCTGTGGATGGCGGGGCACACGCTCTTCCAACTCAATGGAGACTTTCTGGACGGCATCGCGCTCATCGACCGGGCGCTCACGCTCAATCCGAACTCGGCGAACGCTTGGAGAACCAGCGGTCTGCTCCGCGCGTATCTCGGCGACACCGAGCAAGCGATCACTCATTTGGAACGGTCTGCACGGCTCAGCCCGCTGGATGTTTTCGCGTATGTCGGCTCGACAGGTTTCGTGGTGGCGCATTTCATGGCGGGCCGCTATGAAGAGACTTCGGACTGGTGTGACAAGGTGTTGCAGGAGGAGCCAGAGTTTCCGCCTGCGCTGCGCTTTAAGGCGGCGACCTGTGGCTTGTTCAGGCGGCTCGACGAAGGACGTGCATGGGTGGAGCGCCTGCTTATTGTGAACCCCGACACCACGGTTTCCAGCATGCGGTTGTATTACGGAATTATGATGAAGAAGCCTGAATGTCTCGAGGCGTTTCTCGACGGCCTGCGCAAGACGGGGCTGCCGGAGTGATCGATCCCTGACACAAGGCGGCCTGCAGAAGCCTCAGTCGTTACTTGCCAAATTTTTCCATCCGGCTTGACTTCGGTTCTTGGCCCATCTCCGACCAACGCGCCCGACTGGCCACCTGTCCGCTGCGTGGCGTAGACCGGACCTCACTGGCACCGGGCTAGACTGAAGCGATTGACCCACAGCGGCCCTTGCTGCCACCAATTCAGGGCGTCGTATTCAGATAGATGATATCTTGATCCCGGAGGCGGTAGCTCGGCCACTCGCTGGCACACAGTGGGAGCAAGCATATGCAATTTGATCAACCAAAACAGGGCAAGTTCATATGAGCAGGCGCAAGTTCATATCGTTGCTCGGCGGCACGATAGCGTGGCCCTTCGTTGCGCGCGCCCAGCAGCCGCGCCGAGTGCCTCGTGTCGGTTATGTCTGGATCGGTGCGCCCGGCACCGACGAAAGCACCGTCGGATTGCGTCGGGGGCTGGAAGATCGGGGATACGTTATCGGTCGAACCCTCATGCTGGAAGAGCGATATGCCAACGGTGACGCTGGCCGCGTACCTGGCCTGATTGCGGAGCTGCTGGCACTCAAGGTCGACGTGCTCGCAACTCCGGGCAGTCTGATTTCACGCGCCGCACAGCGCGCAACAACCATCGTGCCTATTGTTCTGGTTATGGGCGATCCGATCGGCGCCGGGCTGGTAGCGAGCCTCGCGCATCCCGGCGGAAATATCACCGGCCTGTCGCTGCTCTCGTTCGATTACGCCGTTAAGTGGCTAGAACTACTCAAGGAGGTGACACCAAAGCTCCATCGTATCGCGGTGCTCTGGACCACTGACAATCCGTTATACAGCCTGTATGCCGACAGGGCGCGGGCGGCGGCACAAGCGCTTGCGCTCGATCTGAGCGTTCTATCAGCACAGCCGGCGGAGCTTGAGACGAGCCTTGCCGCGATCAATCCGGCCAACCTCGATGGCTTTGTCGTTCCGGACGATCCGTTCCTGGAGACGATCATGCCGCGTCTGATCACGCTTGCCGCAGAGCGCAAGCTCCCTGCGATTTACGGGTTCAGCGCCGCAGTGAGGCAGGGTGCGTTGATGTCGTATTCGGCCGACTTCTTCGCTCTGTGGCGAGAGGCGGCGGGATATATAGATCGCATCCTGAAAGGCGCGCTTCCGGCCGACCTGCCAATCGAGCAAGCGACCAAAGTCAGTTTGAAGATAAACCTCAAGACCGCCATGGCGCTTGGGATCGAGCTGCCCCCGCCGCTGCTCGCCCGCGCCGACGAGGTGGTCGAATAATGACGCTTTGCTGCGGTGCATGAGTCTGCTGTTGG
>NZ_LFLZ01000136.1 GCF_001189845.1 Bradyrhizobium tropiciagri
GACTGTAACCCCTCACCCGGCGCTACGCGCGACCTCTCCCAAGGGAGAGGTGAACCTCCGCTGCCGATCTGGTTCAACCTCATCTCATCACGCTCTCGAGTTACTGCTTGGCGTCGGCTGCGTTCAGCACCGTCTTGCAGGCCGCCGGCATCTGCGCCAGCGTCATCGGCGGGCGCGGTTTCGGCGGCTTCGGCGGCGGCTTCGGATGCAGCACCGAATCCTTGAACCAGAAGGCGAGGTCGGACGGCTTGCAGCCTTCGCCTTCCGATTGCTGCTTCTGCCCCTCGCATGCGGGGCTGCCGGACGGGCAACGCATGCGGATGTGGAAGTGGTAGTCGTGGCCCCACCACGGCCGGATCTTCGACAGCCAGCCGCGGTCGCCCTTGGCCTCGCGGCACAGTGCCTTCTTGATCGCCGGATTGACGAAGATGCGCTGCACCGCCGGCTCCCGCGCTGCGTCGCGGAGGACGAGCACATGGCCCGGCGTGAACACGTGCGGATCGATATCGAGCCGGTCGTCACGCACCATCATGACGGCCGACATCTCCTCGCGATCCTCGCGCGACAATTTGCGATCGGGCATCGGCGTCAGCCAGACGTCGGCGTCGAGCCCGATCTGGTGGCTGGCGTGACCTGACAGCGCTGGGCCGCCGCGCGGCTGGCCGATATCGCCGACCAGGATGCCTGGCCAGCCGGCGTCCTTGTGCGCGTTGGCCGCAAGCCGCTTCAAGAGCGCGATCATGTTGGGATGGCCCCAGTAGCGGTTCCGCGACAGGCGCATCACCTGCCAGGTGTCGCCGTTGAGCGGCATCTGCGCGGCGCCGGCGAGACAGCCCTTGGTGTAGCCGCCGATCGATTGGGTCGGCATCGCCGCCGGCAGCACCTTGCGGGCGAACAGCTGCTTCGCCCCGATCGTTGGATCGTTAGGATTGGCGAGCGGTGGCAATGGCTGCGGATTGAGCGAGCCTTTGTCCTGCGCCCGCGCGGAGATGGTGCAGGCGACGAGGGCGGAGACCAGGAGCGGGATCGGACGCAGGCGGGGTGTCATTCGGATCACTCTGTCCACGCAAGGCTAGCATGGATTCGTGCCGGACGAACCGCGCTCTCATCCCATTCGCTTGATCGCCCACAGGGCGGATCAAGATTACCCGCGTCTTCCCGTTCCGGATGTGAGCCACGCCACTTTACAAGCGCGCCGCGGCCGACATGATGCGCGCAATAATTTTCAGGGCTGGCATTTTTATGACAAGCGTATCTTGCGTGCGGTTGGCAGTTGCCGCCGCCATTGCCGCGTCGACACTGACGCTCTCGCCAGCGCGGGCCGACATCGTCGTTCACATCGACAAATCATCGCAGCGCATGGCGGTCAGCGTCGACGGTGCGACGCGTTACAACTGGCCGGTGTCGACTGGACGGCGCGGCTATGGCACGCCGAACGGCGTGTTCCATCCGCAGCTGTTGGCGCGCCGCTGGTACTCGCGGAAATACTACAACTCGCCGATGCCGTACGCGATCTTCTTCCATGGCGGCTTGGCCATTCACGGCACCTATGAGTTCACCCGCCTCGGGGGCCCGCTTCGCATGGTTGCGTGCGCCTGCATCCCTCGCACGCAGCACAGCTCTATGGACTGGTCGAGCGCAACGGCCGCGGCGGCACGCGGATCGAGATCACTAACTAACTTCGCAAGACGAGCGAACCGGTCGCGCCTTTTACCTCGCGATAACCCTGTCACACGCTGGCAAACATTGATGCGCTTGCGGCGGTTTCGGCGCATTCATTGTGCAGGCAGGCGCAGGTTTACCCTTCCTTCACCACGCTGTTGCGCCGCTGCGCTGCAAATCTGCGCTGCGGGCCGCTTGCGTAGCACCGGCCGCTCGCGTGCGGCGTGAACGCGCCTGCAAAGCGGGCAATGCCCGAACTTCTTATACAGCGCGGCTCTTCGCCAAGAGATACCAATTTTTCAGAGA
This sequence comes from Bradyrhizobium tropiciagri, assembly GCF_001189845.1. Classification (GTDB taxonomy): domain Bacteria; phylum Pseudomonadota; class Alphaproteobacteria; order Rhizobiales; family Xanthobacteraceae; genus Bradyrhizobium; species Bradyrhizobium tropiciagri. The sequence goes on from NZ_LFLZ01000136.1 coordinate 1,969, forward strand.
CTTATCGCAGAAATGTCGCCGAAACTGGAATGCGCGTGGGGCGTGCGAGTGCAATGATGCGGCCAAAGAAGATCAAGAAACCGAAACAGGCCAAACTGTCCCGTTCTCGGGGACGCCGGCCGATGCCGATGCCGAAAATGTCCAGCCGCTTGCGCCGCCCCGCTGTCGAAATCGGCGAACTGGTGCGCCAGCGCGCGCAGGCCGAGGCGGCGATCGCCGAGGCCCGCAGGTCGAACGCGCGGCTGCGCGAGGCGATCGACATCCTGCCGCAAGGCATCGTGTTCCTCGACCCCGAAGGCCGTTACACGCTCTGGAACAGGAAATACTCGGAAATCTACAAGCGCAGTTCCGATCTGTTCGAGCGCGGCGCGCGCCTCGAAGACACCATCCGCGTCGGCGTCGCGCGCGGCGACTATCCCGAAGCGGCCGGGCGCGAGGAAGCGTGGATCGCCGAGCGGCTCCAGAAGATGTACCAGCCTGGCGAGCGGCACGAGCAGGTCCTGGCCGATGGCCGCGTGGTCCTGATCGAGGAGCGATTGACCTCGGATGGCGGCATCGTCGGCCTGCGCGTCGACATCACCGAACTGAAGCAGCGCGAGGCCTCGTTCCGCCTGCTGTTCGACGGCAATCCGGTGCCGATGATCCTGTGCGCGCTCGACGGCGAACGGATCCTCGCGGTCAACGACGCCGCGATCGCGCATTATGGTTATGTGCGTGCCGAATTCGAGAAGATGACGATCAGGAGCCTGCAGGCATTCGATCCCGAGCTGCCCTGGGCCGCCGGCCGCAGCAGCGACGAGCAGGCGGCGCGGACCTGGAAGCATGTGCGTGCGGACGGCACGCTGATCGACCTTGCAATCTATTCGCGCCAGCTGATGCATGGCGACCAGCCGGCGATGCTGCTCGCGCTGATGGACATCACCGAACGCAAGCGCGCCGAGGCGCGGCTCGCCTTCATGGCCCAGCACGACAGCCTGACCGGTCTGCCGAACCGCAACCTGCTGCGCCAGCAGATGGAGGAGATGCTGCAGCACACCCGCCGCTCGACCGACAAGGTCGCGGTGCTGATGCTGGGGCTCGACAATTTCAAGGCGGTCAACGACACGCTCGGCCACGGCATCGGCGACAAGCTGTTGCGTGGGGTCGCCAAGCGGCTGCGCTCGACGCTGCGCGAGGAGGATGCGCTGGCCCGCCTCAACTCCGATGAATTCACCATCGTGCAGGGCGGCGTGATGCGGCCCGAGGACGCGGTGCTGCTGGCGCGGCGGATCCTGGATGCGATCGGCGAGCCCTATCTGCTCGAGGGCCATTCGGTGGTGATCGGCGCCAGCATCGGGATCGCGATGTCGCCCGGCGACGGCGAGGATTCCGAAAAGCTGCTGAAGAGCGCCGACATGGCCTTGTCGCGGGCCAAGAGCGAGTTCCGCGGCACCTTCTCGTTCTTCGAGGCGGAGATGGATGCGCGCGCGCAAAGCCGGCGCAAGATCGAGATTGATCTGCGCGATGCGATCCAGAATGAAGGCCTGCAGCCCTATTACCAGCCGCTGGTCGATCTAGCGAGCGGGCGCATCACCGGCTTCGAGGCGCTGGTGCGCTGGCCGCACCCGGAGCGCGGCATGATCTCGCCCGGCGAGTTCATCCCGGTCGCCGAGGAGACCGGCCTGATCAACCCGCTCGGCAGCCTGATGCTGCATCGCGCCTGCATGGACGCCGCGCAATGGCCCGACGACGTGCGCGTCGCGGTCAACCTGTCGCCGCTGCAATTCCGCACCGGAAACCTGCTGGCGCTGGTCACCGACGCGTTGCGGCAATCCGGCCTGCCGGCGCGGCGGCTCGAGCTCGAAATCACCGAGACGCTGCTGCTCGAGAAGAGCAGCCAGGTGCTGGCGACGCTGCATGCGCTGCGCGCGCTCGGGGTACGGATGTCGATGGACGATTTCGGCACCGGCTATTCCAGCCTCAGCTATCTGCGCAGCTTCCCGTTCGACAAGATCAAGATCGACCAGTCTTTCGTGCGCGATCTCGGTGCCAACCCGGACGCGCAGGCGATCGTGCGCTCGATCGTCAGCCTCGGCGTCGGGCTCGGCGTCACCATCACCGCCGAGGGCGTCGAAACCGAGGCGGAGCTGAGCTGCCTGCGCGCCGAAGGCTGCCATGAGGGCCAGGGTTTTCTGTTCAGCCGCGCGCGGCCGAACGCCGAGGTCATCAGCCTGCTCAAGGCGCAGCGCGTCGCGACGGCGCTGGTGGCGTAGCGAGGCTGCACTCACCGCGTCATTGCGAGCGCAGCGAAGCAATCCATCCATCCTCACGCGCGGAGGGATGGATTGCTTCGTCGCTTCGCTCCTCGCAATGACAGTGGAGAGAGTTGCGGCTGATTGCTAAACCTTCCGCTTGTCCAGATGATACGTCAACGCCAAGCCGACGCAGTGGCGCAGCGCGGCCTCGGGCAGCTTGCTGCTGACATCGAGCAGGATCGCGCGATTGCCGCTGTAGCTGAGCTCGGGATAGAGCTCGCGGAAGGTCTCGACCAGATTGGTCTGGCAGTGGAAGTAGACCGCGACCTGATCGGTGGCCGGCTTCACCTGGTCGATCCGCACCGTGCTGCCGCTGCCGGTCTCCGGCGTCAGGTAACTCGGCTGGCCCCATTTCAGCGTCTCTTCCAGCGCGCCGACGCCCTTGGTTGCTTGCGCGGTCTCGAAGATCAGCCGCCGCAGCGCCAGCAGCTTGGCCTTGACCGGGGCAGGGTAGGCGTCGAACAGCGCATCTGCCGCTTTCGCTTGCGGTCGTCGTGCCGCCTTGCTGGTCGATGCTGCCGGCTTGCGCATGGTGTGTTCCGCGATGACGTCTGGCGCGTCTATCTACCACAACGCCTTGAGCGTCAGATAGGCCGCCGCCGGTCAGGCCGCGTTGCGCAGTCCGGCGAGGAATGTATCGACGCTGTGCGACAGTGCGGAGGCGTGATCGCCGAGCTGGCCTGATGTATCCAGCACATTGCCGGTGAGCGCCCGGGAATGGCCGGCGGCCTCGCTCGCGCCCGCGATGTTGGCGGAGACCTCGACGGTTCCGGAAGACGCCTGTTGGACGCTGCGGGCGATCTCCCGCGTCGCCGAGTCCTGCTGCTCGACGGCGGCCGCGATGGCGGTGGCGATGCCCGAGATCTCGCGGATGGTGCCGCTGATGTCGCCGATCGCGCTGACGCAATTGCCGGTGGCGGACTGGATCGCGCCGACCTGGCCGGCGATCTCGTCGGTCGCCTTCGCGGTCTGGCTCGCCAGTTCCTTCACCTCGCTGCGACCACGGCGAAGCCGCGGCCGGCCTCGCCGGCGCGCGCGGCCTCGATGGTGGCGTTGAGCGCCAGCAGATTGGTCTGGCTCGCGATCGCGCTGATCAGACGCAGCACGTCGCCGATCTTCTCGGCTGACGCGGCGAGGCTCGTCACCATCTCGGTGGTCTCCATCGCCTTGGCCACGGCATTGTCGGCGACGCGGCTGGAATGGGTCACCTGGCGGCCGATCTCGGTGATCGAGGACGCCAGTTCCTCGGTCGCGGCCGCGACCGCATTGACGCTGGCCGACGCCTCCTCGGACGCGGCGGCTGCCGCAGCGGTCCGTTCGGAGGTGCCGTTGACGCTGGTGGTGATCTCGCCTGCGGCGCGCTGCATTGCGCTTGACGAGCGTGCGACGGCGGCGACCATGCCCTTGACGTCGGATTCGAAGCGGTCGGCCATCTGCCGCTGCAGCGCCTGCTTGTCGGCCGCGGCCTTCACCTTGTCGGCCTCCTGCGCGTCGCGCAGCGAGGAGGTTTCGATCATGCTGCGGCGGAACACGTCGACCGCCTTCGCCATCGTACCGAGCTCGTCGCGGCGTTCGCTGCCGGGGATCGTGACGCTGGTGTCGCCGCTGGACAGCCGGTTCATGACGGCGGTGATCGCGGTGAGCGGTCGTGACAGGCCGCGCCCGAGCAGGAATGCGAGCAGCACGGCACCGGCCAGGATCGCGACCGTGCCGAGGATCAGATTGCGCTGCGCACTCGCCGCAGCGGCTTCATAGTCACTGGTGTCCTTGACGATCTCGAGCACCGCGACCGGCTCGCCGGCATAGTTCTTGATCTGGCCGAGATAGAGCTCGACCGCATGGCCGTCGAGAACCGCGTCGCGCAGCACGGCGGCACCGCTCATCACGTTCTTGAGCTCGTCCTGGGTCGCGACCACGGTGTCGCCGAAGGTCGAAGACAGCCGCTTGAAGCTCTTGCCGTCGAATGAATGTACCGCGAGGTCGATGCCGAAGCGCTTCTTGGCGCGGTCGACGAATTCCTTGCCGAAGGCGACGCCGATGTCGACATTGCCCAGCGTCTTGCCGTCATGCATGACCGGGGTCATGCCGAAGATCGAAAGCGCTTCACGGCCGGGCTCGACGCCGACGATCGGCTTGCCGGCCTTGATCGATTCCACCACGGTGATGCGCCGCGTGGAGGCGTCGTCGCCGAAGATTTTCGGCGTGTGGATCCGGTAGAAGCTCGTCGCCGGGGCCTGCCAGAACGAGATCAGCGGGATGCCCTGCGCCTTGATCGCCGTCCAGGGGGCGCCGAGCAGTTTGCCGAGGCCGTCACGGTCGCCTTTGGCGATCGCCTCTTCGACCGGCGGCAGGGCGGCGATGACGGCGGAGACCGCGAGCGCAGTGCGGCCTTCATAGTCGATCGCCGCAATCACGCTGTCATACTGCAGCTTGAGCTGCTGATCGAGCGCGAGCCGGGTCAGCGCACGCTGCTGGCTGATGGAGAACCCGCCGAGGATGGCGCAGGCGACCGCGACGGTCAGTGAAATCGCCAGGATCAGGCGGGCGGCGATCGATCGAAGCGTGAACATGGTACCAGCGGAACTCCAGGCATTAGCGCCGTCCGGAACGTCTCAGAAAAAGCTTAACAACCAGATGTTGCGCCGCCGAAATTCGCGCCGGGACCATCATTGCCGGTGCCTACTTTCGTACGATGCAGCTGCACGCTGAGATTGGGTTGCACTAGTTGTGCCGCAGACTCGGTGGTAGATCACGGCACATAGACTTCCGCTTTTGTCCTATAGCCGTTTAAAATGGCACCTCCTGGACGGAGCCGTGTACACCAGCACGCGCCCTAACCGAATCCGACTTCAGCGTGCCGTCGGCGGCGCTGCGAGATTGCCCGCCAGGATCGCCTTGCCGGCGTCCTCATATTGGGTGTCGCGGGCCTGGATCTGCTGGGCGATCGCGTGCATGTCGCGAAACCGCCGCTCGAACGGATTCTTCGCGAACACCGCTGTCGCGCCCAACATGTGATAGGCGATGTCGACCACCGAGGCCGACTGGTGGATGGTCCAGGTCGAGGCGATGCGGATCGCGATGCGGTGCGCTTCGGTGATCGGTTCGCCGCGGGCGAGGTCGCTCCAGACGTCGTGGGCTGTCGCGTAGAGGTAGGCGCGCGCGGCGCGCAGGCTTGCCTCGGTGCGGCCGATCTGGCCCTGCACGGCATTGTTGTCGCGCATCGCCTTCAGGCCTTGCGGGGTCTTAGCCCGAGCGAGCTCGGTCGCCGCATCCAGCATGGCGCGGGCGACGCCGAGCGCGGTGGCGGCGAAGCCCATGCTGAACACCATGTTGGTGGAGAGCTTGTAGAGCGGTCCTCCCTCGCGGCACGCGGCGGGATCGTCGCGCAGCGCGGCGAATTTGTCCGGGATGAAGAGGTTGTCGACCGAATAGGAATCGGTGCCGGTGCCCTTCAGGCCGATCACGTCCCAGACGTCATACATCACAGCTTGCGACATCGGGAACAGGATGGTGCGGATCTCCGGCGAACCGTCGGCCTTCTTGCGCGGTAAGCCGTCCGCCTCGACGACGCGAACGTGGGCGCCGAGCCAGCTCGCCTGCCGTGAGCCCGAGGCGAAATCCCAGCGTGCATTGGCGCGATAGCCGCCGGGCTCGGCGCGGACCTCGTGGGCGATCGCGCCCCAGGCGAGAATCCCGGGCGCGGTGTTGAAGATCTCGTTAGCGGCGTCGGGCTCGAGATAGGCCGCGGTCATCGCGCAGACGCTGCACTGGCCGAGGCACCAGGCGGTCGAGGCGTCGGCCTTGGCGATCTCCTCCTGCATCTGCATGAAGGCGTCCAGCGTCGCCTCGGCGCCACCGAAGCGCTTCGGCAGCAGCGCACGGTACAGCCCGTTCTCGACGAGGGCTGATGTGACGGACGGTGTCAGCCGCCGCGTCCGTTCGATCTCGTCGGCCTCAGCGATGATCAGCGGCGCCAGCGCGCGCGCCCGCTCGACAAGGTCTACTCCCTGCGGCTTGTTCATGCGTGTCCTCGGCCCGTTCTGACATTCTTGTTCGGGGCGCGCGCGATGGTGACCCATCCGGCAGGCGAGGGCAAGGCGGGACGGCGCCGATGCAGGTCAGCTAACCATCACCGACGCGCGAGCGTGACGGACGCATCCGCGCTCAGGCGGCGGCGCGGCCGAGATCGAGCGAGGGCTGGCGCTTGGTCGAGAAGCTCAGCGCCACGGCGACCGCAGCGAGGCCGATCGCGAAGGAACCGGCGTGCAGCCACGTGTAGCCATGGAAGGTGTCGAACACATAACCGCCGGCCCACGGCCCGAGCGCCATGCCGAGACTCGCGAAGGCCGACACTGCGCCGAACACCGTGCCCATGATGCGCGCGCCGAAGAACTCGCGCACCAGCACGGCATAGAGCGGCATCACGCCGCCATAGGCGAGGCCGAACACGACAGACAGCGCGTAGAACTCGCCGAGCTGCGCCACCGCCAGATACGTCGCGATCGACAGCGCCTGCACCAGCAGGCCGCCGACCAAAACTGGCTTGGCGCCGAGCCGGTCTGCCAGCACGCCGAGCAGCAGGCGGCCGCCGAGCCCGGAGAAGCCGGCGAGGCTGTAGACCGTGACCGCGGTGAGCGGCGCGATGCCGCACACCATGGCGTAGGACACCATGTGGAAGATCGGTCCCGAATGCGCGGCGCAGCAGGCGAAGTGCGCCAGCGCCAGCGTGATGAATTGCGGTGTGCGCAGCGCCTGCGCCACGGTCCATTCCGTTTGCGGCGCGCTCGCGGCGGTCGTCATCGCAACGTTCGTTCCCTGCGGCGCCGGGCGCACCAGGAACGATGCGGGGATCAGCAGCACCCAAGCGGCGATGCCGATCACGAGCATCGCAAAGCGCCAGTCATAGGCTGATATCAGCCAGCTCGCCGATGGTGCGACCGTCAGCGGCGATACGCCCATGCCGGCCGACACCAGGGCGACGGCGAGGCTGCGATGCTTGTCGATCCAGGCGCTCGCGAGCGCCATCATCGGCGCATAGAAGCTGCCGGCGGCGATCCCGATCAGCACGCCGAAGCACAGCTGGAATTGCCACAGGCTCTGCGCCTGGCTTGCGGTCACGAGGCCAAGCCCGAGCAGCAGGCTGCCGGCCAGCACCACGATGCGGGTGCCGAAGCGATCGGACAGCGCGCCCCAGGCGAACGCCGCAAAACCCATGCAGAGGAAATCCAGCGTCGCCGCCGCCGACACGCCGGCGCGCGACCAGCCCATCGCATCCGAGATCGGCTGCAGGAACACCGCGAGCGACAGCATGGTGCCGAAGCCGACGCAGGTCATCAGCGCGCCCGCGCCGACGACGACCCAGCCATAATCGAAGCGAGTGGCTTTGCTCATGCGTTTCCCCGGCGCTGTTGTGTTTTGTCGTGCGCGCGGGGAGGATGGTGGCCTATCCGGGGTCCAGGGGCAATATGACGGGCAACATGCCTCTCATTCCGGGATCAGCGGATTGTGAGTTGCGTGCGCAAGTTGTCGCGGCGGCGCGCGGCTAAAGCGCGATGAGATTGGGTTAAATCGCCATCGCGCTTTAGCTTGTTGTTTAAGCATGATCTTTCCGGAAAACCGCTTCGCACTTTTCCGGATCATGCTCTACCCGCACTGCCAGGCGCGCCCGATCGGTGTCCAGACCCAGCACGGGCCGTAGCTGCCGCCATTGTAGCGTCCTCCGCCATGGAATCCGGGGCGGCCGAAGTAGTGCCAGTCCCCGCCATACCAATATTCCGGTGAAAAGTCCGGGTAGCCGCGGGCGGCGCCGCGCGGGCCGAGCACCGGAATGGTCTGATTGGGCGGCTGTCGGTAGCCGGGCAGGAAGCCGTAGCCATGCCAGCGGGTACCGCCGTGCCGCTTTTTCGAGGAAGCGGCCGAGCTCAGATCCGGCTGCAGCAAGGCGAGGATGACGATCAGGAGGGACAGGATGCGCAACATGATCGGAGTCT
>NZ_LFLZ01000137.1 GCF_001189845.1 Bradyrhizobium tropiciagri
CGACCTATTGGCGCCTCCTTGATGCCGCAGCTGAGAGGGCAGACTGGAAAGAAGTAGCTCGCATTGTGTTGCGTATCGATCCAGATCATGAACCTGCACGCGCCCGCCATGCATTCGATACTCACCTGGCCCGAGCAAACTGGATGGCAGACCATGGTTACCGCCATTTGCTGCGCGGCCGAGCCTGCAAATAGCAAGCCTTCGTCGCCTGAGACCCGGGATTGAGAATAGGCTTCTTCTCTATCCAAGGTGATCGTTCCTACGCATCACGCGATGCGACATTAGCGACTTGTCGCGCAACCGCTGGCTTTATAGACATTGCCTCACAATTTAAATGGGGATCAGTTGCATGTCCGAGCTCGACTGGCGCTCAACGGAGCCATATCAGCGCATGATGGAAGCAGGGGACAGGGCAAATTTTGCTTGGGAATCGCTCAGGCGCAGTCCGAACTTCCGACTTGCTTATCGGGAGGCTAGCAAGCGGAGCGGGAACGTGAGCGCCGAATTCCGAAGGAGATGGGGCGTCTGCTTTCGCGCATGACCCCCAGCGGTCCTTCTTCGAGCAAACCATCTTCTGGGCACCCGAGGCTTTGCCCAGCGTGGTGCCAATAGTACGTAGCACATCTGCCTCGCAAGTCGTTGGCGTGCCGCTGCTGCTCGCTGATCTTGCGTCAGGCAGTATCAAACGGGCTTCGGATGGTTGGCATGCCGTATTGCGCATTCAGGGAGTGCAACATCACCTTTGGTTGAAACAGGCGCCGCAGGTAGGAGCTTTCTATTCCGCCGAACTGCCGTTACGATGCGGACTGCGAAATTCGCGGTTATGCCTCACATCGGCTCTGGCGCGCCATTAATGGTCGCCCGGTGGGACCTCCGTATCATCGGCTGTCGGCGCAGCAGCGGGAAAGACTAGCGTTGGCGCTGCGAGCGCTGGATGGGTACACGGATGGCGCATCCTATCGCATTATCGCGGAAGTGTTGTTTGGCAGACAACGCATCCCTGAGCGTGGCTGGAAGACCCACGACGTTCGTGCCCGAACAATCCGCTTGGTGAAGGCTGGGCGTGCTCTTGTGCGCGGCGGCTATCGCGCACCGCTTCGTCCGCCATCTCGCAAGCATTAAACTAGGGCTGCCGAAAAAAACATTCTTGAATGTTCCGCACGCCCTAAGCGCGAATACCTGGCCGTCGTGACCGCCGGCGCCGCCCCCACCCGGCCGCGCTCCGGTCGATGGCACAGACCTGAACACGCCGGTCCGAACGCCAGCTTGCCACTGCGATCCCTACGCACGCATAAAGCTGCGCGCCTTCTCGGCCTGTGTGAGCACACAGTCAATCGCGACCCACGCGCCACGGGTGGCCTGACCTATCGCAAGCTGGGTGAACGTGTCGTCTATCCGCTCCGAGGTCTCAAAGCTTGGGTTGACCGCGGAGCCACGTCGACGAGCGGTGCCGGCGCCGGATCGATGTTGTCGGCTACAGGCAGGATGAGCCCAACTGATTTGCACCGATATTGCGGCGCGCTCCGCAGCTGCGGGCAGGCATTTTTTTGAGGGCTCGACCGGCGCGTCAACGCCCGAGCGGAGGCGAAGGGTAGCGCTCAGAGACTAGCTGCAGGAAGTCGGCCAACGCCGGGTTTTCATTTTCGCCTCGCCAATAAACTGAGAAGCCGAACCGGCTGGGGCCGGTGCCATCGCGCAGCTCTCGGTAGGTCAAGCCCGCGAAATTAGCCCCCATGTCAGATTCCAGAACGAGGCTTATGCCGGCCCCCATGCTGATCAGACTCTTGATGATGCCGCTGCTGACGTCGTGGCGTTCAATTTTGGGACGATCCTCAGGCGAGACAAGCTTAGAAATCAGGAGATATTCAAACTCTTTTCCGGGATCGTAATGGCTCAACAAAACCGCCTGCTCGCGCAGGTCAATCCAATTGACAGTCTCACGCGAACTGAGAGCATGGTCTTGAGGTAAGGCAACCAGGACGCGCTCGCCCCACAGCGACAGGGTTTTGGCGTCCAACAATGGCGGACGCCCTGGTACTATCAGCGTGTCGATCACGCCGTTGCGAAGTGCGGCCGCCAGACGTGTCCGTGATCGTTCGATTGTCGCTAGTTCGATTTGGGGATAGCGCTGCTTAAATTCGAGCAGCGAGGTTTGGAGATTGCCTGCTGAAAGCGAGGTGCAGAATCCGACACTCAGACGGCCACTTTCGCTACTCTGAACTGCGTGCGCGCTTGCGATAAGTGCGTCGAATTCTTCCACAATCGACCTTGCCAGCCGAAGAATACTGCGGCCAGCCCGCGTCGGACGCACACCTCCACTATAGCGCTCAAAAATAGCTATCCCCAAGTGGTGTTCAATCTCGCTAATTCTTCGGCTGACGCTCGATTGTTGCGAGCTCAGCAACTCTGCAGCTTGACGGAAACTACCGCAATCGGCCGCGGCAACGGCCGATTTGAGGTGCTTCAGTTCAAGAGCTTTGCCGGCTTGCAGTGACGGCCGCCGTTGACGGAAATTGCGCATTTTAAGGCTTGAGCGAGCGGGGCTGCCGCCGCAATGTAGGGATAGTGACTTGTACCTGCTTCTCAAGGCTTAAGCGGCAGCTCGGATGACGGGAGCCCAAAGCACCGGGCCTGACATGCGCCCGGCCTTGCGGATGCGCTCCAACGCATCAGTGGACACCTCCAAATAGCCGGCTAATGCGGTCGTATTCCCGAGTGGTCGAGGCATTCCAATCGAACGAAGGGGCCATCCTGCACGCCGAAGAATACCGTCCATGCGAGCATCAGTGACGGTGACGATTTCCGTTAGTCCGGTGGAGAGACCAAATTCGATCATAGCTGCAAAGAGTTCGTACGTGGCTGCAGCAAGTCCACCGCTCGCTTTTGGTGTATCAGGCGGAACGTCGAGAGCGAAGCGGCTGCTTTCCCACACCTGAGAGCTTCGTGGTGCACCTTGTCCGTCGAGAAGAACTGAGAAAATTTCTCTGAGCATAGTTGGTCCAGTCGACGGCAGAAGGCGGACACAGCCCTGAATCCTTCCATCCGTTGCGCGATGCAGCAGGTGAACTGGCCTGAGGACATCATATTCGTCGATCTCCATGTCGCCGCTGACCCACACATTCCAATTCAGCCGAAGTTTGAACACGCGATAACGCAGCCGGTGCATCTCAGCAAGGTCGTTGGTGAACTCGCTGCAATACTGTGGCGTAATGAGCTGGATCATTCCTACTTCCCCGCTTTGATTTCGCAAATCAAGCTGGAAGCCAAGGTCGCCGCACCCTGTACAGTCGCACAGGTGCTTATTGCGCGGCGTGGACCTATCTTCGAGAGTTCGCTTCGGCTAAAAGCGCGACGGCTTGCCGAAGCGAGCGAACGCCGAGCTTTGCTCGGACGTTATCCAGGTGAAAACCTGCTGTCCGCCGAGATATTCCGACAATGATCCCGATCTCGGCGGCCGATTTTCCGCGAGATGACCATTCGAGACATTGGAACTCGCGAGGAGATAACACAACCCCGCCGACGACGCGATCCGTGGTCGATAGGCGCCTTGCATGTGCATGAAAAAACATCGCGATTAGTCGCAGATTCTGGGCCTGCTCGACTATCGAGCGCTCAAAATTAGTCCGACGGCTCGTCCGCCGCGAAACTCAGCGCCGCGATCGCACCCCGGTGATCGTGGATTGGAAACGTGAGTCCGCAACGAATGCCAAATCCGGCAGCCTCTTCAAATAGCTCACGCTCGGAGTCCGACTGATCTCGCGGTTCGTATCCGAGTCCCCATCGAAAGGGTTCCGTCTGGCGAATCGCCCGACGTACAACCGGATCGACGGTTTCGTATTTGCGCAGCAAATAGCGAGCTGTCCAGGAGGATGGATACGTAGAAATTAAAGTCGGGGAATTAGCCGGCCCGTGCGGTAGCGCAAGATATGCGAAACACGACAAGTCCAGCGCCGCAGTTATATACGCCATGCTCTGTTGAGCAGCGTGGTGGTCTGTGCATTCGGTCAGGTGATCGACGAAGGTCTGAATGATGGTATACGTCCGTGACGAACGCGCGGCATCCCTTCTCATCGGTGCTTGCCAACATTGCGGCCTACGCGCGGTACCTAATTTGCTGGTCTGGCTCATGCGCGGGTTGGGCTCTCGAGCTGCGGAGTTGCCGTTCGATTAGCGAAGCCATGGTAGCTTGGAAGTCTGCAAATGAGAACTTTGTGCGTCGAATGCGGCTAAAACTGGAAGACTGCATGCATCCTTAAGATCTGTCGGGCAACACGTCCTAGTCATTTGTGATTGCGATCTGACCGTGAGCTTAGATGGAACTTTTTCCGGCGTTTCGGCCTCTCAATCGCCATAATCCTCTCAAGCATGAGTCGTTCGCTGGAGCGAACACTAACATCGGCTCATGAGCTGGTTCCACATGCGCCATGTGTCCAGCTGGATCGCGCGCTGTAGGTCGGTTGATAACGATCTTCTCGGGCCGCGATCTCGCCTTTTTTGAACACGCTCTCATCGTGAGATGCAGCGGCTCGTCGGATTGGAGGAACAGAGAACGACGGTACCCAACAGCCTAAGATCATTGTACGTTACGTACGAAGACTGCCTCTAAGATTCGACGTGCCCCCGCCAAACGGCTGCCAAGATACCTCAACACTGGGTGACCGATGCAAATGTCGAGGATTGGAACGCGACCCGACGACGGCAATGAATAACTCGGCCTGGTCGCACCAAGGCGATGTGATCGCGCCACTGCTTGTATAATCTAACTGCCATATGCTGGATGAATGGTTCGAGCGGGTGGTGCGGCTGTGGCCTAAAGGGACGTGTGCCTTCTTGCGCGACACGCCATCCCCCGTATGAGACGCATGTGTCACTGTGCTGCCTGATTGGAGGATTCTACGAAGTCGCGCTTCGTCTCAAGCCGGTCAACGTTTCTCCTTGCTGCTGCTTGGACAGTTTCCTAAATGTCGCCACCCATGTGATAGCGCTGTTAGCTCACCGATGTTGCGGCACAGCTCGCAATGGGTGACCTCAAACTTCCAGGCGTCTCCCCGATGCTTATCAGCAGTTTGCAACCGCTTGGAGCCGAGTTGCACGGGAACCCAATAACGCGGCGGCGCATCGACGCCATGCGCGGGATTGCGTATCCAATAAGATGCCTATGGATAGCCTCAATACTTGCTCGTTCGTTCTGGTCGTGCCCCGCCAGTAGTGTAGCTCGGTAGAGCAAAGCCACCCGGGCGCGCGCCCGCGAGCGGGCGACTTTGCGGTGGTCACCGGCAGTTCTCCGGTAGGATCGGGTTGCGACACGCCAACGCAACCGAGGAACCACCGATGAGCGATGACATGATGAACCTGCACACGCTCGTGGAGAAGACCCCTGATGCCGATCTGTTGTGCGAGATGATCGGTTTTGCGGCCCAGCGCCTGATGGAGCTGGAAGTCGAAAGCCGAACCGGGGCCGCCTATGGCGAGAAGACCCCCGAGCGTCTGGCCCAGCGCAATGGCTACCGCGACCGGATCTGGGAGACCCGCGCCGGCGCAGTCGAACTACGCATCCCAAAGCTGCGCAAGGGCTCCTACTTCCCGGGCTTCCTGGAGCCGCGCCGGATGGCCGAGAAGGCGCTGACCGCCGTGGTGTAGGAAGCCTCTGTGCAGGGCTTCTCGACCCGTTCGGTGGACGACCTGGTGCAAGCGATGGGCATGACCGGCATCTCAAAGAGCCAAGTCAGCCGGCTCTCCAGGGAGATCGACGACAAGGTGAAGGCCTTCCTTGCCCGTCCAGTCGAGGGGGACTGGCCGTACTTGTGGATCACGCCACCTACGTGAAGGAGCGTCAGAACGGCCGCATCGTATCTGTCGCGGTGATTGTCGCGGTCGGCGCGAACAGCGACGGCAGGCGCGAGATTCTCGGCATGGACATTGGTCCGTCAGTGCCGCCGACGCCATGTCGTTGGCCGGCGGAACAGGTCCATGTTGCCGGGTAGGATGTTCAAAAATGGCCTCGCCAGAATGTGCATCGTGTCTGCCCGCGTTAGCACGTGGGGCTTGCACGAGCGGCAAGGCATTGATCAATAGGGCACTAACAACATCGACCCTCGACCAGTTGGTGTCGCCGTCCCGAGAGGCACCAACGCCAGATCGGATTGATCGGGGCCAACAGCGCCCACTCCTCTGAAATACGATCCATCAGCAATACGGCGGGTTTGTGAGCAGACAAAACAACAAGGCGGTTCACGCGGTTAGGCACTATACGTCGTCTCGCCGTGTCCGAAGTTTGTGGATGGCTCTACAGTGATGCGCCCATCTGGCCGAATCATCATTGGTTTGAACGTGCACTTCGATCGGCAGCCGCACCGCATAGCCCGGGACCGTAAGACTTGTTCTCTCGCTGGCCAAGCAAGTCCTAATGCCAATGCAGCTTGGCACCTAGACCCTTCGAATCGAAGCTCCCTTGATCGTCTGATCTGCCAGCTAACCCGATGCGTTCACGAACCTCATTCGCCATCTAAAATTGGTTGAAAGGTAGAATGGGCCACGGACCACCGCGCAACTACTGACGACATTCGAATCGCACTGAGGCCGCTGAAGCGCATGAACACGCGAGATGTCGCATCATTCATTGCTGCACGATCGCCCGGATAGATGATCCACCGTGACGCCGCGATGAGCGAAGAACACATTATAATGGATATTCCGAACAAGAACTTGTTACTTGCGATTTCGGATGCAAAATAAGACAATCTATGGTAGAGTGTGCGGAATTGATTTGCCCCGACGAATCAAACTCGCGCGCTATTGGCTTGTCCGCTTGTAACTTTTTGATTGTGTCTATGGCAGTAGAGCTGTCGGTAAGACGGTTACTTCAAAGAATATTTTAGAGACAGGCTTGCTGACGAAGCGAACATTGCGCTTGGACGAAAAGAAGACCGGTTTCGTTTCATGGACGGGACATCGAATGCGCGTAAAATTTGCGGTGCCAGAATGAGGCGTCCTGCTGCAGGTCCGTTCCGATAATGATGTCTATGGATGCCGACTGTCGAGTAGGCTCGGATCGCGATCACGCGATGGTCGTTAACGTTTCGCGCGTTCTCCACCGAAAGACATCGCGGCCGAGTTGTCACGGGCGGGCCAGTAACAAAAGCAAGTTGGCTGCGCTTCCGTCGTCAGTTTCGCCGACCATGGATCGCGAGTTTTGTTTATCGTCACGAAAGTGAGGTCATGATCATGAGCAATAGGACCATTGGCGACATCATTCCGCGAGCGGATATCATCAAGCACGGAACCCGGTTAGGTAGTGAGATCAAGAACATCAGGCTCTGCGATGAGCTGTCAGACGAAGCCCTTCAGGCCATTGCTCAATTGCTCCTCGTGCGCAAGATCATCTTCTTTCGTGGTCAGGCGCACCTTGATGATTTCGAGCGGCAGCGCTTTGCCGTCCGACTTGGTTCGCTCATACCGTGTTCGATAGTCCGTGGAATGGGGCCGGCAAGGTTGGCAATGGCGTCGGTCGGCAGCAGCGGTTCTACCGACCAAATGCACATGAATGCTGCCGCCGGTGAGACATACTCAGATATTTCAATCCTGCCCAGCATCGTTGGCGGGGATATTGTTTGGTCGAGTCCTGCGACCGCATACCTTGATCTTCCGGAGCCGCTACGGATGCTCGCCGACAACCTGTGGGCCGTGCGCTACAGTGACCATGATTACGCCGCAAGCGGGGACGCCAAAGAGGGGGGCCGGTTACATCTAGATGATGTCTTCACTGGAACGATCCATGAAGCCGCGCATCCAGTCGTCTATGCTCATCCAGAGACTCGCGAGCGAATGCTTGTGCTCGGACATTCCTTAGAACATTTCGTCGGTCTGCAGAAGCGCACCAGCGAGCGGCTATTCAAACTACTTCATTCCTACCTTACCGCGCCAGAAAATACTGTGCGCTGGAGTTGGAAGTCGGGAGACGTTGCAATCTGGGACAGCTGGCAAACTAAATGTGTGACCGTTAAATATTTCGGCGATCAAGATATCGCACCGAGTCGCCTCATTTGCGACGACGACGCATCCCCTGGTAAGGCTGGTCGTCTCACTGCGCACATCAGGGGACCAAAGCGGGCAGACGGCCCGGGCTGCATGATAGTGGTCCGCTGATCTAGTCTATCATGACAGGCGGCGTGCATACGCCGCCGGCATGTGCCAGCGCGATGAGCAGTGTCAATTAGTGGACTTTTGGCCTGAGACCTTCACTTCCGATTTGCAGTACGGCAGCTGAAGACCCGTGTCCAGGATCGAGGCGTAGCCACGCCGGTGACGCTTTCGCCTTGATCAAAATCGTTGGTCAACTTGCAATACTCAAAACGAGAATTCCCGTGCAGTCGATAGTGATCGAACCGCTGGCAGCAGGTGCAGGCCGTCTCCTCGATGTCTATGACGATTGCAATCGCTGCATGCGATCCGGCAAGTCGCTACCGTCGCCGCGGCTGCGCCTTACGTGGATGGCATTAAGTTCGATAGCCTGAATTTTTCAGGTAGTTGGCGCATTCCTCGGAGGTGAAGGCATCGCGTGCGTGGCCGATTGCGGCGCAGACTGCGTCGACGGTTCGCGCGGCAGCTTTGCGGAGCAGGTGCTTGAGCTTGGCAAAGACCTGTTCGATCGGGTTCAGGTCGGGCGAGTATTTTGGCAGGAAGAAGAGCTTGGCGCCGACTGAACGGATGAACTGCTTTGCTCCTATGGCTGCCGAGGTTATCCAGGATGACGATATCGCCGGGCCGAAGAACGGGCAGAAGAACCTTTTCGACATAGGTGCGAAAGCTCACGCCGTCGATCGGCCCCTCGATGAACCATGGCGCATCGATCCGATCATGGCGCAGGGCCGCTAGGAAGCTCATGGTCTTCCTGCGGCCGCGGGGAACCTTGGCGGGAAGTCTGTGCCCGCGCGGAGCCCATCCCCGCAAGGGCGCCATATCGGTCCTGGTCCATGTCTCGTCGATGAAGACCCAGCCGCTCAGCTTCGATGCGACCTTGATATTCTGTCCACTGGGCTCGCCGGCGAACTACCTCGGGTCGATCGCGTTCGCGAGCCTTCACGCTTTTTTTGAAGCTGAGCTTCTTGGCATGCACGAAGTCCCACACCGAGTGGTAGTCGACCTTCAGACCGCGACCGGCAAGTTCGACCACGAGACCGCGTATGGTGAAATCGCCCTCCCTGATCCGCTGAGACAGCCAGACTGCGTGGTCTCGCGAAACCGCCTTCGGCTTGTGACCGCCATCTGCCCAGGCTCAACGCTACTGGTCTCCTCGACCCGCTGCACCCAGCCGACGGCTGTGCTGATCGCCACCCCGAACTGCTTGGCCGCCCGATTGCGCGACATCCCGTCCTCGATCGCGGCTACGACACGCTTACGGAGATCCAGAGAATAAGGCTTGCCTATCCATGCTGGCCCCCTATCCAGCTCCTATCCAGCCAGCATGGTGAATCAGAAACACATTGATTTGGGAATCCCAAATCGATTCAACCAAACCCCATCCCGCTTTAGAGCGATGGTCAACCGGCGCTCCGATGTCCGCTATTGATGATTAAACGCGGAGCCTGGCACGATGGCCGATCGGCCGTTCACAGAGATGCATAGGCGGAGACGGAATCGCGAACGTCGGTGATCAAGCTCTGAGACGCGGATTGGCTACGGATCCCCGATTTTACGTCCGAGATTTACATCTTATTGCAGGCGTCGAGGGCTCGTGGCGGCACGAACCATCTGAGGGCATTCCCGCCGCCGTGTTCCGCCTCTGCCCATGCAGCATGATAAGAAAGCCGCCCGATCACGTTGCCTGCACACTTGCTTGGCAACCTCCCACATGAAGCTGATCAGGCCGCCGCCGACAACAGTGGAGACCCACCGTCGCCCCTCTAACAGCAGGCACTAGCCTCAGGTAGCAGGCCGTCGATTCCCCTATGCTCTCACGCGATCTCTCGCACGCCGGCCGGTGCCTGCTCGAGACGGTATGGCTTTGTCTTGCTGATCTCCCCGGCGCGTATCGACACCACTCGACCAACATACCCGACAAGGCCGTTGCCGGCATTGGTGATGCCGCCAAACTAACCACACACTTCGATCGGCCGCTTAGCA
>NZ_LFLZ01000138.1 GCF_001189845.1 Bradyrhizobium tropiciagri
GAGAACCCCTCTCCCCCAACCCTCCCCCTAGGGAGGGAGGCGGCACAGGCGTGCTCACCTCACGTCTCCTAACTGCGTATTGCCTACATCGCAGCTGATGTGAGGGACGCACCGGCGGATGGGTTTCCTCCCCCTTGCGGGGGAGGGTTAGGGAGAGGGGTGCCGCTTGCTCCGCTGAGAGACGCATCGCTTAGCGACACCTGAAACCATCGCTGCTTAAAACCGCGCCACCTACTTCGCATCCGCGCTGGCGCCCACCGGCCGCACCGGGTCGCCTTCGCGCAGCAGCGCGCCGGCGCGGGCGACGACGATGTCGCCTTCCTGGATGCCGTCGCGGATCTCGACCTGGCCGGCCGACATCAACCCGGTCTCCACCCGCCGCGTCTCGACGCGGCCGCCGCGCACCACCTGCACCACGGTGCCGGCGGTGGAATAGAGGATCGCGGTCAGCGGCACCGCGACGCCGCAGCTCTGCCCGGTCTTGATCTGCGCGCGGCCGGACGAATTCACCAGCAGCCGCTGGTTCGAGCTGATAGCCACGAACACTTGGCCGAGCTGGCTGTTCGGCTCGATGGTCGGCGCGATCATCCGCACCTTGCCGTCCATCTCGCCGGCGCCTGATATCTTCAGCCGCGCGGTCTGCTCGGTCTTCAGCTTGGCGATGTCGCGGGTCGGCACCATGCCGATCAGGTCGTATTCGCTTTTGGCGATGATCGAGAACAGCGCGTCCTTGCCGGAGGCCGGCGCGCCGACGATCGCCGATGACGCCGAGATCGTGCCCGCCACCGGCGCGGTGAGGTTGATCGAATTGGCGCTGTCGGTCAGCCGCGCCAGCACCTGGCCCGCGGTGACGGTGTCACCCGGATCGGCCTTCACCTCCGCGACCTTCAGGCCGAAGCGATCCGGCCGGACCTGCTGCTCGTCGCGCGGCATCACGATGCCCGAGACCTCGACGATATTGCCGAAGCAGTATTTCGAGGCCTTCAGCACCGTCACCGCCGCGCCCTTCGGCACGGCGTCGGCCTCGCCTGCGGCAGACGCGGGAGCGGCCGCGAAGAGAAACGCCGAGGCAGCGAAGACAGCCGCGTAGGATGGGTAGAGCGAAGCGAAACCCATCAATCGCTTGAGCTGCAAATTCATCTGCAAATTATTCCCAAAATGAGGGCCTCCTCATTACCAGATGCGGCCGCGCCGAACCAGCCGGCTGCGCCGCCTCGGCCGTGCCGGCATCCGCCGCCAGCTCCAGCTCGGCCAGCTCGTCGGCGCGCCAGATGTGGCGCAGGATCTCCGGGTTGACCCGCTCGGCATGCGTCACCGGCAGCATGTGGCCCGCGGCCGGCAGATGCCGCAGCCCGGCGCCATCGATCAGCGCGGCGAGTTTTGCAACTATGCGCTGCGTCACATAGGGCGACAGTCCGCCCGATATCAGCAGCGTCGGCACCTTCAACGCGGACGCGGCGGCTGCGACGGCGTCGAGATCGAGCGCGGCGTTGAAATCGTAAGGCAGCTTGTCGGCCTGTTCGATCATCCGCAGCCGCCCGCTCGGCGAGAACTGCTCGCGCGGGCCGGAGCCGGCCCAGAACGCGGTGAACGCCTCGACCGCCTCCAGCACCGCGCCGTCGAAAATATCCTGCGACACCACCTGCGCGATCCGCGCGAAGCGATCGTACAGCCGTGCGTCGGCGGGCGTGTCGCGCAGCAACGTCGGTAGTATAGGCTCGATCAGCGTCAGGCTGCGGATTCGCGGTGCATAGGCCGACGCCGTCGCCAGCCGAAACGCGATCGCCCCGCCATAGGAATGCCCGATCAGATGGATCGGCCCACCGGCCTTGGCGAGCCAGGGCTCGAGCCGCGCGATCTCGCCATCCAGCGTCCGCGGCCAGTCGCGCCCGCAGACCGAGACGCCATAGCCGGAAATATCCGGCGCCATGAACCTGTCGCCGCCGAGCGCGGCCGCAAGCTTGGTCCATTGCCGTCCCGACCCCGGCGAGCAGTGCAGTGCGACCACCGACGCCGAAGCCGGCGTCCCGTCCAAACCCGTCATCAAACCATCCTGCGTGTTCTTGTTGTCGTGCAGGCGCGCGTTCGCACGCGCCCGTCATGACGCGAGCGAGGCGGGGGAGGGGTTATTCCTGGAAGGGGTGCGAGAGGTCGGGATCGTGATTGCGCGCGCAGTCCGATTCACCGGATGGTGATGGGGCCCGCGCACGAGTTCGCGAGGATGTGGGCGTGTATCCCTTCATCTGTTTGATAGTTGAATCAGGAACGCTGCCTCACATTCGCTGTCGTCCTGGCGAAAGCCAGGACCCATTACCCCGAATGATGGTTGTGACGCCGCGCTGGGGCCGCGATCCCGCTCATCGCGGATATCGGTGATTAAGGGCCCTGGCCTTCGCCAGGACGACGTTGGGAGGAAGTGTCGCTTACTCTGCTGCCGCGCGCGGCAGTTCGTCAGCGCGCGATGCGCTTCACGCGTCGCGCGGGCTTTGGCTTGGCGGCTGCGGTTTCCGCCTGGGCGGCTTCGGCATCGCGGGCTTCGCGGAGTGCGCGCAAGCGCTCCATGTTCTGGCGCACGGCGATTGCGTCGCGCTCGACGTCGGCCATCGCGCGGGCGCCCTCTTCGGCCGCAAGCCGCTGACGTTCGGCGCGCGCGAGGCTGTCGGGAGTGGGGGCAGACGGCGTTCTGGTGGCCATGGTCATCCTTGCTTCAAATACACCAAGGCCCGCCCAACCTGTTCAGATCGAGCGGGCCTGGCAGTCACTCCAGGTCATCTGTGGAATGACGCTGCGGCATGATTCCTGCGACAAGCGCGGAGCGCCGATGTGAACATCAAGCGCGAATCCGAACTCAGGCCAGCTGCAGATTCTCGGCGCTGGTCTTGCCTCGCATCTTGTCGGTCTTCAGCTCGAACGACACCTTCTGGCCTTCGGCCAGGCCGGACAGACCGGCGCGCTCGACGGCGCTGATGTGAACAAACACATCCTTGCTGCCGTCGTCGGGCTGAATGAAACCAAAGCCCTTCTGGCCGTTAAACCACTTCACAGTACCTGTAGCCATGTCTCTTCTCCAAAGCAGACGTTTCGCGTGATGGACGCGTCACCAATTCAACTGGCGATGTCTTTGGAGGAAGGCCGATGGGACCATTCAACAAGGCGCAACGGCTAATCGAACAACGGTAATATATACCCGTTGGGCGCGAAAACAAGGCGCGCGCCGGACCGGTTCCGTGACGCGCCTCACTCCGCCGCAGCCTCCGCGCTCGGTTCGCCCTTCCAGCGCAAAATCTCCGCGGCGAGGATCGGGTGGTTGAATCCCTTCACCACGAGGTCGTCGATGGCGCGGCCTTCGACGAAAGGCTCGACCATGCCGTAGACGCGGCGGCTGACCACGATCTGGTTCGGCTTGGCCTCGCCGCACAGGCGGGAGGCGAGGTTGGTGACGCTGCCGATCGCGGCGTATTCCAGCCGCTGCTCGAAGCCGACCTGGCCGAGCGTGGCATAGCCGAGCGCGATGCCGATGCCGAAGCCGAGACTATGACCGCGGTTGCGCCACTTCTCGGTCAGCGGGCCGACCGTGTCGCGCATCTCGACCGCCATCCTCACGGCGCGCGCGGTGTGGTCGGCGAGCTGGATCGGCGCGTTGAACAGGATCATCACGCCGTCGCCGGCATATTTGTCGAGCGTGCCTTCATATTTGAAGATCAGCTTTCCGAGCGCCGCGTGATATTCGCGCAGCACGTTCATCGCCTCTTCCGGCTCGGTCGCCTCGGTGAAAGCCGTGAAGCCGCGCAGGTCGCAGAACACGACTGTCACCTCGCGGCGGTGGCTCTCGAGCAACCCCTCGGGGTTGTCCGACGAGGCGATCAGCTGCGCCACCTGCGGCGCCAGAAAACGCTCGAGTTTGCGGATGCGCTCGATCTCGCCGAGCTGGGTCTCGACCCGCGCCTCCAGCGACTTGTTCCAGTCGGTGAGCTGCTCGGTTTGCTGCTGCAGCCTGTCGGCCTGCTCGCGCACGGTGGAGTTGGCCTGTTCTAGCGCGTGGCTCTTCTGGTCGACCTCGGTGAACAGCCGGGCGTTGCGCATCGCCAGCACCGCCTGGTGCGCGAAGGTCTTCATCAGGCCGATCAGGCCCGCGGGGAAATCGCCGGCCGCCTTGCGCAGCACCACCAGCGAGCCGAGCACACCCTGCTGGTCGACCAGCGGCACGATGAGCACCGAGTGGAAGCCGGCGCCGACCACGACATCGCGCAAGGGATGCTCGGGCTGGGATTTTTGTTCTGACGCGTTTTCTTCACGCGAACCGGTATCCACTTCGCTCGAAAACGCTCTGGTAGCGAGATCGGGGAACGCCAGCGGCTCGCCCTTCGCGGCGGCCTCGCCGAGCGGGCTGTTATCAGCGTCGATCGCGCGATGACCACCCTCGGCTTCGCCGTCGATGCCGATCGATTGCGTCAGGTTGAACGTGCGCTGCGCGGCGTCATAGCCATAGATCAGCACGGCGTCGGCATGAGTGATCTCGAGCGCGCGGGCGGCGACCGTCGGCAGCACCGCGTTGAGGTCGAGCGAGGACGCGACCGCGCGGCCGACCTCCTCCAGCACCTTCAGCTCGTTGATCGACTGCGCGAGGTCGCGGGTGCGCTCCTTCACCTTGGCCTCGAGGTCGGAATAGGTTTCGGCGAGCTGCCCGGCCATGCTGTTAAACTGCCCGGCGAGCTCTTCCAGCTCGTCCGATGTCTTCACCTCGATGCGATGGCCGAAGTCGCCGGCGCCGAGCCGCCGCGCGCCGGTGCGTAGCGCGGTGATCGGCACCAGCATGCGCCGCGCCAGGATCGTGCCGGCGATGATCGCGACCACGAGGCCGAGCGCGATCAGCAGCGCGATGCGCACCAGCTGGTCGCGGATCGGCGAGAGCGCCTGCGACGTCGGCTGCTCATAGAACACGTGCCAGCCGAGGTTCGGCGCCGATGTCGCTGTCGTCAGCACCGCGTTGCCGTCGATATCCTTGCCGGAGGCGATCGGCCTGCTGTGCGAGGACAGCACCGCGGCGACCTGCGGCAGCGCGGCGAGATCCTTGCCGACCTCCGGGCCTTTCGACGAGCTCGCCAGCACGCGGCCCTTGGCGTCGACGACATAGGCGAAGGCGGTGCGGCCGACTTGGGAATCGCCGAAATAGTCATTGAGGAAGCGCAGGTCGATCTCGGCGACGGTGACGCCGGCATTGAAGCCGGAATGCTGCTCGCCGATCGACATATAGGGCCGCTCGTCGCGAAAATACGCCGGCGCGTAGGCGGTGCCGCGCTCGACCGCCTCGGTGAAGCGGAGGTCGCGGGAGAGATCTGCGTTGGAGTTCACCGTGACGGTCTGGCGCGACAGCCGCAGCATCTCGCGGCCCTGGCCGTTGATCAGCGTGAGCTGGTTCACCGCCGGCACCTGGCCGAGCAGCTGGGCATAGTCGGCGCGGCGCAGCTCGATGGTGTTGGAGGAGGCGCGGGTCACCCAGGAGATCTGGCGTTCGAGATCGGAGATCGATTGCTCGATGTGCTTGGCGGTGGCGTCCGCCTTCTCGCTCATCGCATCGGTCAGCGTGCTCTTGATGCCGCGGTAGCTGATCCAGGTCTCGAGCGCGCCGTTGACCGCCAGCACGAACACGACCAGGCCGACCAGCGCGAGGACGTATTTGGCGAACAGGCCGCCGCGCAGGAACCAGTTCTTGCCCTTGTCCGTAGCCCCGTTCATCCAGCCTCGTCCGTCCCCTCCAATCCGTCGGGTGCGCCACTGCATCTGCCGCAATTTAGCACGGATCGGCAGGGTGAGGCGGCCCCTTGGGCCGCATGGTTAGCCGTGGATATTGGCGGGGGACATCCGGGAATATCAGCGATTGAACAGCTGTCGCAGCACGTCGTTCATCGCGGGGTTGTCGTGCTGCTCGGCGGTGTCGGCCGGCGGAGGAGCAGGCGGCGGGGCTTGGTTGGCGGCTGGCGGCGCGTTCGCCTCGGGCTTGGCGAGGCTGCGGCTCGGGCGGGAGGCGTTGCCCTGGTTGAGCGTGGAGAGGCCCTGCTGCAGCAGGTTGCCGATGGTGTCGCCGAGCTGCCCGCCGAGCGGGTTGCTCTGGCCGGCGCCGCCGCCCGGAGCCTGGCCCGTGCCGGGCTGTGTGCCGGTTCCGCCGCCCTGCACGCCATTGAGCAAGTTGGTGAGCCCGTTCAGGCCCTGGCTCAGCCCTTGACCGTTCTGCCCGAACAGGCCCTTGCCCATCTCCTTGAGCTTGGCATAGGCGGCCTCTGGATTATCGAGGATGCCCTGCATCTCCGGATAGATCCGCGGGCTGACCCAAGGCCCCTCGATCATCACGGGAATACCGAGGCCGACCGGATTGCCGGCGCGGCCCTGGCCCTCGGTGGTCATCACCAGCTGCGGCTCGACGCGGAACCCGATCTGGCGGGTGTTGAGATCGACGGTGCCGACGCCGGTCATCTTCACCAGCGGCCCGATCAGATTGAGATCGGTGGTCACTGCCTGGCCCTTGTCGACCTTGAACGAGGCCGAGAGCTGGCTGAGATCGGTCGACAGCTCCTGGCTTTGCTGCCAGCCCGACAAGGTGCTGGTCGTGAGGTTGCGGATCATCTGCGCGACGTTGAGGCCGAGGATATTGCCGTCCTGTAGCACGACGAAGGCGGTGCCGCCGAGATTGCCGACGATGGCGCGCTCGCTGCTGCCTTGCGAGCTCAGCGCGATCTTGGCCTGCATCCTGCCGTCGAGCTTGTCGAATTCGGCGAGGCTCTTCAGCACCGGAAGCGCGCGCACGCCGGCAAGGTCGAGCCGCAGCGCGTAGGTTGGGTTGGCGGTCTTCACGTCGATGGTGACGTCGCCATTGGCGGTGCCTTCATAGGCGCCGAGATTGGCGAGCTTGCCCTTCAGCACGCCGCTGTCGACCGACGCATCGATCGCAGCCTGCGCGAAGCGGCCGTCGCCGATCACGAGCTCCGCCGCCGAGATGCGCGCCTGCGCGTCGACATAATTGAGCCCGCCAAGATCGATCGACGCGTTGCTCCAGCTGTTGGTGCCCAGCGGCTGCGCCGCGTCGGGCTGACCCGGCGGCATCGCAATCGAGATGCGCTGGAAGTCGAGATCGAGCTTCACCAGCGGCTTGTTGCTGGCGAAATCGACCGAGGCCCAGCCGGTGAAGCCGCCATCGCCGAGCGTGCCGGACACGCCGTTGAACATGACCACCGTGCCGTTCAACCGCGCTTCCGCATTGGCCTTGATCGCCGCCGGCAACAGGCCGGGCGCATCGATGTTGAATTCGGCCGGCACGCTCTGGCGCTCGAGCGGCGCCTGCGGCGCGGTCGCGCGGATCTCGAACTTCAGCGGCCTGTCGCTCGCGCGCGCATCGCCGGTGACGACGATCTTGCGGTCGTCGCCGATGGTCGCGTCTAGCCTCAGCGCTTCGATCCGGTTCTCGACCCGGTCGCGCACGTTGGAGAACACGACCGTGCCGCCGGTGATGCCGACATGCCGGATCGTGATGCCGCCATTGTCGGAACCGGATGACTTCGCCGGCGGATTGTGGTCGCGGGTGCGTTCACGCTGCAACGGCAGATTGACCACGGGCTTCTCGATCATAAGGTCGGTGATCTCGGGCTGGCCCGACCACAGGCTCGCCAGCGTCATCTCGGCTGCGACGCGGCTTGCCGCGAACCGGTTGTCGACGTCGCGCTCCAGCGGATCCCGCAACACGACGTCGCTCAGCGTCAGATTGACCGTCGGCCAGAGGCTGACCCTGGCGCCGCCATTGATGGCGAGCTTGTAGCCCGTCTCCCGCTCGACCCGTTCGGTGATAGCAGACGTGAGGAAAGATGACGGGATCCCGACCGCGGCGATCAGGGCGACGATCACGATCACGGCAGCAATGGCGGCCCCGGCGAATTTCAGTGCTCTCATCTCGATATTCCAGGCCGGGCAGACAGGGTTCCGCCGCGCAAAGGCACGGCCGGTCGCACGAGATTACCCCGCAAACGGGACCTCGCTCCAATCACCGGAAAAATATTCCGTTACCAGCATGAACTTATGTGACCTCTCACACACTCTTATGAGGGTGATTTTTGCTAACCGGGCGTCAGGGGACCGCTCGGATGGATTTGGAAGGCAATACAATGAGCAAACAGGCCGAATTTGCGGTCATTCTGAAAATGAACCCGATGTTCGCCGATCTCGGTGCGGACGAGTTGCAGCGGCTTTCGGGCCTCTGCCACACCCAGCAGCTCGCCACCGGCGAGGTGCTGTTCCAGAAAGGCGATCCCGGCGACGCCCTGTTCGGGGTCCGCCGCGGCCAGATGCGCATCGAAACCGGTGCCGCCGACGCGCCCGGCTCACACTGAACTTCATGGGGGCCGGCGATCTGTTCGGCGAAGTCGCCGTGCTCGACGGCCAGGATCGCACCGCGGATGCGACCGCGGGCGAGCCTACCGAATTGTTTGTCTTGCGGCGGGAGGATTTCCTCGGCTTCCTCGAGCGTGAACCGAAGGTCGCGGTCAGGCTGATCGCATTGCTGTGCCAGCGTATCCGCTGGCAGAGCGAGCGGATGGAAGAATCCGTGCTGCAGCCATTGCCGGTCCGTCTCGCGCGCCGGCTGTGCGCGCTCGCGGAGGACTTCGGTTCCGAGGTGCACATCTCGCAGGAACAACTCGGCATCTTCGTCGGCGCGGCGCGCGAGAGCGTCAACCGGCAACTGCAGACTTGGCGCAAGGACGGCATCGTCGACCTGCAACGCGGGCGGATCATGTTGCACAATATGTCCAAGCTGACGGCGGTCGCACGCAACGATTAGAGACGTTTTCGAGCGAAGTGGACAATCGGTTCGCGTCAAGAGCGCGATAAATGAGGAGCCAGGCGGAACGCATGCAACGCGCGCGCGAGGATCATATCCTGTCGCGCGCTTTGCTTGCCCGCGTTGACGCACTCCTGCCTAAAAGACTTGCTTGCATGACCGCGCCGGTATCGGTTTCATCCGGCCTGCCGGTCCTTGGGGTGACACCCAGCCTTGCTGGCCTCACGCCATCCACCTGCAAACCCCTGCGGTCTCTTTCCCGTTGACCGCAGGGGTTTTGCGTTCTGCGCGGACGCGGCGCGAATCCGCCTACCTCAACTCCACGCCAGGATAGGCCGCGCGCAGGGATCGGGCGAAGCGCCGCGCCTGCGCTTGAACATCGTGTCGAAGATGCGCGCTTTCGCGGTCTGGACTATGTTGTTCCAGCATTCTACTTCGGTGCCGGGAATGGGAACGGGAGATTCGCCATGGATCAGCAGGGCGCAGGCGGCAAGCCTCCGGTCAAGTCGCAGGAGGATCTTCGCGGGCATTTCGGGCAGGTGAGCCCACTCGCGGCGAAGAAGGTCCTCCACCATCTCGACAAGTTCTGCCGCGACTTCATCGCGCTCTCGCCGTTCCTCGTCATCGCCTCGAGCGACGGCAACGGCCATGCCGATGCCAGTCCGCGCGGCGACGCGCCCGGCTTCGTCTCGGTGATCGACGACAAGACGCTGCTGATCCCGGACCGGCGCGGCAACAACCGGGTTGATACGTTCGGCAACATCATCGCATCGCCCGGGGTCGGGCTGATCTTCATGGTGCCGGGCATCAACGAGACGCTGCGCATCAACGGGCGGGCGGAGATTTCGCAGGAGCCGGAGCTGCTGACCCCGCTGACGGTGCAGAACGTGACGCCGATCATCGGCCTCAAGGTGCATGTCGATGAAGTCTACTTCCATTGCGGCAAGGCGCTGATGCGCTCGAAGCTGTGGAGTCCCGCAGCGCAGGTCGAACGCAACAGCTTCCCGACGCTCGGCCGGATCATCGCCGAGCAGACCGCCGCGATCGAGGTCGAGGTCGCCGAGAAGGCGATGGAAGAGGCCTATCGGACGCGGCTGTATTAGAGCGCGACGAGGCTAAGGACGTGTACCTAGAAGTCCATCCTCCCGAACGGCGTCCGCATTGCCGTCGGAAGCGGACAAAAGAGGCGTGCGTGGTCATGCCGGCTA
>NZ_LFLZ01000139.1 GCF_001189845.1 Bradyrhizobium tropiciagri
CTTCTCACCGACAATGGGACCCAGTTCACTTTCCCACCGCGCTATGCGGTCGGCTCGACGGCAAGGTACATGACACACATGTTCGATATGCGCTGCCGAGAGAACGGGATCGAACATCGGCTGACCAAGATCAAGCATCCCTGGCCAATCGCCAGGTCGAGCGCATGAACCGGACCATCAAGGAAGCGACCGTCCAACGCTATCACTACGATCGACACCATCAGCTCGACGCTCACCTTGCCGACTTCATCAGCGCCTACAACTACGCCAGACAGCTGAAAACCCTGAAGGGCCTCACGCCTTACGAATACATCTGCAAATGCTGGACTTCCCAGCCTGAACGATTCAAACTCAATCCGCTCCAGAAAATGCCGGGACTAAACACCAAGTGGTAACCAGAGCTCGCCAGCGAGTTGGGATCGGGCATTAGCCTATGAGCGACTTGACGCCGAAGCCGAAGGCGTGTCCCGCGATGTTCGCGCAGCCGATCAGTCAATTGCGACTCGCTGGAGATAGTTGATCCCGCTTAATTCTTGCATCGTCACGATCGGTGTCGTGAAGGTTCAGCGTCGCTCGCGCACCGAGCCTTCCTGGACGACGGATGCCACAAGCGCTCCGTCGGCCCTGAAGATCAAGCCACGCGTTAGGCCGCGTCCGGCCTGCGCGCTCGGCGAATCTTTAGCGCAGAGCAGCCATTCGTCAGCGCGGAACGGGCGGTGAAACCACATTGCGTGGTCGAGGCTTCCCGACATAATGCGCCCATCAAACAGGGTACGTCCGTAGCGCGCCATGACAGCATCGAGCAGCGAAAAATCGGATGCATAGGCCAGCGCGCAGATGTGCAGCGCCGGATCGTCGGGCAGACGCGTAGCGGCTCTGATCCAGATGTGAATACGGCCATCTTTGATCTTCTGACCAAGATAGCGGCTGATCTCGACTGGGCGCAACTCAATCGGACGATCGGACTCGTAATAGCGACGGATGGTTTCCGGCAACTCGAGAAACATGGATTTCTTAGAGAATTTTTCCGCCGTGAAGTTTTCCGGCGGCGGCACGTCTGGCATATTGTCCTGGTGATCGAACACACCTTGCTCCTCGGCATGAAACGAAATCATGATTGCGAAAACCGCATTGCCACGTTGGATCGCAGTGACGCGACGTATCGAATAAGTTTTTCCATCACGCAGCCGTTCGACATGATAGATGATCGGCAGCCGGGGATCACCGGGCAAGATGAAATAGCAATGCAGCGAATGAGGCAGCCGGCCCTCCACTGTGCGGCACGCCGCCACGCTTGCCTGGGCTATCACGTGGCCGCCGAACACTCGTGGCGAGCTGGCGTTAGTACTGTTACCACGAAATATGTTTGCCTCGATCGGTTCGATATCCAGAATGCTCATCATATCCACTAAGCTATTAATCATATTGCGCCTTTTGTTATCTGAATCCGAAGACTTGCGTCGATTTTCGGGCCGACCGTGGCGGTATCGCCTTTCTGCCCCCATCTTTTCTGCATCTGCTTTGTCTCGCGCGCACAGCTAATCTCAACTAGCCGAACAGCACGTCAATTGTGCGGCGTCTGACTCTGCCGACCCTTGTGCCGGATGTTTAGCTAGTGGCACTTCAACTCCTGGCGCTTGTCTGCAGCACTTGACGGGCTCAGCCGCGCTCCCGAACCAAGCCCTCCTGTGCGACCGAGGCCACGAGCTTGCCGTCGGATTTGAAGATCAACCCGCGCGCGAAGCCCCGTTCATGTTTTGCGCTCGGCGAATCGCAGGTGTAGAGTAGCCACTCATCAGCGCGAAAGGGGCGATGAAACCACATCGCATGATCAAGGCTTGTCCGCATCAAACGCGCGGAAAACAGCGTGCAGTCATGGCGTGCGATCACGGCGTCGAGCGGCGCTAAGTCTGAGGCATAGGCCAATGCGCACGTATGTAGCGCCGGATCGTCGGGTAACCTCGCGGCCGTCTTGATCCATACCTGGATTCGCCCGTCGTCAATCTTTCGACCGAGATCGGAATCGATATCGACCGGACGCAATTTGATCCCATAGTAGTGGCGGATGAACTCTGGTGTTTCGGGAAACATCGGCTGCATGGACCAATCGTCCGCGATGAGTTCTTCCAACTGCGGCACGCTCGGTATCTTATCCTGATGGTCGATGATGCCCTGCTCTCCCGAATGAAAAGACATCATCATCGAGAGGATTGCGTTGCCGTGCTGGATCGCCGTGACGCATCGCGTCGAATAGCTCCTGCCGTCCCGCAGGGGCTCGACCTGGTACATAATCGGCGACTTGGGATCGCCAGGCAGGATGAAATAGCAGTGTAACGAATGCGGGAGCCAGGATTCCACCGTGCGGCATGCCGCGACCATCGCCTGCCCGATCATTTGCCCGCCGAACACCCGTCGCGACCGGGTGTTCGAACAGTTGCCACGAAACAAGTTCACCTCGATCGGTTCGAGGTCGAAAATGGCCAGCAGGTCGATCGGGCCTTTAGACATTGACGCGCCTTCGGTTTCTTCGCTCACGTGGGTGCGGAACAGCCATAGGCCACCTTCTTGCGATCACGCGGTTTCGGCTGCCTCGACCGTGCACGAGTGCAGTGACGGTGGTGTTCTTGGCGCGGCCGGTCCTACGTGATTGATCTGGAAAATCGAGAGTTTTGCCTCCCTAGGTTGCAAACTGCGGTAGCCGCAACATGGCTGTAGATCCTCCCTTGCAAGCGATGTGCCGAAAAGCCGCTGTGCGAGCCGATGTTTGAAGGGAAAAACAGTTCTATTTGCTTAGCGCGCCCATGGATGTGTCCGCCTTAGCGTCCGGCTCCGGACATCGATGTTTCAACCAGACGCGGGTGAAAACGACAATAACAGCGTAAGAGAAGACAACGTTTGGTCGCAAGCGTTAGTAACCTTCCAACTTGTCCGTTCACCATTCAACTCAATTTGTTTTCAATCTTGTCTTTTTGATTTTAGGAAAGTCGCGCTTGGGCCCTTGTAGCTTGGCAGGGTAGTGGCGAGCCGCGAGCATGGTCTGCTCTATGACGTGATTACGAACAATGGCGCTTTCGAGCTCGCGGTAAGTATCACGACGACCGATTCGACGCCTCAACAAGTCCGGCGAAATGGGTGACGAACCGTCACTAGCCGTTGACTGAGGTACCACAAGTAACGTCCTCGCTGGAAACTGTCGAACATGTTGAAGGCGGGTTTGGATCGCGGCGGTCTACGTATCGCGACGTTTGTGCTTTGATGCCGACATATTCGATTCCCAGACCTTTAGGAGAAACTACTGGTTCATCTGACAAAGCGGAACGTCGTGAATAGGTCACCTCGAAGAAACCGGTCCTGGCCATCGAAATGGCCGAAATACGCCACTCCCTTTTTCAAGTTCGACAAGTAATCAACCGTGTGCCAGGTCAATGCTAGTCATCACGCGAAGGAAGCCGTCCGGAGGTACTTAAGCAGCGACGGATGCGCGATCTGACCACCCCATGAGCAATTGGCACTTGACAGCCATTTCATCCTTTCGGCGAACCGCGGATAGGCGAGGCGAAGGCGACTGGCTCAGCGTGCTCGGTCCTCAGTGCAAGTGTGTCGCGCGAATCATGAGCTCAATGGCGAGCCATCGGCCGGCGCGCTCCAAGCAATCCGCCACGTGCCATGTCTGACACTTCAGCGCACAGCAAATTTCGCCAGTGCTTTGCGGTCGACCTCAATACCGAGACCCGAACCGCTAGGGACGCGGACGACGCCGCGGACGTGCTCGATCGGCTCTGCGAGCACAGCCTGCCGTATAGGATCCTCGGTCCGATCGAGTTCCAGGACGGGCGCTATGGGCCTAAGCGAGGGCGGCGTGTGCGGAGGCAAAACAGCAAGCAGATGCAGGGACGCTGCAATCGCAACACCAGTACCGCTAACATGAGGAATATAGCGGATGCCGAACGTTTCCGCCATGTCGGCGATCTTCTTGCATTCTGACAGGCCGCCTGCCCCCCCGGTGTCCGGCTGTGCGACATCAAGTGCGCGCGAGACGAACAGGTCGCGAAAGCCGAAGCGGGTGAATTCACATTCTCCCCCGGCGATCGGTATCGAAAGCGCCGCCTTCACCGCTCTATACCCGGCGATATCCTCTGGTCGCACCGGCTCCTCAAACCAGGATATGTCGTGCTGCTCGATTAGTCGGCCGAGACGAACCGCAGCGATAACGTCGTAGGCTGGTTCGCATCGACCATCAGCGCCACATCTGGCCCGACAGCATCACGCACGGCGCGCACGATCGTGGCATCCTCTTCCACTCCAAAGCCAACCTTAAGCTTCAGCGCAGAGAACCCTTTGGCGGCATAGTCTGCGGCCTCCTCAGGAAGATAGCGCATTGGATCGCCGGAATTGCGCCTATGCAACCCGCTGGCATAGGTAGCAACCTCGGTGCGCTGCGCCCCGCCCAGAAGCTGATGGACGGGAACGCCAAAATACTTACCCTTGACATCCCACAGTGCAATATCGATGCCGCTCAAGCCTTGAATCGACACGCCCTTGTGTCCATGATCGCGCAAGCGTGCAGAAATCATCTGCCAAATAGAACCGGTGAGCAGCGGGTCCTGGCCAATCAGCCATGGCGAGATGCTATCGACCATCGCGGCAGTCATTCGCGCCGGACCATAACATTCTCCCCAACCGGTAATCCCTTTGTCGGTTTCGACTTCGACGAGCATGGCCGTTCGGGTGTCATACCAACCGCGCGAAAAAGCAAAGGATTGCGAAAGCCGTGCTTGAAGCACATGGGTGTGGAGGGCTGTGATCTTCATCGGATATCCGGCTAGTCCATTACTCTTGCGGTAAGTTCGTGCGCTACTTCGAACGGGCTTCGTAGCCGATGACCCTGTATCCAGTTAACAGATAACGCTCGTTGCCACGCGCACATTGCCCGGCCACCTGTCCGCCTATGCGTTCCATTGGCTTGCGGAAGCGTTCAATGTGACTATCGGGCATCAGGTCCACCAGAGCACAAGATCCGGCCGTGCAAACCCGAAGAAGCAATTCAGCAGAAGGCGATCTCTCTTACCTGATTGCCCGGTGACGCCGTGAATGAAACCGCCGTCGATCAAAGCGATATCGCCTGCCTTGAGCTCGAAGTCATGACAAGGAATGCCGTCAAGATAGCGCGTCGAGTAGGGATATCCTGTCGTCTCCACGCCCTGAGACTGTCGGTCAATCACCGTCGGCTTATGACTCCAGACGCGCAGATTACCTCCCTGCTCGGGCATGTTGGGATAGAAGTTGGCAGCGACTACGGTGTTGCGCCCCACCGCTGGAAGCTCATAATCGCTTCCGGCACACAGGACTTGAGCGACGTCGTCGTGAGGTTCCAAAGCGTAGGGACCAGTACCGGACCAACGGAGACCGCGACAAACATTAGCTTGACCGTACGCCGAACGGGTCGGCCGCAGTTCGACGCCTTGATTGTGGAGCTCTCGCTTCAACGCATCGAATAATCCGCGGACCGGATCAACTAAATTGTCGAAAATGGCGTCAACGAACGGTCTCGCGCTTTCCGCCTCTGCAAAATAGGTGGCCGCATCTTTCTGGTAGTGGGATGCGCCGATATAATGTCCGGGAACGCCATCTTTGCGCTCCTTGAGGCCGGGGTTGCGAGCGAAGTTCCCGGTGATCTCATTGGCGAGCTCGATACTGAAGGCTTGTCGGATGTGCACGGCGGTGATCTCACCTCTTAGGACTGAGATAATCTCCGCAGTGCTGATCGTCCCAATTCGCTCTTTGACCGAAATAGGCGAGATGGCTGGCGGTGCTTTAGATACTTGGGCAGTCACCATTGGTTTGCTCCTGTAGTGCGTTATTAAGAATTGCGACGGCGCGGTCGAGTTCGTCATCGGTGATCGTTATCGGCGGGAGGACCTTGATGACGTCACGACTTGGCCCTGACGATTCGATGAGCAGTCCGTTCTGGAACGCAAGATCGTGCACACGGCCGACTATGTTCTGTGAACGACACTTGAGGCCGGCCATCAGACCACGGCCACGCTTTTCTTCGATGCAACTGGGAAACTTTGCCACAAGCCGATCAAGATGCTCTTGCAACTTGCCCGTTGTCAGCGCGACACCCGCAATAAACTGCCTGTCGGACCACAGTTTGCACATGGCCGCTGCAGTCACGAAAGCGAGATTGTTGCCTCTGAAGGTGCCGCTATGTTCGCCAGGATTCCATATATCTATGCCGGGCCGAATCAATACCATGGACAACGGATTACCCGAACCGCTCAGGGATTTCGAAAGGCACACGATGTCGGGCTCGACTTTTGCGAACTCAAATGAGAAGAAATCGCCCGTTCGTCCTGCACCTGCCTGAATATCGTCGATAATCAAAACAACGCCGTGCTTGCGGCAAATGCGCTGAATTTCCTTGAGCCAAGCTGCAGATGCGGTGTTCATCCCGCCTTCTGCCTGGATGGTCTCCAGAATGATTGCGGCCGGCTTTTCTATGCCGCTTCCTGGGTCCCCTATTATCCAGTCTATGTAGCTTGCGGAATCAAAAGTGTGGTTCGGATAACCGTCATAAGGGATGCGGATAACATCGTGGCGAGCAACTCCGCCCAGCTCCCTCGTCGAGGCCGACCCCGATACTGCAAGCGCCCCGAGCGACATGCCATGGAACGCATTTGTGAAGGCCATAACGCTCGGCCGGCCGGTATATTTCCGCGCCAGCGCCAATGCTGCTTCGTTAGCATTTGTCCCGGTTGGCCCAGGAAATTGTAACTTGTAAGAAAGTCCTCTCGGTTTCAGGATCGAATCGACAAACACCTCAATGAAGGCACGCTTTGCGGCAGTGTACATATCAAGCGACAAGAGAATGTTCCCGCCTGCGAGATATTCGATAGCGGGCGCGATAATATTCGGATTGTTGTGTCCGTAGTTGAGGGCACCCGACCCAACGAAGAAATCAATATAAGTCTTACCAGCCTCGTCCAGGATTGTCGCTCCAAGGGCTTTCGTAAAGACCGTTGGAAACGAGCGCCCGTAGCGACGAACGTTCGATTCATGAGCCGCGAAAACATCGGTGTTCATTTTAGAAGTCCATATTTATTTAGCCACATGAGAAAACAATTACATGCCCCTGGTCGGCAATGAACGCTATTACCAACACGCCGAGCATGAGCCCGTGGTGGGTGTTCCATTCATTTTCTTGTCGAACCAGCTGTGGCCTGTCGTTACGAAGGCCATTTCTCATATCGACTGCATCAGGCCGATCAGCGGCTGCCGATTTGCGAGGGCCGATACCGCTTGAGGAATCGGGGCGCAGGTACGATTGAGATTGGTTCGGCCCTACCCAAGGAGATTGCCCCCGCAACCGTGTTTCTGAACGGACCTGTGACTCTGAGGTTTCGACAGTTGGCTCGCAGAGGGCCGCGTCAGCCGCTCCACCCATCCTGCTCTCCTTCGTAGAGAAGTTGTTCATCGAACGGACACGCTGCTCTCAGGCTGCGCATAACGCTAGGACCTGGAGTCCGCACGTCCTGCCCGAGCCTCATATTGGGTGACACATGTCCTCACCACGCCCCGCGTTAATTTACTTGAGTGAAACGAACAAAAAAGCTACTAAGACCGGTAGTGTATGTGATCCGGCGCCGTCTAAATCCTGCTGTACGCAGGCGTCCACTTCGGAAAGCGAAGACCTTCCAGTGAGCGAAACGAAAGCCTCGCTCTTCCACGGGGCGGCGGGAGCGGTAGATCCTTTTCCGCGTCGCCGAGGACGTAGAGCGCCAAAGGCACTGCCGATGATTGTCTCAGGTGCGTTGTAGCGCTGAACTCGACCACGTGCGGTCGATCTCGTGAAAAGCGTGGGAGCTCCGCCAAAAAAACTAGGACGCCAGCACCGTCTGTCCATTCTTGACGACGGTAACTTGCCTGTCTCGTACATGGCCTTCAAACGAAATCGAGTTTCCGTCCCTCCAGAGATAGACCGTAAGGATCTCACCCGGAAACACCGGTGCAGACAATCGAACACGATGACGCTGGAAGGCAGAAGGATCGTAGTCCGCGTAGGTCTGCAGCACTGCTCTGCAGGTCAGTCCGTAAGTACACATTCCATGGAGAATTGGCTTAGGAAAGCCAGCCCGACGCGCGAAGTCAGGATCGCTATGCAAGGGATTTCTGTCACCTGACAGCCGA
Source organism: Bradyrhizobium tropiciagri (assembly GCF_001189845.1). Lineage (GTDB taxonomy): Bacteria > Pseudomonadota > Alphaproteobacteria > Rhizobiales > Xanthobacteraceae > Bradyrhizobium > Bradyrhizobium tropiciagri. The sequence continues at coordinate 8,191 of NZ_LFLZ01000139.1, forward strand.
TAGATCAACGCCTGATCGGGACGAATCGGTATTTCAATCGATCTGTCCGGCGCTCGATCGGGGACTTGGTGCGGCTCGGGCATTCCCTCCGAAGATCCACCAAAGCCGCCGTCGCCCCTCGCAAACGTCGAAGATATGATAGTGACGATCTTGTTCCCCTCGCCATCTCTGACGATGACTTCGTTCTGTATGATCGCACCCTTGTCCTTGCCCTTGTCATACACGCCGCGCACACGTGCGTCCGCCGTCACGCTAGCTGCGACAGGGATCTCCTTGTGAAATGTGATGTCGCGTTCGCCATCGACGACCCTGACGCGATTTAGGTCGATGACTCCAGGTCTCGCCCCCCAGACGCAGACCGACGCAAAGGTTGGAACCACTTTCAACGTCGCCGGCGCTGAGAATGCCTCGTTGACAAAGTGCAGCTCCTTTTCGTTCGACGGATCGGAGCCCATGCCAATACCGAGCGCATAGAGCATTACCTCGCGATCACTCCACGAATATGGGACGGCTTCGGTCTTGAGATTGAGTACCGCAGGATAATCGATTGGCACCGGTCACCTTTTCCCTTGCTCTATTACTGTTCAACGTCAAGTCGGCACAGTAAGCTAGCGAATGTCCGCCCTTGATCAACTCGACCTAAATTTCGACTCCCCGTGAACGCGTCGGGTTTCTTACACGTTGTTGCGCTCCTTGCATTTGGAGCTATACGGACGCGACCGCAGTTGATAGCCGACTGAGATCAGCGGCGATCTGCTCACTAATCGCTGGCGATTGCTTGCTCGCGAGATGCGCCCTCCCCGGCACAACATGCACGGACTTGAGACAGGCACATCGACTTATGACGTCTCAAGTTCTATACCCCCAAAGGCAGATGGTCGACTGTTGATGATGGGTGCCTGCCGAACGGCAGGCGTTGGTTCTGGCATTAGAGTCTGTGGCAATAAACTATTCCGCTCATGGCCCGCCTGCCCGTTTTGCAACTGCATGGTGTTCTCGCAGACGGAACGCGTCGCTCTGTTTGAGTATCGACTTATACGCGGCACGTCATTGATTTTTGCCAACTCTAGTAGCAATGGCCGTGCCAATGCGAGCGCGATGCATCAAGCTTCTGACTACAACAAGAAGTTTTTTTTGATAGATCGCACCGCAAACCCTATCGTACCGTTGTCAGAAACGTAACAAGGAACGCCGTTTCTGCGACAGGCAGTCCTGGCGATTGTCGCCGTCGGCTATATGAAAGCACTCTGATTACCACATTGCCCGGTCTGCAGAATGCTCAATTAAGGGCTCCAATTCGCTCGAGCCCGATCGGCGCGACGCTCTAAACGAAGGCGACGCACACGAGTCGGAGTGAAGGCAATCACCATGCACATCACGACTAGATCCCGCACAACGTTTGTGACGTGGGCAAACTTAGCTAGTGTCCCGAGTCACAAGTTCGCAATCGTAGATTCGCGATAGATTCGCGTCGCTGTGCCAGAGATGGCGGCTGTAACAGCGACGGAGGATCTGATGGCGGCCCAGCCACTTGCGCCCCTGATATTGAGCGATGATGAGCGAGCCGAACTTAAGTCGCTGACGATGCGGCGGAAGACGGCGCAGGCGCTGGCCCTGAGGA
>NZ_LFLZ01000140.1 GCF_001189845.1 Bradyrhizobium tropiciagri
TAGAGGAGACGAGCCCCACCCGGCGCGCAGGGCGCGCCGACCTCCCCCGCAAGCGGGAGAGGTGAAGCCACCCTCGGGGCGATCGCCTTCGCCAGTGCCTCTTCTCTTAAAGTAACCCCCTGCTTGCGCTTGCTTCCAGTTCGTCCATCAGCGCCTTGTCGTCATAACGCGCGAGCGAGAGGCTGCGCGCGAAGGCCGGCACCGGCGCGCCGACCACGGCGCGGGCGCAGAGATCGCCGGTGGCGCAGGCGCCCATCGTGCCGTAGCCGGAGAGCGCGGTGGCGAGGAACACGCCCGGCGTCTTCGCAGCCCCGATCAGCGGCCAGTTTTCCTTCGTCATCGGATAGTAGCCGCCATAATGCACGCGGTCGCGCGGCAGCGCACCGAGATACTGCGCGAGCTTTGGCTGCAGCCGGCTCGCCGCGCGCAGCACGACTTCTGGAAAATAAGGGTTCAGCTCCGGCTCGCGGATCGGTGCCATGGTCTGCTCTTCGTTGAAGGCCCAGCCGAGCTTGATCCACTCGCCATGATCGCCGCCATCGGGCCGGCAATGGATGCTGCCGGGCATCGGCGCCAGCAGGCGCGCGAATTCCGGCGCCGCCAACAGCGCCTCGCGCTCATCATCGGACCAGGCCAGCGTCTGGCCATCGAGATCGATCGCGAACGGCATCTTGCGATCGACCGCGCGGTTGCGATCGGCGAACGCGATCTTCTGCTGCAGCACATTGACGATCGGCAGCTGCTCGCCATGCATCGCCGCGACCTGCGCGGCGAACGGGCCCGCAGCATTGACGATGATATCGGCCTTGATGCTCTGCCGCGCGCCATCGGCCAGCACATCGACGGTGAAGCGATCGGCCTTCGCGATGCCGACCACCCTCGCCTGCTGAAACTGCGCACCCAGCGGGCGCATGGTCTCCAGCATGTACTGGCCGAGCTGCTGGCCGCTGATATCGCCCGCCCGGCGGATATGCAGCGCGGTCGAGACCTCCTTGTCGAATGTCGGGTAATGCACCTGAATAAGATCACGGCCGAGCAGAACGTCGACCCCGTCGGGCGCGTTCTGCCAATCGGCCGAATGCGGCGGCAGATAGCCGCGGCCTGCGCCTTCATGCTGACGGATCAGCCTGGCGGCCTGCGCGCCATAGCCGGCGTAGAGCTGCTGCAACAGTTCCTCGGGCCGCTCGTCGCGCGTGACCAAGAGATAGCCGCGCCGCGTCATGTGGATGCGGTTGTCGCTGCGGCGCGCGATCTCCTCCATCAGGTCGGTGGAATGGTTGGTGAAGTCGGCCATCGTTGGATGCGGCCACCAGTTGCGGTAGTTCTCGCCCGACTGCGCCGAGGTCAGCGCCATCGGCTGGCCTTCATCGACGATCAGCAAACGTGAGCGCTTGTGCTGGACGGCGAGGTAATAGGCCGTGGCGATGCCGACGATGCCCGCACCGATCAACAGGATTTCGACGTCATTGGTCTTCACGAATAGTCTCCGATAGGCCCGCAACGGACCTGCGATAATTCAAACTGTCCTGAAGGCGATCAGACCGGGCGTCCCTGTTTGAGCAGGATCTCTTCGGAAAACCGCTTCGCACTTCTCCGGATCATGCTTTAGCTCGCATCGCGCAACGCCTGGCGCTGCGCCGAGCGCAGCGTCTTCTGCGTCTCCTCGATGTGATCGCGCAGCAGGCGGACGGCTTTCTTGACCTCGCCGTCGCGGCAGAATTCGAGCAGCCGGTAGTGCTCGCGCTGTGGACGCTCCTTGCCGGTCGCCTGCGACACCAGCGCCCGGGTGAAGCGGCCGACATGACCGTAGTTCGCCTCGATCATGCCGAGCAGGCGCGGGCGATTGCACGGCGCGTAGAGCGTGGCGTGGAATTTCCAGTTGAAGGCGCCCCATTGCGCCGGATCGGGCTCGGCGTCGTAGGCGCGGAGGATCTTGGTCGCCGCCTCCAGGTCGATCTCGCCCATCGCGGGAATCGCCAAACGCAAGGCGTGGCATTCGAGCGCGATGCGGATCTCGAGCAGCTCGATCACCTCGTCGATCGACAGATCGGAGACCACGGCGCCGCGGTTGGGCAGGAACGTCACGAAGCCTTCAGCCTCGAGCTGGCGCAGCGCCTCGCGCACCGGGATGCGGCTGGTCCCGAACCGGGCAGCGAGCTCGTCCTGGCGCAGCTGCAATCCGGGCGCCAGCTCGCCGGAGCTGATCGCGGCCCTCAGCGCCTCACGCACCGCGTCCGGCGCGGAACCGTGGGGTCCGGCGCCTCGATGGCTTGTAGCGGGTGCAGGTTCCATCCGGCTTCTCTCTCGCTCGCCGGCCGCAACAAATATCCGGCTGAGCCATGATTGTATAAAATCGATTTGCTGATTATGCAATCCTATGTATAAAATTCTGCTCTATCGTATCCAATGGCGCCGACGGCCGTGAGCATCAGATGAACCGAGCAACCAAGCGACTGATTGCCCTAGTCTTTCTTGCAACGGCGGCATCCGCCGAAGCGCTTGCTCAATCGCCCAACGGCACGCTGGCCAAGATCCGCGACGCCGGCGAGATCCGGCTCGGACACCGCGACGTCTCGGTCCCGTTCTCCTATCTCGACGACAACCAGAAGCCGGTGGGCTTTGCGATGGACCTCTGCGCAGGGATCGTCGAGGCGGTGAAGGCCGAGCTCAAGCTACCGACGCTGCAGACCAAGCTGCAGCCGATCCAGCTCTCTACCCAGATACCGCTGATCGAGAACGGCACCATCGACATCGTCTGCGGTCCCGCGACCAACACGCTGGAGCGGCAGAAAGTCGTCGCCTTCAGCACCACGATCTTCGTGTCGAGCATCCGCGCCGTCGTGCAGAAGGACGCGCCGATCAAGACCTTCGAGGATCTCGGCGGAAGGCCGGTCTCACTGACCTCGGGCTCGACCTCGATCGGACTGTTGAGCGCGCGCGCCCAGGCGAAGAACTTTCAGACCAAGAACATCCTGACGCCTGATCATGCCGCGTCGTTCCTCGCGCTGACCACCGGGCGCAGCGACGCCTTCGTGATGGATGACATTTTGCTGGCAAGCCTGATCGCGGGCAGCCCCAATCCGTCCGACTGGCGCATCATCGACGACAGCCTGCGCACCGAGCCCTACGGACTGATCATCCGCAAGGGCGATCCGGAGTTCAAGGCGCTGGTCGACAAGACGCTGGTCGCCATGATGAAGAGCGGCGAATTCCAGGAGCTCTACGCGAGATGGTTCACGCGGCCGATTCCGCCGAAGAACGTGAACCTGAATTTCCCGATGACGGCACCGCTGAAGGACGCCGTCGCCAATCCGAACGACAAGGGCGTGTAGCCGGCCATCGCACCGTCGCGTGCGATGGCCAGAGGCACTTGCTCTAGAAATCGACCGTCATCGACAGCCATAGCGTCCGCGGCATGCCGCTGATCACATAGCCGGTCGGATTGCCGATCCAGTAATGCTTGTCGAACAGATTGGTGAGCTGTGCCCTGAACGTCGTCGGACGCCCCGCAAGCGTCGTCGCATAGCGCGCACCGATGTCGAAGGTCGCCCAGTCGGGAACGCTCTGGGTGTTGTCGGCGCTGACATAGGCCCGGCTCGTGTAGATCGCACGCGCCGTCGCGGTGAGACCGGGCACGAAGGGCGTATCCCATTCCACGCCGAGATTGCCCTGCAGGCCGGGCGCGCCGATCGCGTGATTGCCGTCGTAGAGATGCCCCTGCGTCTGGGTGAGCCGGGCATCGAGCCAGGTCACGCCGCCAAGAACGCGGACGCCGGGTGCGACTTCGCCAAAGGTATTGAGCTCGATGCCGCGATTTCTCTGCTGGCCGTCGAGGCTGTAGATCTTGGTGATGGGGTCGATCACGCCGCTCGGCTGGCTGATCTGGAATGCTGCGAGGCTCGCACCGAAGCCGCCGAGATCGAGCTTGGTGCCGACCTCGACCTGCCGCGTCTTGAACGGCGCGAACACCGCATTGGTATTGACCGCGCCGGAGGGCGGCGTCGGCCCGGGCGACAGGCCTTCGATGTAATTCGCATAGAATGACAGCTGCTTGATCGGCCTGACCACGAGGGCGATCGACGGTGACGTCGCGTTCTGGTCGTAATGCGTCGTCTCGAGGCCGCTGACCGGAGCGTAGCTGTTCGCGATCACCTGCTGCTGGCGTGCGCCGACGATCAGTTGCAGCATGCCGCCCATCGTCGTGAGCGTATCGGCGACGCCGACACTGCGCAGCCCGAGGAAGCCGGACTTGCCTTCCGGGAACGTCGATACCGGCGCACCGGCGGTGGCCAGCAAGGCCGGGCTGTAGATGTTGGTGAGATAGGTCCCGTAATTGGTCTGGCCGAGCCAATCCGTCCGGTTCTGCGCGCTGCCGCTGACCACGACCTCGTGGCCGATCGGCCCGGTGTCGAAGCGCGCGCGCACGCCCGCCTCGCCCGAGAAGGCCTCCGATTTGCCGGTCTGGAAGCGGGATGTGCCTAAGGCATCGGCCGACGTGTTGAGAATCGTTGCGCCCGGATCTTCGCGCTTGTCGTAGCGGAATTCATTGCCGCCGATCGCGCCGAACATTGTGACGTTGTTGCTCAGATCGTATTCCGCGCGGGTCAGGCCCGTCAGACTGCGCGACCGCGCGTAGTCGAATGGCTGCGCCAGATTGATGCGTGGATCGGGCGCGCTCGGAAGCGCGATGCCGGGCACCGGCGTGTAGCCGCGCTGGGCGGCCTTCATCCAGTCATCCTGGGAGACGATGTCGGCGGACCAGCGGAAGCGTTCGCATGGTAGTCGACGCCGAGCGAGCCGACGCCGTTGCGCACGGATTGCCGGTCGATGCTGGTGTTGCCGCCGTCGATCCCACCGTTGAAGCGAACGCCCCACTCCTTCTGCTCGCCATAGCGGCGAGCGAGATCGAGCTCCGTGCCGAAACGTCCGTCCGAGATGTAGCCCGCGGTCAGGCGCGTCAGGTCTTCCGCCGCCCGCTTGGTCACGACGTTGACCGTGCCGCCGATGCTGCCTTGCGGGGCCATTCCGTTGAGGAAGGCAGCCGGTCCCTTGAGCAGCTCGATGCGCTCGATCGGAGCCGGGTTGACACGATAGGCCGGAACGAGACCGTAGAGCCCGTTCAACGCGATCTCGCTGTTCTCGATCCGGAAGCCGCGGATGGTCAGCGCATCGTAGCGGTTGCTGCTGCCGATCGCAGCACGCACCGATGGATCGGAATTCGTCAGCACTTCCGCGACGCTCGTTGCCTGCTGATCGCGGATCGTCTTCTCGGTGTAGCTCGTCTGGCTGTACGGCGTGTCCATGTAGTCCTTGTTGCCGAGCAGGCCGAGTTGCCCGCCACGCGCGACCTGGCCGCCGATATAGGGCACCGGCAACGCCGCCTGCTGTGCACCGGCGGTCGGTGTGGCCGCTGGTGTCGGCGTATGCGCACGCCTGCTCGCCTGATGCGCTGCCGACGAACGTGCCGAACGCGATGATGACGGCCGGCGAACCGGCGAGCTTCGATGCTGTGGCGCGGCCACGACGACCGGCGGAAGCGGCGCCGCACCGCTTGCAGGTGGTTGCTCCGGCGATTGCGCGAGCGACGGCACCGCAGTCAGAAGCAGCGACGCGCACGCGAGTCGGAATGCGCATGGAACATTTGAGCTGACGAGCATGAGGTCCCCGGAGTCTTTTTCTTGGTTTCGTCTCGAACATCGTCAGAGTTCAAGCGCGACACCGGGACATAAGCATCACGCGCGGTGACGCCAACTAGAACGCATCTAAGAGAGGGGACGAAGCTCGCCGTGCGACGCGACAACGATGCGGAAGATTCAGCGTTCTGATTATTGTTTCATTGAAGACTGCGCGCTGATGCGGCCTTCTGACAGCCCTTTCGAGATTAGAGAGATTCTCGATGCGGTCGCGGTCGGACGCGGTGAATTGTCGCAGCTCTCTGAATGTCGGTAAACGATCGACAAGAGCGTGTGATCAAGCAAAAGCCCGGCGCTGATTTAATCAGCAGCCGGGCTCAAGCGAACAGACAATGATGGCGATCAGACGCCGGCCATCATCACGTATTTGATCTCGACATATTCATCCATGCCGTGGCGCGAGCCTTCGCGGCCGAGGCCACTTTCCTTGACGCCGCCGAACGGGGCGACCTCGGTCGTGATCAGGCCGGAGTTGACGCCGACCATGCCCGACTCCAGCGCCTCGGCGACGCGCCAGACGCGGCCGATGTCGCGCGAATAGAAGTACGAGGCGAGGCCGAACGGCGAGGCGTTGCACATCGCGATCACGTCGGCCTCGTCCTTGAAGCGGATGACAGGCGCGAGCGGGCCGAAGGTCTCTTCGTGCGCGACCAGTGCATCCGGCCGCACGTCCGACAGCACGGTCGGCTCGAAGAAGCTGCGGCCGAGCGACGAGCGCTTGCCGCCGGTCACGATCTTGGCGCCGCCCTTCACGGCATCGGCGATGTGACGCTCGACCTTCTCGATCGCCTTCATGTTGATCAGCGGCCCCTGCGTGACGCCGGCCTCGGTGCCGTCGCCGATCTTCATCTCCGCGACCTTCTTCGACAGCTTCTCGACGAACTGGTCGTAGATCTTGTCCTGGGCGTAGAGGCGGTTGGCGCAGACGCAGGTCTGACCCATGTTGCGGTACTTCGAGACCATGGCGCCTTCGACCGCCGCATCGATATCGGCATCGTCGAACACAATGAAAGGCGCGTTGCCGCCGAGCTCGAGGCCGAGCTTCTTCACGCCGACCGACGCCTGGCGATACAAGATCTTGCCGACATTGGTCGAGCCGGTGAAGCCGACGAAGCGCACCGCCGGATGCTCGCACAGCACCTTGCCGATCGGCGGCGCGTCACCGGTGATGATGTTGAACACGCCCTTCGGCACGCCGGCCTTCTCGGCCAGCGCCGCGAGCGCGAGCGCCGACAGCGGCGTCTCGTTGGCGGGCTTCAGCACCACCGTGCAGCCGGCCGCCAGCGCCGGCGACACCTTGCGCGTGATCATCGAGTTCGGGAAGTTCCACGGCGTGATGGCGCCGCAGACGCCGATCGGCTGCCGGATCGCAAGCAGGCGCGCATCCGGACGCTGGGTCGGAATGGTCTCGCCATAGACGCGTCGCGCCTCTTCCGCGAAGAATTCGACATAGGCCGCACCGATATCGACCTCGCCGAGCGCTTCCGCGAGCGGCTTACCCTGCTCGGAGGTCAGGATCAGCGCGAGTCCTCGCGATTGGCGATGATCAGGTCGAACCATTTGCGCAAAATGTTGGAGCGCTGCTTGGCGGTGAGCTTGGCCCAGGCCGGAAACGCGCGCTGGGCGGCCTCGACCGCCTTGGTCGCATCGTCGGCGCTGAGCTGCGGGATCTTGATCAGCTCATTGCCGGTCGCCGGATTGTTGACGGCGAATTCGGGGGTGCCGACCCAGGCGCCGTCGATGTAGCAGCGGTCGCGCAGCAGCGACGGATCCTTCAGGCGGTCGTGCAGGGAAGCGGCGGATTGCGTGGCGCGTGCGGCAACGGGCGGGGTCATGGCGTTACTCCTGGAATTTCTTGGGGGTATTCGCGGCCTATATAGTCGGAAAACCGTTGCGATGCACCGGCGCCGGGCGCGACCCTGCTTCAAGCAATATTGAGGGCTGGCACGTGAACTTCCTTCATGCGCCGGCGCGGAGAATTGTCATTCCGGGATGGTCCGAAGGACCAGACCACAGATGCGCAATTGCGCATCGGGGAATCTCGAGATTCCGGGTTCGATGCTGCGCATCGCCCCGGAATGACAGCGTCACGACATCGCGCCGCCCGACATGTAGGTTTCGCGGCGGCCGATCATGTGTTCGGCCGCGGCCTTGGCATCCGCCTTGGTCGAGGTCGCGCAAGTGCGGTATTCGAGGTCGGCCTGCGCCCGCGCATCGCGGCGGCCGAACCAGGATTTGGCGCCGGTCTGCAGCAGCGCCAGCGCCTGTGCGACATTGTCGACCGCCTCGAATGAGTGCAGTGCGCCGGTACCCGCGTAGCGAACTTCATACAGACCTGGGCTGATCGGCGCCTCGATATTCTCGCCGCGCCCCGGCCGCGGGTAGCGCTTCCATTCACTCCATGTCGAAATCATTGCTGCGTCCCCGCGAGGCGAAATGACGATCTTTTTCGTCAAATCCAGCCCAATCCGCCGCACCATTTATGCAGCGATCTGAATGCGTTAATGCAAAAAAACAGGTACGAAAATCAATCTGCCGATCACGTTACCGTGGCCGCCTTGCGGGGTCACCGGGACCGGTGCGGAGTCCACCGCAAAATCTGCGCGCGTGGTGAACACCCTCTGAGCCAGGTCGTTCCTGAGCCGCCCGCCTTCACGACATCGCGACACCATCGCATCGCGCGCCCGCCTTGCGGGACCCGACAAGCGGGAGGATGATCCGCCCACTTCAAAACAATAAGCCCACCGGAGGAAGCCCAATGCAGAGCAAGGCTCAGATCGATCAGGTTTTGCGTCAGAAGAGCGAGGCGAAGGAGATTCCCGGCGTGGTCGCAGTCGCGGCCACCGGCAAGGACGTGATCTACGAAGGCGCGTTCGGCAAGCGCGACCTTTCCAAGAGCGATCCGATGACGGCGGACAGCGTGTTCTGGATCGCCTCGATGACCAAGGCGGTGACATCAGCGGGCGCAATGCAGCTCGTCGAGCAGGGCAAGCTCTCGCTCGATGAGCCGATCGGCAAGCTGTTGCCCGACCTCGCCGCGCCGCAGGTGCTCGAGGGCTTCGATGCCAAAGGCGAGCCGAAATTGCGCCCGGCCAAGACCCCGATCACGCTGCGTAAGCTCATGACCCATACCGCCGGCTTCTGCTACGACCTGTGGAACGCCGACATGGGGAAATACATGGAGAAGACCGGCACGCCCGGGATCATCTCCTGCCTGAATGCCGCGCTGAAGACCCCGCTCGCGAACGAGCCCGGCACACGCTGGGAATACGGCATCAATATCGACTTCGTCGGCAAGGCCGTGGAAGCAGCATCGGGCAAGAAGCTCGATGCGTATCTGCGTGACAATATGTTCGCGCCGCTCGGCATGAGCGACACCGGCTTCAAGATCTCCGACGACATGCGCAAGCGGCTGGTCGGCATGCATGCCCGCGGCGAGGACGGCACGCTCGCCGCGATGCCGTTCGAGCTCGAGCAGAACCCTGAATTCCACATGGGTGGCGGCGGCCTGTATTCGACCGCGGCCGACTATATCAAGTTCTGCCAGATGATCCTCAACAAGGGCAGAGGCAACGGCAACCAGCTGCTGAAGGCCGAGACCGTCGCCGCCATGGGGCAGAACCAGATGGGCGATCTCACCGTCGGCAAGATGACGACCGCGGCGCCGCCATACACCAACGATGTCGATCTCTATCCCGACATGATCAAGAAGTGGGGGCTGAGCTTCCTGATCAACACCGCCAAGACACCGGAAGGCCGCAGCCCCGGCAGCCTCGCCTGGGCGGGCCTTGCCAACACCTATTACTGGATCGATCCGTCGCGCGACGTTTGCGGCGTGATCCTGACCCAGCTGCTGCCGTTCGCCGACAAGCATAGCCTCGAGGCCTTCGCAGGCTTCGAGAAGGGCATCTATGCCGGGCTCGATGCCGGTAGCGGGCAAAGGGCGGCGTAAGCGGCCACGAAGGGACTGCGCTCCCTCGCCCCGTTCTTACGGGGAGAGGGTTGGGGTGAGGGGCTGCTTCCGCGCAACGGTTGCAATCGGACTCGCGGAGACTCCCCCTCACCCGGATCGCATCTTCGATGCGATC
>NZ_LFLZ01000141.1 GCF_001189845.1 Bradyrhizobium tropiciagri
TCGCACTGCCGATGTCGCGCCATACTTCATCATGCTCACGAATTCAGCTTGAGACGCGGGAACGTTTCAATCGGATTGTCTTCGCACATCCGCTTGATCAGGCTATCAGGCAGATGCGGCGGGATCGGATCGTCGCCGTCGAACTGCCAGTGCGGGTAGTCGGATGCGAACAGGAACATCTTGTCGGAGCCGATCTGGTCGATGATGTCGGCAACGCTTGTTGCATCCAGCGGCGCGTCGAACGGCTGCATCGTGACCCGGAAATGCTCGCGGATGATCGCGGCCGGCTCGCGCTCGACCCACGGCACCTCGACGCGCACGCCGCGCCAGGTCTTGTTGGCGCGCCACATGAAGGCCGGCAGCCAGCTGACGCCTGATTCCATCAGCACCACGGTCAATCCGGGATACTTTCCGAACACGCCCTCATAGATCAGGCTCAGCGTCTGCGCCTGGAAGGCTTGCGCCTCGGCCAGATAATATTCGTAACGATAGGACGGCCAGCCGATCGAGCTCGGCGCGCCGCGGTAGGCGCTGCCGGCGTGGATCGCGATCGGCAGCCTGTATTTCTCAGCGGCCTGGTAGATCGGCCAGTAATGCCGCCGCCCGAGCAGCGTCTCGTTTTGCGACGGCACCAGCACCGAGACGAAGCGGTTGTCGCCGGCGCGGCGCTCGATCTCCTCGACGGCGAGATCCGGCGCCTGGATCGGCACCACGATCGAGGCGCGCAGCCTTTTATCCTTCGCGAGCCATTCGGCCGCGATCCAGTCGTTGATCGCCCGGCAGAAGTCCGCCGCCATGTAGGAATCGAACACCGCCTGCGCGCCATAGACCACATTGCAGATGGCGTGGCTGGCGCCGAGCTGGTCGAACGCGCCGCGCTGCACCATGGCAAGATCGCTGCCGGGCTTGCTGCCGTCGGCCGGCCGCCAGTCGGCGCGGCCCGACAGCGGCATCGACGGCGGATAGGAATTGAGGTCGAGCCCGTCGATGGCGCGGCTGACGACCTGTTCCTTCCAGTGATCGCTGAGATAAGGCAGCAGCGTGGTGCGCGTTCCCCCCACCGCGGGATGGATGTCGCAGTCGATGCGCGTGGCCGCCATGGCGTTCCTCGGATGGATATTCTTGTCTTCGTTGTTGGCGGCTGTGCTGCCGCAGACCGGACTGTGACGCCGATGGCGCGATCGCGCAAGCCGATCCACGCGGGGCGGCCCTGCCATCAGCGCGCACCGCCTCTCACGCGAAGTTGCGGGATGGCATGTGAATGACGTCACCTGTTCAAGCTGCGAGACATGCTAGCGATTCCGCGCCGCGGAAAGCGCCACGACAGGAGACGGGAATGAAACTCGGCCGATTGACGATCCTCGCAGGTTCATTGTCGCTGGCCTCGTCAGCCGCATGGGCCGCGCCTGCGACCACCTCCGGCTCGGTCGCGCTGGCGCTGGCCGGCGTGGTGGCGCCTTATTCGCCGCTGCCGGCCAAGGAGAAGAAGGCGGTCGCCGCATTCTTCAACGGCGACAGCGATGTCCACGTCACCCGGAAGATCACCGTCACCGCCGACAAGGTCGTCTGCCGCGCCAGCAATGTCGACATCACCTCGCGGTCCTGTGCGCTGACCCTCGGCAGCAGGACCCACACCGTCAGGGGACGCGAGGCCAACGCGATCTACGCCACCGTGGCGCTCGCCGGCGTGCCCGGCGACGGCGCCGCCGGCACGATCTACGAGGCGCTGTCGAAACTGTCCTGCACACTCGATCCCAAGGTGATCAAGGACAAGGCCGGCGGCGGCGCCGACTGCAGCTTCGAGCCGGGCAATTAACCCGCGCGCTCGGGCTCCGGCACGACGACGCCCAGCCTGGCGGCCACGCGGCGGGCGGTCTCTTCCCGCTGCGCCGTGATCGCGCGTGTCGCCTCGCGCGTCCGCTGCAGGATCTCCGGCGGCGCGGTCTCGGGCGTGCCGCTGTTGAAGGGCGGCTCCGGCGCATAGGCCATGTAGAGCTGGATCGCCCGCGCGGCATCATCGCCGCGCAATTCCGCCGCGAGCCGCAACGCACCGTCGATACCTGCCGTGACGCCGGCAGCAAACACAAAGCTTCCGTCGACCACCACGCGCGCGTTGACGGGCGTGGCCCCGAAGTACGGCAGCAGATGGAACGACGCCCAATGCGTCGTCGCCCTGCGTCCCTTCAACAGGCCGGCCGCGCCGCACAGCAGGGCGCCGGTGCAGACCGAGAAAATGTGGCAGGCCCCTGCCGCCTGCTGGCGAATCCAGCCGAGCACCTCCGCGTCTTCCATCAAGGCTTCCTGGCCGAAGCCGCCCGGCACATGCAGCACATCGAGCGGCGGCGCATCGGCCAGCGTCGCATCCGGCGTCAGCCGCAATCCCTTGAGGTCGCGCACCGGCTCCATGGTCTTGGCGTAGATGCGGTAGGTCGAATTCGGAATCCGCGACAGCACTTCGAACGGGCCGGTCAAATCGATTTGGTCGACGCCTTCGAACAGCAACGATCCGATCCGTAAGTGGACATCGTGAGCAATCATCGAACTTCCCTTGAGGTCTCGTTGCGCTATGGACAAAGCAAATCTAGCGCGGCACTTTTCGGCGATGACGCCAAAGCCCCCACATTCTCCGCCAAAAGACCGTCGCCTGATCGAGGTGCTGGCTTATCCGGCGGTGCAGTTGCTCGATGTCACCGGACCGTTGCAGGTGTTCGCGTCCGCCAACGCAATGATGGCCAAGGCAGGCAACGCAGAGCCTTACGAAGTCCGCGTCGTTGCCAAGGACGGCCCCACGGTCCAGGCATCGGCCGGCATCGGGCTCGCGGTCAATCCATTGCCCGCCATCGGCAGCGCGGTGGACACGCTGATTGTTCCGGGCGGCGACGGCGTCAACGCTGCGGCGGCCGACGACGTCCTGGTTGACTGGGTGCGCGGACGCTCCGGAGAGGCCCGCCGCACCGCATCGGTCTGCACCGGCGCGTTCCTGCTCGCCGCATCGGGCGTCCTCGATGGCCGGCGCGCCGTGACGCATTGGGGATTCTGGCAGGAGCTCGCCGAGCGCTTTCCCGATGTCCGCGTCGAGTCCGATCCGATCTTCGTGCGCGACGGATCGTTCTGGACCTCGGCCGGCGTCACGTCGGGCATCGATCTGGCATTGGCGCTGGTCGAGGACGATCTCGGCCGCGCAACGGCGCTCGCCGTCGCACGCTATCTCGTGGTGTTCCTCAAGCGGCCCGGCGGACAGGCGCAGTTCAGCGAAGTCCTGTCGCTGCAAACGACCGACGACAGGTTCGGCGCGCTGCATGACTGGATCAGCAACCATCTGGCCGACGACCTCTCGCTTCCGACATTGGCGAAGCAGGCCGGCATGAGCGAGCGCAGCTTCAGCCGGCATTACGCTGAAGCGACCGGGCTGACGCCGGCCCGCGCGATCGAGCGGCTGAGGGTCGAAGGAGCACGGCATCTGCTCTCGGAGACGCGGCTGCCGATCAAGCGCATTTCACAGCGCTGCGGTTTCGGCTCCGAGGAGACGATGCGGCGCAGCTTCCTGCGCTTGCTGTCGACCACGCCGCAGGACTACCGGGCCAGGTTTGCGGGCTAGAAGGAGAGCGCACGCCGGCCGATGGCCGGCGCGCAGTGTTTGATACTCAGCCATTCCAGGCATGCGGCTGCAACCCCGCTTCCAGCGGCGGATTGGTCACGCTGCCCGTGTAATTCGTGATGGTCGACGCCGCCACGATGGTGATCACCTCAAGCACGAGGTCCTTGTAGAACCCGGCCGCCAGGAATTGCTCGATCTCCTCTTCGTCGAGCCGGCCGCGCTTTTCGATCAGCGACCTCGCTAATGTCGAGAGCGCGCCGAGCTGCTTGTCGGCTGGCGAACGGCCGGCGCGCATCGCGTCGACATCGGCCGAAGCAAGGCCGGCCTGCAAGCCGAGCGCGGAGTGCAGAGCGACCGCCCAGGTACAGCGATTGGTCACCGCGTCGGTGAGCAGCACGGTCTGGATCTGCTGCTCCGTGAAGCTGCCGCCGTGAACCTTGTCGAAGATGCCGATGAAGCTCTGGATCAGCACGGGCGACGTCGCCATCGTCGCCGCAAGGTTGGGGATCATGCCAAACCGCGCCTCAACCTCGCGCAGCGAGGGTTTCGAGGCTTCGGGGGCGGAGTCGAGCGTATGGACGGGAAAACGTGCCATTGGAACTGCCTTTCACTGTGGTGATGAACCGGAAGCCGCCGGACGCAACCGGCCTGTCGCAATCGACACGCGGGCAACCGGATCCGATGCAGGCTATCTAGACGCGCATCGTCGCAGGCGTTCGCCAAACTCCCCACATTCCACGCCATCCGCCCGAGCCGTTCGCTCTGCAAGCCGGACGAATGCGCACAGATGCGGACAAGCCGGCACAGGGCCGCGCGCGGCGTGCCGCACTTTGCCGGGAATGACACTTGTCGCATGCGAGCGCGCGGCCGAGATTTCGGCTCGCCCGTTCATCGGAAGAGAAATTCCCCGCTCATGATATCGACTGAATCGAATATTCCCGCTCGCCTGCGCCCTGTCACCTGGACGACGTGGTCAGCCTGGGTGTTCGTCTCTGCGCTGCTCCCGGTATTCAGCACGATTGCGGCAACAGCCATCGGCAAGTCGGTCCCGCACGACGACAGCGTGTACAAACGGTTGCTCATGAGCAGCCTCCTCGCGCTGACCGTGTTCACGACTTTGGCCCCGCCGTTCATGCAGGGCTTCGTGCTCAAGCGCTTCCTGCCGAGGTTGAGCGTCTGCGTCTGGTCGCTGGGTATTCTGGTGTCGACGATTATCTGGCTGGCCGTGCTGTTCAGCGAACACCAAAAAGGAGCGAGCCTGATCCACGCCGGTTTGCAGGCGGAGTTTCAACTTCAACACACCGCAGCGATCGAGCGTCTGGCGAATTCACCCAGCTTCGCAAAGATCATCCGTCTGTCATGGGCGCCATTTCTGCTCTGGACGATCGCTATCAACACCCTGACTTCGCTTGTCCCTTCGGCGATACTCGGCACGACGTCCGGAATACGGAGAGCCATTCTGCTGTTCATCGTTGCCTCGGTGACCGGCGCCGTCGTCTCGGCGATCGTCGAGCAGCTCTATCAGATCACGACGACGCAGTATTGGTTCAGGGAATGGGCGCTCAATGGTCGCACCTGGGCCGCTCGCATTCAGGTGCTCATCACCCGTTCCAGCGTCGGCGCGATTTGGGGCGCGACAACAGCGATTCCCGTGGTGTTCATGAGCCGTCTGCTCGCGCCCACGCCCGCATTGGACACCCAAATCTTCGCGCTCCACCGTGCCGGTGGCTTGACGATGGCGACGATCGCACCGCCGCTAATCGTCCTGCTGACGCTGTTGGTATCAAGTCTCGTCCGATCATATGCATGCTGCTGAATTGCGAGTCGCGTAGGACATCTCTCACTCCGCACGGTCCTTCACCCGCCGCGTCACGATGGCGAGCAGGCGGCCGAGCGTGCCGCCGGCGGGGCCCTTCTTGCGCGCCAGCGCGAGCGGCGCGACCAGGCCAGCGGCACGGTCGAGGCGGAGATAGGAGACGCCCGCGGTCTCCAGCCGCGCCATCGATTCCGGCACGATCGAAATGCCGAGCCCCGCGGCGACGAGGCTGAGCGTCGACACCATCCGCGTCGCTTCCTGCGCCACTTTCGGGCTGAAGCCCGCGGCGCGGCAGGCGGCGATGATGCTGTCGTAGAGGCCCGGCCCGGTCGGGCGGCGATAGAGGATCAGCGGCTCGTCGGCGAGCGAGGCCAGCGAAATCCGCCGCCGCGTGTCCTTGCGGGCGCGCGGATGATGATCGGGCAGCGCCACCAGCATCTCCTCGTCGAGCAGATGCGTGATGGTGAGGTTGTCCAGCCGCTCGCTCGGCGAGCGCACGAACGCGGCATCGAGCCGATCAGCCTCGACGGCTTCGATCAGCTCGCCGGTCGAGGCCTCTTCCAGCGACAATTTGATCGCCGGCGCATGCTCGCGCATCTCGCGCATCACGCCGGTGACGAAGGGATGGAACGCGGCCGATGAGGTGAAGCCGATCGCGAGCTGGCCCTCCTGGCCGCGGCTGGCGCGGCGCGCGGCTTCCACGGCAAGCTCGGTGTCGCGCAGGATCGCGCGCGCCCTGCCGACGAAGGCGCGGCCGGCGGATGTCAGTTCGACCCCGCGCGGCTGGCGGCGGAACAGCGGCGCGCCGATCGCAGCTTCCAGCGCGCGGATCTGCTGGCTCAGCGGCGGCTGCTGGATGCCGAGCCGCGCGGCGGCGCGGGTGATGTGGCCTTCCTCGGCGACCGCGACGGCATAGCGGAGATGGCGCAGCTCGATCATCAGGCGATCCATATGCAATAGATATGCAAATTCCCGTATCCATATATTGGATATTTGGCATGCAGCCAACTAGAGTCGGTTGAAGAACGAACGAACCGGAGCCGCTCCGCCGATGGACGCCATACCCGCCGCACAAACCAGCAAGCATGTCGCACCTGATGTCGGCGAGTTGTTCACGGGCTTCTTCGTCCTCGGGCTGACCGGTTTCGGCGGCGTGCTGCCGCTGGCGCGCCACATGATGGTGGAGAAGCGCGGCTGGCTCACCAGTGCCGAGTTCACCGACCTGCTCGGGCTCTGCCAGTTCCTGCCCGGCGGCAACATCATCAACATGTCGGTGGCGGTCGGGCTGAAGTTTCGCGGCATTCCCGGCGCGCTCGCTTCGATCCTCGGCCTGATCGCGGTGCCGACTGCGGTCGTGATCGGGCTCGGCGTGGTCTACAGCCAATTTGCCAACGATCCGGTGGTGCGCCATCTGTTCGGCGGCCTCGCCGCAGCCGCAGCCGGACTTTTGATCTCCACCGCGATCAAGATCGCCTGGCCCTTGCGGCGCGATGTCGTCGGCCTGTTGATCGTCACGCTCGGCGTGCTGACGATCGCGGTGTTCCGGCTGCCGCTGCTGCCGACGCTGTTGACGCTCGCGCCGCTCAGCATCTTCCTGCGCGCGAGGCAGGCATCATGACCGCAACCCTCGTTACCCTCGCGCTGATCTTCGCCGAGCTCTCGCTGCTCGCTTTCGGCGGCGGCAACACCATCCTGCCGGAGATGCAGCGCCAGGTGGTCGACATCCATCACTGGATGACCGCGCAGGAATTCGGCGCGCTGTTCGCGCTGGCACAGGCCGCACCCGGGCCCAACATGATGGTGGTGCCGCTGGTCGGCTGGCATGTCGCCGGCTTCTCCGGCGTGCTGGTGACCTCGCTCGCCAAATTCGGACCGTCGTCGCTGGTCACCGGCTTCGCGCTCCGGCTCTGGGAACGCTTCAAGGACCGGCCCTGGCGGAAGACCGTGCAGGCGGGGCTGGTTCCGGTCACCGCCGGCCTCGTCACCGCCAGCGCCATCGTCATCACCCACACGTCCGTGTCGAGCTGGGGCACCATCCTGATCGCGGCCGGCGTCGCGATTGCCACCACGACGACCCGCATCCATCCGCTGCTCGCGCTCGCCGCCGGCGCGGTGCTCGGCCTCACCGGCATCGGCCAGCCCTGACGCGCGGCGCGTGCGCGCTTTCGCCGCAATGGATGCGTCGTCATCAGCGGCTATGTTGATGGTGCCATGATCGACATGTTGAGCATCGACACCCGCATCGCGCGCCTCGGCTTGCGCGCCGGACGTCTGCACGCAGGCACTTAGCCGGCCGGCGATCGCGCGCCGTCCGGATTCCTTAGGCGTCATCAACATCATTTCAGCCCGTCGTGTCGCGCGAAGCAGTCGCGCGCCGGCGCTATCGCGCCTTCGAGCAACCGCAAGGTCAAAACCGACATGCCCCAGAGCATTCAGAATAGCTTTACCGCCCCCGCATTGCCGCCGATCGTCATCACCGCGAGCGAGGCGCATCGCCTCAGCGCGCTGGCCGATTCAAGCATGGCGGTGTTTCCGCGTGTGGCCCAGTTCCTGGCGCGCGAGACAGACCGCGCCCGCGTCGTCGCCGACGATGCGGATCTCCATGACGTGGTCCGCATGGGCTCGCGCGTGCGCTATCGCGACGACGAGACCGGCGACGTCAGGGAGGTCGTGCTGGTGTATCCGCACGAAGCCGACATCGCGCTCCGCCGCATCTCGGTGCTGACACCGGTCGGCGCCGCGCTGATCGGATTGTCGGTCGGCCAGACCATCGATTTCCAGACCCCGAGCCACCAGACGCGCGCGGTGACGATCTTGGCGGTGGCGCATCAGGGTTAGCGCGCGACGCTTCCACATTCGGCGTAAGGGAGCCACCGGCGGACGGGCTCCCTCCCCCCTTGCGGGGGAGGGTTGGGGAGAGGGGTGCCACACGGCAAGCTCTCTCCGAATTCGTGACATGCGAGCGCCATTGCGCGGTTGGTGCCCTCGTCAATCATCTCGCCCGGGGCCACCCCTCTCCCC
>NZ_LFLZ01000142.1 GCF_001189845.1 Bradyrhizobium tropiciagri
CGTCAGTTCTGAAAAGATCGTCGCACAGGTCGCAATCGATGCATGCGAACGCGCAGCGAAGGTCGCCCCAAAAGATCCCAGGATTGCCCTGCAGCTAGGTCGGGCATATCAAGCCGCAAAGAACGTTGATGCGGCTGCTCGGCCGCAATACGCCAAGGCGTTCGAGGGTGGCAGCGTTCAAGGCGCGGCCAACCTGGCGTCGCTCTATCTGATTGGAGAGGGCGGCATCCCGAAGGATGACACCGAAGCGCTCCGCCTCTCGAAATTCGCTGCAGATCACGGGAACGCGCAAGGTCAAAACGACCTTGGAGTTCTTTATCTAGCGGGACGTGGCGGGCTTGCCCAAAGTGATAGTGAAGCCGCCCGCCTTTTCAGGCTTTCCGCAGATCAGGGCTTCGCGCCGGCGCAATATAATCTCGGCAGATTGTATCAAACGGGACGGGGCGGCTTAGCCAAGGATGAGTACACGGCCGCCCGTCTATACAGAACGGCAGCAGAGCGCGGTAACGCCTTCGCGCAAGTCTATCTCGGGATCTTTTATCTCGAGGGACGTGGCGGAGTCACCAAAGATGAACGCGAAGCGGGCCGACTGTACAAATTATCGGCCGACCAAGGTAATGCTCTCGGAGAGGCTTATCTCGGGCTTGCCTACGCGCGAGGTCACGCAGGGGTATCAAAAGACGAGCGTGAAGCCGTACGACTTTTTAAGCTTTCGGCTGACCAAGGTAACGCCGTTGGCCAGGTGAACCTCGGGTTTGCCTATGAGCATGGAGCGGGCGGGCTAGCAAGAGACGAGCGTGAAGCTGTGCGTCTCTACAAGCTGTCAGCTGAACAAGGCAACGATCAGGCGCAAAATAACTTGGGCGCTGCGTATTTGCACGGCTCCGGTGGGTTAACTAGGGACGAGACCGAAGCTGTACGGCTTTATAAGCTCGCAGCAGAACACAGGAATGCGCAGGCGCAGGCGAATTTAGGACTTGCCTATTTGGCTGGGGCCGGAGGACTGCCGAAAGATGTTGTAGAGGCTGTACGGTTTTTCAAAATGTCTGCAGAGGGGGGGCAACGCTCAAGGTCAGGCAAATCTAGGAGCTGCATACGAGCGCGGCGATGGCGGGTTAGTAAAAGATGAGCGCGAAGCCGTCCGCCTGTACAGGCTAGCCGCAGATCACGGAAATCGTTTTGCCCAAGCGGCATTGGCCCGTCTCATTGGAGTTCGGCCCGCGGCAACTCAGATAGTGACCGAACTATCCGCGGGCGACGCGCGCGTGAGGATGGTTTCAGGCAATGGGACCTTTTACGTGCCCGCTCTCATAAACGATACCTTGAAGTTAAACTTCGTTGTTGACAGTGGAGCCTCTGACGTTTCGATCCCAGCCGATGTTGCTCAAACATTGATGAGGACCGGCACGATCAACGAAAGCGACTTTACTGGATCCACAAACCATCGCCTTGCTGATGGTTCGATTGTCTCATCGAGGACATTTATCATCAGATCTTTGAAGGTTGGAGATCGAACGGTGACCAATGTTCGCGCAAGCATCGCACGCGCCAATGCCCCTTTGCTGCTTGGACAGTCCTTTTTGAATAGGTTCAGGTCTTGGTCGCAGGACAACGTAACCCACGAACTTGTCCTTCAATAAGGTCTCACACTTGCGGGTGATCTCATCGATGTCCTGACTGATCAAGTCACGCCCGAACCCTACACCCTCCCCGTCCAGTGGTAGAGCCATGCATCAAACGATTCGCACCAAACATTCTGCAGCGCGACATACATGGGTGCTGTCGGTCGTCGTCTTCGCGCTGTCAACATCGGTTCCTCTCGCTGAAACGGTCGATGTCAAATATCGCGGCGCGGTCGACCTCAAATCGTTCGCGTGCACCGACATTACCCGTAGCAGCTTTGTTCAGCGTGCCTGCTACGACAAGGCGCAGAGCTATAATCGCGCCTTCCTCCAACAAGCCCGGACGCGCGTCACATGGACATAAGAAAAAATGTGCCGAAGGCGAGCAAGCCGAAGGATGCCACGACTACGCCGTCGAACACCGCACAGAGAAGGTCGAGTTCGCGTTCGTCCATCTGACAATCCTATTTGCTCGCGGACTGTTTCTCCCAATTTAATACACCCAGCTTAAGCTCATCCCCCAGCAGCTAAGGGTGGTACCGTAATCACACGGGGCGCAGTCCCGTGTCCCGCGGGAGCCGGCTTCGCTGCTTTTGAACCCTTCATGCGAGGCTCTGGCACCCCGCTCTATCATTTGCCAATGCTGCAAAAAGGTTGATCCGGGGTTAAGTTCAAACTAGGCCACTCGAAACTCCAAAGCAGGCCACTGTGGCATTTAGTTCGCGATTGTCGGGCCGATCTGCATGAGCCCATTCCCGTGGTGGGACGATTGCCCGTACCTTCCCGGTATTGGCGTCGCGCGTCGACTGCTAAATTGTCCGCATGCGAAATGCTGATAAATCGCAAGCTCAAAGAGAAGATCAGACCAGATTCCCGATCTGCTCATTAGCGAGATGGTCCGACTATGAAGATGAAGAGCGACCGCCCGGCCTTACACTCCGAAAGAATGTCTCATCTGACTTGCGATGCGCTGGACAGCGTCCGTGTATTGACCGTGGTTGAAGTGCTGATCGGCGACGTAAAAAACTAAAATGATGCCAACAGCTAGCAATAAGCCTTTCACGAAATGACGCTCCTTAAGGTCTGGGCGGCTCCGAACGTCTTGAGGATTCCGGCATTCTAGTTGGGACCTCCGTCCGCGTCGGCTCCCGCGACCGGCCAGCCTCCAGCGTTCTGTTGTCGCGTACCATCCAGGAAGCTAATCGAGCGTAGCCGCGCCTTAGCGCTGGCATGAGCCATTCCCGTGGCGGGTCTCGATCCATCTGAGGAGAATTGCAGGGTTGCTTTAACGAATGCTTTATCAGCCCATCCGGAGAATCACGGGCAGAACTGCTTTCAACGTCATCGGCAGCTAACGGATTGCACGCTGGGCACGGCACGCCGGAACTGCCGCAACCGCACGCGTCGACACCGCTCCAAGGCCGATCCGGATGTTCTTTGCAGACCCAATCGTCAATCTCCGCAGCCCTGGGGTCTGACCAAGTTCGCCGACGCATTTCATTGGTGCCTATGGTGAACCAGTCCAGGCGACTTTGCATCATTCCAACGTGGTAGGCGGGCAACCGCGGCCTATGAAGTTATGTCTTTCCCTATTTGATCTAGTGCAATTCGCAATTGCCGCGGCGCGTTGCTACCTTTGCACATGGTTAAGTATTCCGACGCGAACCGCTTTGGATCCCGGCGGGAGAGCCCTCAGGACCGCAACGCATCGATGGCGTGGGCAATCAAAACGCCAACGCTCACAATAATCAGAAAGGCAATAATGACGTTAAACATGGCTGCACGAAAACGTTTGGCCCGCGATCAGTCAAAAGATTTCCGTTATTAAGGTTGCTTCTTGTCCATGACTGATGCGCTCAAGACACGCGGTCTAATGGATACAAGGATTGATTTCCTCGCCCAGCCCGACAGCCAGCCATGACAAAGGGCAACAAAAGCTGCGGCTGGCTGATGTCCTTGAACTGTTCGAGCTGATGCGATGAGCGAACCGGCATGCATCCTCTGCGACGATTGCAGCTGTCTGTGAGACGCACCAGGATCAGCCGTGGACCGGTCCGCACGCCTGTACATGTGGTGGTGCCGGCGCGCCCTGCCCGAAGTGCAACAAGCCCGAAGGCGAGCTACCTCGGTTGCCGCGCGGGTTTCGGGACATGTTTGATAAGGGTGACCGCTGAAACCGAGGCGGGTGTCCTTGTGTGGAGCGTTTGAGCCGATCTAGGATGGCCGGATCTACATCGAGAAGATTAACGCTCCGACGCTCTACCAGGACAAGGCGGCACCGGCCGAATATCACTGCGGCGCCCTGGCGGCCCGTTCGGAACCGTTCCATGTCGGCGGCGTTTGCCAGCAGGCTCGAATGCTGAGATCGCCGACATGAAATGGATTCTAGTTGTATTGGTTGGTGGCGTAGCACCAGTTCAAACCGATCTTGTATTTGAGAAGCTATCGGATTGCCTGACCGCCGAGGAGCAATTACAGCACACCTATGCCGATGCCTACGCCGCTTTAAGTCAGCGCTTCACTATGGATGAAGACCGGTTCGACCGGCGCCGCAGTCGCAACTACCGCCGGGCTCGAGAAGGTGCGACCGGAAAACTTGCGAATGCCGGGACCTGCATTCCGCATGCGGGGACAGATAAGCCAATCACCTCGCTAGACAATCAAGCAGCACCGGGGTCTCAGGCGCCTACGCCTGCGCCTTCGCCAAGCTCAAAACCATAGCGTCAACGATGCGGTCCCGCGAGGGCCCCGCCGAGATTTCGGCTCAGGCGATCAGAGAACTCGAAATTCGATAGGCATTTTGATCTTCGACGGTCGGAACCGAAACGTTTCGTGCTCGGGGGTTTGGCTTATGGGTTTCGGGGCTTCGCAAAAGGCGAGGCGCAATATGATCAATCTGCCCGTGGCTGACGTATTTCTCCCCGTCGCGTCGCTTTCCTGAGCGAGGTCGTGGTTTTCACCTTGATCGGGATGTTCTGACAGGAAGGCGCTCTGGGCAGCGCTCAGTTCGATGCGCGGTCTAGCTCTCCACAAGCTTGATGGTTGAGACCGGCCATCTCCCGTCATGGCCTTCGATCGAAATCCGAAGCCCGTGCAATTCATCGAGCCAAACGTTCTCCACCGTGCCGGCCTTTCCATCGGTAAGGACGACGGTTTTGCCGATCAATTCGGATTGAGCCGCTGCGTATTCTTGCAAAATCTTTAACCCACGGCGCTTAGCCGATGGCATTGCTCGTCCCTGTTCGGCCGGAGCCGTCTGTGCAGTGGCAAGGCGTCGCAACGGCGAGGCTTGTCAACCGCTGGACGGATTGATGGTGACCGCTCTTCCAATTCGCGGAGCCGGTTGATTTGCGTTCTGACGTTCGCTGGCAATTCCCGCTCTGGTTCCATCGTCGTACGCAATTTCTCGCCGATCTCTCGAACGATGGCGCGGCTGTGTTTGTGGTCTATGTTGATGCTCTTGGGCATAACGAAGCCTCGTTCGGAGCAAGAAAGCGCTCAGCGGGGACCCGCGCTTACGCTCCCCCTCCCGTAGCTCTCCGTTGCGAGCACGGTGACGATTCTGAATGGAACTGGAGACCGCCGCCTTTGGCTATCATTGCGCGTGCGCTTGTATTCAACAGCGGGTCGCTGGCAGCGACCTTTGGCTATCCGCGACATGCGCCGTTTTAGTACCGGCGAGCGGCGGTCTCATGTTTCTCTAAAGCCTGGCAGGGCGCTTTCGTTCCTTTGATCTCTGGATCGCGACGTGATGTTCCGTTCGGACGAGGAATTCGGGTCTGGCATCGACGCTTAGACCACTGGGCCCGATTGACACACGAACAGCACTCGGAACCGTTTCTGAGAGCTCCGAGTTAGTTCGTTCATGGGGCGAAGGGACGGATCATCGCCATGAGGATCAAATATCTCGCTGCAATTGCGATAGCCGTTTGGACCGCTGGTGCTGGATTGGCGGCGATACATTCCGTTGGCTCGCCGCTCGAAAAACAGTCCACGCCGACCGCCATTGAATTGGCGACCCGAATAGCCGCGTCCGTGGATGCGTTCTCGCCTCGGTCCGGCGGCTAACAGCCGACCTACTCAAGCGCGCCTAAGCGCCGCCCGCCACCCGTATTCGTCCGGGATGGAAGTCCTGCTCGCATCGCAACATATTCGCGGTGTTCATCAAATTCATATTTCCGTTCGCCCGGCCGTCATAACTGGTGGCCGGGCTTTTGCGTGAACGTCAGAGCAGATCGCACGCGGGCGCGCAGCCGCACACTTTTCGGTTGCAAGCCGGAGCGCATACCGATCAAGATGGCTCGGACTGCGGGGCGGGGTTAAACCATGGAAGGCCTATTAGCGCTTGCCATTGGCGGCGCTGTATCGTGCATTGTCTTTTTGACCCTTACCGCACTCAATCGGCAGTCCTCACCAGACCGCGCCGAGCAACAGCCGTCGACGCCCCTCCGCCCGTGCCGCCGCGTGGGCGTGCGACAGACAGCCCTTCGTTCCCTCTGGCACCCGCGTCCGAAACTGTACCCCCCAACCACCGCCCCTCAGCCATCACGCCCGATCCGCCCGCGCCCTCAAGCACTGGTGCGGCGGAGAGCACTTCGCAAGCACCATCGCCCTCGTTGGAGACAAAGGACGCTCCGATCCCACGCGAGCGACCACCTGTTCCGGCTTGGCACGCGTGGTCCCTTCCGTCTTCGGACCTGAAAATAGCTCCGCCTGTCAGTCCAAAATGTATGACGTTCTTTGATGTCGAGACCACGGGCCTCAACAGCAATGACCGGATTGTCACGCTCGCTGCAATTAAGCTGATGAACCCCGATACGTGTGCAACTCGGCTAGCAGGCTGTTGAAGAAGTCGGTAGCGAAGCGTTCCGTATCGTGATTCTCTAGGACCGGATTTAACTAGGGGGCGCGATGCGTGGAAGCGACGAACGGTCCGGCTCGCTTTTCAGTTATGTCGACCTGGAGGCTCGGGTTCGCGTCGACCACCCGCTGCGAATGATCCGAGATTTGGCGAATGCGGCGCTGGGCGACCTTTCTGGGGAGTTCGGCAAGCTCTATACGGACTTCGGTCGTCCCTCGATCGCACCGGAGAAGTTGCTTCGGGCGATGCTCCTGCAGGCGTTTTACGGGATCCGCTCGGAACGGCAGCTGATGGAGCGAATGGAGTTCGATCTTCTGTTCCGCTGGTTCGTTGGATTGGGGGTGGACGATCCCGTCTGGGACCATTCGACCTTCTCGAAGAACCGCGACCGACTGCTTGAGGGCGAGATTGCGGCCAAGTTCCTGAACGCGCTTTTGGCGCAGCCGAAGGTCAAGCGTCTGCTATCGAGCGATCACTTCTCGGTGGATGGTACGCTGATTGAAGCCTGGGCTTCGATCAAGAGCTTCCGGAAGAAGGATGGCAGCGACAAAGACGAGGACGGTCCGGGACGCAATAGCGAGCGTAGCTTCCACAAGGAGAAGCGATCCAACGAGACCCATGCGAGCACGACCGATCCCGAGGCGCGGCTCTACAAGAAGGGTGACGGCCAGCCGGCCAAGCTGAGCTATATGGGCCATGCGCTGATGGAGAACCGCAATGGTTTAGCGGTTTTGGGCGGGGTGAGCCAAGCGACGGGCACCGCCGAGCGGGAGATTGCGCTTGCCATGATCGACAGGCGCGGGTGCGCGAAGCGGATCACTCTGGGGGCGGATAAGGCCTATGATGTCACGCAGTTCGTGCACGACCTAAGAGATAGATCGGTTACCCCGCATATCGCGATTGACGGACATCTGAGTAAGACCGGCAAGCGGCGCAAGACGGCGATCGACGCGCGCACCACGCGTCACAGCGGCTACGACATCAGCCAACGCTGCCGCAAACGCATCGAAGAAGTCTTCGGCTGGATCAAGATTCCGCTGGCTTGGCCAAGGTCAAGCTGCGAGGCCGCGACCGGGTGGATGCCGTCTTCGTCCTTGCGCTTGCAGCCTACAATTTGATCCGGCTTCCCAAGCTTCTGGCGTCACCGGCATGAGCATTCGGGGCAGATGGCAGGTGGTCGAGACCCCGGGCTACGACATGGCCTTGGCGAGCGCCTACATCCTGAGGCCGGCGGCGAATTCGCCTTCGATTGCCTTACAGGCTCCATTTTTGGAGCCTGCCACGGCGATGCCGTAGAGTTCGGCTGGCAAGGAAACGACGAAATGGAGCCAGCCGAGGGCGACGGCTGGGCCGAACTGCAGGATGACGGCTCACTCGAAGGGGAGATCTGCCTCCTCAACGGCGACAACATCCCATTCATCGCGCGCCCTTCAAGGACTTCTTCAACAGCCTGCT
>NZ_LFLZ01000143.1 GCF_001189845.1 Bradyrhizobium tropiciagri
TTGCATGCCATGCAAGCGCTCTCCCAGCTGAGCTATGGCCCCTTATCCAGTTGGGACGATCCTGGGGGATCAGTCCCGGCCCGCGCGGCCTGGACGACTCGCGCGGCAGCACCGTTGATCATAGATCGGCGCCGATCTCAAGTCTCTTCTATCAAGTCTCTTCGTCGCCGCCGACGTCACCGATGATGTCGGTCACGTCCTCATCACCCTCTTCCTCGTCGGCGATGAAGGTCGAATCGTCGTCATCATCGTCGTCGATCGTCTCATCGACCTCGATATCGTCCTCGGATTCGGGAACCTGGGCCTTGACCTTGCCCGTGTTCTCCTCGGCATCGGCTTCCTCGAGCGAGACCATTTCTTCGGCCTCGGCGGGCTCCGGCATGTCGGCGGCGGTCGCAGGCGAATTGACGGTGGCGCCACGGCCCCGCGCGGGGGCGACGGGCGCAATCGGCACGACCTCGCCGGTGTAGGGCGAAATCACCGGATTCTTGTTGAGGTCGTAGAACTTCTTGCCCGTGGTCGGGCAAATGCGCTTGGTTCCGAGCTCGGACTTGGCCAACGTGGTCATCCCAGAATTTTGCTGAAAAACGGTGCTTCACTTGGCTAGTTGAGCAGCCGCTGTCAATAGCGGTTTGCGCGCAAGTGACGGGCGCGTGACGCGGTGTTGCCTATGTGATACCTGCCGCGGCGCGAGAGGACACAATCTTGGCCCATTCTGACACCCCAACCCCGCTGGAATCACGCGCTTGCGGCCCGCTGGCCGGCAAGGTCCGCGTTCCCGGCGACAAATCGATTTCCCACCGTGCCCTGATCCTGGGCGCGCTTTCGGTCGGCGAAACCCGGATTTCCGGCCTTCTGGAGGGCGAGGACGTCCTCAATACCGCCAAATCCATGCGCGCGCTGGGCGCCAAGGTGGAGCGGACGGCGCCGTTTGCCTGGTCGGTGTCCGGCGTCGGCGTCGGCGGCTTCGCTCAGCCCGCAAGCCCGCTCGATTTCGGCAATTCCGGCACCGGCTGCCGGCTGGTGATGGGGGCGGTCGCTGGTTGCCCGATCGCGGCCATCTTCGACGGCGACGCCTCACTGCGGTCGCGCCCGATGCGCCGGATCCTCGACCCGCTGGAGCTGATGGGCGCCCGGACCAGCGACATCGGGGACGGCGGCCGGCTGCCGCTCACGCTGCATGGCGCCCGTTATCCCGTGCCGATCGTCTACAAGACCCCGGTCGCCTCGGCCCAGATCAAGTCCGCGGTGCTGCTCGCGGGCCTGTCCGCGCCCGGCATCACCACTGTGATCGAGCAGGAGGCGAGCCGCGACCACACCGAGCTGATGCTGAAGCATTTCGGCGCCGAGATCTCCACGGAGAAGGAAGGCAGCCACGGCCGCAGGATCACGCTGAACGGCGAGCCCGAGCTGCATGGCGCCAACGTCGTGGTGCCCGCCGATCCGTCGTCGGCGTCGTTCCCGATCGTGGCGGCGCTGATCGTCGGAGGCTCCGACGTCGTGTTCTCCGACGTGATGACCAATCCGCTGCGCACCGGCCTGTTCACCACGCTGCGTGAAATGGGCGCCGCGATCGAGGAGAGCGATGTGCGCGGCGATGCCGGTGAGCCGATGGCGCAACTGCGCGTGCGTGCTTCTAAGCTCAAGGGCGTCGAGGTGCCGCCGGAGCGCGCGCCGTCGATGATCGACGAGTATCTGGTGCTGGCCGTTGCCGCCGCGTTTGCCGAGGGCACCACGATCATGCGCGGCTTGCAGGAGCTGCGTGTCAAGGAATCCGATCGCCTCGAAGCCACCGCGGACATGCTGCGCGTCAACGGCGTCAAGGTCGAGGTTTCCGGCGACGATCTGATCGTCGAGGGCCGCGGCCATGTCCCAGGCGGCGGCCTTGTCGCCACGCACATGGATCATCGCATCGCGATGTCGGCGCTGGTGATGGGCTGTGCTGCGGACCGGCCGGTGAAGATTGACGATACCGCCTTCATCGCCACAAGTTTCCCGGATTTCATTCCAATGATGCGCGCGCTCGGAGCTGATTTCGCATGATCATCGCCATCGACGGACCCGCCGCCTCCGGCAAGGGCACGCTCGGCAAGCGGCTCGCCCACCACTACGGCTATCGCCATCTCGACACCGGCGTGATCTACCGCGCGGTGGCCTATGCGATGATGGCGCGGGGCGCCGACCTCAACGATGAGGCGCTGGCGGTGGCGGTCGCGCTCGAGCTCGACCCCGAGAAGTTCGGCAACCCGATCCTGAAGACCCAGAAGGTCGGCGAGGGCGCCTCGGTCGTCTCGGCCTTTCCCAAGGTGCGCGAGGCGCTGGTCAACTTCCAGCGCCAGTTCGCCGCCGATCCGCCCGGGGCGGTGCTGGATGGGCGCGACATCGGCACCGTGATCTGCCCCGATGCCGACGTGAAGATCTTCGTGGTCGCCGACCCCCGCGTACGGGCGCGGCGGCGCACCCTGGAGGCCCGCGCCCGCGGCGAGGACGCCGACGAGCAGGCGGTGCTCGCCGACATCCTCAAGCGCGACGAGCGGGACAAAAACCGGGCCGTTGCGCCGTTGCGGCCGGCGGCGGACGCCCACACGCTGGACAATTCCAATCTCGACATCGAGGCCGGCGTCCGCGCCGCCATCGCCATCGTCGAGGCGGCCCGCGCCAAGCGCTAGAATCGCCGGCGTCAAAGCGCGCTTTGGCCCGAAAACCCAGCAAAATGGGGCATTTCCTGCTTGCCGAGGGCGGCTCGCAGGGCTATATCAGCGCCGTTCGGAGCACCATCGACCCTGTCGAGGCCGTGTCCGAGCGGGCCGGCGCCGGGTTTGAGCCATCCTCAAGCAAAACTGACGCCGCATCTGGAGGAACGCCCGCTCCCAGGCCTTGCAGTCGATATTTTCTTAAATCACGCTCCGGAAACTTCAAACGTACCGAACGTGCAGTCTTGCTGCCGGCCCGCTGTTGCACCTCCTGCAATGAGCGGTCTCAGGGTTTGCGGAACCCTGACACTTCACGCGCGGTGCGCCCATCAACCCGAATGGCCGGCGAGATCCCGCATCTGGAGAACAAATGGTTTCGAATTCTGCGTCTTCCTATACTCCCACCCGCGACGATTTCGCGGCGATGCTTGATGAGTCATTTGCCGGCGGCAATCTGCAGGAAAGCTCGGTCATCAAGGGCAAGGTGGTTGCAATTGAGAAGGACATGGCCGTCATCGACGTCGGCCTGAAGACCGAAGGCCGCGTCGCGCTGCGCGAATTCGCCGGCCCCGGCCGCGAAAGCGACCTGAAGGTCGGCGACGAAGTCGAGGTGTTCCTCGACCGTATCGAGAATGCGCTCGGTGAAGCCGTGCTGTCGCGCGACAAGGCGCGCCGCGAGGAGAGCTGGGGCAAGCTCGAGAAGGCGTTCCAGAACAACGAAAAGGTCAACGGCGTCATCTTCAACCAGGTCAAGGGCGGCTTCACGGTCGACCTCGACGGCGCGGTGGCCTTCCTGCCGCGCTCGCAGGTCGACATTCGTCCGATCCGCGACGTTGCGCCGCTGATGAACAACTCGCAGCCGTTCCAGATCCTCAAGATGGACCGCCGCCGCGGCAACATCGTGGTGTCGCGCCGCACGGTTCTCGAAGAGACCCGCGCCGAGCAGCGCCAGGAGCTGGTGCAGAACCTCGAAGAGGGTCAGGTGATCGACGGCGTGGTCAAGAACATCACCGATTACGGTGCGTTCGTTGATCTCGGCGGCATCGACGGCCTGCTGCACGTGACCGATATCGCCTGGCGCCGCGTCAACCACCCGACCGAGGTGCTGACCATCGGCCAGACCGTGAAGGTCAAGATCATCAAGATCAACCACGAGACCCACCGCATCTCGCTCGGCATGAAGCAGCTGCTGGATGATCCGTGGCAGGGCATCGAAGCCAAGTACCCGCTGGGTGCCCGCTTCACCGGCCGCGTCACCAACATCACCGACTACGGCGCGTTCGTCGAGCTCGAGCCGGGCATCGAAGGCCTGATCCACGTCTCCGAGATGTCGTGGACCAAGAAGAACATGCACCCCGGCAAGATCGTTTCGACCTCGCAGGAAGTCGAAGTGCAGGTGCTGGAAGTGGATTCGGTCAAGCGCCGCATCTCGCTCGGTCTCAAGCAGACCATGCGTAATCCCTGGGAAGTCTTCGTCGAGAAGTTCCCGGTCGGTTCGGTGGTCGAGGGCGAGGTCAAGAACAAGACCGAGTTCGGCCTGTTCCTGGGTCTCGAGGGCGACGTCGACGGCATGGTCCATCTCTCCGACCTCGACTGGAAGCTTCCGGGCGAGCAGGTCATCGACAACTTCAAGAAGGGCGACATGGTCAAGGCCGTGGTGCTCGATGTCGATGTCGAGAAGGAGCGCATCTCGCTCGGCGTCAAGCAGCTCGAAGGCGACCCCTTCGCCGAGCCGGGCGACGTCAAGAAGGGCGCGGTCGTGACCTGCGAAGTGCTCGAAGTGAAGGAAAGCGGCATCGAGGTCCGGATTTCGGGCACCGAGTTCACCACCTTCATCAAGCGGTCCGAGCTGGCCCGCGATCGCAACGACCAGCGCGCCGAGCGCTTCGCCGTCGGCGAGAAGGTCGATGCCCGCGTCATCCAGTTCGACAAGAAGGCCCGTAAGGTGCAGGTCTCGATCAAGGCGCTGGAAGTTGCCGAAGAGAAGGAAGCCATCGCGCAGTACGGCTCCTCCGATTCGGGAGCGACGCTTGGCGACATCCTCGGCACCGCGCTGAAGAACCGCGGCACCGACAAGTAAGCGTTCGCGCGATTTGAGCGAACCATGGGCCCCGGCGCAAGCCGGGGCCCTTTTGTTTGCCGAATTGCGGGCCTTGTTTTCTTCATATTGCGCCGCAATTGATGTATTTGGCTAAGCTGATAGTGACGCTGCGACTGCAAAACGCGCGGACTTTCGCGCTGACCATTTCTGGAGAGACCGATGTCGCTGGATTCGGACGTGATCGTCGACCGTCGCCGTATCAGGCGCAAGCTGACATTCTGGCGCGTTGCCGCTGCGGTCATCGCAATCGCGGCCATCGTCGGCGTGGGCGTGATCGCCGCCGGCGGACGCGGCAGCTTGTCGACGTCGAACACGATCGCGCGGATCAACATCGACGGACTGATCCGCAGCGACCAGCAGCGCGTCGAGGCGCTGGAGCGGCTCGGCAAGTCGAGCTATGCGGCGGTTGTCGTGCATATCAATTCGCCCGGCGGCACCACCGCGGGCTCCGAGCAGCTCTACGACTCGCTGATGCAGTTGAAGGCGAAGAAGCCGCTCGTCGTCGTGGTCGAGGGATTGGCGGCCTCTGGCGGCTACATCACCGCGATCGCGTCCGATCATATCGTCGCCCAGCAGACCTCGCTGGTCGGTTCGATCGGCGTGCTCTTCCAGTTTCCCAACGTTTCGGAATTGCTCAAGACCGTCGGCGTGAAGATGGAGGAAATCAAATCCTCACCGCTGAAAGCGGCGCCCAACGGCATGGAGCCGACCAGCCCCGAGGCCCGGGCCGCGATCGAGGGTCTGGTCAAGGATTCCTATGCCTGGTTCCGTGGATTGGTGAAGGAGCGGCGCGGCATGGACGATGCCCTGCTGGAGAAGGTCGCTGACGGACGCGTCTTCACCGGCCGGCAGGCGGTCGATCTCAAGCTCATCGATCAGCTTGGGGATGAAAAGACCGCGATCGCCTGGCTGGTGGCGGAGAAGAAGGTCAAAAGCGACCTGCCGGTGCGCAATTACACGCTTAATCCGCGATTCAGCGACCTCACCTTCCTGCGCACCGCAGCGTCGATGACGCTCGATGCGTTCGGCCTTGGTGCCATCGCGCGGCGGATCGAGCAGGGTGGCGTAGCCCAGGCCGTGGATCGGTTCGGGCTCGACGGCATGCTGGCGCTGTGGGCGCCGGGAGGAACCGACTAGTCGAGTGCGAAACGCGTGCTGATCAAGGTATTCCCGCTCTGCGGGAATCGCCGCATGCCCTAATTGGGCTATTTGTCACGCGATTTCACGGCGTCCTAAATCGATTTAGCGTCTTGACAGTGCACGGCATTTTCACGGAAATGGGTTTCCGCAAGAGCCCGGATCCCATTTTCGATGATCAAATCCGAACTTGTTCAGCGTATCGCCGAGCACAACCCGCACCTCTACCAGCGGGACGTCGAGAACATTGTGAATGCGATTCTCGATGAAATCGTCGCGGCGCTGGCGCGTGGCGACCGCGTCGAGCTGCGCGGTTTCGGCGCATTCTCGGTGAAGCATCGCCCGGCGCGTGCCGGCCGCAATCCGCGCACCGGCGAGCATGTGCCGGTCGACCAGAAGAGCGTGCCGTTCTTCAAGACCGGCAAGGAAATGCGCGAGCGTCTCAATCGCGACGAGGCCGAGGCGGGAGCCTCCAAGATCGACGCGCCCAAGGCTGATGCTTAAGGCTGACGCCTGAGCGCCGCCTCCGGCGTTGCCGTGCTGCGGGCGATGTGCCCGCACTTTCTCCATCGCTGCGAGAGATGGTCATGCGAAAGTTCTTCACGGCAGTGGTCGTCATTCCGCTCGGACTGGTCTTCATCATCTTTGCCGTCGCCAACCGTCACTGGGTGACGGTGTCGTTTGATCCCTTCAATTCCGTGACGCCGACGGTTGCGGTTACACTGCCTCTGTTCGTGGTCATCATCGCCTCGGCGATCCTGGGCGTGATGGCGGGTGGCATGGCGACCTGGTTCAAGCAGGGGCGCTGGCGCCGCGCCGCCCGGCAGCACGAGGCCGACGCCCGCCACATCCGCACCGAGCTCGCAGACCTCAGGGCTGCGGCCTCCCGGGACGACGCGCAGCGCCGCCCGGCCGCGGCCCAACTCGGGTTTTACGGACCCAATGGGCGAGACAAGCAGGGCGCGACGTTGTAGAACCCGCCCCGTCGGACCAGGGTTCACCCCGGTTCCGGCCGCCCGAAACCTTGTTTTGAGACCCGTTTCGAGACCATGCCCCTGCTCGTCAAAATCTGCGGCCTGTCCACGCGCGAGACGCTCGACGTCGCGCTGGAGGGCGGCGCCGACATGGTGGGGTTCGTGTTTTTTCCGCCGTCGCCGCGCCATATCAGCCTCGAGACCGCGCGCGAGCTCGGCAAACAGGCCAAGGGCCGCGCCGTCAAGGTCGCGCTGACCGTCGATGCCGACGATGCGACCATCGAGAACATCATCGAGACGTTGCGGCCCGACATCCTGCAACTGCACGGCAAGGAAACCACCGCGCGGCTGCGTGATCTCAAGCAGAAATTCGGCCTGCCGCTGATGAAGGCGCTGCCGGTCGAGACCGCAGCCGACCTCGCGCCGCTGCCGGGTTACGTCAGT
This sequence comes from Bradyrhizobium tropiciagri, assembly GCF_001189845.1. GTDB lineage: Bacteria > Pseudomonadota > Alphaproteobacteria > Rhizobiales > Xanthobacteraceae > Bradyrhizobium > Bradyrhizobium tropiciagri. The sequence goes on from NZ_LFLZ01000143.1 coordinate 7,350, forward strand.
GTTGCTGACCGCATTCTGTTTGATGCCCGCGCGCCGAAGGATGCCACGCGGCCGGGCGGCCTCGGCGCGCCGTTCGATTGGCACGTGCTGGAAAATCTCGATCTCGCGCTGCCCTACATGGTCTCCGGCGGCCTCAACGCCGAGAACGTCGCTGAAGCCGTCCGCGTCACCCGCGCCGGCGGCGTCGACGTCTCGTCGGGCGTCGAGCGCACGCCCGGCGTCAAGGATCCCGAGTTGATCCGCGCCTTCATCCGCGCCGCACGCGCAACCGACTCTACTTCACCTCTCCCCGTTTACGGGGAGAGGTCGACCGCGCAACGCGCGGGCGGGTGAGGGGCGCCGCAAGCGATGATCGAGCAAGTGGAGAAACCCCTCACCC
>NZ_LFLZ01000144.1 GCF_001189845.1 Bradyrhizobium tropiciagri
GGGTGAGGGGTTGCGGTCCCTCGTTAGAGCTGCGGCCCCTCACCCGATTTGCTCCGCAAATCGACCTCTCCCCAATGGGGAGAGGTGAAGCGAGCGCGTAGCCTTCGCTCGAAAACAATCTGACCCGGGCGGGGGCTGGCTCGCCCGGGTCAGCTTCGTCCACGATGCACGCTGTTGCGACACCGCGCATCGCCGGCCAAAGATCAGTTGCAGGCAGGCTTGGCCTTGTTGCAAGCGTCGGTCAGTTCCGGCGGCGGCTCCTTCTTGAACACCGTCTTGTAGGATTCCAGCACGTTCGACTGCGTCACCGGCAGCGACTGCACGCCGACCCAGGCCGGCGTTTCCTTGCCGAGCAGCGCGTTCATCATGGCCATCGCCTCCGCGACGCCCTGGTCATAGGGACGCTGCGACCCGGTCGCCTTCAGTGGTCCGCCCTTGGCGATCTCGATCGCCGATTGCAGGCCGAGATCGACGGTCGTGACCGGAATGTCGATGCCCTGCGCGCGCATCGAGCTCAGCGTATCGAGCGCCGGCTGATCCCAGACCGCGAACACGCCCTTGACGTCAGGATTGCCGGTGAGGAAATCGCCTGCGATCTGCGACACCTTCGGCGGATCGGTGAAGTCGACCTGCTTCATCTTGATGTCGGGCCGGTTCTTCTGCATCCACTCGCGAACGCCCTTGGTGCGCTCGTTGGTGCTGAAATAGTCGACGCCGAAATTGACGAGACCGATGGTGACGCCCTGCGCCATGCAGGACGCCAGGATCTGCGCCGCGATCTGCCCGTTACCCAGATTGTCCGCCGAAATCATCGAGGCATATTCCTCGGGATGCTTCAGGCCGGTCGGAATGCTGTCCATCAGCACCAGCTTGATGCCGGCCTTGGCGACCTTCTTGTAGGTCGGGGCGGTCGCGGTGAAATCGACCGGGATCGAGATGATGCCGTCCGGATGCTGCTGGATGGTGTTCTCGATGTCGGCGATCTGCTTGTCCACCTGATATTCAGCGGAGGCGACGCCGGTCACCGTCACGCCGTACTTCTTCAGCGTGTCGGTGATGCCCTGGATCTGCAGCTGCGCCCAGTCGAGGTTGACCGTCTGCATCGAGATGCCGACCTTGAAGTGCTTCTCCCTGACCTTGGCGGCGTCGGCGTCCGACAGCGCCAGGACTTCGGGCGAAGCGGCCTTCTCGCCGTGGGGCCCCTGGCCGACGATCGATTTCGGTCCGAGTGTCGCGAGATCGACGCCCTTGACGCAGGTTGCCGGCACTTCGGCGCGGGCCGAGGGGGCGATCGAAATGGCCGTCGCCGCGATCAGCGCGGTCAGCGGCAGGGTTTGTCGCAAGATTGGCTTCATTGTTTCCTCCCGTGTTTGGTCGCCGATTGACCGGAGGCCGGCGACCTTGCCCCTACCCTTGCGACGCAGTGACCTTGCGGCCGTTGCGCTGCGCCTGACTTCGACTAGCGTTTCGTGAAGGCGACCGCCGCCACGATGATTGCTCCCTTGATGACGAGCTGCATCGGCGAGCTGACGCCGAGCAGCACGAGGCCATTGTTGAGCGTGCCGATGATCAGGCTGCCGAACAGCGTTCCCAGGATGTAGCCGCGGCCGCCGAACAGGCTGCAACCACCGAGGATCACGGCAGCGATGACGTCGAGCTCCATCCCCTGCACGACGTCGGGCCGCGCGGCATGCGAGCGCGCCGACAGCACCAGCGCCGCAAGCCCGGCCAGCGCGCCGGTCAGCACGAACGCTGCGGTCGTCACCCATTTGGTGTTGATGCCGGAATAGAGCGCCGCGGTCGGATTGCCGCCGACCGCATAGATGCGACGGCCGAACACGTTGTAGTGCAGCAGCAGAATGCCGACGATCATCGCCGCCAGCGTCCAGGCAATCGGAACGGGAATCCCTAAGAACGTGCCTTCACCGAAGATCGCGAAATAGGTCTCGTTGGTGATGATGACGGGCTTCGTATTGGTCACCATCATTGCGAGGCCGCGCGCCATGCTCAGCGAGCCCAGCGTCACCAGGAAGGACGGAATTGACAGCTGCGTGGTCAGGATGCCGTTGAGCAATCCGACCAGCGCGCCGGTGCCGAGCCCGGCGGCGGCGCCGACGATCCAGCTGTTGCTGATCTGGCTCATCGCCAGCGCCGCAGCCATGCCTGACAAAGCCAATGTCGATGCGACCGAAAGATCAATCTGACGCGCGATGATCACGAAGGTCATGCCGACCGCGATGATCGACACCAGCGTGGTCTGGCGTCCGATATTCAGGAAATTGTCGACCGACAGGAACCAGGGCGAGGACAGGCTGAACACGACCAGCAGCACCACGAAGGCGATGTACAGCATGTAGGGCCGCTCGCCGCGCAGCAGGTTCTGCAGCAGCTTGCGGCGCCGATCGGATCGGGTCGGCGCGGCGGCGACGTTGGGCGCGGTCAGTTCAGTCATGCGGGCTGCTCTTGCAATACGCCTTGTCCGGAAGCCTGGTAGATCTGCAGGAGATGATGCAGCTCTTCGGCATCAACGATCTCCCCGCGCACGAGCGTCCGCGCCACGCGTCCGTCGACGACCACCGAGATGCGGTCGCAGAGCTCGATCAGTTCGACGAGATCGGACGAGACGACCAGCACGCCGCTGCCGTCGCGGGCGGCGTTACGGATCACGCCGTAGATTTCCTCGCGGGCGCCCACATCGACGCCGACCGTCGGCTCATCGAGCAGCAGCACGCGCGGCCGCGGATCATTCCATTTCCCGAACACGACCTTCTGCTGGTTGCCCCCGGACAATGTCCTGACCAGGCTGGAGGCGCCCTGCGCCTTCACCGAAACCCGGGCGACGGCGGTCTCCGCGCGCCTGATGGCAGCGCGCTGCTGCATGAAGCCCCAGCGCGAGAAATGCGGAATCCGCGGCAAGGTGATGTTGCGCTCGATCGAATGATCCAGCACAAGGCCCTGCACGTGCCGATCTTCCGGCACCAGTGCGACGCCCTGGTCGATCGCATCGGCCGGGCTGTTCGGCAGCCAAGGGCGGCCCTCGATCTCGAATGCGCCGCGCTCGACCGGCCGAAGTCCGAAGATCGTCTCGAGAATTTCCGTGCGTCCGCTGCCGATCAGTCCGGCAAGGCCGTGGATCTCCCCCTTCATCACCGACAGGTCGACGGCCGACAGCCGGTCGTTGGAGACATCAGACAGTGACAGCACCGGCGACGGATCGACCGCTCGTGGTGCCGCAGGCGCGGCGCGCGATGCGGCGGGCGCCAAGCGATCGGTGCCGATGATGGCGTTGACCAGCCGCTTCATGTCGGTCTCGGCCGTGACGAAGGTGCCGGCGTTGGCGCCATCGCGCAACACGGTGACCCGCTGCGAGATCTCGAACACCTCGTTGAGCCGATGCGTCACATAGATCACGCCGACGCCGCGGCGCGTCGCCTTGCCGATCGCATCGAACAGGATGCGGACCTCATCCGAGGTCAGCGAGGATGTCGGCTCGTCGAGGATCAGCAGCCGCACCTCGCCCATCAGCGCCTTGGCGATCTCCGTCATCTGGCGATAGGCGAACGGCAGCGAGCCGACCGCAGCTTTGGTATCCAGGGGAATGCCGAGCTCGCCCAGGAACGCTTCGGCTTTGGCCATCAATTCGCGCTTCCTGACAAAGCCGAACCGCGCGCGCGGCTCGCGGCCGAGCAACAGATTGTCGGCGACGCTCAGCGATTCGACGAGGCTGAGGTCCTGGTAGACGACGGCGATCCCGGCCTCGCGCGACCGTGCCGGGCTGTCGAACGTCACTGGCCTGCCGGCGATCTCGATGGTGCCGCTGTCGGCCGCATGCACGCCGCTGAGGATCTTGATCAGCGTGGATTTCCCGGCCCCGTTTTCGCCCAGCAGCGCATGCACCTCGCCGGCACGGACCTCGAGGTTGACGTCGCGCAGCGCCCGCACGCCGCCAAAGCGCTTGTTGATGCCACCGACCATCAAAAGCGATGTCGACGGCCGAGGCTCTGCCGCGATCGAACCGGACAATTCCATTTTCCTCCCGCCGCCCGCGCGAAACGCTGATGCGATGATGACATCTTGTTATTTTTGCAACTTATTGTGTTATAATTCTATCACAACAGGCAGCCTGTCAATGGGAGATCGCGCCCACGGGCGTCGGAATTGAGGGCGGCCCGAGCGAGCCCGGCACCGTCAGATACGCGTCGCCAGCCTCCGCAGGGCACGCCGACATCCATCAGGGTTGTGCTACGCTGCGATCGCTCATCTCATCGAAGCCAACGCCGGTGAACCCAGATGAAACTGAGTGCCGCGATTGCCGTCATCCTGATCGGCTCTTGCCTGCCTGCGACAGCGCAGCAAGCCGGTGCCGCCCTCTACGCGCAACGCTGCGCGCAGTGTCACGACAGTACGGACGCGAATATTCGGGCGCCGAACCGCGCCGCGCTGCAGTCAAGGTCGTTCGATGAGGTTCTGGGCGCGATCACCACGGGCCCGATGACATCCTTCGCGCAGGGACTGAGCAATGACGAGCGGGCGGCCATCGCCTCGCTCGTCACCGGGAAGGCCGCTTCGCATGCGGCGGCTGAGAACCCAGGCCAATGCGCGCAGAGCGAGACCGGCTTTCCCAGGGCGATCGACGGGCCACGGTGGAACGGCTGGGGCGCCGATCTCAACAACAGCCGGTTTCAGCCGGCAGCGATGGCCGGCCTCACGCAGGACCAGATCTCCCGGCTGCGTCTGAAATGGGCCTTCGGGTTTCCCGGCGCATCAATCGCGTTCGCTCAGCCGACCGTCATCGGCGGCCTGCTGTTCGTCGGCGGCACCGACCGCAAGGTCCACGCCCTCGACGCCAAGAGCGGATGCACCCGCTGGGTGTTTCCGACCGAGGCGCCGGTCAGGGCGGCGATCAATTTCGCCGCGATGGATGACGGCCAGCCGGTCGTCTTCTTTGGCGATCTGCTTGCTAACATCTACGCGGTGAATACGACAACCGGCACGCTGATCTGGAAGACCAGGATCGAGGATCATCTGGCCGCCCGGATCACCGGCGCGCCCGTGTTCCATTCCGGCGTCGTCTATGTCGGCGTGTCATCGATCGAGGAAGCGACAGGGTCTCGCCCCACCTACCAATGCTGCACGTTTCGCGGCAGCGTCGTTGCGCTGAAGGCCGAGAGCGGCGCGCAGGTCTGGAAGACCTATACCATTGCTGAAGCGCCGCATCCGACACGGACGAACGCGATCGGGACCCAGCTGTACGGTCCGGCTGGCGCGTCGGTCTGGTCCGCTCCCACGATCGACGTTCAGCGCAAGGCGCTCTATGTCGCGACGTCGAACAGCTATGCCGACCCGGCAACGGACACCAGCGACGCCATCCTCGCATTCGATCTCGCGACCGGCAAAATGCTCTGGCATCAGCAGGCCACGCCGAAGGACAGCTTTGTCGTCGCGTGTTTCGGCACCGACCAGAGCAACTGTCCGCAAGATCGTGGTCCCGATCACGATTTCGGGCAATCGCCGATCCTGGTGAGCCTGCGTGATGGACATCGCGCGCTCGTCATCGGCCAGAAATCCGGCGTGGTGCATGCGCTGGATCCCGACCATGAGGGCAAGATCCTCTGGCAGACGCGGATCGGCCAAGGTGGCCCATTGGGCGGCACCGAATGGGGCTCCGCCGCGGACCAGGACCGAATCTATGTCGCCAACTCGGACGTGCGGTTCCTGAAGGACGGCTCGAGGCGTCTCAATTCAAGCGAAGGCGGCGGCCTGTTCGGCCTCGATCTTGCGACCGGGAAAATCGCGATGCAGGTGGCGCCGGTTGCGTGTGGCGACCGCCCGCAATGCAGTCCTGCCCTCTCCGCGGCGGTCACCGCGATTCCCGGCGTCGTGTTCTCCGGCGGCGTGAGCGGCTTCTTGAGAGCTTACGCAAGCGATGACGCAAAGCTGCTTTGGGAGATCGACACCGCGCACGAGTACACCACGGTAAACGGCGTTCCGGCCCATGGCGGCGCCATGGACGGACCCGGGCCGATCGTCGTGGACGGCATGCTGTACGTCAATTCCGGCTACGCGCAATGGGGCGGCCTGCCCGGCAACGTCCTGCTGGCCTTCGAGGTCGGCAATCCCTGACACAATGTCAGCAACGCGCCGGCACAGCGAGCACTACTCGCCGCGGGGTATTCGTGCTTTGATGTCGGCCAAGATCGGCCGATAGGTCTGAAGGGAGGCCTCGTGGTGTTTGGTGACGTGCTAGGCAACATCACGTCCGGGGCCGTTTCCCTCGCGCTCAACGATCGTCCGATTTCAGGTTCCGAGCGGCGTCGAATCATCGCGGCCAGCTTGAGCTACTCCCCGACACCAGGGACGCGCGGCCCGAAATCGAACGGCATGGCAGCCGCGCGACAAATCGATGCGCATCTCGTTGCGCACAAAAAACACAGAAACTATAAGTGCTTGGAAAGATGGTCGGAGTGGCAGGATTCGAACCTGCGACCCCTGCGTCCCGAACGTAATCAGCGATCGAAAAACTCAACAAAATCAATGAAGCTTGATCCTGATTGACCACCGTTATCGCTGTTTGTTCACGGGGTTTCGGTGGTCAATCGGTGGTTGGCGTCTGATCCCAGAGCCGAATGTTGCTCGTCAAATTGGCTACCAACGCTACCAATGATCAAGCCGTGCTGGATGCGATGCGTAAGCGCCCCGATCGGCTGTGATCGGCTCCCAGCGTCAACGAACGAAGCGTCGCAGCGATTGACATAAGTTAGGCTCGCCGGCGTGCCCCATTGAAGCGGGTCGCATCACCGGCCAGCGCGTTCTCACCCCTCGCTCATCTCTTCCGGTTGACCAGTTTGATCGGTGGCCCGTCGGTCTGCTTGCGAAGAGCATCGGCAGCCGTCTCAGGGGGCTTCTCCTCTGAAAGCTCATGACCTCGGAACGGATCCGCCGCTTCATCGTATCCGCGCCTGCTGCTGAAGAACATGAGTGCCATGAGGCCACAACCAATGACGAGGGAGAAGAAGATGCCAAAGCCCATCGCCACCCAACCGGCGCTGGTCATGTCGGCTGAGCCCGCGGAATTCCAGCCCGCAACCGCAAGTATGACGGCCAGCACAAGCAATCCAATCAGCACCGCCAGGATGGCGAGCTCTCCTCGGCCAATGCGCGGCATGACAACCTCCTTTGCCGCGAGGCGAGCCTGACTGTGACCACCGCTCCAGCTGCACCGCGGCTTCTCGACGCTCAGCGGCAGAGACGTCGAGGCGGGTTATCATCAACCTCGCAAGCCAGTCGAAGCCAAAGGTGACCTCAAGCT
>NZ_LFLZ01000145.1 GCF_001189845.1 Bradyrhizobium tropiciagri
CTTGTGGGAGAGGGTTAGGGAGAGGGGTGGCCGCATCGGCACTGCCCGTGTGAACCCCCTTCCCCAACCCCTCCCCACAAGGGGGAGGGGAGCCATCGCGCCGATGCTCACCTCACATCAGTCGATGCATCCATGACCTATCCCGGCGAACAATATTATCCCAAGGGCGTGAAGTGGAGCGACGAGATCACGCGCGGCACGCTGCCGGACCTGCTCTCGCAAGCCGCGGCCGAGTTCGGCGCGCGCCCGGTGCTCGAATTCCGCGACCGGCAGATCAGCTACAGCGAACTTGAGTCCCTGGTCGAGACCGCCGCTGCCGCTTTCCTGCGGGCCGGCTACGGCAAGGGTACGTCGGTTGCGCTGTTTCTCGGCAATTCGCCTGACCATCCGATCAATTTCTTCGGCGCGCTGAAGGCCGGCGCCCGCGTCGTGCATCTGTCGCCGCTCGACGGCGAGATCGCGCTGTCGCACAAGCTCTCCGATTCCGGCGCGCGTGTGCTGGTCACCAGCAATCTCTCGGCGCTGTTGCCGACCGCGCTGAAGTTTCTCGACAAGGGCTTGCTCGATCGTCTGATCGTCTGCGAGGACGACAATTGGGGCAAGGCCGGCACGCCACAGACCGCGCTGCCTGAAAATCCTGCGATCATTACGCATCGTCCGTTCATCGACGGCGCGACCAGGCCGTCGCAATGGCCCGCGGTCGACGTCGAGGACGTCGCGCTGCTGCAATATACCGGCGGCACCACGGGCCTGCCCAAGGGCGCCATGCTCAGCCACGGCAATCTCACCGCGGCGGTGTCGATCTACGATGTCTGGGGCAAGCCCGGGCGGCTCGAACGCAACGCGATCGAGCGCGTGATCTGCGTGCTGCCGCTGTTTCACATCTATGCGCTGACCGTCGTGCTGCTGTCGGTGATCCGGCGCGGCCATCTGATCTCGCTGCATCAGCGCTTCGACGTCGAGGCCGTGATGCGCGACATCGAGGTCAAGCGCGCGACGGTGTTTCCCGGCGTACCGACGATGTGGATCGCGATCGCCTCGCTGCCCGATCTCGACAAGCGCGATCTCTCCTCGCTGGTGGTCGCCGGCTCCGGCGGCGCGCCGCTGCCGGTGGAGGTCGCCAAGATCTTCGAGCGCCGCGTCGGCATGAAGCTGAAGAGCGGCTGGGGCATGACCGAGACCTGCTCGCCCGGTACCGGCCATCCCAAGGAAGGACCGGAGAAGCCGGGCTCGATCGGGCTGATGCTGCCTGGCATCGAGATGGACGTGGTGTCGCTGGAGGATTCCACCAGGGTGATGCCGGTCGGCGAGGTCGGCGAGATCCGCATCCGCGGCCCGAACGTCACCAAGGGCTACTGGAACAGGCCGGCGGAAACCGCCGAGGCCTTCGTCGGCGACCGCTTCCTGACCGGCGATATCGGCTACATGGACGCCGACGGCTATTTCTACCTGGTCGATCGCAAGAAGGACATGATCATCTCCGGCGGCTTCAACGTCTATCCGCAGATGATCGAGCAGGCGATCTACACGCACCCTGCCGTGCAGGAGGTGATCGTGATCGGGATTCCCGACGATTACCGCGGCGAGGCGGCCAAGGCCTTCATCAAGCTGCGCGACGGCGAGAAGACGTTCTCGATCGACGAGCTGCGCGCGTTCCTCACCGGCAAGGTCGGCAAGCATGAATTGCCGGCCGCGGTCGAGTTCGTCGACGAACTGCCGCGCACTCCGGTTGGAAAGCTGTCGCGTCACGAACTGCGCCAGCAACAGCCGAAGTCCTCTCAAGCCACTCAACAACAGACTGCAGGATCCCGTTCATGACCGACGCCGTTATCGTCTCCACCGCCCGCACGCCGATCGGCAAGGCCTATCGCGGCGCGCTCAACGCCACCGAGGGCGCGACCCTGCTCGGCCACGCGATCGGCGAGGCGGTGGCGCGGGCCAAGGTCGATCCGAAGGAGATCGAGGACGTCGTGATGGGCGCGGCGATGCAGCAGGGCGCGACCGGCGGCAACATCGCGCGCAAGGCGCTGCTCCGCGCCGGCCTGCCGGTGACGGTTGCTGGCACCACCATCGACCGCCAGTGCGCGTCCGGCCTGCAGGCGATCGCGCTCGCCGCGCGCTCGGTGATCTTCGACGGCGTCGAGATCGCGGTCGGCGGCGGCGGTGAATCGATCTCGCTGGTGCAGAACGACAAGATGAACGCGTTCCACGCCCAGGATCCGGCGCTGCTCAAGATCAAGGGTGAGGTCTACATGCCCATGATCGATACCGCCGAGATCGTCGCCAAGCGCTACAACATCTCGCGCGAGAAGCAGGACGAATACGGCCTGGAAAGCCAGCGCCGCACCGCGGCCGCGCAGCAGGGCGGCAAGTTCAAGGACGAGCTCGCGCCGATCACCACCATGATGGCGGTGACCGACAAGGCGACCGGTGCGGTCACGATGAAGGAAGTGACGCTGTCGCAGGACGAAGGTCCGCGGCCCGAGACCACGGCCGAAGGGCTCGCCAGCCTCAAGCCGGTGCGCGGTGAGGGCTTCACCATCACTGCCGGCAATGCCAGCCAGCTCTCGGACGGCGCCAGCGCCACGGTGATCATGAGCGACAAGGAGGCCGCCAGGCGCGGGCTGCAGCCGCTCGGCATCTTCCGCGGCTTCGTGTCCGCCGGCTGCGAGCCGGACGAGATGGGCATCGGCCCGGTGTTCGCGGTGCCGCGGCTCTTGAAGCGTCATGGCCTCAAGGTCGACGACATCGACCTCTGGGAGCTCAACGAGGCGTTCGCGGTGCAGGTGCTGTACTGCCGCGACAAGCTCGGCATCGATCCGGAGAAGATCAACGTCAATGGCGGTGCGATCTCGGTCGGCCATCCCTACGGCATGTCGGGTGCGCGGCTCACCGGTCACGCGCTGATCGAAGGCCGCCGCCGCAAGGCCAAGTACGCCGTCGTTACCATGTGCGTCGGTGGCGGCATGGGCGCGGCCGGGTTGTTTGAAGTGTTGCAGTAATTCCGTCGTCGTCCTGGCGAAAGCCAGGACCCATACCCCGCGGCCGGGGTAAGGGGCACAGACGGCAGTCGCCTTCGCAAGACAACGAAGGCCGGTGGTAATGGGTCCTGGCTTTCGCCAGGACGACAACGAAACAAGGCGTTAGTTTTCGCTCAAAAGGAGGATCCGATGGATCTCGCTTTCACCAAGGAAGAGATAGCGTTTCGTGAGGAGGTGCGTGAGTTCTTCAAGAACAACGTGCCGCCGGAGACCCGGCGCAAGCTGCAGGAAGGCCGCCATCTGTCGAAGGACGAGATGGTCACCTGGTGGCGCATCCTCAACAAGAAGGGCTGGGGCGTCACCCACTGGCCGAAGGAATATGGCGGCACCGGCTGGACCACCGTGCAGCACTACATCTTCAACGAGGAGCTGCAGTCCTATCCCGCGCCGCAGCCGCTCGCCTTCGGCGTCAGCATGGTCGGCCCGGTCATCTACACCTTCGGCAATGAGAAGCAGAAGAAGGAATATCTGCCGCGCATCGCCAATGTCGACGACTGGTGGTGCCAGGGCTTCTCGGAGCCGGGCTCCGGTTCGGACCTCGCTTCGCTGAAGACCACGGCCGAGCGCAAAGGCGACAAGTGGATCATCAACGGCCAGAAGACCTGGACCACGCTGGCCCAGCACGCCGACATGATCTTCTGTCTCTGCCGCACCGACAAGAACGCGAAGAAGCAGATGGGCATCTCCTTCATCGTGTTCTCGATGAGGTCGAAGGGCGTCACCGTGCGCCCGATCCAGACCATCGACGGCGGCCACGAGGTCAACGAAGTGTTCTTCGACGACGTCGAGGTTCCCTACGAGAACCTGATCGGCGAAGAGAACAAGGGCTGGGATTACGCCAAATTCCTGCTCGGCAATGAGCGCACCGGCATCGCCCGGGTCGGCGTCTCGAAGGAGCGGCTGCGCCGCATCCGCGCGCTGGCCTCCAAGGTCGAGTCCGGCGGCCGTCCGGTCATCGAGGATCCGGCGTTCCGCGAGAAGCTCACCGCCTGCGAGATCGAGCTGAAGGCGCTCGAGCTCACCCAGCTCCGCGTCGTCGCCGACGAGGGCAAGCACGGCAAGGGCAAGCCCAATCCGGCCTCCTCGGTGCTCAAGATCAAGGGCTCGGAAATCCAGCAGACCACCACCGAGCTGCTGATGGAGATCATCGGCCCGTTCGCCGCGCCCTATGACGAGCACGGCGATGCCGGCTCGAACGAGAGCATGGATTGGACCGCGCAGATCGCGCCGAGCTACTTCAACAACCGCAAGGTCTCGATCTACGGCGGCTCCAACGAGATCCAGCGCAACATCATCAGCAAGGCCGTGCTGGGGCTTTGATGCTCTTCTCCCTCGCCCCGCTCTTGCGGGGAGAGGTGACGAGGTCCCGGTTTCGGTAACGACTTTCAGTTTAAGGGAACGAACATGGATTTTGATCTGTCCGAGGAGCAGCGGCTTCTCAAGGAGAGCATCGACGGGCTTCTGACCGATGCCTATGACTTCGATGCGCGCAAGAAGTACATGAAGGAGAAGGGCGGCTGGAGCAAAGCGCTCTGGGGCAAGCTTGCCGAGCAGGGCCTGCTGGGTCTGCCCTTCGCGGAGACCGACGGCGGCTTCGGCGCCGGCGCGGTCGAGACCATGATCGTGATGGAAGCGCTCGGCAAGGCGCTGGTGGTCGAGCCTTATCTCGCCACCGTCGTGGTCGCCGGCGGCTTCCTGCGCCATGGCGGCTCGGCCGAGCAGAAGGCCAAGTACATCCCGGGCATCATCGACGGCAGCAAGACCTTCGGCTTTGCCCAGCTCGAGAAGAACTCGCGCTATGATCTGTTCGACGTCGTGACCACGGCGAAGAAGAAGGGCGACGGCTGGGTGATCGACGGCGAGAAGTTCGTCGTGCTCAACGGCGAGAACGCCGACACGCTTGTCGTGACCGCGCGCACCAAGGGCGGCCAGCGCGACAAGACCGGCATCGGCGTGTTCCTGGTCCCGGCGGATGCCAAGGGCGTCACCAAAAAGGGCTACCCGACCCAGGACGGCCTGCACGCAGCCGATATCACCTTCACCAATGTCGAGGTCGGTGCGGACGCTGCGATCGGCGATCCCGAGAACGGCCTGCCGCTGATCGAGCGCGTGGCTGACGAAGCCCGCACCGCGCTGTGCGCCGAAGCCGTCGGCGCGATGGACCAGTCGCTCAAGGACACCGTCGAGTACATCAAGACCCGCAAGCAGTTCGGCGTTGCGATCGGCTCGTTCCAGAGCCTGCAGCACCGCGCCGCCGACATGTTCGTGGCGCTGGAGCAGGCCCGCAGCATGTCGATGTTCGCGACCATGGCGTCGGATTTCAGCGATGCCAAGGAGCGTTCGTCCGCGGTTGCCGCCGCCAAGGTGCAGGTCGGCAAGTCGCTGAAGTTCGTCGGCCAGCAGTCGATCCAGCTGCACGGCGGCATCGGCATGACCATGGAAGCCAAGATCGGCCACTACTTCAAGCGGCTGACCATGATCGAGAACACGCTCGGCGACACCGACTATCACCTCCGTCGCGTCAGCGAGGGCGGCGGGCTGCTGGCGTAAGCACCACCGTCATTGCGAGCGTAAGCGAAGCAATCCATCTCACCGCGTTGGGAAAGATGGATTGCTTCGTCGCTTCAGCGCAAAATTGCTGTGCAATTTTGTCGCGAGCTCCTCGCAATGACGCTCGAAACAAACAGGGAGGCAACAACAATGAAAAACACCCCGTTCGATCTCACCGGCCAGGTCGCCGTCGTCACCGGCTCGAGCCGCGGCATCGGCCGCTCTTCGGCCGAACTGCTGGCCAAGCTCGGCGCCAAGGTCGTGATCTCCTCGCGCAAGGCGGATGCCTGCCAGGAGGTCGCCGACGGCATCAAGAAGGCGGGCGGCGACGCGCTCGTCATCCCGTGCAACATCGCGCGCCGCGCGGAGGTCGAGGCGCTGGTCTCGGGCACGATCAAGCACTACGGCAAGATCGACATCCTGGTCTGCAACGCTGCGGTGAATCCCTATTACGGCCCGCTGCTCGACATCACGGACGAGGCCTTCGACAAGATCATGGGCTCGAACGTCAAGAGCAACATCTGGCTCTCCGCGCTGGCGATCCCGCAGATGGCCGAACGCGGCAAGGGCTCGGTCGTCATCATCTCGTCGATCGGCGGCTTGCGCGGCTCGACGGTGATCGGCGCCTACGGCATCTCCAAGGCGGCGGATTTTGCGCTGTGCCGCAGCCTCGCCGGCGAATGGGGGCCGAAGGGCGTGCGGGTCAATTGCGTGGCGCCGGGCCTGGTGAAGACCGATTTCGCCCGCGCGCTGTGGGAGGATCCGGACAATCTGAAGCGCCGCACCGCGTCGACGCCGCTTCGCCGCATCGGCGAGCCCGAAGAGATCGCGGGCGCCGTGGCCTATCTTGCCTCCGACGCCTCGACCTTCATGACCGGCCAGACCATCGTGGTCGACGGCGGTGTGACCACCGCGGCGACGTAGCGGCTTGCTCGCTGCACCTCTCCCGCTTGCGGGGGAGGTCGCATCGCATCGGAGATGCGATGCGGGTGGGGCTCTCTCCACGGAATGACTCGCGGAGAGAGCACC
>NZ_LFLZ01000146.1 GCF_001189845.1 Bradyrhizobium tropiciagri
TGTTTTTGCGAACGACCCCAAAGATTTCGCGGATGATACGGGTTCCTACTAAGGAACTGGTTTCAGAAAACTGCGGTTCTTGAAAATGGCTTGAAACTGACGTCACTTCGTCCAATCCCCTTTTTCTATAAAAAGGAAATAATTGCCAGAACGCGGTCCGTTGTGAAGCCCCGTCGAAGCCCCAACAGGGAAAACATTTTAAAGTTCCGCCAGCGGATCGTTTCTGCGCGTGTCTGGCTCGCTGTCGAGCACCAGGTGGCCTCATTCGGGCCGCCCGGTTCCTGCTACAGCCGATCCCAGTGCGCATGAGGGGACCGCGATAGTTGCCAAGCGATGGAGCAGAGCGCCGGGCTACGGTCCCGCGCTACCCATCGCGAAGCTTCGTTGCAGTACGTCAGCGACGCCGATGACGAGCAGCACAAAAGCAAACTGCGAAGTAGCGGCGAGCCGAGGGCCGAGCTTTCGCTTAGTGTGTACCCAGACGTGAAAGCGCTGCAGCGACCGCAAGGGCTCTTTAGGATACAGCCGATAGGCGAGTTGTAGGGGGTCCGGCAGAATAGCGCCGATCGCTCCGGAAAGAACCGCAAGCGTTGCTCCGGAGCCGGCGTACAACCAGAGCGCAACAGCAACGCCGATCCCTACGTCGGCGGCAAGAAGAGTCAGATCGCGAAGGATCAACTGATCAAACGTGAGGGCTGACCGGTTTCGCCCAATGGAGATCGACTTGAGCCGATAGTCCGAATGCGGGATCGCGTCGATTGCGAAATGGCTGGCAACCCCGGCGACAAACGCCAGTACTGGGTGCTCGGGCATGAAGCTGGCTACAGCCGCTCCTACAATCGCGTGAGTGCTCAAAATCATCCCGGAAGTTCCCGCTGGGCGCGCGGGGTTCCGGTCCCGCGCCAGTGCCTTCATTAAGCAAACTGCGAGGACGCGACAATTGCTCGTGCGGCCATCCTTGCCCTCAGTGTTGTGCTCGTGATTTCAGAGCCTCGCTCGGGCAGCTACACCGTCAGCGGAGAAGGAGAGCCGCGGCGAGGAAGAGCCGGAGGCCGTTGTGCCTTGACCTCAAATGGCGCCACTCGCGCGCTTACTATCAAACCGATTGCGCCGCGCGCCCAGGCGAAAGTCTACTACGCGAAAGGTTGCGCCTCCATCGCGAGAGTCAGTATTCCTACGGGGCATCGACGGGGCAATTCACGAATAATTAGCGTCTGCGGTGCGCCCATGGGCTTCGATTCAGGCCTATTTTGTCGCTAAACAAGGTCGAGACTCTGTTCACGCACGGAGATCCACGGAAACATTCTGTGTACTGCTGCCGGGCGGATTACCGCGTGTGTGGCCACGACGATACAGTGATACCTATCCAACGATGGTATGCATCCGGCGTCTGAACTAGGACGGGGTGCGTCGTGTCGGGATCCGATCGATGGAGTGGTGCAGATAAGCGGTATTCGCCCGGCGAAACGCCGCAGCTGCGCGGTGAGCAACAGCAATTCGACCACTATCACAAGTTCAGCGACGGCAACTTGCGACCGGCGTCGCAGAGCGCCTCAAGAACAGTGGTCCTGGATCGATACAATCCTCCCGTTCGCTGATCGATCGGCGGGCCGCGTCCCCAACGGCGGCAACTTCGGCTTCGGCGGACGATCTTTTGCGCTCTTGTGGTTGAAGTGTCCACGCATCGGGATTCTGTGCTTCTTGCAAACTTCGCGCAGCGCGCGCTCCGAGATGCTTAGGTCGCCGGCAACGCGAGCCATGGTTTTACGTCAGACGGCGGCGAAAAGTGTGCCGCGGGTGATGGGCACCCGCTTGTGGCCGACCAGGATTTGCGCTCGCGTGCGGTTGCGCTTGATGCTGCCGTGTGCCTTTTGAAATGCCTTCGTGGCTTTGTCCTCGGCCATCTGCTTGAAGCGCGCGCCGCTGGCGCCATGTCGGTGAGGGAAGGGCGCATATTGCTTCTTCCAAGCGTGGAGCTTCTTCGTCCACCGGTGCTGCTTCTCATTGTCGAACGCATAGAAGGGCAATTCGACCGGCGCCACCCGCGGCCGGCCGCGTGGCGCCCTGCGATCGAGGTGCGGTTCGAAATCCCACCAGAGGGGGTCATGGCTCCGCTCGCGGTGTTCGTTCGATGCCAGGCGGTTGATCGTTTCTGCGGCAAATAGGGGATGACCGTATACGTTTCGCCCGACGGGGACAATGATGCCAATCTCGAGCAGGGCGTCGAGCCGATACTTCCACAGTTTGAGTCGCTCCACGACGATGCGTGCACCGTAGACTTTCGGCTCGACCATTGAGCTCTCCACACGCGTGGTTTCGCGAGATGGGAGCGCAAGCGCCCTGTATCGGTCAAGCGTGTGAATGCTGTTGGATTGCGAGTTTGCGGAGCGTTGGTGCTTCAATCGCTTAGAAGGTGGCGCAGGCTGCCGAGCTCGGCGAATATGCCGCGCTCGGCGCCCAGCTGCCGTATATGCTGACAAATCTTGCATTGCGCAGCAGCGTCTATGACGACTGCGACCCGCCGGCCGATCCCGTCGCGGTCGGCATCGCGCGCGGCCGCGGCCAGCTGGCGCTCGAAACCATCAAGCTGGCCAAGAAAACTCTCGATCTGCTGTTCGCCTACATGACCGCCCACGAGAAACCGGAGACGTGACGATGAGAACGCCCTTTGCGACCTACCTCATATCGAACGTGCCGCGGGCGCCGGATGCGCCAGCGCCGCGCCTTGATCAAACGCCTGGCGGTCGCGCAGGCGGCACAGTCCGGCCGCAGGTATCTGAGCTGACACAGCTCAATGACGCGGGTTTTGAATCAGCTTTGATTGATCCGGCCCCGTTGAAATCCGATATTGGCAAAAAGCCGGAGCTTCGCTTCTAATGATTTTCCCCGAAAGGTCTTGCGGATGCCCCTGAAATGTGGCGCAGGTTCGCAGCTGCAGAATCTCAAATCCTAACGTGAAAAGCCGGGCCCATGGACGGGGACATCAAATCGATTTCTGCCAAGGAATTATATCGGCTTGCGGGCATTCCGGGCGGAAAGCTTAAGTTGGGGGAGACGACGTGCCACCAAGGTGCCCGGTGCGTACGGCATCGTAGTTCGATGAAGGTCTCGCCAACTTTGAGGAGCCCTTAGAAGCCTTGAGCAATACATGAATCTTGAGCAATACATGAATAAAGAACCACGAGAGAAAAATCTGGATATAGAACTATTTCGAGGATTCGCTATCGCCATTACTGCGGTTTCGCACTTTGGGTATCTCATCCATGAATGGTTCGAATGGACTGGCTACTTCTGGCTCGGTGGTGGAGTTGACTTATTCTTTGCAATATCCGGTTTTTTAATAACTCGGTCACTGCTTGATTCCCTTGAGAGGAACAAGTCATTTGTGGCCTACGCAAAATTGTTCTGGATTCGCAGGCTTTTCCGACTGTGGCCGGCTGCGCTAACCTGGTCTACGCTCTTCCTTCTGCTATCAATCTTCGTAGATTTCACGGGCTTCAAGCGGGATGAGGCTTTTAGGTCTTGGCTCTTTGGCGCCCTCAATACAGAAAATCTTTATATCTATGCATGTTCGAAGAACAGTCCGCCGTGTGGCATCACCCCACTGTGGCACTACTGGAGCTTATCTTTAGAGGAGCAGTTTTACCTGTCATTGCCGTTTGTCTTGTTTTTTACGCGTCAACGCAAGTTATTGATCTGGCCGTGCCTGTTGATTGCTATGTGTCAGGCGGTGTCCCTTAGACCATGGGGTGATTTGCTTTGGTTTATCAGAAGTGATGCGCTTATGTACGGGACTGCGGTTGCGATTGGCTGGCGCTACTATGGCTCCGCCCTCGAATCGGGGTTTTCAGCGTTGCCAAGGTGGGCACTGCAACTGTGTCTCGCTGGTCTGTCAGTGCTCTTGATCGTTGTCGCTCGCGACCAGATATCGCTGCGCCACATGGGACTGGTGGCTATCACCGCAGGCCTCATCGTTTTGATATTGTCGAGGAACAGCAACCTTTTCACCGAAGCACGAATGTCCAAGATCGTTGCAGCATATGTTGGGGCACGCTCATACTCGCTCTACCTCGTACATGTGCCGGTCCTTTGGGTGCTGCGAGAGATGCTTCTCAAGTTCAGCGCGCTGCAGATTGCCACTAACCTGCAACATCAGATATTTGCTCTCGCACTTGCGTTGGTATCTTCTTTCATTCTTTCCGAATGCTCATATCGATTGATTGAATCTCCGTTGCGGCAACTCGGTCGGCGCATTGCAAGCAGAGCCTAAGCATATCGTCTGTCGGTGGATCCGGCCCTGTACCGGCTCGACGGCGTTGGCGATCTCCATCGGCGTTTTGTCGAGTTTGGTTGGTTTTACGATTTCGAGTGATGTTGAATGGTTGCGAGGGTTCAGTTTGCGAAACGCGCGTCAGCGGGGCCGGATACAGGGAATTTGCTGACGCTGGCGGGACAGTTTTGCCGGGAGGCGACCTCGATCGCCGAATTCAAATTCGGGTGGCGCTGACAGCCTTAGGTGACAGCGGTGACGGCTTGGATTGAAAAGCACATCCTCCTACCTAGCGAAGGCGTGCCGATTTCCTAGTGTTTAGGGCGATGGTCTCATCGATCGTCGAAGCCGGGATCGTCGAAGCCGACGGTGCGATTCCGGGCCTCAATGCGCTTTTGGTTGCGATCTTGTTTTTCTAGGTACCATCCGTACGCGCGGGTCAGCAGGATGGCTATAACTAAGTTGCAAACGACTACCTTTCCAAAGAACCAAGCTGCATCGGGCGCATTCGTCGCCAAGCCATTCCATCGCGGTCTGCAGCGGCTCCGGCCGACACGATTATATTTTGCTTCAGCATTAAAGTCGAGTTGTGCGACGGAAGCCGCCGGGCGCTTATCCGGCGGCACGGGCTTTTACTAAGGCAATAGCCCTTCGGACACAGTCTCACCACGTAGCATCGTGCCGGTCTAGATAAGCTGGCGCATCAATTGACACTGGACTTTGGATGTCGCCGAACGCCTGGCTTAGGTGCGGCTGTTCGGCGGCATCGGTAGCTAGCCGTCGCCGCCGCTGCTCGCGCAAAATCGATGGCTTTGCTCGGCATTCTGCAGCCAAGCAGCGGCCCGCGTTGCCGTCGATGTGCCCTCCGCTGGAGACCACAGGGCGAATTCCGCCGGCCTAAACGGCCCTGGCTTTATTTCGAACATCAGCGCGCGCTCAGACACGGGCACGAGCGTATGCCAAAGACCCGCGGGTATCTCCATCACTCTCGTATGGCCAGCTGCTATCTCGAACCTTTCCAAAACGACCCCGGTCTCCGAGAAGAGAAAGACGGCCAATGTGCCTTCCAGCGGTACGATCAATTCCCATTGCTCGGGATGCCTGTGCGGTTGGACGTACGTGCCTCGCTGAAGCCCGATGAGAAGCCGTTGCACTTGATCAGCGTGGCTCTCATGCAAGAGCATGTGCGTTCTAAGCCGTGCCGCAGACTTCGCAGCCTCGAGTAACTCATCGCTCGCGCTGCCGCCAACAAGTTGGATCGATCTCACCGTTTGTGGCCATTTGCCGAACATCGAGCACCTCAACTTTTGACGGCGTACTTGCTTAGGACGCTCTACGCGAGATCCGAACAAGCCTCAACCGCGGAAAAGACGCGTTTGGGGGCGTGCGGCAATTTCACGGCGCGAATGGAGCGGGATGGTTGGATCCGCGTCCTCAGCTACATTCGTGAGGACGCGAACATTCCGACTGCTGCTGATCTCATT
>NZ_LFLZ01000147.1 GCF_001189845.1 Bradyrhizobium tropiciagri
ACAGGGCTTTATTGGGATAAGGGATTGCGGCCCCAGCTTGGCGCAATCACGAGCTGCGGGGTAATGGGTCCTGGTCTTCGCCAGGACGACACCGAATGCACGGCTTCGCCGGTGGTCATAGTTCCGCATAGCCGAGGCGGGTCAATGTCTGCGCAAAGCGTCGGTCGTGTTTGGTGCCAGAGGCACGACGGATGCTCGCGTTGATCTCGGGGGCGCAAGATCCTGGATGAAATCTCTGAGTGCCTCGGTGTCGAACGGCTTGCGGAGTATCTTCAGGCTTGGCGGTGCTGCATTTGCAGCGTCGCTGTAACCGGTCGTAAGGGCGATCGGCAAACCCGGGTAGCGCGACCGCACTTCTCTCGCGAGCCCGACGCCGTCGATGGTTCCCGGCATGACGATATCGCTGAAGACGAGATCGATCCTGGTGCCGGCATCGAGCAGTTTCAACGCTGCTTCAGCCGAATCCCGATAGATCGTTTCATAGCCCAGATGCTCGAACAGCGAGGATGTCACATCCGCAACTTCAGGGCTGTCGTCGACGACGAGAACCGTCTGCCGCTGCGGCTGTTTCGGTCTTGCTCTGGCGGCGGCGAGGTCTTTGCTGGCGGTTTGCTCGTCTGCACAGGACGGCAAATAGATTGTAATCGTTGTTCCCTGACCAACCTTGCTGTCTGCCGTCACCGTTCCACCCGCCTGGTGGGCGAAACCATAGACCTGGGACAGGCCGAGCCCGGTCCCCTTGCCGACCTCCTTGGTCGTGAAGAACGGATCGAACATCTTGGACAGAAGATTTGGCGGAATACCGGTGCCGGTATCGCCAAGCGCTATCGCAAAGAAAGCCTTTGCGCGGCGATCGCCGCCGGTCTCCTGGTTCGCGGTCACCGCATGGACGGACAAGGTGAACGTGCCGCCGCTCGGCATCGCATCGCGCGCATTGACGGCGATGTTGACGATCGCGAGCTCCAGCTCGGCGAGGTCCACCTTGACCGACGCGACGCCCTCACCGACGTTCTCGTTGTACACGATGTTCCCGCGCAGCGAGCTTTCGATCATGGTCCGCATGTTCTTGATCGACGCATTCAGATCAACGACCGTCGGGCTGAGATGCTGATGACGAGAGAAGGTCAACAATTGGCGCGTCAGGCTCTCGCCGCGTTTGGCCGCGGTCTGGATGGCTTCGATTGCTTTCGGCAGTTTTGGATCAAGCAGGCGCGTGAAGATCTGGGCGCTGCCTCCGATGATCATCAATAGATTGTTGAAGTCGTGCGCAATCCCGCCGGTCAGCTTGCCGATCGCCTCCATTTTCTGCGACATCGCGAGCTGTTCGCGGGCTTGGACCAGCTTCTCCTCCGCGTCGCGCCGCTCGGTTGCGTCGCGCAGAATACTGATGAAGCCGATCAGATTTCCTGCGTCATCATGGCTCGACGACACGGAGCCCGTGATGAAGAACGGCGTGCCATTCTTTCTGATGCGCCAACCCTCCACGTCGTACTTGCCTCTTTCGATTGCCGTTTCCAGCGCGTGTGCCGGCGAACCCGCGCGGCGTTCATCCGGCCGATAGAAAATTCCAAAATGCTTGCCGATGATTTCTTCCGAGCTGTAGCCGATGATTTTTTGAGCGGTGCTATTCCAACTCGTGACGTGTCCCTCTCGATCGAGCGCAAAAATCGCATAGTCGACGACGCCTTCGATAAGGGTTTGGAAGTGCCGCCTGATGTTGTCGAGCGCCAGGGCTCTCCGTTCAAGTTGACCGTTCAGTTGGTCCCGAACAGAAAGAAGATCGTCTTCCGTGGTCTGCCGCGTCGCAATTGCCGCTGCCAGCGCAAGAGGAGGTGCCGATACGCTGATCGAGAGCACGAGCAGGGATAACAGTGCGCCATTCGGATCCATTTTCGGAAATGGATCATTCCCTACCGAAAACCCCCACACCGCCATTCCGACAAAAATGAACGCAGCCGTCGACACGGTGCATCGATCGCCGCGCAGGCCGGCCCAGATCAAGGGCAGTAGAACCAGAAAGCCCAGCAGGCTCCGATGCGGCAGCAAAACGTCGAGGTCAGTGCTGATGAGATCGCTACCGATGAGCGGACTATAAGCAACGATCCCGATGATGCCGGCGAGAGCGGGGACAGCGATCGATTCCAGCAGCTTCCATTTGGAAGGAATGCGCAAGGGCATCGTCGCCCAGAGTACGATGAGCGGCGCAATCACCAGGGTCCCGGCAGTGTCTGCAAGCCACCAGGTCACCCCGGCGACGACGGAATCGGAAAGGCTCAATTCATTGGCGAGCGCGAAGCCGGCCGAGGCGATGGTTGAACTGACGATCGTGGTCGGCGCACAGGAAATGATTGCAAACTTCGCGACACCGGCAGGCGTGGCAAACGTCTGGCGACCGTTCGACCAACGGTCGATCAGCCATCCCCCGGCACATGCAGCAAGCAGGCTGCCGATCCCGGCGGTGCCAAATTCCAGGAGCGATCGGTCGGCCATAAAGTAAGGAGAGACAGCCCCCACCAGGATCGCCGGCCAGATCCGGTAGCCGCGCAGCAGGACCAGCGCGAGCGCAAGCCCGGTCGGTGGCCATAGCAGTGTCGCGGTTGGATTGATCGCCGGATAGAGCCGCGCGGCTTCGGCAAGGCCGCCATAAATCGCGGCAATTATCAGGATTTCGACCGCGTAGGTCGCAATGGCCCGAGCGTCGCCAAAAGCGAGCATCTTGGCTTTGTCGAACCTTGCCATTTCCATCGCAAGCCTTTGCAGTGGGCATCTCAGGAATGCGGTGGCGACCTGTCCCCTGATCCAGTGTCACCAAAAGCGGCGAATCGCATTGTCATGACGTCGATGTTCCCGCCAAGCACTCAACGCAGTTTTGACCAAAGCATGGCCGCACGATGGTGAGTAGAGGGATGCCCGGCAACTTCGCAACGAGGGGCTATCCGGCAGCACCATTGACCTAATAGCAGTGGCGCACCGGGATCCGAAACGGGTCACGGCGGCATCCGGACTACAATTGGGTACGATCCCGCTGCGTGTCGATGAGAACGCCAGCAATCATTTTCTCTATTGGCGCGAGCGATGAGCTCTCGATGCTGCTCCACCTGCACGGGGCGATGCAGCTAGCTCGCCAGCGCCATCCCGGCTTCATCCAGCGTCTGCAGGAAGCCATGCTCGATCACGGCATTCCTGCCGCGGCGCTTGGCGGCGTAGAGGGCGGCGTCGGCGGCTTCGATCAGATCGCCGGGGCGCTGGGTCTCGTTCGGCTTGGTCGTTGCGACGCCGACGCTGACGGTGACGACGCAATGGCTCGAGGGCGCGTGCGGCACGGCAAGGCCCAGCACGGCGGTGCGCACCGTCTCGCCGATCGCCAGCGCATGCGCGGCATCGGTGTTCGGCAGCAGCAAGCAGAATTCCTCGCCGCCATAACGGCCGGCAAAGCCCATCGTATCGGCGGCGATGCCGGACAGCACCTCGCCGATCCGCGTCAGGCAGGCGTCGCCTTCGGGATGGCCGTAGGTGTCGTTGTAGAGCTTGAAGTGATCGACATCGATCATCATCAGCGACAGCTCGCATTCATACTGCTGCGCCCGCATCCATTCGAAGTCGAGCCGGCTCTGGAAGCCGCGGCGGTTGGCAAGGCCGGACAGCGCGTCGATCGAGGCCATCACGGTGAGACGGTCGTTGGACTCGACGAGCTCGCGCTCGCGCTGACTGAGCTGCGCCGCCATCGCGTTGAAGGCGCGCGCCAAGGGGACGAACTCCGACGGCAGCTTGTGCTTGGCGACGCGCGCCGACCAGTCGCCTTCACCGAACCGCCTTGCCATGCCGGTCATCAGCTCGATCGGATGGATGACGAGCCGTTCCGCGCCGACCAGTGCACCCAGCAAAACGAAAAGACAGACGAAGCCGAGCTGCAGATAGGCGGTGCGGATCTCGCGGTTGATCGCCGCCGTCACCTTGGCCTCGTCCATGCTGACGATCAGCCGCGATTGCGTTCCGGCGATGCGGGCAAAGCTCAGCGTACGTTGTGCGCCGTCGGAGGCCGTGAACGACACCGAGCCTGACGGCTCGTCGTAGCTCAGCGCCTTCTCGGCAATCGCC
Organism: Bradyrhizobium tropiciagri; assembly: GCF_001189845.1. Lineage (GTDB taxonomy): Bacteria > Pseudomonadota > Alphaproteobacteria > Rhizobiales > Xanthobacteraceae > Bradyrhizobium > Bradyrhizobium tropiciagri. The sequence continues at coordinate 4,099 of NZ_LFLZ01000147.1, forward strand.
GACATCAAGGGGATGGTGTCGAGTGAGTGGCCGATCAGGCTTGCATGATCCGACGGAGCCGCGATCACGACGCCGGTGCTATCGACCAAAGCGGCCGACATGCCGGGTTGGCCGCCGAGATTGGCCATGATCTGCGACAGCCAGTCGATGTTGATGCCGGCGACCACGATGGCGTCCTGTTCCGGATTGATCGCGGCCACCGGATAGGCCGCCATCATCATCGCGCGGCCATTGGTCCTGCCGCGCAGATAGTCGCTGAACACGAAGCCGCGATTGTCCTGCGCCTTCTTGAAATATTCACGATCGCCGATGCTGAGCCCGACCTGGCTGTTCAGCGTCGAGCATTGCACCAGCCCGTCCCTGGACACGAACATGATGCTGCGGATCCAGGGCAGCACCGTCGGCAGGCTGGCGCGGAGCACCTCGCAGCTCTGCCCAACGCCGCCGGAGGCGCGGATATAGGCGGCCGATTTCAGCATGGTCTCGACCGAGGACACCACTTCGCGCTGGGTCTCGGCGGCGTGTGCGGTGAGGTTGGCATAGCCGGCCGCGGCCTGCGCGATCTGCTTGCTGCGGGAATCTTCCAGCGTGCGGACGCGATCGAGCATCAGCGGCGCGACCAGCATCACAGCAAGCAAGGCGAGCCGGGCACGGATACCCAGAACCTTCTTGAGCCTGACCCGGTTGCGGTTGAAAGTGACGCCCGACATTCTATTCCCTTGCCCGCGTGCAAGGTAGAATGCAGGGCTTCAAAAAGCCTTTCCCGAATTTGGTAAAATTCGAGCCAACCCCCGCACCTGTCAGAGAACGGCACAAGCATGACGCAAAGCCCGACCACGCCGTTATCGGCTGATTCACCACATGGCATCGCCGCCGTGGAACAGGAGATCGCGCGTGCCTGCAAGGAGGCGCGGCGCGACCGCGCGTCGGTGACGCTGATCGCTGTGTCGAAGACATTCGCGGCCGACGCAATTTTGCCGATTGTCGGCGCCGGACAGCGCGTATTTGGCGAAAATCGGGTGCAGGAGGCCAAGGGCAAGTGGCCGGAGCTGATCCAAGCTCATCCCGGTGTGAAGCTGCATTTGATCGGGCCGTTGCAGTCGAACAAGGCGAAGGAGGCGGTCGCGCTGTTCGATGCGATCCATTCGGTCGATCGCGCCAGCATTTGCGAAGCGTTAGCCAAGGAAATCAAAAATCAGGGGAAGCACCCGGAACTATTCGTCCAGATCAATACCGGCGAGGAGCCGCAGAAGGCCGGCGTCGCGCCGCAGGACGCGGATACCTTCATCGCGGCGTGCCGCGACAAGTATGGCCTGCAGGTTTCAGGACTGATGTGCATCCCGCCCGTCGACCAGGCGCCGGCACCGCATTTCGCACTCTGTGCCAAGATCGCTGCGCGCAACGGGCTGACAAATCTCTCGATGGGCATGAGCGCGGATTTCGCGGTGGCGATCGCGATGGGCGCGACGCATGTGCGGGTGGGCTCGGCGATTTTTGGCACGCGGACCGTGCCGCATCCCTAACTGTCGTCCCGGCGAAGGCCGGGACCCATACGCCGCAGCCATCGCAAAGGGCACGCGGCTAGTCGGTGCGCGACAACCGAGTTTCGGTGGTTATGGGTCCCGGCGAAGGCCGGGA
>NZ_LFLZ01000148.1 GCF_001189845.1 Bradyrhizobium tropiciagri
CCCGTTTGCGACATGCCGATAGGCGCAAACCAGTCTGCTCATTGGGCAAGACCGGAAGTCGCGGTCGCGGCCTCAGAACGACGCGATTGACCCCAAGCCGACATCCGCGCAATTAAGTCCGGCTGACCACCTAAGCAGGATGGTTGCCCTCCACCGTGTCTACGTGCACCTATCGTGGCGGGATGTTCTGTGCGCCGTGGAATAGATTTCCTGGATCGAATTTGGCCTTGATCTCGGCGAGCTGCTCGTAGAGCCGATTGCCATAGGCGTCGCGCACGCGGGCGTCGCCCTCGTCCTCGGTCATGAAATTGATGTAAGCGGCGCCGGTCGAAAACGGATGGATAGCCGCCCAGTATTCGCGCGCCCATTCGATATGACGGCGATCCTCCTGCGGATTTTCCCAAGCCGCCTGCACGTTCAACACGTACTGGGCCGTCCTGAAGCCGACGGCGTTGAGCCCGCGATCGAGTCGGGCGGGAGCGCCGCCCATGTGCATGAAGAGAGCGGCGGAATGCGGAGAGGCAATACGTTCAGCATGCTCGACCATCGCATCAATCAAGCGCTCGCTCATATCGACGAAAAAATCCGACTTCCAGTAATAGCGGCGGCCGAACGGCTGGCCGGAATCGAGCATGGTCTGATGCGCAACGAACGGCTTCACGGTGATCGTATCGGCAGCCGGCTTGCCAAAGCTCTTGAGCGCACGCATCGCATCCTGTCCGGCGATGGGATCGCCGGTCCAGCACGCTGCAATCGCCGCGATTGGCGTGCCGTGCAGCGCCTCGGGCAGGAACGGCGCAGGGGGAGCGATGCGCAAGATGAGCAGGCAGCACAGTTCGTCCGGCGCCGTGGCGGCGATCCGACAAAATTGGTGCGCAACGTCGCGCGCTTGTGTCATCGGGTACACCACCATCCCGCATAGAGCTTGCGGTCCGTGTGGATGTGCTCGGAACTCGAAGGACGTGACCGCGCCAAAATTGCCGCTGCCACCCGCCAACGCCCAGAACAGATCGGCGTTCTCGGTCTTGCTGGCGTGCCGACGCTCACCGTCCGCAGTGACGATGTCAACCGAGACAAGATTGTCGGCGGCGTAGCAGCACTTGCGCGACGTCCAACCGAAGCCGCCGCCCAGAGTGAACCCGGCAACCCCGGTATTCGACACGATGCCGCCCGGGACAACCAGCCCGAGGGGTTGCGCTTCGTGATCGACATCGCCCCAGGTGGTGCCAGCCTCGGCCCGAATTATCCGACGGTCAGGGTCGACGCGCACGCCGCGCCGCAAGCTCATGTCGATCATCAGCCCGCGGTCGCAGAGCGCGGTGCCAGCTATGTTGTGCCCGCCGCCGCGAATCGACAGCGGCAGTCCGTTCTCGCGGGCGAAATTCACGCAGGCGACAATGTCTGACGAGCCGCTTACCCGGGCGATGAGCGCAGGCTCTTTGATGATCATGCCGTTCCAGATCGAGCGCGCTTCGCGGTATCCGGCATCGGCGGGCTGCAGGAGGGCGCCACGAAGCGATTTACGAAGGTCCGCAACTGCCGCTTGACTTACTCTGTAGTCGGGCTGTTGGGCGGGAGCATGGGACATGGCAACTCTCCATTTCCACGCGATTGCGGAGGGAGCACCTTGAGTTGTAGTTTCTCATGCTCCTCGTCGTCTTATCCAGTCCATAATCTATGCTCATCGGACCGGCTGGCAGTGACGAACCCTGTTGTCGCTGCCGTTCGGCAGAACGAACGGCAAATCTCCACCCAGACGTTAGTTCGATCGGCAACAAAATGGTTCAGTCACCGAAGTCTCATTTTCAACAATTTGCCCGCTTGGAACCTTCAGCTTTTGGCGCATCGCGACCAATGCGCCCAACCTTCCACTGTCCGCTCTGAGGTGTAGACCGGACCTTACCGAGATCGGGCCAAACCGTCGCGATTGGCCCATAGCCGAAGGTCTCTTCGACCATTGTAACGTCAGCTCATTGGGGCAAAGCGGACGTCGTCCAATTGACCGTTATGGGCGGCTTGTGGCCCGCATCCGAAGTTGGAACGGCCTCCGATTGGTGGGCTCGGAATCGGCAAGCGCCCGTCTAACCAGCGCGTCTGACCCGAGACGGACTAATTCAAGCAGGGTAGATTTTGCGCTTAGGCGATGTTGATCTGCGTCGCGTATTCGAAGTTGGTTCCTATTGATTTAGATCAACGGCCAGACGTAAGGCGCCATGTCACGCTGTGTTTGATGATCGCTCTACAGGGAGAGAACGACATGACAAGAAATGTCAAACTTCTTGGGTTGATCGTGACTGCTGCGCTCTTTACGGCAGCTCCGTTATCGCTCCATTACTCGCCGGCAAAAGTGCTATCCGTATCCCTTGATAATGCTGAGGCGAGAGTTGGGCGGCCACTCACGCCGATGAGCGTAGCTGGCGTTAATCGCAGGGTGCATCGGCGAGCTTACTATGGTGCGGCAGCGGCGGGAGCAGCGGCTTACGGAGCGTATGGCTACCGCAGGACTTGTGGATACTATCCATATCCGCCCTGCTATTGAGGCTCGTCGCTGGCTTGCTGCGACTAGAAAATCGATACACTCGATGAAGAGGACGCATGAGAGCAGCAAAGCTGCGGCTGGGGCGTCATCACCGACGTTCGACCAAAACAGGACTTAGCATATTCGCCTCAGTCCGGGCAGCGGTGCTAATTGCCAGCTGGCGACTAGGCCTTAAGCGGCGGCTTCCGCGATGACCCAATCCTTCAGCTCACGGGAGCCAAGCATCGCCTGCTGGAGAAAATTTCCTCCAACCTGCGGCCGCTAACGTTGGAGCGCCGCCGCGCTCGGAAACCCTGCAGGTTCTACTTTCCAGAACCCGCCCCCCGGCCCTTGTTCAATTTCCCGGCACGTGGAAATGGCTGATCTTTAATTTGAACGTTGGTCAGCGTTGAGGCAGGTGTCGTCCATGAACGACCATCCGATGACTGCTGCTGACTGCCGTAAGCTTACATCCGAATACCGGGCTCAAGCAAAGCAGGCTGGAATTTCTGAAAAACGAGCGTCCCTTCTGACCAACATAAGCCGAACCTTCAGCGGTCTGGCGAGCCAGCTTGAAATGCTCGAAGCCGACGTGGCTGCGGAGCAAAAGAAGCTGCGATAGGCGCTCCCGGCCCTTTGAAAGTGTCCACTATGCCCCCAATAGCGGCATGAAAGCGGACATCGCACGAGGTCGCAGATGGGCCACAAGCGGTCATGGAAGCCCCATGGACCGAGCTCTTCGGATTGAAGCTAAGCTCCTTGCATTATCGCTAGGTCGCCTCACGCGGGGCCGGGCTTGGCGCCGGAAGCCCATAATCTCTCGCCCGCTTTGCAGCTAGCTTTCGATATGATTGCACTTGCTTTAGCAGTTGATCTTTGAAATCGGAATCGGCTCGTCCGCTGCCAACGCCTCAAGGGCAACCGCTCGCTCAAGATACACAGTAAGCAGTTTCACAAATGGCCCCATTCATCCTTTGGCCGTACCCTCGCCTAGAGACGCGGCTCGGCACGCCGGATGGGACTGCGCCGCTCCCTATGGCCATCATGGCCCATGCCATGCGGCGATCTTGTTGGCGAGCGCGATCGCAGCAACCTTGGTCGGTCGACGCGCCAGCAGCTCCGTAAGCCAAGGGGGCCGATGCTCTGTGCCATGGATTATCTACAGCAATGAGTTTTGACTAAGATCAAGATCATTGCCGCTGCGCGATCATTGATCGCCAATGTTCCTGACCGGCATTTGCTCATAAGCGTCGGCGAGAAAATGGTCGAAGCTCTCAATCCGGATCAGACCGAGGCGAGGATACTCCATGTCGGTGACGATATAGAGCGCGATGGTCAGGGTTCCCGCGAACAGGAGCATGTGTATCCAACTACGCGCTGCGCTCGCGGACATGCCGAACCCTGCCAAGAGCGAGCAGCCCAGCCCAAGACCAAATAGCATGACATAGATAATCTGCGGCGGATGCTTTTCGGCCGCACCGGCGCGCAGGCGCGCGACCTCGAAAAGGCTGTTCAGCGCCGGGAGTGATAAGCCGCATGCAGGCCGATAGTTCGGCTGTGGACAGGCTCCAACAGCGGCGTCCCATAACTGACGTTTGAGATCGAAAAGTTTATTTTCTTGCTGGTCCGAGAAATCCTCCGCTCTTTGCAGCAATAGGAAATCATGCGGCATGCGATAAAGATCGACTCGGGCGCGAACATACTCTTTGAGAAGGCTCTGTAGCTCGCGGGTCTCGTCCCCTCCAAAAAGGCTGAGACGGTCGTAGGCCGTGGTGGCTGCCGTCGCCTCCTGAATAACCAATTGTCGACGGTCGTCGAATCGTTGCAACGCGCCAGCGATGGTGAATGCCAGCAGCAATCCCATGATGGCGAAGATAGCTCCCTCGACCGTGCCAAGCCCGGCCATGCCGTCGGCGCCTTCATGCTTTCTGTATCGCAAACCCAAGCTCCTGCCCCAATGCAACGCGAGGAGAGAGCCAATGAAAAAGAGCGCAGCAAGGCCGACGGCGAAAAGCAAGAAGATCATTGAGCAAAGTCTCCGCTCGAAAGTCGCCCTCAGCGTCCTCATATACATCGGTAACCTGTGCGGCTTTATGGCAAGCGGTACATTCCCGGTTGAAATGTAGGCGCGGAAACGCCGAGCATATTGTTCCGACGGCGCAAGATCGGCCGACAGCACGGTTCCGGCACCGGGTACGATCCTCTTCGACCATCGACGTGGCTCCCTTGCGGATCGGCTCGTGCTATATACTGCCATTACAGCAGCGGCGGCATGGACAGGAGGCCGCGATGAGTATCACCGAGCGTGACGTTGTTCCCTGCGAAGACGATCGGGAGTTTTTGGTCGAGGTCTGGAAAGAGTGCCTCGTTAAAATGATAGCTGACGTTGAGGAAACGAAACGTCGCTGGCAAGACGCATCCCAAACAGTAAAGGCAGAGTCGTTAGCGGCGGTTGCAGAGGCGCGAGCTGCCTTCGGCGATACTCTGATCAAGCTGGAGCACGCGACCGAAGAACGTCTCGGTAGGCTGCGGCAGTTAATCGACGAGAAGAATGGCCCGCGCGTCAACCATACGCCGAAGACAACGTGCATTATCAGGGCCAGTTGGTCACGCACGACGGCTCGACGTATCAAGCGCTGTGCGACACCGGCCGCGCACCACCGGACGAGGAGCATTGGATTTGTGTAGCGGCTGGAGGTCTTGATGGCATCTCATTTCGCGTGAGGGGCACCTATCGACCGGGCGAGCCATATTCCAGATTTGACGTTGTCGCCCTCAATGGCGGCAGCTTTGTCGCGCGCTGCAACAATCCCGGCCCATGCCCGGGCGACGGCTGGCAGGCGCTCTGTTTCCAAGGGAAAAAGGGACCGGCTGGACCGAAAGGCGATCGCGGCGATCGCGGCCCTCCCGGTCCAGCGATCAAGGGATGCGAGCTTGAGGCCGAGCGGTACACGCTGATCCTGAACCAAACGGACGGTACGTCAGTCAGCGTCAATTTGCGCGGGCTCTTCGAGCAATATCATCGCGAGTGCAGCGGGTGAGCACGAAGCTACGTTATGTCCGGGCAGACGCTGTCCTCTACTACGTAGCACCCTCGAACTGGGCCGCAGGATGTGGGAAGTATTGGAGCGGATGGCGAGCGGCGAGCGTCTGCTCTCAGGGGTAGACCGGAAAACGCGAGCAAGTAGCCAAACCGACGCGAA
>NZ_LFLZ01000149.1 GCF_001189845.1 Bradyrhizobium tropiciagri
TTCCGCTAGCGCTGCATGCGATCCGACCTCTCCCCGCAAGCGGGGCGAGGTAAGAGCCCGCCCGCCCGTCAATGGTCGTGCGGCTGCAATTCGTGCGGGATGTGCCCCGGCTTCAGGCCATCGCTGGCAAGCCACGCATTGGTGGTGTCGAGGGCGCGTGCGATGTGATCCGACGTTCGGGAGAAATCGTAGGGCGAGCCGACCAGCGGGCAGAGCGGCGGCACCACGAAATACTCGACATCGGGGCCGATATTCTCGAGCTCGTTGACGAGCTGCCGCGCGATCAGCAGCGTCAGCGCATGCAGCGCATTGGCGAGCGCGCCGATCGGCGGCGCCTGGTTGGCGCAGGCATGTCCGGTCGGCAGCACGATCAGGCGTTTTGCCCCATGCTTCACGGCGACGCGAACCGGCGTGTTGCTGGAGATCGCGCCGTCGGCGAGGAAATGATCACGGTAATGCACCGGCGTGAACGCGCCGGGGATCGCGGTCGATGCCACGATCGCCTCCGCGGCGGAGCCTTCCGACAGCACGACGCTGTCGCCGCTGATGATGTCGGTCGTGACGATATAGATCGGCATCCGCGCATCCTCGAGATTGCGGAACGGGATGTAGTCGTCGATCAGCCTGCGGACGCCGTCATGCGGGATCAGGAAGTCGCGCCGCCACAGGAAGCTCACCAGCGTCCGCCAGGTCACCGGAAACACGTCCTGCCGGCTCAGGCCGCGCCAGATCTCGGCCAGCCGCGCCACCCCCGAGACCGTCGGGTCGCCGGCATAGAACGCGCCGTTCAAGGCGCCGACGCTGGAGCCGACCACCATGTCGGCGACCACGCCATGCGCGGCGAGGGCTTGCAGCATGCCGACCTGGACCGCGCCAAAGCTGCCTCCGCCGGCAAACACAAAGGCGGTCTTCGGTGCATCCGGATCGGTGATGGACAAGGTGCTGCTCCCTCGGGTCGCCGCGTTCGGAAAGGGCTGCGCTGCGTTGGGCAGGGTTATAACAGTGGGGGATTGGTGCGCACCACAAACACCATCGTCGTCCTGGCGAAAGCCAGGACCCATAACCCCAAATGCAAAAGGCTGGAGCCCGATGGGGCCCCAGCCTTCGCAAAACAGGGAGTGGTGGTAATGGGTCCTGGCCTTCGCCAGGACGACAGTTTTGAAGGCCGACAGCCTTACCGCTCGACGAACGCCTTTTCGATCACGAAGTGACCGGGGGTGTTGCCGCTGCCTTCCTTGAAGCTGCGGGTCTCGAACAGCTGCTTGAGTTCTTCCAGCATCGCCGGGCTGCCGCACATCATGATGCGGTCGGTCTCGATGTCGAGCGGGCCCTGATGCAGGTCGGTGAACAGCTGGTTGGAGGTGATCAGGTCGGTGATGCGGCCGCGGTTGCGGAACGGCTCGCGCGTCACGGTCGGATAGTACGACAGCTTCTCGGACAGCAGCGGCCCGAACAGCTCGTCGTCGCGCAGCTTGGCGACCAGCTCCTCGCCATAGGCGAGCTCGGAGACCTGGCGGCAGCCATGCACCAGCAGGATCTGGTCGTAGCGATCATAGACCTCGGGGTCCTTGATCAGGCTCGCGAACGGCGCAAGGCCGGTGCCGGTCGACAGCAGCATCAGCCGCTTGCCGGGAATCAGATTGTCGGTGATCAGCGTACCGGTCGCCTTGCGGCCGACCAGGATGGTGTCGCCCTCGCGGATCTTCTGCAACTTGGAGGTCAGCGGACCGTCCTGCACCTTGATCGAGAAAAACTCGAGCTCTTCCTCATGATTGGCGCTCGCCATCGAATAGGCGCGCAGCAGCGGCCGGCCATCGACCTCGAGGCCGATCATCGCAAACTGCCCATTCTGGAAGCGGAAACCGGAATCGCGGGTCGCCCGGAAGCTGAAAAGCGTATCGGTCCAGTGCTGAACGGAAAGAACTTTCTCTCGATAGAACGCGCTCATGTGTTTTCGTTTTCTCGACTGACCAGATTTAGAATGGTTTGATTCTATTGACGCATGACCTGTTCGGAAAACCGGTGCCCACTTTTCCGGGTCATGCTTAGACTGCTCACGACGGCGCAGAAGTGGCCGAAATCACTGAAGATCTCGGGTGTCCATTGCGCCAATGCATGAGATAGTCAAGATCAACTGGCGTGCAATTGCGATCTCAGAATGGCAGTCGTTCGAATTCGCGCAGAGGTTCACCCACGACATCGTTAACACGCGGTACTGCACGTAATTTACTTGCTGAGATCGATGCCGATCTGGCAATTAATTGCTACGAAAACCGCGGCGAAGGGAAAATGATCTCGTGGTCCTGATCAGCCAGCGAATCTTCCTGGAAACCATCAAAAAATATTGTCTGGCGCGCGCGATTACGGTCGAGGTGCGGTCAGGCGGCTGGCTGGTCATCATGACCAAAGGCAGTCAGCGGCGGCTCTCGATCGGCTATGACATCGGGCTGAACAGCGCGGTCGCGCATCAGGTCGCCAACGACAAATCGGCCTGCGCCGAAGTGCTGGCATCGGCCGGCGTATCAGCCATTCCGCATACGCTGTTTCTCGGCGCCAAGCTCAGCAAGCACATCCCGGGATCGGATTCGCTGGAGGTGATGCGGCTGCTGCTCGACGCGCATCCACAGGGGCTCGTCGTCAAACCCAATGAGGGGACATCCGGCGAGCTCGTCTTCCGCGTCACGACGCGCACGCAACTGGAGACCGCGGTCGCGCGCATCCTTGCCGCGCATCCGAGCCTTGCGATCTCGCCCTATGTCGCGATCGAGGACGAGGTGCGCGTGGTCCTGCTCGATGCGCGCGCGCTGATCGTCTACGGCAAGACGCGCCCAATGGTGGTCGCCGACGGCATCCATTCGCTCCGTGCGCTGGCGCAGGCGACCGGGAATCAGCTCAAGACCCTGACCGAGGACTTCGACGCCGCCGCGCTCGACGCTATTCCGCCGGCCGGCGAACGGCTGCTGCTCAACTGGCGGCACAACCTCGACGCCGGCGCCGAGCCCGTGCTGCTCACCGATGCCGCGACACGCAACGCCTGCATCGCGCTCGCGACCATGGCCGCGCAAGCCGTCGGCATCCGCTTCGCCTCCATCGATGTCGTGCGCGCTGACGGCGCGTGGAAAGTCCTCGAGATGAATTCCGGCGTGAAGATGGAGGCGCTGGGCCGCCACCATCCGGCGCTGGTCGAGGCCGCATATTCGGCAGCGCTGGACGCCGTGTTCGCGTAAGTTACGTGCCACGCGCTACAGCGCAAGCTCTCGCAGCAGCGCCGGTGGATAAACCGGCTTCGGAAAGAACTTGACGCCGTCAGGCAGAGCGCCGACCGAGGGCAGGCCTGAGATCACCATAACCCGCACGCCTGGGTCGCAATCGAGGGCCAAACGAGCAAGCTCGATGCCGCTCATTTTGCCCGTGAGCTTGACGTCGGTGACCACCAGCGACGGGTGACGCATCTTGATGGCCAGCGCTGCCGTCTCAGCGTCTTCGCATTGGATGACGTTGAAGTGACCTTCTTCCAGCAACAGCGCAATCATGTCGCGCTGGATTGCATCGTCTTCGACCACAATTGCGGTCTGCCGAACTAGCCTCGCGTAACCCATGGCAACCTCCAACGATCAACCACAGTCATCAACCCAAGTTAATGATCGAGAACGCTTATGGTTCTGGTTCCAGACTCGATGACTGAGTGTTCCGCCGGATGTTTGCAAGTTCCCTCCGGAACAACTTTCGAGGTTTCGGCGTCATTGATGTGCGGCGAGCCGAATGGCTCGGGCTCGAGGAAAGGAAGTCGTGCCAGGAGGCAAAACGCATGAAGAACGCTGGACAGCCGGATCGGGATTTTGACGAACCTTCCACGGCCGACGCGACGGCTGGCGCGCCAGGCTATCCGTCCTCCCGACGACTGGTCGAAGATCATGCCCTCGAACGTCATGCCCACGTCGTGCGGCGTCAGACGGTGGAGCAAAAGACGGCTGATCCGGTTGGCGCACGCCTGCCGCACGACATCATTTCCGAAATGGAAGCTGCGCTGAAGCAGCAGGTCGATCGGCTTGTCGCGAAGCGACATTAGCCGGCGAAGCGACGAGCTCGCAGAACTTCAACAGCGCAATCTCGCTTGCCGATGATACCCCCAAGATCGCGGCGCGTGGAAACTCGAAGCAAGATCCCCGCCGGATCGATGGAGTCTTGATGGGAGCGATCCTTGGACGCGCGATCTTCCAGGTCATGGTTGTTCTGGCGGCGGTCGGCATCGTTGCCCTCGCTTGCGTGGCGGTCCACGGCGGCTATGCGCGGGCAGCGACGCAGCTTGCAGCAAAACTCACTCCGCCATTTTGATCCATTCAGCGGCTTGCTCCTCCCGCTCAAGGGAGTACGCTGATGCGCATTAGACGATCCGGATACAGATTTATGCGCAAACTCCTTTTGGGCTTCCTCGCAGCCACGGCGTTCGCCGCCGCCTTCAATCCTCCGGCCGCCCACGCCGTGTTCTGGCGCGGCGTCACGGCCCCGACGAACATCGACATCCACGGATATCCGATCATCAAGGAACCGCCGCCGAGCCCATGCCAGTTGATCCATGTGAATGGATACTGGGTCCGGCAGTGCCTGGATCTGCGGTATCGCCATTGGCGATGAACGAAGCCGCGCCGTACTTTCGACCTCTCCCCACTTGGGGAGAGGTCGAAGTTCGAGACTAAAACGTGATGAGATTAGGTTGAACCGGATGGGCAGCGGAAGCTCACCTCTCCTTGGGAGAGGTCGCGCGTCGCGCCGGGTGAGGGGTTACGGTCCCTCGTTAGAGCTGCGGCCCCCTCACC
>NZ_LFLZ01000150.1 GCF_001189845.1 Bradyrhizobium tropiciagri
CCCGTGCGCAATTGCGCACTAGGCCAGGACGACGTGGGGAGAGCTGTGGTGATCCGCTACCCCACTTCGATCGGCAGCTCCGCATCCTTCGCCCATTCGCCCATTGACCCGTCATAGAGCGTGAGGTTGTCGTAGCCGAGCCGGTGCAGCTGGAACAGGTCGATGGTTGCGGAGATGCCGCCGCCGCAATAGGCGACGACGCGCTTGTCTTTGGTGATGCCTTGCGCGGCGAAGGTTGCCTCGGCCTCTTCGAGCGACACGAATGTTTTGCTCTTGGGATCGATCAATGTCGCCGCCGGCACGCTGACGCTGCTGGGGATGCGGCCGGGCCGGCCGTAGCGGCTCGGCTCCAACCCCTTGTAGAATTGCGGGCCGAGCGCGTTGACGATCACGGTGTCGCGCTCGGTGGTGGCGGCGAGCACGTCATGCTTGTCGACGAACATGCCGTCCTTGGGCCGCGCCGGGAACGTCGCCGGCGGATAGCCGCCGGCAAGCCCGGTCTCGATGTCGCGTCCCTCGACGGTCCATTTGTCGATGCCGCCGTCGAGCACCGCGGCGCCCTCGAAGCCCAGGGAGCGCAGCATCCACCAGAACCGCGTCGCCCACATCGCAGTCCCGATCGAATAGAGCACGACGCGGCTGCCTGCTGAGATGCCGTGCCGGCCGAACGCCGCCTCGAGCTGGGCGGTCGGCGGCATCATGAAGCGCAGATTGGTATGGGGATCGGAGAATTCGGCCTGCAGATCGAGGAAATTGGCGCCCGGGATATGGCCGGCTTCGAACGTCTGGCGGCCCGAGACGACAATATAGGGAACACCGCTGCCCGTGGGGGCCGGCTCCAGATAGGTCGTGCAGTCGAACAGCCGCAACTCGGGCCGGGTCAGGATCTCGGCGAGTTCCGCCGTGGTGATCAGCTCGCCATAGTCGGCCATGTCGCGCCCTCCCGGTATGATCTTAAGTGGATGCTAAGATGCGCCAAGTCACATGAAAAGCGGTCACTTTGCCCTTTGATTCACCCCAATTCGGTCCAATATAGCTGACCATGCAGGACGCCGCTGCATGGCTTGCGTTTGGCCTCAATCGGCGCCATAAGCTGTTGAATTCACTCCGAAACCTGACCGTTTGGCCTGCCCTGCGCAAGGCTTATCGCCCCCTTGGTGAATGTCACCAAAACCTGATATTCGAGACGCCATGAACAAGCCCGAGATTTTGCCGCAAGACGACGTCGCAGGCCCTCAGCCGCGGCACCAAACCACGCAGGTCATGGTCGCAACGTTGCCGTCGGCGGCGGTGCGCCGATCGTCGTGCAGTCGATGACCAACACCGACACCGCCGATATCGATGGCACTATCGCCCAGGTGGCCGCGCTCTCCCGCGCCGGCTCCGAGATGGTGCGCATCACGGTCGACCGCGAGGAAGCCGCTGCCGCGGTGCCGCATATCCGTGACGGCCTGCGCAAGCGCGGCATCACGACGCCCCTGATCGGTGACTTCCATTATATCGGCCACAAGCTGCTCGCCGAGTATCCTGATTGCGCCGAGGCGCTCGACAAGTACCGCATCAATCCCGGCAATGTCGGCTTCAAGAACAAGCGCGACACCCAGTTCGCCGACATCATCGAGATCGCCAACAAGAACAACAAGCCGGTGCGCATCGGCGCCAATTGGGGCTCGCTCGACCAGGAGCTGCTCACCAAGCTGATGGACGAGAACACCGCGTCGCCGAATCCGCGCGACGCCCGCGCGGTGACCCGCGAGGCGATGGTGCAGTCGGCGCTGCTGTCGGCGGCCCGCGCCCAGGAGCTCGGCATGCCGAAGAACAAGATCATCCTGTCGGCGAAGGTCTCCGCCGTGCAGGATTTGATCGCGGTCTATCAGGAAGTCGTGCGCCGCTCGGACTATGCGATCCATCTCGGCCTCACCGAGGCCGGCATGGGCTCGAAGGGCATCGTGGCTTCGTCGGCTGCGCTCGGCATCCTGCTGCAGCAGGGCATCGGCGACACCATCCGCATCTCGCTGACGCCGGAGCCCGGCGGCGACCGCACGCTGGAAGTGCAGGTCGCGCAGGAATTGCTGCAGACCATGGGTTTCCGCACCTTCGTGCCGCTGGTCGCGGCCTGCCCGGGCTGCGGCCGCACCACCTCGACCACGTTCCAGGAGCTGGCGCGCTCGATCCAGGATTTCATCCGCGACGAGATGCCGGCCTGGAAGACCAAGTATCCGGGCGTCGAGCAGCTCAACGTCGCGGTCATGGGCTGCATCGTCAACGGCCCCGGCGAATCCAAGCACGCCAATATCGGCATCTCGCTGCCCGGCACCGGCGAAGCGCCGGCCGCGCCCGTGTTCGTCGACGGCAAGAAGTTCCGCACCCTGCGCGGTCCCGGCATCGCCGCCGACTTCAAGGCGCTGGTGATCGACTATATCGACCAGCGTTACGGCAGCGGCGCCAAACTGCCCGAGCAGGCGGGCGCAGCGGAGTAGTTTCGCTCCGCTCGTAACCCATACTCGGTGTCGTCCCGGCCTATTGCGCACGGGAGCCGGGACCCGTAACCACGGCCGGTGGTTATGGCGCGAGATATTGGTTGCGAGTCTTCGCAAAACACCGCCCTGTGGTACTAAGGCGCAAACGCCACAAGTCGCCGGAACTTGAACGCTCCCCAAAAGTTAATAGTCAGGGTCGGTTTTCGACCCGCGGGGAGGTGACACCGGATGCGGGTGGATCATCATGATGGCATAGACGGCGTTGAAATCGCCTTAGTCAGCGCTGTGGTGGTGTCCTTCGCTATGCTTATGGCGAGCGTGGTTTGGCTTATGACCGGCTGATCTCAATACGAGCACGGCCTGATCCTAAATCTCTTCCAACGCCACCTGTTCAAGCTCTAGCGCCGCTACGCACGCAAGAAAGAAGATTGCTGTAAACGTTTTGCGGCGTGGATTGCGCTTGGCTTGATCCCGGCTACGATGGTCAAAACAAGAACCATCGGGAGAACACCCATGAGCTCGCTGTCCGGCAAGCAAGGTCCGCGTTACCGCCACCTCGCCGACCAATCCGAGCCCTACGAGACCATCGGCGTCGAGAAGCTGACGCCGATCATCGGCGCGGAAATCTCCGGCGTCGATATCGGCAAGCTGGTCGGCGACGATGCGCGCTCCAACCGCCAGATGGACGAGATCCATCGCGCGCTCGCCGAAAACCTCGTCATCTTCTTCCGCGACCAGCACATCAGCCCCGACCAGCACCTCGCCTTCGGCCGCAAGTTCGGCGAGCTGCACGTCCACCCCGCAGCCCCCAATGAGGGCGATCCGGCGCTGATGAAGATCTATGCCGACAAGGACTCGCCGCGCGCCAATGGCGAAGGCTGGCACACCGACGTGTCCTGCGACCTCGAGCCGCCGATGGGCTCGATCCTTTATATCAAGCAGTGCCCGCCGCGCGGCGGCGACACCCTGTTCGCCAACATGTATGCCGCCTACGAGGCGCTGTCGGACCGCATGAAGGCCTATCTCGACGGGCTGACCGCGCTGCATGACGGCGAGCAGACTTATCGTGGGCTCTATGCCAACTACGGCGTCGCCGACAAGCGGGAATACCCCCGGGCCGAGCATCCGGTGGTCCGCACCCATCCGGTGACCGGGAAGAAATCGCTCTACGTCAATCGCGGCTTCACTCGCTTCATCGTCGGCATCCCGCGCGACGAGAGCGACGCGATGCTGGCCTACCTCTACCAGCACGCCGAGAACCCGCTGTTCCAGTGCCGCTTCCGCTGGACCGAGAACGCGATCGCGTTCTGGGACAATCGCTGCGCCCAGCACCGCGCGATGTGGGACTACTGGCCGCACACCCGCTCCGGCACCCGCGTCACCGTGAAGGGCGAACGGCCGGTGTGAGGTATTGCGCAGCTGCGCAGGAAGGGTGGAACCAACGGGTCCGCGTTACGCGCGGCCGGCTGGTAAACCCCTCAAAATCCATCATCTCATGCGCGGCTGAGCGCGACGCGTCAGCCCGGCCCAACGCGGCGCGGTTAACAGGGGTAACCCTTGCGGGTCATAGTATCCGCGAGCCGCTGAGCCCTATGATGCCGCATCAGACTGGGCGTTATCACCATGCGACAGGTGATATTGGGCGCGCGGGGTGCGGGCTTGCGCGTCAAATCGGATCAACTGCCATCTCCTCCGGGGACGATGCGTCCGGCGGTTCCCTCCTGGATTGCAGCAACCCTTGTGATGGTGTGTCTTGCGGATGCCGGCGCCGGAGCGCGCGCGCAGTCCAATGGCATCACCGGCGATTCCCCGCAACTTGCGCAAGCGAAGACGAGCCCTGCGGGTGACGCCAGTCCGGCCGGAGCCCAAGCGCAGAGCGTGGACGGCCTCACCCGCGAACTCGCGACAGCACGGCGAGATGTTGAGCTGCTGCAGGGCTTGCTGACCAAGGAACGCGAGAATTCGGTTCAGGTCGAGAATGCCTTGCAGAGCGAAACCGAAAAACTGAGAAAATCGCTGAAGGACATCCCGCAAGGCACTGCGGTCTTGCAGAAGTCGCTGCAAGGGGAGCGCGACCGCTCCGCGCAGCTCGAACAGGAGCTTGCGACGGCGCGCCGTGATGTAGAAACGCTGGCCGCAATGCTGGTCAAGGCAAACGACGAGACTGCGACCCTGAAGCAGGCTTCGCAAGGCAGCAAGGCGGACCTGCAGAAGCCTCTGGAGCAGGAGCGCGAGCGGGCCGCGAAACTGGAGCAGGACCTCGCGGCGGCGCGGCGTGAC
>NZ_LFLZ01000151.1 GCF_001189845.1 Bradyrhizobium tropiciagri
CGAGATCATCCGCGCCCGCGCCTTCTCGTCGGTCACCGAGTTGAAGATCGGATCGAACGGGAACAAGGGATCGCCGGGGAAGTACATCTGCGTCACGAGACGCGAGACGAACGAGTGCCCGAACACCGAGAAGTGGATATGCGCTGGCCGCCACGCATTGTGATGATTGCCCCAGGGGTACGCGCCGGGCTTGATGGTGATGAACTTGTAGTAGCCGCTCGCATCGGATTGCGTGCGGCCGGCACCGGTAAAGTTCGGATCGAGCGGCGCCGGATGCTGGTCGACGACATGAATGTAGCGGCCGCAGGCATTGGCCTGCCACAGCTCGACCAGCGTGTTGGGCACGCCGCGGCCGTCCTCGTCGAGCACGTGACCATGGACGATGATGCGCTCGCCGAGCGGCTCGCCCTTGGCCTGAATGGTGAGATCGTTGTCGTGTGCACGCACCGTCTCATGACCATAGACCGGCCCGGTCAGCTCCGAGAGCGTGTGGCGCATCGGGATCAGTGGCTTTTGCGGCGAACGCTTGATCGCGCTCCGATAGGCCGGAGACAGCCGCGCGGGCTGGATGCTGTTCGAAGCGACCGGATAGATCAACGTCATGTGCTTGCTCCAGACAGAATGGGCGCATCTGCGCGGCGTCAGGCCGGCGCCTTGAAGTCATATGAAATGCGCCCGGCCGGCAGATAGAACAGCGCGATGACCGCGCCGCCTCGCACTTCGGGATAATGCCGGCTGCCGGGATCCGGCGCGGTCCAGCCCGGTCCTTGCCAGCCCTGCAGCCCCTTCAACTCGGCGCCCTTGTCGAGGGGAACGACGAGGTTGAGCTCGCCATAGGGGTGGCCGTGATACTGCCCGCGCAGCACGTCATGATCGTCCTCGTCCCTGAAGCGGCGCGGATCGGCGCTGTTCATGTAGACCGCGGTGATGCTGAACTGGAACGTCTCGGGGATCGGCTCGAGGATGCGGCTGCGCCGATAGTTCGGGCCTTCGACCTCCTGGTTCGCCGCCCAGCCCTCCTCGACTCCCATTTTGATGAGGCGAGCGAGGTCCTGGTAGAGCGCGCTCGTCTCTCCATAGGTCTCGTTGAGCCATCGCTCCATCGCCGCGCTCGGCGTCATGTCCTTGACTTCTCGCAGAAACGGAATGCTGCGTTCGATCAGCTGTTCACGGCTTCCCATGGCTTTCTCCTGTTCTAATCCTCAAAACCCTTGAAGGAGGCGAACGCCTCCAGATCCGCGCGCGGCATCAGCCGCGCTCTCCCGCGCTCCCTGGGGTGACCCATCGAGATCCCGCAGGCCACCATCTGCTCTGCCGGGATCGACAACGCCGGTCGCAAGATGCGGTGATACTTGGCGAAGGTTTCCTGCGGGCAGGATTGCAGCCCGCGTCCGACCGCCGCCAGCATCACGTTCTGGATGAACATGCCGAGGTCGAGCCAGCTTCCCGTCGCGAGGCGCCGATCGATGGTGACGATCAATCCGACCGGCGCACCGAAGAAGGCGAAGTTCTTTGCGGTCTGCCGGCTCCGCGCCGCGGTGTCGCTTTGCGCGATACCGAGCGAGTCATAGAACAATCGCCCGAACTCCTGGCGGCGGCCGAGATACGGCTCGGGAAACTCGCTGGCGTAGTATTGATATTCGGAGACGTGCTCGCTTGGCTCCGTCTCAAACGCGTGCAGCAGCGCAGCCGACACCTCGGCCTTTGCAGCGCCCGCGAGCACATAGACGTGCCAGGCTGAATGTTCGCGCCGCTCGGCGCGAACCGCGCCACGCGCAGGATCTGCTCCACCGTCGATCGCGGGACGGGGCTACCGGAGAACTCACGGCACGAGAGCCGGCCGGCGATCACCTCGTCGATCGGATTGCGCGCAACGCCGCGCGCTGCGTCGGGCTCGATCACGACTTCTTCACAAGCGGACATCCGCCGTCCTCCATCGATCTGAAGGCCTCTTCTCCCGGGATCGTGGCCAGGAGCTGGTAGTAGTCGAACTGGTACTTCGACTCCTCCGGAGCCTTGACACGGAACAGATACATGTCGCGGACCAGCCGGCCGTCCGGACGGATCTTGCCGTTGCGGGTCATGAAGTCGTTGACCGGCAATTCGCGCATCTTGGCGGCAACGGTCGGCCCGTCGAGCGTGCCTGCGGCTTCGACCGCCTTGAGATAGTGCATGACCGCGCCATAGGTGCCGGCATGGATCATGGACGGCACTTTCCTGGTCTTCTCGATGTAGCGCTTCGACCAGGCGCGCGTCTCATTGTTGAGATCCCAGTAGAAGGCCGAGCTGAGCATCAGGCCTTGCGCGCTCTGCAGCCCGAGACTGTGAATGTCGTTGATGAAGACGAGCAGGCCGGCAAGCTTCTGGCCGCGCGTCACGCCGAACTCGCCCGCCTGCTTCACGGCGTTGACGAAGTCACCGCCGGCGTCGGCGAGCGCGATCACGTCCGCCTTGGAGGCCTGCGCCTGCAGCAGGAAGGACGAGAAATCCGGCGTGTTGATCGGGTGTTTGACGGCACCGACCACCTTGCCGCCGGTGGCATCGATCACCTTGCGGCTGTCGGCCTCGAGCTGCACGCCGAGCGAATAATCGGCTGACAGAAAGAACCAGGATTTCGCGCCGAGGCGCGAGATCGCCTTGGTCGTGCCTCGCGACAGCGCGTAAGTGTCGTAGGTCCAGTGGATGCCGGTCGGCGAGCACTCATCACCGGTCAGCCGCGAGGTCGCCGCGCCGGTCGCGAGAAACAGCTTCTTCTTGTCGCGGGTGATGCCCTGCACGGCCAACGCGACCGCGGAGTTCGGGACGTCCAAGATCGCTTCGACGTTCTCGTTTTCCAGCCACCGCCGCGCAATCGTTGCGCCGATGTCGGCCTTGTTCTGGTGATCCCCCGCGACGATCTCGATCGGGCGCCCGAGCACCTTGCCCTTGAAATCGTCGACCGCCATCTGCGCCGCGACGACCGAGCCCGGGCCGCCATTGTCGGCGTAGAGCGACGACATGTCAGTCAGCACGCCGAGCCTGACCGGCCCGTCTTGCGCGAGCGCAGGCGCCGCAAATGTCATGAGCGCCAGCGCCAATCCGAGCGACTTGCGCGCGCCACCATGGTCCGATTTCACCGAGGCATTCATCTGTTGCTTCCTCCCAACCCGGCGCCGGCAATCTTGGCCAGAACGCTGGATTGCGGAAGTGAAAGTGTTGCAGGGTGATCCTGAACCGGCTTCAGAACGCCGGCGGCGGCGAGGCGCTCGGACAATCCGATCGGTTGCATCGGCCGAGCGCCTGGCCTTAACTGCGAGCGATCGCAGAATTTTGCCGGGGCGAGCGATCCGCCACCGACGGGATCTCACCGTGTCCGTTTCGTTCAAGACATTGGATTTGAACCTGCTCAAGGTGTTCGATGCGGTCATGGAGGAGCGCAGCGTGCTGCGCGCCAGCCAGAAGGTCGCGCTGAGCCAGTCCGCGGTGAGCCACTCGCTGGCGCGGTTGCGCGAGATGTTGGATGACGAATTGTTTGTCCGCACCGCCACAGGCATGCAGCCGACCGCGCGCGCGTTGACGATGGCCGCGCAGGTTCGCCAGGCGCTGCGATCGTTGGAAGCCGCCGTCGAGTTGCCGACTTTCGCTCCGGCAGCCTCGACCAAGTCGTTCACGCTGGCCGCCAACGATTTCACCACGATGGTGCTAGCGCCGCCGCTGCTGAAGATTCTCGGCCGCGAGGCTCCGGCGATCGACCTCACCATCAAGCCGGTGACACGGATTGACCTGGCCGAGCAGATCGACCTCGGCCGCATCGACGTCGCCATCGGCGTGTTCTCGTCGCCGCCGAGCCGCTTCCGCACGGCACTGCTGTTCGAATATGACGACGTGCTGATCGTCGGCAAAAAGCGCAAGCTCGGCCGGCTCGACAACGCGAAGCTCGCCAGCCTGCCGCTGGTTGTCGTCTCCTTTGGCGGCGAGCAGGAGGGTGCGATCGGCGGCTTCATCTCCGAGCGCGGGCTCGCCCGCCGTTCGGAGATGTACGACCGCCCTGCGCTGGAACGGGCACTGTCCGACAGCGACCGGCCGCCACGGATCGCGGTCTCGCTGCCGCACTTCCTTGCGCTGCCCGCGTTGCTGATCGATTCCGAACTCGCCGCGATCGTTCCGCGGCCACTGGCGCGTGCGCTTGAGGCGGCGCATGCGATCACGACTTATGAACTGCCCTACACCACGACGCCCGTGGAGGTTCGGTTGCTCTGGCACGAACGCGTCGAGAACGAGCCGTCGCACGAATGGCTTCACGAAGTGCTTCGGCGCGCCACCGAGGAGCTCAGGCGCGGCGGCTAGCGGTGAGATGGCTAGACGTCGAAGAAGACCGTCTCGTTGTCGCCCTGCAAATGGACGTCGAATGTGTAGGCGTTGCCGCCTGTCTTCTTCGCGATCAACGTCGCGCGGCGATCGGCCGGCACCAGCGCGAGGGTGGAGTCAGC
>NZ_LFLZ01000152.1 GCF_001189845.1 Bradyrhizobium tropiciagri
CTCTTGCCCTCTCGATAGACCGTAATCCCTCACCCGATTTGCTGCGCAAATGACCTCTCCCAAGGGAGAGGTGAACCTTCGACGCCGTTCCAGCTCAACCTAATCTCATCAGGCTTTAGACCCAAACATCATGTGGCGTCTGCGTAGACCGGTCGCGTGAACGTGACCTGTCGCTTCCGAAAGCAAAAGAGGCGGCCCGCCGGTGGGCCGCCTCTTGTGTATTCAGTGGTGTGTATTCAGTGGCGTTCGTGCCTGGCTATCCGCCATTGCCGCCGATCACGGCGCGCACGGTGTTGTCGGGGCCGAAATCCTCGGCGCTGTCGACATAGAGCAGCGCAGACAGCTTCGAGCGCGCGCGGTTGACGCGGCTCTTGATGGTGCCGACCGCGCAGCCGCAGATCGCCGCGGCATCCTCGTAGGAGAAGCCGGAGGCACCCACCAGGATTAACGCTTCGCGCTGGTCCTGCGGCAGCTTTTCGAGCGCTGCGCGGAATTCCTCGAACTCCAGATGCGCGGCTTGCGACGGCTGGCTCTTCAGCGTCTTGGCATAGTTGCCCTCGGCGTCCTCGACCTCGCGCCGCCGCTTCCGGTAGTCGGAGCGAAACAGGTTGCGCAGGATGGTGAACAGCCACGCGGGAAGGTTGGAGCCGGGCTGGAACGAGTCGATGTTGGCGATCGCCCGCAGCAGGGTCTCCTGCACCAGATCGTCGGCGCGGTCACCATTACCGGACAGCGAGATCGCGAACGCGCGCAGGCTCGGGACCGACGCCAGGATGTCGTCGCGAAGTTCATTCGTGAGAGGCATTAGTCCCCTCCATTGTTCTTGTCGGTATCGCCCCCGGCCACGGCCGCCGCGGCCGCTTCGGGCCCGTCGAGTTTGCGGATCAGCTCCGCAAAGCGGTCGGGCACCCCCTGCCGCACCACATCGTCGTACATGGCGCGCAGCTGGTGGCCGATTCTCGATTGAATCTCGGCGTTGAGACCGCCCTGCTTCTTTACTTCCTTCATGATCTGATCCACGCTTCCCCGGGAGTTAAGTCTCTGATTTCCAAGATGTTTCCTCGAAAAAAGAGGCTGGCCGCGTTGCCTCGTCGATCTGGAGCTAATGCAAAGTTGCGCAGAAAGTTCCGGAAGGTTGGAACTATTTCGTGGAACTTTTTCGGCTTTCGCGCGTAGTCGGGCATGCAGGGGAACCGGGGTCGCCCCAGAAACTGGATTCTCGGAGCGGGATTCTGTCGTCCCCAGACAACGGGTTTCAGGCCGCCAGGCCCAACAACCCAGGCCTAAGAACAAGGATGGAGTGGGAATGTCCCGATCGCAGATCGTTGCCGAACACCTTCCGCTGTTGCGCCGTTACGCTCGCGCACTGACCGGAAACCAGGCGTCGGGGGACGCCTATGTCGGGGCCATGCTCGAGGCCCTGTTGCAGGACGGATCATTGCTGGACCAGACGCACGGCCCGCGTGCCGGTCTGTTCCGGCTGTTCACCCAAATCTGGAATTCGGTCTCGGTGAACAACAACGACAACGCCGACGTAGCGACGCTGTCGCTGCCGCCGGAGCGCCGGCTCTCCAACATCACGCCGCTGCCGCGCCAGGCCTTCCTGCTGCTGTCGCTGGAAGGCTTCTCGGAGGAGGAGGTCGGCTACATCCTCGGCACTGACATCGCCGAGACGCGCAAGCTGACCGATGCTGCCGGCCGCGAGATGGCCGCCGAGATCGCCACCGACGTCCTGATCATCGAGGACGAGACGTTCATCGCGATGGACCTCGAGAGCCTGGTGAAGAATCTCGGCCACAACGTCATCGGCGTCGCGCGCACGCATTCCGATGCGGTGGCACTCGCCAAGAACAAGAAGCCCGGCCTGATCCTCGCCGACATCCAGCTCGCCGACGGCTCGTCGGGCCTCGATGCGGTGAACGAGCTACTGCGCACCTTCGAGGTGCCGGTGGTGTTCATCACCGCCTATCCGGAGCGCTTCCTGACCGGCGAGCGGCCGGAGCCGGCGTTCTTGATCTCAAAACCGTTCCAGCCGGCAATGGTGTCGGCGGTGGCGAGCCAGGCGCTGTTCTTCCAGCGCAACTCGCGCAACCGCACGCCGCGCGCGGCGTCGGCATGACCTGAGTTTACGAAGCGGGCAAAAGGCAGACCGGCGTGCCGAAAGGTGCGCCGGTTCTGTTTTGGGGCGGGCCCCGGTTCGCGGCTCGCCATCAACGTTATTTCGGCGTGACGCGGACCGGCATGGCGCTGAGCGCCCGCAGCCCCGAGCTGTCGCGGAAGGCGACCGGGCCCGCAATGTCGAACTGCTTCACGCGGCTGGCGAGCGCCGCGATCACGGCCTCCGCCTCCAGCCGTGCCACCATCTGCCCGACGCAGCCGTGGATGCCGACGCCGAAGCCCATGTGCCCGGACAGCCGCCGCCTGATGTCGAACTGGTCGGGATGCTCCCAGCGCGTCTCGTCGCGGTTGGCGGAGGCGAGCAGCAGCAGCACCTTCTCGTGCTTGCCGATCGCAACGCCCGCGATTTCGGTCTCATGCGGCGTGGTGCGGAACACGAACGGCGCCGGTGAATCGAACCGCAGCGTCTCGTCGAACGCCGCGCGCGACGGCGACGGATCGGCCGCAAGCAACGCCCATTGCTCGGGATGCCGCGCCAGCGTGTACAGCGCCATGCCGATGGCGCTGATCGTGGTGTCGAGCCCGGCGGAGAGCAGCGAGCGCACCAGCAGCGGAGCCTCTTCCCCGCTGATCTCGCCGGTGTCGGCCGCCTCGTAGACCTGCGCGCCAAAACTGCCCGGCCGCAGTGCCTCGCGCTGGCAACGCGCCGCCACCCAGGGCAGCACGCGCGGCGCCTCTTTCATCAGGTTGCGAAAATAGTCGTTCTCCGGTCCGAAGCCGGCGAACACCATCGCGCCATAGGTCAGGAAGTTCTCGCGGCCCTCCTGATCGATGCCGAGCGCGTCGGGGAATACGCTGACCGGAAACACCTCCGCGATGTCCTTGATGGCGTCGAACGATCCGCGCTCGACCAGCCCGTCGACGAGCGTTGCAGCCTTTGCCTTGAAGTCATCGGCGAGCCGCCGCATCGCGCCGGGCGAGAGGATCCGCGCCAGCACCGCGCGGGTCCGGGCGTGCAGCGGCGGATCGGCTTCCAGGATGATGCTCGGCGGCCGCCACGGCTTTTCCTTGAAGTGGTTCGCAAGCCCGGCGCCGCCGGCGTTGCTGAAATTGACGTGGTCTCCGAAGATCGTCTTGACCTCGGCAAAGCGCGGCACCGCCCAGATGTCGTAGCGCGTCAGGCGAATGACCGGCGCTGCCGCGCGCAGCTCCGCGTAGGTGCCGTAAGGATCGGCCCGCGTCGCCGGGCTGAACGGATCGAAATCACTGCGGACAATGTCGCCGGCAAGGGGGCTCGCAGGGGCACTCATCGGGTCCTCCCGTCTCGTGATCAATTAATTGACCATAGTCAATTAACTGGGGTATGGCAAGAGAGCCTCGTTTCGATTCCATCGGAGCGGAAAAGCCTCTAACGCGCGATGAGATTGGATTGAGTCGTCATCGCGCTTTAGCTCATTGTTTGAGCATGATCTTTTTCGGAAAACCGCTTCACACTTTTCCGGATCATGCTTTAGGAGACGGCGATGTCGATCGAGGAGCGACCCAGCAAGGGCGCGCGGCGCTTTCAGCGCAGGGCGCGCCAGGAGGCCGACAAGGAGGCGCTGAAGGCGCTGATCCTGGAGACCGCGCGCAAGGAATTCGCCGCCGGCGCGCTCGAGACCGTCTCGATCCAGAAGATCGCCGACGCGATCGGCTATTCGAAGGGCACCGTCCTCAAATATTACCCGACCAAGCTGCTGCTGCTGCTCGCGGTGAAGCAGCAGAACCTCGAAGCGGTTGCCGAAGCACTCGAACGGGTCCGCGCACAGACCGCCGACAGCGATTTGCGGCTGCGGCGGGTGATGGAAACCTATCTCGACTACTGGGCCGACAATCCCGATCACTTCCGCTCGCTGTTCTCGATGTCCGGCACGGTCGAGGACCGGCGGTTTCCCGACGGCGTCTATTTCGGCGAGACCGAGATCGCGCGGCGCAGCTACGAATTGTTCGTGGTCTCGGTGCGGGAATTTTTGGCGGCACATGGCGCCGAGCCCGCGCCGGGCCTGCCGCAGCGGCTGGCGACCGCGCTGCTGGCGGCGACCCATGGCGTGGTTGCGCTGACGCTCGGCACGCCGACCATGAAACTGCCCGACATGCGCGGCACCGGCCGTCTCCTGATCGCAAGCCTGGTCGATGCCTGGACGAGCAGGCTTGCCGCCGCACGGAAAAGCGAGGGCTGGCCGCGGATCACGATCGGCACCTTTGCCTGACAGGGCGATGCGGCATGCGCGACGCGATGTGGAATCGTGGGTGTCCGCCTGCT
>NZ_LFLZ01000153.1 GCF_001189845.1 Bradyrhizobium tropiciagri
ACCGCATCGGATTTGCAATAGGGATCGTGGTCCCGGCGTCGCGCAACAATTGCGAGTTGGGGTAATGGGTCCTGGCTTTCGCCAGGACGACGGCGGTGGATGGTCCAACAACCGGTGTCATCACCCGCGTAGGTGTTCAGCCCGGGGACATGACCGACGGGTGTTCGGGGACATAGCCGACACATCATAGTGCATGGATTTGGCAATTCGGTGGGCCACAGCGCTGCGTTCTCGCGACATGATCTGTCGAGCTTTGCTCTCCCCGGCATTTCCCGGGCGGCGCCCCAGACACAATCAGCAATAAATTGTTCCGCGTAAGCTGCCTGTAAGCAAGCGGGCGATATCTTCATCTTGCGCGCTTGAGCGCCGATTCTGCCCTGAAACTTCGCAGCAGCACAGGCTGGTCGCCTCGACCACCGGCAAGAGTTAGCTCGTGAACACGACACGCCCCACACCGCCAGAGCTCGCCCAGAACGCCCGCCAGCATGCGGCAGCGATACCTCCGCAGCTCGCCGAGACGATGGCCGAGAATGCTCGCCTCAAGACGATCGCCATTACCGTGATGCTCGAGATTGCAGCGCTCCGGGAACGGTTGCCGCCGGCAGCCGGCGAGTAAGCGCGCCGGGATATCAGGCTGGAGGCCAGCCGGCCGATGGTCCTTGCGCCTCGCTGCCGGACTCGCCCGATGCCGGCCGCGCAACGGGCGCGGCCCGCTTCGTGCCCTCGCCGCCTCAATAGATGCGGACGTGGTTGGCCTCGAACGTGACCGGAAAATTGTTGCTGTTCTTCAGGGTCAGGATCAGCACGACGCCGACACCGCCGCGGTAGTCCCAGTACACGGCCCGGTCGGTTTCGTGCAGGGGCTCCATCGGGGTTCGGCTCTTCTCGAAATGCGGTGCGATCGACACGTCGAAAAACTCGTTGGGCGCCTTCGAATCCTTTCCCCACCAGAACGTGAACGGCTGGGTCGAATTGGCGGCGATCGTATAGGTGCCTTGCTTGTGGTCGATGTTGGCCATGATGTCGGGGTCCTTCGTTTTCCATTCGTCGCTCCAATGCGACACCCCAACCATGATGCGCCGCGCGCGCACACGCCGTGAGCTATATCACTCTGCTTTGCAACTCCTGCAATCGCGTCGGAGAGATGCCCGGGCTTGCCCCATCGCCTGTGTCCTGGTCCCAGGCAGGCATGCCGATATCAGGAAGCGGCCCCAACAAACATGTAATCGCTGATGCCAAGATGGTTCGGAAGGTACAACGTGTTTGTCCCCGAGTACGAGTCGATCCATGGCAGCTTTTGACGAATGTCGGTCACAACTGGATCGGTCGTCATTTCCACTGACGCTCCGGCAAACCGCACGGATGGACCAAGCACGGACGGTATGTCGTCTACGAGAATCGTCCTTGCAGTGGTTGGATCTCGCGGATTTGAGAACCACAAAATGCGTGGGAGATTGTCGAGGGCAAGTTCGCGTTTGCCACGCAAATTGGCCAGTTTGGATAACCCCTCGATTGAATCATCGACGCCAAATCCGCGGGGAACAAGCCACAATGCGTTCCAACCCGCATTGCTATAATGCGCCCCCCAATCCTCGGCTGTCAGCGTCGCCACCATGACGCCATGCTCTTCAAGATCAACCAGCGCTGCCTGGCCGCGCAGTTCGGAGGAGAATGAGACGAGCGCTGGCAGAAGATGCGCGTACCAGGTCACCTCGACCACACTCGAGCCGGAATGGAGTTTGCCGTCCGCCTCGATATTGACCGTCAGGCGGTAGCGATAGGTGTAGGTCGGATAGAAGAATTTGTAGGTCGCGAAAGCCGCGACGAGCACCATCAGCGTGACAAGCAGAATGCGTTTCATGAAGCGCAACTTAAGCGTTTATCCGGCACAATGTGCACGATCATGGCCATTGCGTTAACGGCGCCTTGCTTGTCATGCCCGACCTCCGCCTTGGCCCATGGCTGACAGTCACCCTCACCAACGCACCGCCCTTGATGAAAATTTGAATCGTGCCCGACATTGGCCATTTGCCATGTTCAGGCGCGCACGCATTCGCGACGCAACCATTCCGCTCAAGCTTCGGTTTTTGCTCCGGTTAGACGCAACACGGAGGCAAACCACATGAGCGACCCGAATGCGTATGCTGATCAGTATCAGGCCATGGGACAGGGCACTGCTCCCGGCAGCGCTTCTGGATCAAGCAGCTCCGGATCATCGGGACAATCGGCGGGTGGCGGCGGCGCGGATGCCGGAAGCGGCGGCTCTTCGTCGGGCGGCATGACGGGATCATCGGGTTCCGGCGCGTCCGGTAGCGGCACCGGCAGCTCCGGCGGCGGCGGCTCCGCTGGCGGCGCGGGTGGCGGCACTTCGGGAGGCGGTAGCTCAGGCGGCGGCGGCACCGGCGGTGGTGGAACGGATGGCGGCGCTTCAGCCGGTAGCGGCTCAGGCAGCGGCGGCACCTCGTCAGGCGGCGGCACATCCACCGGCGGAGGCTCCGGAAGCGGTGGATCGCCAGGCCTCGGCAACGGCCTCATGCTCGCCGGACAGGACGGGTTGCTCCAGCCGGTGCTGAATCCGGTCAATGCGGCCGCGACCAACGCCGGCGGTCTTCTCACTTCAATTGGCCACCAGGCCGGACTGGACGGCACGGTCCACGACGTCACCGGCCTCGCCGGCACGGTCGGGCTCGGACAGCTCGGTGCCGCGCCGGCTGCGGATAGACACTCAAATCTCCTGACCGACGCGCTCAACGCGCCAGGCGAAGTCCTGGCAGGTCACACGTCCGACGCCGTGTCCAATCTCGGCACCGATCTCACCGATACCGTGAATGCGATCGGCGCTATCCCGGCCGGTCTCGGCCCGAACAGCGGCCTCGCGCTCGCCGGACAGAACGGACTACTGCAACCCGTGCTGAACGCGGTGAACGGCGCAGCCTCCGACGCCAGCGGTCTGCTCACCACGATCGGGCATGAGGCGGGCCTCGACAATGCGGTTCACGGCGTCACCAATCTTGCCGGTACGATCGGACTCGGGCAACTCGGCGCCACGCCCACTGCCGACGGGCACTCCAATCTCCTGACCGACGTGCTCAACACGCCGGGCGAGGTCCTCGCCGGTCACACGTCCGATGCCGTGACGCATCTCGGCGCGGATCTTACCGATACTGCGCATGCGCTCGATGCCGTGCCGACGAATCTGTTGACCGGCGTCGTCAGCGGAAAGGACGACCCGACCAATCCCGTCGACAATCTGATCCACGATCTCGGCCACGACCTGCAAAGCCTGCCGCTGGTGACCGCCAATGGCGGCAACAATGCCGGCGATGGCGGATTGCTGGGCGGCATCGTCGCAGCCTCAGCAATCCGAACAGCGGCCACCTTGTTACGGTGGACGTCGGTCCGACGCAGCCGAACGGAACACCGATCGATATCCTGGCTGCGCCGACCTCGGGCGACCATCACACGGTCGAGGTCAACGCCGTCGATGTCGGGCCGAACGGACCGCACCTGCTCGATCTCGGCGCGCTGACCGGCAGCAATAGCCCGCTCAGCATTCCATCGCTCGGCGGCACCGGAACGGACGGGCTGGTCGGCGATCTGCTCGGCGGCCTCGACCTCAGCCATGCGCTGGCCGGCAACATCGCCTCAGGCAATACGGCGAGCGCGCCTGTCGATGTCGATAGTGTGGTCCATGATCTGATCCCGATCACCGGCGATCACGGCATCCTCAACAGTCATGGCGCGCATATCCTGTAAGCGCGCTGAGATCGGCGATGGCGCTCTGCTCCCTCTCCCCGCTCTTACGGGGAGAGGGTTGGGGTGAGGGGCTTTCGCCGCATATACTGTTATAGTTTCGATGCG
>NZ_LFLZ01000154.1 GCF_001189845.1 Bradyrhizobium tropiciagri
CGAGGCTGGTTGCCTTCGGGCTTGCCTTCACGCGGAAGCTTGACCGGGACGTGCGGCGAAGTGCTCACCACGCGCGGGCTTCCGTCGGAATGGATCTGACCGTTGAGCAATGTCTCGAGAACCAAAAAGAACTTTTCAGAAAGCATGGGCGTAGCCCTCGTCGTCTAATGTTCTTATGTCGCGGCGCTCCGCGGAAAATTCGATCAACTAAATGCGAGTCGCACCGCTATGGCGATGCTGCGGCGCAGGGTCTTCAATCCGCAATCCGGACGATTACCGGTGCCGGCGCCGTCAACGCACCAAGGCTTGCGCGAAATAGTTGCCAAGTTCCTAACGATTGCCCGCACAGCTCGTGATGGCACTCACCGTTCCTTCAAAGATGCACGTTAACGATAGGGGTATGGATCGTGACCAGGACATCGACGAGGGATTCGGATCGGCACTTCGCCGCAACTACGGGCGACTGGCCTGGTGGATCGTGCGGCTCAATCGCGTGTTCGAGCCGTCGCGGATGGCCGATCCGCCGCGTACCGAGCTGCCGTCGCGCACCGCCGTTCCGCCACGGCGGCCGCTGCCCCCGCGTCCCGAATAAACCTCACCAGGATACCGTCGTCTCCTGTATCGGCCACCCGGCCGGACTGCTATTCCTGCGCCATCCGCGGACCCCACGGGCCCGCCGTATTTGAGGATGCGGCCGTGCGGCCGCGCTAGCTGCGAGGAACGAACGCAATGATTGAGACGGTTGGCATTATCGGCGCCGGGACCATGGGCAACGGCATCGCGCAGATCTGCGCGGCCGCAGGGCTGAACGTGACCATGGTGGATATCTCGGACGCGGCGGTGCAACGCGGCCTGAAGACGGTCGGGAGCAGTCTCGAGCGCCTGGTCTCCAAGGAGAAGATGACCGCCGCCGATCGCGCCGCGACGCTCGCGCGGATCGTTGCTACCACCGACAAGTCCAAGCTTGCCGTCTGCGATCTCGTGATCGAAGCGGCGACCGAGAACGAGGAGCTCAAGGTCAAGATCCTCAGGGATCTCTGCGCCGGGCTGAAGCCGAGCGCGCTGGTCGCGACCAACACCTCGTCGATCTCGATCACCCGCCTGGCGGCCTCGACCGATCGTCCCGACCGCTTCATCGGGATGCACTTCTTCAATCCGGTCCCGGTGATGGCACTGCTCGAATTGATCAAGGGCTTGCAGACCTCGGACGACACGGTCGCCAAGGCCGAAGCGTTCGCCAAGCGCGTCGGCAAGGTCGCGATCACCGCGAAGAACAGCCCGGGCTTTGCGGTCAACCGCATCCTGTGCCCGATGATCAACGAGGCGATCTTCGCGCTGCAGGAAGGCATTGCGACCGCGGAGGAGATCGATGCCGGCATGAAGCTCGGCTGCAACCATCCGATCGGACCGCTCGCGCTCGCCGACCTGATCGGGCTCGACACCATGCTGTCGGTGATGGAGGTGTTCTATACCGGCTTCAACGATCCCAAATATCGGCCGGCGCCGCTGCTGAAGGAGATGGTCGATGCCGGCCATCTCGGCCGCAAGACCGGGCAGGGGTTCTACAGCTACAGCAAGTGACGCCCGCGCGCGGCCGATCCCCGTAGTCATCCGGGATGGATCGCGCGCGCAAGCTCGCGTAACCACAACACCTGATCCGCCACGAGGCGGGGGACATCAGACACGAGGCCCGGTCTCCTAGGCACACCGGGCCTCGTGTTTTTTGTATGGTCCCGATCCCATCCGGGGTGCCTTGTCCGCCGATGCGCGGCGTCGCGGCCGGGTCACAGCTTCTTGAGGCCGCAAGCAGAAACCTCGCAGATCGCGCCGGCGTACCTACATCGACGGCTGGGTGCCGATCGACGAAGGAAGCAGGATCATGCGCAGGACGAGTTGGGCGATTGTCGCGTTCGCGGCGCTCGGGATGAGCTGGATTGCCGGCTCCGTGCAGCCGGCGGCGGCCGATCCCTACGATTATCCCTGGTGTATCCAGGGCCGGGACGAGGGTTACCCCGGCTATTGCGGCTACCAGACCTACGAGCAGTGCCAGGCGTCGGCGTCAGGCCGCGATGCCTATTGCGGCATCAATCCGCGCGTTGCGTTCAGCCAGCCGCGGACCGCGCCGCGGGCGCCCCGGTAAGCGCCGCGCGCATGTCGGCCGGGCAGCCATCAGGCACGATGGTTGCATCACCGATGGTTGGATAATTCCCCCTGCGTTGGAGAGCACATGGGCGAGATCATCAGGTTCATCTCGAAGTCGGAACTGGAGCGCGCGCGTCTGATCCGCGAGGCTCGGGCCAACTACGAGCGTATCTTTCCATCGGCCGATCCGGCTGATCCGCAAGGCGCCGCGGTCGAGGGCGACGGCAGCGAGGCGACGGCAAAGCCGTAGCCGTACTGCCCCGGGGACAAGGCGGACGCCGTGATGTGGAAGCGGTTGTGGCAGCAGTTGTGGCAGACCTGGACCATCGACAAGCCGGCCGCGCTTGGCGACTGGCTCTGGCAGGTCCTGGTCGTTGAGCTTGCCGCCTTGCTCGACCGGTTGACGCTCCGGAAGCTGATTGCGCTGATCCCGGTCGTCATCCTGATCGTCGCCTATCTGCACCGGATTCCGCTTCCTCCCGAATTGATGCTGGTCGGCGATGCGCTCGCCTATATCGACATCTTCTCGATGATCTTCCTGATCGGCCTGTTCACGCGCGTTGCGACCGTGATGGCCGTCGTCAAGCAGGCGATCGCGTTCGTTCGCGACATTGCGGGGCGTGTGCCGACGGCGCTGCACGGGTTTGACGTGCGCCATCGCCGCGCGACGGACAGCGCGCGCCGCAGGCGCCTCACGCGTGCCGGGAATGATGACGATGACGGCGCCGTCGTCGCAAGCCTGGCCTGGGCTTAGGCGGTGTGGCGATGAGAAACGCGATTGCGCGGCCTATCGGGACTGGCGGTCCGCTTGATCTTCGTCATCGGCCTCGAGCCGGGCAGGGCTGCGCGCGGACGAGGTGTCCTGGCTGCGCCGGTGCGAGCTCGACAGATCGGTCGGGCCCTGCCGGGTGCGATGAAACGCGAAGCCCATCTGGATACTCCAGATACCGAACAGCAGCGCACCTGCCACGCAGGCCGCCACGAAGACCCAATCGCGTTTCCTCATCTGGTTCAACAAAGCCAACTCAGCGCCGCGCCACTGCCATCCTCGCGAAGATGCCCCTGCGCTCCGGTCGAGAGTTGCCGCGTCCGACGCAAGACTCACACATACTGAAGCGATCCGGTGCGCTTGTCGATCAGCCCGGCGCGCGTCCGCGCCCGGCGCGCACCCGCGCTGGTCACGGAGCGGTGATTATCAAATCATGCGTCCAGCAACACTCCGACCAGATAGTCCGGCGTTCGCAACAATCTTGCCAAACTTTCA
>NZ_LFLZ01000155.1 GCF_001189845.1 Bradyrhizobium tropiciagri
GGGAGAGGTCGATTTTGCGGGAGCAAAATCGGGTGAGATTACGGTCGATCGAGAGGGCAAGAGCCCTCACCCGGATTGCTTCGCAATCCGACCTCTCCCCGACGGGGAGAGGTGAACCGGGACCGCGCCAAGCCGAATTCAATCAGAATTCCTCCGCTTTAGCGCTTGCGCTGGGGACCGCAGACCACGCCCTTGTCGAGGAGGCCGTTGATCTCATCCCCTGAGTAGCCGAATTCGCCGAGCACCTCCGCAGCGTGCTGGCTGAACTTCGGCGGCGTGCGGCGCAGGTTCGGCTTGGTGCGGTCGAGGCGGATCGGCGAGGCGACGCCCTTGTACCAATCCTTCTCGATGACGTCGCCGCGATGGATCGTGTGCGGGTTGGTTAGTGCCTGGTCGATCTTCTGCACCGGACCTGCCGGCAGGCCGGCGGCGAGCAGCCGGTTGCACAGCGGCTCGGCCTCATGCTGGTTGAACACCGCGGCCAGCTCGACCCGCAGCGCATCGCGGTTGGCGATGCGGTCCTTGTTGCGGGCGAAGCGCGGATCGGTGCCGAGCTCGGGCTTGCCGATCTCCTTGGCGAGCTTGCGGAAGGTGCCGTCATTGCCGACGCCGATGAAGATGTTGTCGGTCTTGGTCGGGAAGATCGCGTAAGGCACGAGATTGGGGTGCTCGTTGCCGGTCAGCGACGGCGGCTTGCCGTGCATGAAGTAGTTCGCGGTGTGCGGATGCATGATCGCAAGCCCGGTCTCGTACAGCGTGGTCTCGATGAACTGGCCGAGCCCCGAGCGCTGCCGTTCCGACAGTGCCATCAGGATGCCAATTGCGGCGTAGAGCCCGGTCGTGATGTCGACCAGCGGCACGCCGATGCGCATCGGGCCGCTCTCCGGCGAGCCGGTGGCCGCGATCATGCCGGTCATCGCCTGGATGATGGCGTCATAGCCGGGATTGCCGCCGCGCGGGCCGTCGGCGCCGAAGCCCGAGATCCGGCAATGCACGAGGCGCGGAAACTTCGCGCGCAGCACGTCGTTGCCGATGCCCCATTTGTCGAGCGTGCCGGGCTTGAAGTTCTCGATCAGCACGTCGGCGGTCTCGAGCATCTTCATCAGCACCACGCGTCCGCCTTCGGAGGCGAGGTCGAGGCCGATCGAGCGCTTGTTGCGGTTGATGCCGACGAAATAGGCCGCGTCTTCGTCGTGGAAGGGAGGGCCCCAGTCGCGCACCTCGTCGCCGGCGGGCGGCTCGACCTTGATCACGTCGGCGCCGTGGTCGGCGAGGATCTGGGTGCAATACGGGCCGCCGAGCACGCGCGTCAGATCGATCACGCGCAGTCCGGTCATCGCGCCCGTAGCCGCTGGGGTATTCATGGAAGCAACCTTCGCTCAGTTGGGTTCGAAAACGAGGGTCCCAGAGCTAACGGTCTTCGGGCGGGGCAGCAATGCTTCCGTCGGCGCAGGCCCATGCAGCAGGCGGCGCGCGCGTTCGCCAAGCGAACTGGCAAGAGCGAACTGGCATCTCGAATGCAAACAAAATAGTCCGCCACGCGGGAAGGCGTGGCGGACCATTGGCGAAGAGCCGAATTAGACGACGGTCAGCTTGACGTCGACATTGCCGCGGGTCGCGTTGGAATAGGGGCACACATGGTGGGCCTTCTCGACCAGCGCCTCGGCGTCGGCGCGGGACAGGCCGGGCAGCGAGACGGCGAGGTCGACGGCGAGGCCGAAGCCGCCTTCCGAGCGCGGGCCGATCCCGACCGTCGAGGTCACCGCGGCGTCGGCGGGAACCTTGGGGCCGCCCTGCGAGGCCACGAACTTCATGGCGCCGATGAAGCAGGCGGCATAGCCGGCCGCGAACAGCTGCTCCGGATTGTTGCCGGCGCCACCGCCGCCACCAAGCTCCTTCGGGGTGGTGAGCTTGACGTCGAGCGCGCCGTCGAGCGTTGCCGCATGGCCGTCGCGGCCGCCGGTTGCCTTGGCGCTGGTCTTGTAGAGCACGTTCACAGACATCGTGGTCTCCCTTGGTTGAGGCTTGGGTTTGAATTCGACGGTCTATGTATTGCACTCAATTGAATTGTGCGCAATATAAATTCTGCGGCCTCACATTTAATTGTCCGCAATTGAATCCGCGGTCCCGTGAGCCCAGAATGACCCGGAAACGAGATGGATTCGATGGGAATCATGGCCAGGAAACCGATGGCGGCGGATCAGGCGCTGCGGCTCGATAACCAGATCTGCTTTGCGGTCTATTCGACCGCGCACGCCTTCAACCGCGTCTACAAGCCGCTGCTCGACCGGCTCGGGCTGACCTATCCGCAGTATCTCGTGATGCTGGCGCTGTGGGAGCGGGACGACGTGCCTGTGAAGGATCTCGGCGAACGGCTGTTCCTGGATTCCGGCACGCTGACGCCGCTCTTGAAGCGGCTGGAAGCAGCCCAGCTGATCAGGCGGACCCGCAGCACCGAGGACGAGCGCGTGGTGCTGATCGCGCTGACGCCGCAGGGCCACGCGCTGCGCGAAAAAGCCAAGGCCGTCCCGCAATCGATCCTCGCGGCGTCGGACTGCACGGTCGGCGAACTGCTGGCGATGAAGGACGAAATCGTCGCGCTGCGCGACCGGTTGAATGCGGCGCTGGGGGAGTAGGGGGAGCGCGGTGGCTAGAGCCGCTTCTTGGCGAAGGCGCGGCCTGAGTGGGATTTCAGATATTTCTCGAACGCCAAGGCTTTGTATTTGTCCGGGAACGCGCAGTACCAGACGAGCTGCCAAGGTTTGAATTTTGAGGTGTGCGCGGACTTGCCGGCGTTGTGCTCGGGAATCCGTCGTTTCAGATCCTCGGTGGCACCAACGTATTCCTGATCAGGGAAGTCGATGCTGCGGATGATGTAGACGTACCACATTCGCAGCCACTGCAATGGAGGGGATCAAAGCCCTGCCTCGTCCGTCTTCGCCCTTCGGGCTACGCCGGACACCACGCTTCGCCCTTCAGGCAACTCGTGGCTGCGCCACGCGTAGCAGGGACAGCTCAGCCTATCGATCGGGAGTGGACTTAGAAAGTGGGTTGAACCAGTCCGTCTTCGCCCTTCGGGCTACGCCGGACACCACGCTTCGCCCTTCAGGCAACTCGTGGCTGCGCCACGC
>NZ_LFLZ01000156.1 GCF_001189845.1 Bradyrhizobium tropiciagri
TTTCTCGACGTAAGCGTAGCGCCGAGGCCCTTTGGATTGTTTGTGCGGAGTCTTGAGAGCACCGTTAGAAGAGTCATCTTCTGGAAGGGTGCTCACAATGGACGACCATTCTGACGACATAAGACGACCGTTGTCACCGCGCATTGAAGTGTTCGCAGGCGTAGGTCGCAAGCGCTGGCCGGATGATTTGAAGGCGCAGATTGCGGCGGAAAGCCTCGAGCCGGGGGCGATCGTCACAGACGTCGCCCGTCGTCATGGCTGCCGGCCCCAGCAGGTGCATGACTGGCGGCGCCGGGCGCGTTTGGGCCAATTGGTACTGCCGGCGTCGGCGGACACGCTGTCGTTCGTGCCGGTGATGTCGGAAACGGCGTTGCCTGCGGCCGCAGACCCCTCCGGGTCGCCCGAAGCCGCCGTTGTGACGGTTGAGTTCCAGGGCGCGCGTGTGGAGGTGCGCGGGGCGCCTGGCCTTGCTGTATTGAGCGATGTGTTCATTGCGCTCCGACGGACACGTTCATGCTGACGCCACCCGCGAGCCTCATGATCTACGTGGCGACGCAACCTGTCGACTTCAGGAAGGGAGCGGAAGGCTTGGCGCTGCTGGCGAAGGAGACGCTGGGCCATGACCCGATGAAGGGCGTGGCGGTGGTGTTCCGTGCGAAGCGCGCCGATCGAGTGAAGATTGTCGTCTGGGACGGCAGCGGCCTTGTGATGTACTGGAAGCGGCTCGATGGCAGCAGCTTCAAATGGCCACCCATCGTGGCCGGTGTGATGCGGATGAATGCAGCCCAGCTGTCAGCACTGGTGGCCGGCATGGATTGGACGCGGATGCACGCGCCTCGGACCCCGCAGCCGAAAGCGCTTGCGTAAAGATACAAATCTTCGCTGCATCGTGGCGCGAAGCATGGCAGACTTGGGCCAATGAGTGATTTGCCTGATGAGCTGCCGAGCGATCCGGCCGAGTTGCGCGTCTTTGCCGCGGCTCTACTGGATCGCTGCGCCAGGCTCGAGCGGTTGCTCAAGCTTGCAAAAGATGCGCAGTTCGGTCGATCCTCGGAAAAGCTGGACGCTGATCAGCTGCAGCTTGTTCTGGAGGACATCGAAGAGGCCGTCGCGGTCCTCGAAGCAGCCGAGGATCGCGCCAATCCCAGAACCTACGAGAAGAGGACGGCCGAGCGCAGAGCCAACCGTGGTCAGCTGCCGGAGCATTTGCCGCGCATCATCGAGACCCTGATGCCCGCTGCAACTTGCTGCCCGTGTTGCGCAGGCGTCCTTTTTGAGATCGGTCACGATGAGAGCCAGAGGCTGGACGTCGTACCGGCGCAGTATCGCGTCATCGTCACCCGCAGACCCAAGCTGGCCTGCCGCGCCTGTCACGGCGTCGTCCTCCAGCACGCCGCTCCCGAGCGATTGATCAGGGGAGGATTGCCCACCGAGCGACTGGTCGCG
Organism: Bradyrhizobium tropiciagri; assembly: GCF_001189845.1. Lineage (GTDB taxonomy): Bacteria > Pseudomonadota > Alphaproteobacteria > Rhizobiales > Xanthobacteraceae > Bradyrhizobium > Bradyrhizobium tropiciagri. The sequence goes on from NZ_LFLZ01000156.1 coordinate 1,447, forward strand.
CATGTGATCGATGCCAAGTATCATTGGCACTTGCCGCTGTACCGCCAGGCGCAGATGCTGGCGACGCACGGAATAGCGCTGGACCGTTCCACGCTCGCCTTCTGGGTTGGCTATGCCGCCCAGGAATTAAAACCCCTATGGCATCGTCTGCGCGAGCTTCTGCTCACCTCCTCGAAGCTCTGTGTCGATGAGACCCCCGCACCGGTGTTGGATCCGGGGCGCGGCAGGACCAAAACCGGCTACTTCTGGGCGCTATCGCGCGATGACAGGCCCTGGGCCGGACCTGACCCACCTGGGGTGGTCTATGCCTATGCACCGGGCCGCGGGGCCGTTCATGGCTTGCGCTTGCTTGAGGGCTATCGCGGCATCATCCACTGCGACGGCTATCAGGCTTACAAGACCATGACCCGAGAGACGCGTGCGGACGCACTGTCCGGGACGCTCGCCTTCTGCTGGTCGCATCTGAGGCGCCAGTTTGTGAAGATCGAGCGGGAGGCTGCGCCGGCGCCAGCTCCGGTTGCCCGCGAGGCCCTCGAGCGCATCGCCCAGCTTTACGCGGTCGAGAAGGCACTCCGCGGCCGATCTGCGGACGAGCGCTGCGCGGGGCGACAAGCGCATGCCCGGCCTCTGGCTACAGCCTTGAAGCAGTGGTTTGAGGCCAAGCTTGCTCACCTTGCGCAGAAGAGCGACACGGCGAAGGCCCTGCGTTACGCGCTGCGTCATTGGGACGGCCTGACGCTCTACCTTGATGACGGGCGCATCGAGATGGACACCAATGCGGTCGAGCGAGCGATGCGGCCGATCAAGCTCAATGCCAAGAACTCCCTTTTTGCCGGTTGCGACGAAGGTGCCGAGAATTGGGCATTGCTGGCTTCGCTCATTGAGACCTGTAAGCTCAATGGCGTCAGTGCCGAGCACTGGCTCGCTGACGTTCTCGCCAAGCTCGTCAATGGTTGGCCTGCGGCGCGACTGGACGAACTGCTCCCTTGGGCGCCGATCTACACCATGCATGCACACGATCCGAGACTGGCGGCATGAGCCTGAACACGACCGCGGTCCGGATCAAGGTGACCCTCAAGGATGTGAAGCCGGAGGTGATGCGTCGCCTTGTCGTACCCGTCACCCTGCGCCTTGATCGGCTGCATCTGACACTTCAGGAGGCATTCGGCTGGACGAACAGTCACCTCTTCGAGTTCTCCGCTGGTGAGGTCCGTTGGGGGATTCCTGATCCCCACAACGATTACGGCCACCAGCCCATGGATGCCCGCAAAGCCCGGCTTTGCGATATCGTTCGAGAGACCGGCGCCAAGACGATCCACTATCTCTATGACTTCGGCGACAGCTGGGACCATGTGATCAAGCTCGAAAAATGGTTCGAGAACACCACGACGGAGGGGCTTCCCTTCCTGCTCGAGGCCGCCGGTCGTTGTCCTCCGGAAGACGTCGGCGGTGCGCCAGGCTATGCCGAATACCTCGCCGCCATCAGCGATCCCGGCCATCCCGAACACGAACACATGCGCCTCTGGGGCCCGGAGCGGTTCAATCCCAACGTCGTCGACCGGAAGGCGCTCGAAGCCGCCGTCAACGCGTTGTCCGACACATGGATACCGAGGCGACGCGCCACGCGAACAAAATAGGCGTCAAGCGCCATTCAAACGGGCCGCAGAGCTACGCTTAC
>NZ_LFLZ01000157.1 GCF_001189845.1 Bradyrhizobium tropiciagri
AGCCCATCAGCCGAGACGGGAACATCAATACCGATCTCGATAGCGACGCTGCTGACCGAATGCCGCTCGCGGATTAAGCCCGCATGTCACGTTCCTGCCGGCTGCCGATGCAAGACATTGGGCGCGTGTCTGGTACATGCAGTCGCCGGGATATCCGACACCCCTTCCCTGCACGCACCAAGGATAGTCACGTGCATTGGCGACGGTGACGTTTGTCAATCCCGCAATTGCAAGCCCCAGAGCCGTAATGAACAGAGAGATGCGCATGCTTGGCTCCTTCAAGGCGATGCACGTTCAACGGAGCCCAAAGGCTTACGTTCCTCAGGGGGCGGCGGCCGAGTTCAGCGAGCCGCGCCTTGCAGCAAGCGAAATGGCGTCGCCAAATGCCCTTTGGACTAGGAACAGAGAACGGCCCAAACTTATACTGCGTGGGCGAAGGGTATCCTGGCGTCGAGATCCAGTTGTCCACGCTTGCCGCCAGCTCCACAGAACGAAGCTTCCTGGTCATTTCGTCGCGCTGGTCATAAGGAGCCGCGAACCTATCGGCTGGTCGCGCATCCGCGCCAACAAGAGCGATAGAGGTTGCACAATTACTAGCCTGCCTTGATCGATCGTGGCGATTCCGGTGACCCTGACGGCCGATGAAGAGCGTGACGTCTGGATGCGCGCGCCGTGGGACGAGGCCAAGGGGCTGCAGCGGCCGTTGTCCGACGACGCTTCGAAGATCGTAACGCGGAGCCGACAAAGAAGACCGTTTGGCGGCTGTTTAGGGGCCTCAATGGCTCAGGAAGAGCAAAAGACCGGCTGCGATCCACAGCGGCGACAGGCTCAGCAGCATGGTTAGCCAGAACTGCAACTCTCTTTGGATGCAAGTGCTTCCCTGCATTGCTCATTCCTCACTCTTCGAGGGGAAACCAGCCTGCTCCCTAAGATCGGGGCTCATCATTAACCCACATCAAGTTTATACATGCGCGCCAAAGAAAAGACCCCAGATCGGTGGAAACCGCTGGGGTCGAAGTCAACACATTGGTCGTCAGACGCCGCGATCAACAGCGCCTCCTGCGAATCCACGCGTAATTGGGTCCGCATGCGCCACCGTACCGAACTCGGTGGATACGAGCAGTTGGGCGCATTGCATGGCTCCATGCTGCCGATTTTTGTTAGTCCCTGTCAAAGAATAAGTCCCAGCGTTCTGGGGAGGAACGCTGGGACTGATGTGGAGCGCCAACTCGGGGGCCGGAAACGCATCCACGATTGCCTAATTTTCCCGACTTGAAATCGTTCCTAATCAGGCTGCCGGTTTTGGTTTTTCTGATGCTGACCCCAAATTGACAGCATCGTGCCTTGCAAATTATCCTGATCGAACGGCCTTCACTCAGGTCGACCGCCTTAGGCGCATGACCAGCCGATGGTCGGTCCAAAGTTCTATGATATCGTGGATAGCCAGATATCCCTCAGCTCGCTTCTTCGCCTCCTCGTCACCGTGGCTGGTGAACTCGTAGGTAGCCCGAGCAATGCCTGCCGCGTCGACAGCGAAAGCTACATATGGTCTGAGCTTTTCAACCATTCTCACTCAATCGACTGGTCAGCGGGGCCAGCCCGCAAAAGCGTCGCCAGAGAGCCGCGGCCTCACGCGGCGGAGCCCACTCAAAATCGGCGCGCGCACCCGCCAGCTCCCTTGACGGAAGAAGGAGCCGACAATCAGCTGATCGGGCGTGCAACATGCGCAGGGCCCAGCCGCCTCAGCAGGCTGCATGCGCTATTTCTGCGATCCGTTCTGTTGGCTGTTGGAAGAGCCCGAGTTCTGGCTTGGGGCCGTGGGAGGATTCGATTCAGGCGTACCCGCTGTCCCAGAGCCCATGCCTACAGTCGCTGAGTTACTTCCTGCCCCGCTCATGGCCTCAAACACCGACATCCCGTGCGGCCCGATTGTCATGAGGACCGGATTGCCGTCGCTCGATTTGGCCTGCACGACGAACGAACGTGCGACGACCTTCACATCGGTGAAGCCTGCCTTCTCAAGATCTTGGCGGATCTTCTGAGTTGCATCTGCATCCTGACTCTGGGAGCTATTCCAGGCGGGATCCGCCGGGCTGCTCTGGTCATTTTTGCTCGATGCCGCATCCATTTGTGAGCTGCTGGTGGGAGCAGTTGTTTGCGCAAGCGAGGGCGACCCGAGGACTACCAGCAAGGTTGCCGCAGCGAGGGCTGATTTCATGAGCGTTCTCCTTGGTTGAAGATACGCGTAATTCTCGCGCAGCCCTGTCGTTCCTAGAATTTACTGGCGTCGCTGTATCTTCGGGCCTCGTACTCTCTTCAAGACAACTGAATGCCAAACGAGCTGGCCCGACCGCTGTTCGCCTGGAAGAGCGGCATTGAGTCCCTTGTGCAAGCTCCAAGTTCCGATGATTGAGCGCTCCTAGGCAATCTGCTCCCGCGCCCGCCGCAGCGCGGCTTGCAGCCGCTTTCTTTCCTTTTCCCATCTGTCGGTCCGTCCTGGAGGCATGACGCGCGGCTGGGGGAGGGCACCCTGTCTGGCCGAAGACAACTGCCGGGCGTCCTTGCTGGTCGCTGCCCAGCCGAACGCCGATCGACGGTCGCCCCGATCGCGCTAACGAGGTATCCAGGATGACGAAGGGATACTGTGGCGGGCGAGCGTGTCCGTCGGGCGGGATCTCTTAATCAACCGAGAGTTTTCGCCTTGGCGCCGCACATCTTCCCGAACATCCGGCATTGGCAGGAGCGAGCCGGAGGGATAGGCTTGGTCTTATTGTAGCGAAAACACTTTCAGTTCGTCTCACAGGAGGAGTGCGGTGAGGCTGATTTATATTTCCGTCGGACTCTTGATTGGATTCAGTTGTTCCTCTATTTCCGCCGCCGAGAAGCCAATCGTTGAACTTCTAGCAGCCTGCGATCAAGTTGCGGCTCATCCATTTGATAGGACGCGACAGCGGGAGTCGCTGGCGT
>NZ_LFLZ01000158.1 GCF_001189845.1 Bradyrhizobium tropiciagri
CCAGATCGAGTTTGACCTGGAGCTGAGCCTTGGCGAGCATGGCGGGGAGATCGCCGGAACGCTGGGTTATGCCACGGCGCTGTTCGATCAGGCGACGATCGAGCGGCAGCGTGGTTATTTGCTGGCGCTGCTGCGGGCAATGGCTGCCGATGCAGGCCAGGTAGTCGGCCGCATCGACATCCTGCCGGCCGAGGAGCGCAGCTATCTCTTGGAGGAGCTGAACCGGACCGCGGCGCCCTATCCGTCGGAACGATGCATCCATGAGCTGTTCGAGGCACAGGTGCAAAAAGCGCCGGAAGCGGTGGCGCTGGTCTGCGAAAATGAGCGGCTGAGCTATGGCGAGCTCAACGCAGGGGCCAACCGGCTGGCGCACCATCTGATCGCCCTCGGGGTCAAGCCTGGGGATCGCATTGCCATCGTGCTGGACCGCTCCGCCGCTCTTGTGGTGGCGCAGCTGGCGATTCTGAAGGCGGGCGGAGTGTATGTACCGATCGATCGCGCCCTTCCATCTGCGCGACAAGAATTGTTGATGGCCGATTGTGCTGCACGCCTGGTGCTTTGCGGGGATGACCTGGTTGAGGCGACGATACCTGTTCTCGCTATTGAGCCGCTCATAGTTGGAACGGGATGTAGTAGCGATCCTGGTCTGGCGTTGAGCGCTGAGACTGCCGCTTACGTCATGTACACCTCCGGCTCAACTGGCCTTCCCAAAGGCGTTGTTGTTCCTCATCGTGCCGTCAACCGGCTCGTGATCAACAGTGGGTATGTGAAGGTCGATGCAGGAGATCGGATGGCATGGGCTGGCAATCCCGCCTTCGATGCAAGCACATTCGAAGTATGGGCACCGCTGCTTAACGGTGGTTGCATTGTTGCAATTGATGCCGCCACCGTCAGGGATCCTCCCAGTTTTGCCCGGGCGCTAGAACGGTACCGCGTGACATCATTGTTTCTGACAACAGCATTGTTCAACCAATATACGTCATCGATTGCTCCGACGTTGGCGCAGCTGAAGTACCTCCTCTGCGGAGGTGAGCGCGGCGATCTCGCTTCATTTTTGAGATTGCTGAAAGAACAAGGCCCCGTACGTCTCATTCACTGCTACGGGCCCACCGAGACGACGACCTTCGCGACGGTCTGGAATTGCCCGGCTGATTTTGATGGGTCGGTGGTCCCGATCGGTCGCCCGATCGCCAACACGCGGGTCTACCTGCTGGACGGTCATGGCGCGCCCGTGCCGTTCGGTGCGGTGGGCGAGCTTTACATCGGCGGGGCGGGGGTTGCGCGCGGGTATTTGAACCGCCCTGAGCTGACGGCCGAGCGGTTCATCGCCAGTCCCTTTGTCGAGGGCGATCGGCTGTACCGGACCGGTGACCTCGGGCGTTATCTGCCGGACGGCAATATCGAGTTCCTGGGCCGCAACGACGACCAGGTGAAGATCCGCGGCTACCGCATCGAGCCGGGCGAGATCGTAGCAAAGCTGTGCGAGCACGCCTTTGTGCGCGAGGCGGTGGTGGTGGCACGCGAGAGCCGCGCCAGCGACAAGCATCTGATCGCCTATGTGGTCTGCGCGCCGGAGACCGGCGCCCCCGAGACTGGGACGGACGAGGGTGATGCAGGCGGACTTGCAGGCGGACTTGCGGGCGCCTTGCGCGCGCACTTGAGTAGCCGGCTGCCGGACTACATGGTGCCGGCTGCGTTCGTGCCGATCGCAGCGCTGCCGCTGACGCCGAACGGCAAGCTCGATCGGAACGCGCTGCCGGCGCCGGCCGACGAGGCCTATGCGCTGGCGGCCTATGAGGCGCCGCAGGGCGCGGTCGAGACCGCGCTGGCGCGGATCTGGGCCGAGCTTCTCGGTGTCGAGCGCATCGGGCGCCACGACCACTTCTTCGAACTCGGCGGCCACTCGCTCTTGGCCGTGCAGGTGTCGAGCCGGCTGTCACAGGCTGTCGGGATCGAACTGCCGCTGTCGACGCTGTTCGCAAGGCCGGTGCTGACTGACCTGGCGGCAAGCATCGTCGAGCTGTTGAGCCGCTCCGGTCCGCAACAGCTGCCGTCGATTGCGGCCGTGTCGCGGCATGAGCCGCTGGTGCTGTCGTTTGCGCAGCAGCGGCTATGGTTTTTGGCGCAGCTGAACGTAGGCAGCACCAACTATCACATTCCGCTGGCCCTGCGACTGCGCGGAGTGCTCGACGGCCGCGCCTGGCAGCGCAGCCTTGACCGTCTGTTTGCGCGTCATGAGGCGCTGCGCAGCGTCTTTGTCGCGACGCAAGGCAAGCCCCGCGTTGAGGTCCTGCCGCCGGATGCGGGATTGCCGATAGTCGACCACGATCTGCGCGAGAGATCGGATGCGGAAGCGGCACTTTTGGATCTGTGCCAAGAAGAGGCGCGTACGCCATTCGATCTTGCGCGCGGTCCGCTGATCCGCGGGCATCTGGTGCGGATGTCGAATGATGAGCACGTCTTCCTGCTGACCCAGCATCACATCGTCTCGGATGGCTGGTCGATGGGCGTGCTGCTGCGTGAACTCAGCCAGCTTTACCGGGCATTCGAGGCTGGTCAGGACGATCCTTTGCCGGCGCTGGCGATCCAGTATCCGGATTACGCCGCCTGGCAACGCCAATGGCTGTCGGGGGAACGGTTGCAGAAGCAGGCGCAGTATTGGCGCAGCGCCCTGGCAGGCACCACCCGTCTTGTCTTGCCGACCGACCGTGCGCGGCCGGCCCAGCAGTCGTTTGCCGCGGCCACGGTCCCGATCGTCATCGATGCGGATCTGACGGGGGAGCTGAAGCGGCTGAGCCTGCAGCATGGCACGACGTTGTTCATGACGGTGCTGACAGCCTGGGCGGCGGTGCTGTCGCGTCTGTCGGGGCAGGACGACCTTGTGATCGGCGTGCCGAGC
>NZ_LFLZ01000159.1 GCF_001189845.1 Bradyrhizobium tropiciagri
TACGCATACGATGAAGACCGCCCGATTGACGCGTGCGCGCGGGCACGGCGAGCTCTATGATGGCGTTGCGTGAAGTCAGGCGGCCTGCTGACCGGCGGGCTTGCCGGCTTGGCCCAGGAGCTTCCATTCCCAGGGCAGCAGTTCGTGCAGACGCGATGCGGGAAGATCGGCGATGCGGGCGAGGATGTCGGCGAGCCAGACCTTCGGATCGACCTCGTTGAGGCGACAGCTCGTGATCATCGTCAGCATGATGGCGGCACGGTCGGCGCCACGCTGGCTGCCGGCGAAGGTCCAGTTCCGCCGTCCCAAGGCGATGCCTCTCAATGCGCGCTCGGCGCAATTGTTGGTCAAGCAGATCCTGCCATCGTCGAGGAAGCGGGCGAAGTCGTCCCAGCGCCTGAGCATATAGTTGATCGGCTTCAGGACCTCGGAAGAGCGCGAGAGGGTTTCGCGCTCACGCAGCAACCAGACGTGCATGTCCTTAAGAAGCGGCTTGCTCTCTTCCTGGCGCACGGCGCGCCGCTCGTCGGCGCCGCGGCCGTTGATGGCGCGCTCGATGTCGAACAACGCATCGAGGCGTCTGACCGCCTCCAGCGCGATCGGAGAGACCGGTTTGCCTGTCTTACCTTCCCGAGCCTTCTTCTCGATGTCAGCCAGCTCGAAGAAGCCCCGACGCGCATGGGCAAAGCAAAACGTGGGCGTGATCGGCAGCTCTTTTCGCTGCGGGTCGAACAACGGTTCAAAGCCACTGTAACAGTCGCACTGCAGGATGCCGGCGAAGGCGGCCAGATGCTTCTGGGGATGCTCGCCTCGTCGGTCGCTCGAGGCGTAATACACCGCCGCCGGCGGCGCAGGCCCGGCAAAGGGCCGGTCATCCCGCACGTACGTCCAGATCCGCCCGGTCGTGCACTTGCCCTTCGCCAGGATACGGATGGTGGTGTCATCGGCATGCAGGCGCTCGGCCGCGAGCACATGGCGTTCGATCAAGTGGAAGAGCGGCATGACGGCGAAGGTCCCGTGGCCGACCTGGTCAGCCAGCGTCGACAAGGACAGGTCGATCCCCTCAGCCTTGAAGCGAGCACTCTGGCGGTTGAGCGGGATATGCATGCCGAACTTCTCGAACAGGATCGTCGCCAGCAATTGCGGGCCGATGAAGCCGCGCGGCGTGGCATGGAACGGTGCCGGCGGCTGGCTGATCTTCTCGCAATCACGGCAGGTGAACTTCTCCCGTACCGTCTCGATCAACTTGAAGCGGCGTGGGATCTCCTCCAGCGTCCTGGTCACATCCTCGCCGATCTTCGCCAGCCGCGACCCGCCACAGCAGGCGCAGCTCGTCGGGGCCTCAATGACGACGCGCTCGCGCTCGATGTCATCCGGCCAGGGCTTGCGCACCGGCCGCTTGCGCGTGAAGGAACGGACGTTCTGCGTCTTTGCTGCTGCAGCCTGCGCCGCAAGCTCATCCTCGCTCGCCGCCGCAACGAGGTCTTCGAGTTCCAGCTCCAACTGCTCGAGCAACCGCGCCGTGCGCTCGGAGCGCGGCCCGTACAGTTCGCGTTTGAGCTTCTCGATCCGCAGCTCGAGATGCGCGATCAGCGCCTCGTTGTCCGACAGCTCAGCCCGCACACTGGCAGCCACCGCCTCAGCATGTAGCCGCGCCTCACGCTCGGCCTGCAGCGCCGCCAGGGCACTTGCAAGGTCCGATGGAAGGTCGTCCGGCTTCGATATCATGAAGCCAGTGAATCAGATCAAGCCGCAGATTCAAACCACAAAACGCTATCCGACCCGCGTCGGACGCTGGGTTTCTTGTGGGTTGCGCCAATCGATCCCGGACAACAGATAGCTCAACTGCGCCGGCGAGATCGTTACCGATTCACCGGCAACCGATGGCCAGATGAACCTGCCTCTCTCAAGCCTTTTGGTAAAGAGGCATGCTCCCTGGCCATCGTGCCAGAGCACCTTCACAAGATCGCTGCGGCGACCACGGAAGACGAACAGATGACCGTTGAGCGGGTCTTTGTGCAGCACCTCCTGCACCTGGAGTGCCAACGACGGAAAGCCTCTGCGCATATCGGTGTAGCCTGTCGCGAGCCACACCCGCGCGCCTGTCGGAACCGGGATCATCGGCGCACCAGGGCATCGAGAACGCGACGCAGCGCGTCTCCATCAACGTCGCCATCGACCCGGATGCGGCGTCCGCTACCAAGGTCGATCTCGATGATGCCCTGGCTCCTCCGTCGACGCGTCGGTGCCGTCGTCAGTGGCGCTTCGGTCAGATCCCGCGCCGGCACAGACGGCCCAATCTCGACCGGCACGAACGGCGCCACACTCGTCTCACCGTGCCTGCAAAGCTCTTTGCGCCACCGGAACAGCTGGCTCACATGAAGGCCGGCCATGCGAGCCACCTCGGAAACAGTGGCTCCAGGCTCGAGCGATGCTGCAACTAGCCGTTCCTTCTCATCTCGCGACCACCGCCGTCGCCGCTCTACCGATGTGATCACCTCTGCCCGCGATATCGTCATAGCGCTTCTCCTAGGACTACCCCTAGGACCTGCAGCGCTCGCCTCCCTCAAACAAGGCGGCCGTCAGCGGAGGCATA
>NZ_LFLZ01000160.1 GCF_001189845.1 Bradyrhizobium tropiciagri
TCTCCGCGAGGGAGGTTGCAGTGGGGCTCGCGGAGGCTCCCGGCGCTTCGCGCCGACCTCTCCCCGCAAGCGGGGCGAGGTGAAACCATCGCACTCGGATTTGACTCGGGCCACCGCTGCATATTTCTGCGCCGCTTGGCCTCGTCCCGCAAACTGAGTTATCTTGCCCTTGCATCAGTTTTCCTGAGGGTTCATGCGGCGGCTGCTCTTTCTCAACGGCATCAAGGCGTTCGAGGCCGCGGCGCGGACCGGCAGCTTTGCGGCCGCAGGCGGCGAGCTCAACGTCTCGGCCGCCGCGATCAGCCGGATGGTGCATCTGCTCGAAGAGCGACTCGGGGTCGCGCTGTTCGAGCGCAAGGCGAACCGCCTCGTCACCACACCGGCCGGCCGCGCCTATCAGGGCGGGCTGACGCCGATCTTCGACGCGCTGGCGAGCCTCACCGCGCAGGTCACGGCCTCGGCGAGTTCGCGGGTGCTGACCGTCGGCGTCGGGCCGACATTCGCGATGAAATGGATGATCCCGCATCTCGCCGAGTTCCGCAAAGCGGAGCCCGACATCGAGGTGCGGATCACGACCGGCGGCATGGCGGCGCCGTTCGCCGATGACTGGAGCTGCGGCATCCAGCTCGGCGACGGCCAATGGCCGGGCCTCGTCGCCGAGCCGCTGTTCGCCGCCGACCTGATGCCGGTGTGCACGGCGCGGCTCGCCAACGGCTTGAAGCGTCCCGGCGATCTCAAGGGGCCGAGCCTGATCCGCGTGGCGCATTCGCCCGACGACTGGCCGTCCTGGCTGAAAGCCGCCGGCGTGCCGCGCCTGACCGCGCGCGGGCCGGAATTCCAGTTCTACGGCCAGGCGCTGCAGGCAGCTAGCGACGGGCTCGGGATCGCGATGGGAATCCGGCCCTATATCGATGACGATCTCGCCGCCGGCCGGCTGGTGGCGCCGTTTGCGCTCAGCGTGCCGAAGGGGATGCGCTGGTATCTGGTCTATCGCGGCTTCCACGCCGAGCAGCGCGATTTCGCCGCGTTCCGGCGCTGGATCATCCGCGCCGCGGCAGAACCAGCCGCTCGCCGCAAGGGAGCGCGCAATGGCTGACGAGACGGTCGATACGCTGGTGATCGGCGGCGGCCAGGCCGGGCTGACCATGAGCCACCGGCTGAAGCAGCGCGGCATCGGCCATCTGGTGCTGGAGCGGCGGCGGATCGCCGAGCGCTGGCGCAGCGAACGCTGGGACGGATTGATGTTCCAGTTTCCGAACTGGTCGGTGCGGCTGCCGGAGTTCGCGTTTCCGCACAGCGATCCGGACGGATTCTCGGACACGGCTGCCATCATCGCCTTCATCGAGGCCTACGCCGACTTCGTCGCGCCGCCGATCCGCTGCGGCGTCGAGGTCACCAGACTGCGCCGCGACGCCGACGGCTTCGTTGCCGAATGCGCCGGCGGCAGCATCGCCGCCCGCAACGTCGTGATTGCTACCGGTCCCTATCAGCGGCCGCTGCGGCCCGACGTGCTGCGCGAACATCCCGGCCTGTTTCAGGTTCATGCCAGCGGCTACAAAAATCCGGCACAATTGCCTGACGGCGCGGTGCTGGTGATCGGCGCCGGCGCCTCGGGCGCGCAGATCACCGAGGAGCTGATGCGCGCCGGCCGCCATGTCTTCCTGTCGGTCGGACGTCACAACCGCCTGCCGCGCCGCTATCGCGGCCGCGACCTGTTCTGGTGGCTGGCCGAGATGGGCGTTGACGAGACGCCGGTCGAGCAGCGCGGCCCGTCGCGCCTGCTGCCGGTGATCTCGGGCGCCCATGGCGGACACACCATCGATTTCCGCCGTTTCGCCGCCGACGGCGTGACGCTGCTCGGCCGCGTGACGGCGGCGCGCGCCGGCGTGCTCGCGATCGCGCCCGATCTCGCCACCAACATCGCCAATGGCGATGCGTACTACGCGACCTTCCTCGGGATCGTCGACGACTTCATCACGGCACGCGGCCTCGATCATCCACACGATCCCTTGGCACGCGTCCGCCTGCCCGATCCGCCGTGCCTCACTGCGCCGCTGGCTACCATCGACCTCAACGCCGAGCGGATCGGCAGCGTGATCTGGGCCACCGGCTATGGCCTCGATCTGGACTGGATCGAAATACCGGTGCTGGACGCCAACGGCGCACCGCGGCACCGCCACGGCGTCTCAGAGGTGCCGGGCCTCTATTTCCTCGGCCTGCAATGGCTGTCGAAGATGAAATCCTCGTTCCTGTCCGGCGTCGGCGACGACGCGGCCGTGCTCGCCGATCATATCGCGGCCCGCGGCTAGAGGATGAAGTCAGGCTGAAGCTGTCTCGCGGCAGGCTGCTGCACCTCTCCCGCTTGCGGGGGAGGTCGGATCGCATCGGAAGATGCGATCCGGGTGGGGGCTCTCCTCCACCATATGACGCG
>NZ_LFLZ01000161.1 GCF_001189845.1 Bradyrhizobium tropiciagri
CCATTAGTGGACATTGGGGGCCTCTGTCTCCGCCATGAGAATATCGGTCTTTCATATGCGGAGGACGTAATAGCGCGAGTAACCTTCGCCACCTGGGTCCCAGGGACCCGTGGGTTGGAAGCCCATTCTTTCGTACAGCCGATGCGAGGCTGTCAGCGCGTTGTTGCTTGACAATCGTATGCGCTCGTATCCTGCCCTGCGGGCAAAGCTGATAAGTCTATCCGAGATAGCTCGTGCGATCCCGCGGCCTCGGTAGGCTGGGCCGACAAACATTCGAACCATTTCGCACTCTCGATCATCGCAACGCTTGATCGCACCGGTACCGATGATTTCGTTTTCTGCGATCGCACACAAAAAGAGAGCCCGATCGACATACAAGGTTTCCGTATTTTCGAGGTCTGATAGTCGCGAATACATGAAATCCCGCACAAAAGGGTCCGGATGATCATGGAAATGCTCACGCCAAACGGTTTCAATGAGCCGGCGTGCTGCCGGCGCGTCACCAGGTCGGAATGGCCGAATTATAAAATTCTGTTCGCGGCATGTGAGGATCGCCATCGGTTTCCTCAAAAATCAAGCCGGCCGTAGAGCTCATCGAATGGTACGCACACATGCTCGCGATAGGCGGAGCTCGATTGCAGTCGCTCATACCAGCGCTCGACGCTCGGCAAGTTCGGGCGCGGAAGGTCAAGATTGAGATAGCGATAGAGATGGGTACCTATCGGAATATCTGCGAGTGACAGATGGTCTCCAAGCATGAAAGACCTTCCTTTCAACTGACGGTCGATGTGCTTCAGACAACGGCCGGTTTGTTCCAGAGCTTTGTTGACTGCACCCAGATTGCGCTGCGCCTCAGGCGTTCTGTACCAGCCCCAAAACACGCCAACCATGAATGCCGGCTGCAACGCGGTTTGCGACCAGTCCATCCATTGATCCGCCTTCGCGCGCTCAGCCGGTTTCATTGGCCAAAACGACGTTTCTGCAGAGTATTTGGCCGCAAGATACCTCAAGATGGCGTGCGACTCCCAAACGATGACACCGGAGTCATCAATCACTGGAACGCGTCCATGCGGGTTCATAGCCAGGAATTCGGCCGTATCGAGACCCCCGAACGAGCCTCCCAGCTCGACATGCTTGTGCGCTATGCCCAGCTCACCGACCAGCCACATAACCTTTTGCAGGTTGAACGACGATTTCCGACCATAAACCGTGAGCATTTGACGTAGACCTCAAATGGGGGACGTTCGCTTTTCGTCTAAGTCTGTCGTAGCGGATCGATTGGCAAGCGACAACCACGGGTTGATTCTGCGAGCCAATTGTAGGTCTGCTTCGGGGTCATACGCGGAAGAACTCGGGTTGAGCATATCGCGTCCGCTTCACCCCCGAAGAGTAGACATTAAGCCGACATGCCGGGTCGGCCGCTTGGGGCCAAAACCGGACTCATGGCCGCAGCAAATGGCCTCAGCGGCTCGGTTCACCAACACCTCTTTGTTGGCCCGATCAATGTCAGCCTGCTTCTCTTTTGCGGGGCCTGATGTAGGCTTGGACATGTGGGGGGCTGCCAGATGCATCGACCTTTCGCTGAAATTCGCCGCAGTGCGTTTGAGTTCGTTGAAGACATCGAGCGTCTTTCCACTGCCGGGGAGATCATGGATGCGATGGGTTGCGTGCTGAACCGGCACGGCATTGAGCACTATCTGTTCACCTTCATTCCCACGCCGACCAGCACTTTCAAGGATGTGACAGCGGCCAGCCGACTTCCGGACGGCCTCGAAGAGGTCTATGCCGAAAAAGGCTACGTGCATGATGATCCCGGCTTCCGCCACGCCCAGACGACAGTTCGGCCGTTTAGATGGTTCCGGGATTCGCCTTACGATCCCGAGCGCGAGCCACGGGCGGCCGAGGTCGTGCAGTTATGCCGCGACTTCGCTCTCGTCGAGGGCATCGTCGTCCCGGTGGTTTCGCATGCGCGTCGCGCCGGGCAGGTCTGGTTCGGAGGAGCAACGCTCGATCTGCCGGATAGCGAATTGCCAGCCCTGCACCTCATGGCGATCTATGCGTTTGACCGTATCCTCAAGCTTCATGGCCCACCTGCGCAGCACCAAGCGGCTTGACGCCGCGTGAACGGGAAATCTTGACGCTGGCAGCCAACGGCAAGTCAACGTGGGAGATCGGCGAGAAGCTTCACATCACCAGTCGAACAGTCAAAGAACACATCAAGCATCTTTGCCGAAAGCTTGGTGCAGCGACCCGGACCCAGGCTGTGATGATCGCTGTTCGCGACAAGATCATTCAACCATGAAGCTACGATGCGGGCCGAGCACAGGCGTCCGTTTA
>NZ_LFLZ01000162.1 GCF_001189845.1 Bradyrhizobium tropiciagri
TGCGTGTTTCGGCAATTTCCGGACACCGATTTCGGTAATTCGCGGACAGCGATTTCAGTAATTCCGGGACAGGGATTCCGCTAAATCGCGGACAGTTGCGGGAGGTTGGTTTTCGGGAGCGCCGTTCAGGCAATGTTCTCTCTCAAGCTGAGTTTGAGAGGGGCAATGCCGAGGCGGAAGCAAGCGAAACGAACCACTGTGAAGGACCTACGATCGATCCTGAGGCTGACGTACGAGCAGGACCTGTCGGTTCGGGAGATCTCGGAACGGCTGCAGATCAGCAAGAGCTCGGTTGCCACCTACCTGCTGCGGGCACGCGAGGCGGGCTTAAGCTGGCCGTTACCGCCGATTTATGCGAGCGAGGCGGCGTTGCAGCGGGCTCTGTTCCGGCGGGTCGGGCGGCCTCCGCAGGACTTGAGCGAGCCTGAGTGGCCGCGGGTGGCGCAGGAGCTCAAGCGCAAGGGCGTGACGCTGACGCTGCTTTGGCAGGAATACCGGACGGCGCATCCCGACGGCTATGGTTACACGTGGTTCTGCGAGAAGTTTGACGCCTATCGGCGCCGGGCGAACCCGACCTTCCGTCATCGCCACGCGGCGGGTGCAGTGATGCAGACCGACTATGCCGGTCCGACGGTGGAGGTGATCGATCCGCAAACCGGCGAGATCCGTCAGGCGCAGATATTTGTCGCGGTGCTCGGGGCCTCGTCGCTGACCTTCGCTATGGGGAGCTTCGGTCAGCGACTACCAGATTGGATCGAAGGCCAGACCCGGGCCTTGTCGTACTTCGGCGGAGTTCCCAAGGCGATCGTCTGCGACAATCTGAAGGCCGGGGTCGTCAAGGCGTTGTGGTTCGAACCGACGCTCAACCAAACCTTTGCCGCCATGGCCGAGCACTACGACACGACGATTTTGCCGACCCGCAGCCGCAAGCCGCGCGACAAGGGCAAGGTTGAAGGCGCGGTGCTGATTGTCGAGCGCTGGATTCTGGCACGGCTGCGCCATCGGCGGTTCTTCAACCTGACCGATCTCAATACTGCGATCGGCGGTTTGCTGGAGGAGCTGAACCATCGGCCGATGCGCCATATCGGCAAATCCCGCCGGCAGCTGTTCGAGGAGATCGAGCGCGCTGCGTTGACGCCGCTGCCGAGCGAACCGTTCGAATACGCCGAATGGAAAACGGCGAAGGTCCATCCCGATTATCACGTCGAAGTCGACAAGACCTTTTACTCAGTGCCGCACCGGCTGATCGGCCGTCGGGTGGACGTCCGGCTCACCTATCGAGCCGTCGAGATCTTCCAGGATCACACGCGTGTCGCCAGCCATGTGCGCCGCTCTCAGCGCAGCGGCCATGTCACCGTGAACGAGCACATGCCCAAGGCCCATCAGCGTTATGCCAATATGACGCCGGCGAGCTTGATCAAGATGGCAGCGCGGATCGGCGTCAACACCGCCACTCTGGTCGAGCGGATGATGCGTGAGCGCCCGCATGCCGAGCAGGGTTATCGCTCCGCCATGGGGATCATCGCCCTGGCACGGCGCTACGAGCGCGATCGGCTCGAAGCGGCCTGCGAGCGGGCACTCGTCATCAACGCGATCAGCTACTCCTCGGTGAGCGCGATCCTCAAATCCGGGCTCGACCGCGCGAGCCCTGCTGCCGCACCCGTCAAAGCCACCCCCTCGCACGCCAACATCCGTGGTGGGGGCTATTATCAATGAAGGAAAGGAACATCGCGATGCTGACCCACCCGACCCTCGAGCAGATGCAGGCGCTCGGCCTTGCCGGAATGGCGGCCGCTTACCGGCAACTAGCCGAACAGGACAATGCCGCCGATCTCAGCCGGGATGAGTGGCTCGGCCTGATGCTCGATCGTGAAGCCGCCATGCGTGCCGACCGGCGCCTGACCAATCGCCTCGCCGCAGCCAAGCTGCGCTTCGTCGACGCCTGTATCGAGGACGTCGACTTCGCGTCCCGCCGCGGCCTTGACCGGCGCAACACCCTGCAACTGGCGCAAGGCGCTTGGCTGAAAGCCCATGAGAACTTCATCATCACCGGTCTGACCGGGACTGGTAAAACCTGGCTGGCGTGCGCCTTCGGACGCCAGGCGGCCAGGCTCGATCATTCCGTCCTTTATTTGCGTATGCCGCGCCTGTTCGAAGACCTCGCCATGGCCCGTCTCGATGGTCGCTTCCCGCGCCTCATCGACAAGCTCGCACGGGTCCAGTTGCTCATCCTCGACGACTGGGGCACCCACACCCTCAATGATCAGCAGCGCCTTGATCTCCTCGAAATCTTCGAAGAGCGCTAT
>NZ_LFLZ01000163.1 GCF_001189845.1 Bradyrhizobium tropiciagri
AGCCGCCGCCACCACCGAATCCACCATTGCCGAACGCCCCGCCGCCACCGCCGTAGCCGCCCACTTGCCGCCGTCGATTGCGTTGCCGCCACCGACCCCACCGCCGGTGCCGTGCGCCCGGTTATTGTTGCCGAGGAAGCCACCCGCGCCGCCGCCACCGCCATTGGCGCCGCCCGTTCCGCCATACCAGTAGAGCATGGTCCCGCCTCCGAACGGGATCAGGTAGCCGTCGACGCCCTTGCCGCCCCCTGCGGCGCCGGGAACGATGCCAGCGGCCCCGTTCTGGAATGCGGCGGAGTTCGCACCCTGCGCGTGAAGGCCGATGCCGCCGCCGCTGCTGTTGCCGCCCTGGCCGCCCATTCCGCCACCACCGCCGAAGCCGTCGAGGTTGGCGTTGCTCGCGGTGCTGCCGGTTCCGCCGTTGCCGCCGATCGCGGCACTGTTGTGAAACACGACATTGTCGAGCGTGGCGCTGCCGTTCGCCGAGACGAACAGGGCGCCGCCGAGCCCGGCACCACCGCCGCCGCCGCCCTGGATGACGCGGCCGCCCGCGGCCACCGCGTTCTGGATGGTCAGGTTCTCGAGATTGACGTTGCCGGCATAGACGAAGAAGCCGCGCTGGGCGTTGAGGCCGTCGATCGTGTGCGTGCCGCCGTGGCCGTCGCTGCCGTTGATCGTGACAGTCGAACCGCTCAGCAGATTGAGCGCGTACAGCTCCGACGTCAGGCTGAAATTCGCTGTGATATTGATCGTGTAGTTGGCATTCGCCGCGGCATTCTGCCCGCCGGAGTCCATCTGCAGGATGGCGGCATTCAGCTCGGTGACATTGGAGACATTGAAGACGCGGGTCGAGACGACCTGCACGACCGTGCCGCCGTTCGCGTCCTGCGAGAGCTGGAAGCTGGTACCGGCGCCGACGCCGGCAAGGGTTAACGTATCGGTCGTGGTGCCGTTCGAGATCGAGAGCGTGTTGCCGGACAGGCTGACCGTGTTGAGCGCCGGATTCTGCGTGTTGTACTGCAGCCCGGTCAGGTCGATGAACTGGCCGGGATTGAAATTCGCGATTGTGTTGGTGAACGCATTGCCGCTCAGCGCGGCGTTGTCGATCTTCAGCGTGCCGACGATGCCCGACGAGAACGAGATGTTGCCGGTTCCGGCGGCGCCCGCCGCGGTGAGCCACACCGTGCCCGAATAGATCGTCGTGCTGCCGTAGCTGTTGGCGGCATGGCCCAGTACGAGCGTGCCGCCACCGTCGATGCCGAGATTGCCAGCGCCGGTGACGAGGGCGGTGTCGGTGACGGTTGCACCGTTCGCGATCGACAGGACCGAATTGCCGCCGACCGAAAGCGTGTCGTCGAACGTGCCGCCCGAAGTCAGCGACAGGTGCGCGCTGCTCAGTCCGACCGTCCCGGTCAGCCCGCCGAGCTGACCCATGCCGAGCTGCAACGTGCCGGCGCCGGACAGCATGAACGTGCCGGAGCCGCTGATCGCGCCGGTGTCCACGATCGTGCCGGACGAGATGTCGAAGGTGCCGCCATTGGCGGTGACCTGGATGTCGTGCGTGAAGGTGTAGCCGCCGGTCGTGGTCAGCGTGCCGCCGTTGAGGATCAGTGCGCCGGCCGAGCCGCCGATATTGTTGTCGGCCGTGATCGAGAGGACGTTGCCGCCGTCGATCTGGGTGCCGCCGACATAAGTGCTCGCACCCGTCAGCGTGCCGCCGCCGGAGACGACCAGCTTTCCAGTCGTGCCGCTGCCGCTGATGCCTCTCTCGTCGGCGATCCTGTCGCCGATCGTGAGTGTCGTGACGGTTTGCAGGCCCTGGAAGACCGTGGAAACGGTGTGCGTCGGCGTGACGACCATCGTGCCCTGGATGAAGGTGTCGCCATAGGCCGCGCCGTTGCCGGCGCCGTTGGCGCCGGTGCCGCCGGTCTCGGTGGCACCCGACAGGGTGCCGCCGATGACGGTCAGCGTGCCGCCTTGCTGGACGAAGATGTTGCCGCCGGCGCCGAGACCGCCGCCGCCACCGCCGGCAAGCGAGCCACTGCCCGCGCCGAAGCCGCCGGCGCCGGGCGTGCCGTTCG
>NZ_LFLZ01000164.1 GCF_001189845.1 Bradyrhizobium tropiciagri
ACGGCCAGGGAGCATGCCTATTTACGAAAAAACTCGAAAGAGGTCGTTTTGTCTGGCCGTCGCTGGCGGACGGCGTGGTGTCGATCTCGCAGGCGCAGATGAGCTATCTGCTGTCCGGCATCGACTGGCGCAATCCCCAAGAGTC
Source organism: Bradyrhizobium tropiciagri (assembly GCF_001189845.1). Classification (GTDB taxonomy): domain Bacteria; phylum Pseudomonadota; class Alphaproteobacteria; order Rhizobiales; family Xanthobacteraceae; genus Bradyrhizobium; species Bradyrhizobium tropiciagri. Next base: position 146 of record NZ_LFLZ01000164.1, read on the forward strand.
CTGGCGTCCGACCAGCGTAGGCTGAGACTTTGTCATTTGAGTTTGGCAGCGAATGTGATTCCATCTGGCCATGGACTCCAGCGCCGACCTGCCGCCCGATCTTGCCGCCGCGCATGCAATGATTTTGGCCGAACGCACGGCCAGGCTTGCGGCGGAAGCCAGGCTTGCTGAAGCGGCCAATGCCCAGGCGAAGCAATCGAGCACCGAAGCGCTGATTGCCCATCTCAAGCTCGAGATCGAGAAGCTACGACGCACGATATATGGCACGCGCTCCGAGCGGTCGGCACGGCTGCTCGATCAGCTGGAGCTTGAGCTTGAGGAGCTCGAGGCGGACGCGACCGAGGATGAGCTGGCCGCCGAGAAGGCGGCCGGGAAGACGCAGACGGTGCGTTCGTTTGAGCGCAAGCGGCCGGTGCGTCAACCCTTCCCCGACGACATCGTGCGAGAACGCGTGGTCCTGCCGGCTCCGACGCAATGCCCCTGCTGCGGGTCGGCGCGGCTGTCGAAGCTCGGCGAAAGCGTGACCTCGACGCTGGAGGAGATCCCACGCCGGTTCAAGGTGATCGACACAGTCCGGGAGAAGTTCAGTTGTCGGGATTGCGAGGCGATCACGCAGCCGCCGGCGCCGTTCCATGCCACGCCGCGGGGCTATATCGGACCCCAGCTTCTGGCGACGATCCTGTTCGACAAATTTGGTCAGCATCAGCCGCTAAATCGACAGAGCCAGCGCTTCAAATGTGAGGGGATCGCCCTGTCGGTCTCGACGCTGGCGGACCAGGTGGGCGCCGGAGCTTTTGCGGTCAGGCCGATCTTTGAACTGATCGAAGCCTATGTGCTCTCCGCCGACAGGCTCCACGGTGACGACACCAAGATCCCGATCCTGGCGAAAGGAAAAGCAGATACCGGCCGGATTTGGACCTATGTCCGCGACGATCGGCCATTCGGCGGGCGAGATCCACCGGCGGCGCTGTTCTACGCCTCACGTGATCGGCGCGGCGAGCATCCCGCGCGGCATCTTCAGAACTTCGCCGGCATCCTGCAGGCCGATGCCTATAGCGGGTTCAACGCTCTCTTCGATCCCGGACGCAAGGCGTTGCCGGCCACGCCCGCCTTCTGCTGGGCACATGGCCGGAGGGCGTTCTTCGAACTTGCCGACATCGCCCAGAACGCTCGCCGCGGAAGATCGGCGACGGCGATCTCGCCCGTTGCGCTGGAAGCGGTTCGTCGGATTGACCAATTGTTCGAGATCGAGCGCGACATCTATGGGCTGAGCGCTGAGGAGCGGCTGCAGATCCGCCGGGAAAGAAGCGCGCCACTGCTGACCGACCTTGAGACTTGGCTCCGGGCGGAATCTGCCCGGCTCTCGCGTTCGTCCAACGTGATCAAGCCGATCAACTATCTGCTCAACCGTTGGGAGGGCTTTGCCCGCCTTGTCCACGACGGAAGGATCTGCATGACGAACAATGCAGCAGAGCGGGCGTTGCGCGGTTTTGCTCTGGGAAGAAAGGCATGGTTGTTCGCCGGTTCTGATCGCGGTGCGGAGCGGGCTGCCGTGATGGCCACGCTTATCATGACGGCGCGTCTCAACGACATCGACCCGAAAGCCTGGCTTGCCGACGTCCTCGCGCGCATTGCCGACATGCCACAGAACCACCTGTACGAGTTGTTGCCCTGGAACTGGACGCCTCCTGCGTCGAGGTCCTCCGCCCAGGCGGCGTAGCCATGCACGTCAACAAGGTTCACGCCGTCTTCACCATCGCTCGCGTCGCAAAAGACCTCGGCGAAGACGAGGACTGGCTCTGTGACGTGGCGAACGG
>NZ_LFLZ01000165.1 GCF_001189845.1 Bradyrhizobium tropiciagri
CCCTCAGGGCCAGCGCCTGCGCCGTCTTCCGCCGCATCGTCAGCGACTTAAGTTCGGCTCGCTCATCATCGCTCAATATCAGGGGCGCAAGTGGCTGGGCCGCCATCAGATCCTCCGTCGCTGTTACAGCCGCCATCTCTGGCACAGCGACGCGAATCTATCGCGAATCTACGATTGCGAACTTGTGACTCGGGACACTAGATGCTGCTCATCGTAACTCGTAAGCACGGGATCACTCGGAGCCGAATCGGCGACGTCAGGATCGGCGATGGGCGGCATTGGCATGGCTCCTACCATTAACTTTGTTGCTCAACCTTACCCAATTTTTACAATCGTGGCATTGCAAACGCCGTAATACTGCAAGTCTGGTATAAGATTCGCAGCATGACCTTATCACCGGCGTGCGCCTCGAAAGCCCCTCCTACATCCCAACTCGTCATCAGCCTAGGAATTACATACTATAGGAGATAAACCCAATAGTATGTAAAGCCGCAACTTGCGCAGATGGACATGCGCAAGTTGGTAGGCCGGAATTTCTCCAGGCTGCGGAAGCAGAAGGGCTTCACGCAGGAGAAATTCGCCGAGGCCTCTGGCTTTACTCAGCAGTATATCAGCGGCCTAGAGAATGGCCGGCGCAATCCGACCGTAGTGACGTTGTTCGAACTCGCGAGCGCGTTAGGCGTCAGCCACGTCGCCCTAGTCCTGCCTGATGAAGAGCTTTCCGGGCGCCCCAGAGCCCCGAAGTCCAATTCATAGACCCGCATCAGATTTGGCTTCCGGTTCGGCGCCGCACCTGCGATCGAGGTGAGCCCTCGAGTAGATCAGGTGGACTTGACTGGCATGCCGAAATACGCCTGTGAGATCAGGAAAGCTTTACTCGCGGATGGCCTTGAGTCAGCCGAGACGGGTCTCGCTACGGCCATCTCAAAGGCGACAAGCAACCAGCGTCGTGGAGACACCGGTAGGCTGGCGAGCGCAACTGCGAGGGTCACCTGCTGGCAAACGTGGTGCGGCCTGGCCGTCATGATCTGCCCAGACTTGATCAAGAGCGTGGGCACGTGTTGCATTGCCAAACAACGGAATGGATGCTGGGTTGGGCCGGCACATTCGCTGCATGTCAGGTGGAAAAAGGAGCAGCTGATGGTGGTGCCGATTTCCATGATCTCGCCCGGGTATTCCGATTTGATCTCGCCCGGTGCGGGAGGCGTTCTGGCTGTCCAATCTCTGGCATCGGCGAAGCCGCGGGGTCAATCTTGAATCGGGGCGTGAAGGGTCGATTTTTCTGCCTGCTGTTCCTGCTGTGATGGGGTGGACGCCCCCTCGACGGCATCGATGTGCCAAAGTGAAGGGTGTTGAACAGCCATCACGAGAGAGGAAGCGTCCGTGAACGAAGTTAGCACGATTGGACTAGATTTAGCGAAGTATGTCTTTCAGGCCCATGGAGCCGATGCCACCGGAAAGGTCGTTTTTCGCAAACAGCTGCGCCGGAATAAGCTGCTGGCATTCTTTGCCGAGCAGCCGGCTTGCCTCGTGGCGATGGAAGCCTGCTCGGGCGCGCATTACTGGGCTCGTGAGATTGGCAAGCTCGGCCATGAAGTGCGGCTGATCCCACCGGCTTACGTGAAGCCCTTCGTCAAGCTGCGTATTTCGCAAAAACGGGACAGTGGTTTCGCTAACTGACGGACAGCAGTTTCGCTAAATCGCGGACAGCGTGGCGGCGCTGGCTTTTGGTTGCCTGGTTGTTGAAGTCAGTTGGTATTGGTTTCGCTGTTTTCGACGTCGGTCAAGGGGCGCGCGGCTTTTTTCCTTCGCATGCTGTCGCCTTCGAGAGCGATGCGGTGGGAGTTGTGGATGATCCGGTCGAGGATAGCGTCTGCGATGGTTGGCTCGCCGATCATGTCGTGCCATTGGGCAACGGGCAGCTGGGCGGTAATCAAGGTCGATTTGCGCCT
>NZ_LFLZ01000166.1 GCF_001189845.1 Bradyrhizobium tropiciagri
GGTGTGCTGCAGAGCATGAAGGAGGTGAATAACCGAATTTGATGCGTACAGCTTTATGAGAGATGGAGGACGGCCCTCCTGCATCGGCGTTCCAGCGCAGATGCAAAACCACGAACACTGTGGCTTCGCCTAAAAGGCGCGGTCATCAGCAAGTGTTGCAAAAGTCCCGGGTCTACGGGGCAGGCAAGTATCCAGAAGGCGAGCGAAAGCAAATCTTCCGATGACGCGTCGAAAATTATTTAGACGTCGCCAAAATCAGGGGCGCGTGCCATCCCTGAGATCAGTCCGCGAGGAGCCTGGATTACGGCGCGGATGGCGACCGGCGTTTAGGGGACGCGAGCTGGATACAGGCTCTCATAAGGAACTGCAGGAACCAGTCGTCGTGATGCCAAGGGAGAAGTTCAAGCGGCCCACACCGCGAGACGAGAGTACCGAAGCACGACACTGGGGCGGATCGGCTCGTAGTAGTGATGAAGGTGCTGTAACGGGACTGGAGCGAAGGGGCCGAAACAAGTGGGGTGCGCCCATATGCAACTGTGATGAGCAGGAGGACATGTGAGTGTAACCGGACGCAAGCAGTACGATATCGACAAACAGACAGTGATGAAGGCCTACAAACTGGTCAAAGCCAATGCGGGCTCGGCCGGCGTGGATAAGGTGTCGCTCGAAGACTTTGAGAAGGACCTAAAGGGCAACCTTTACAAGGTCTGGAATCGAATGTCTTCTGGCAGCTACTTTCCACCTGCCGTTCGGGCTGTCCCCATTCCCAAGAAGAACGGCGGACAACGCATTCTAGGCGTGCCGACAGTAGCAGATCGCGTGGCGCAGACGGTCGTCAAGCTGCAGATTGAACAAGCACTCGAGGAAATCTTCCTGCCCGATTCCTACGGCTACCGGCCCGGAAAATCCGCGCTGGACGCTGTCGGCGTCACCCGGCAACGGTGCTGGAAGATGGATTGGGTTCTGGAGTTCGACATCAAAGGCCTGTTCGACAATATCAGCCACGAGTTGCTCATGAAGGCCGTCAGGAAGCATGTGCAAGACGAATGGGCTGTGCTCTACATCGAACGCTGGCTAACAGCGCCGATGCAAAGCGAAGACGGGACGGTGATCGCTCGCGACCGGGGTACGCCCCAAGGCGGGGTCATCAGTCCGGTCCTTGCCAATTTGTTCATGCACTATGCGTTCGACACTTGGATGGCGCGAAACTTCCCGCGGTCACCGTGGTGTCGATATGCGGATGACGGGCTCGTCCATTGCCGAACCGAGGTTGAAGCGGATGCCATCAAGGCTGCCCTGCAGGCGAGGTTCAGGGAATGCGAACTGGAGATGCATCCTGACAAGACCAAGATCGTGTACTGCAAAGATAGCAATCGCCCGGGTAGTCATGCCAGTCAGTCATTTGACTTTCTGGGATTTACCTTTCGACCGCGCCGGGCGAGGAATGAACAGAAGAAAGTAAACTTCTGCACGTTCTCGCCAGCAGCCAGTAGAGTGGCAATGAAGTCTATGCGTACAGCGATCCGGCAGCTCCGGCTCAAGCATCGCTCCCAGACGGACGTTGACGTAATTGCCTTGGAGCTGAACCCCGTCCTTCGTGGATGGATACAATACTACGGCAGATATGGAAGGGCAGAATTGCACAACCTGTATCGATACGTCGACGAATCTCTTAACCGCTGGGCGCGGCGCAAATACAAAGGGCTGAAGAACGGAAAGGTCAGAGCCTCGGTCTGGCTCAGATCGATCCGCTGCCGGAGGCCGAAACTGTTCGCCCATTGGGCGAGGTTGAGTTCTGCTTCGTTACTTGTTGAGAGCCGTATGACGTGAGAGCGTCACGTACGGTTCGGAGAGCGGCTCCGGGTGCAATCCCCGGGGCCGACTCACC
>NZ_LFLZ01000167.1 GCF_001189845.1 Bradyrhizobium tropiciagri
CTATAGCGCGACAATCTGGCTGGGAAGCGCGCGACAATCAGGATGGCGAGTCGGTGTCGCAGCGAGGTGATGATTGCCGCGATGATTGTCGCGCGCAAGAGTTTTGTTGGCTCTGATTGTCGCGGAGCGTCAATCAGCGAGTGTTTTTGGTGTCGCGTGCGACGGTGGCCGTCCTGGGCCGCGTTTTCGTTCGAGGGCGGTCCGCCTGCGATAGCTCTCGACGTTCATCTCGACGATGGTGGCGTGGTGAACGAGACGATCGATGGCGGCGAGGGTCATAGCGGGGTCCGGGAAGACCCTGTTCCATTCGCCGAACGGCTGATTGGCCGTGATCAACATCGAGCGCCGCTCGTAGCGCGCGCTGATGAGCTCGAACAGCACGCTGGTCTCGGCCTGATCCTTGGTGACGTAGGCGAGGTCATCGAGGATCAGCAGATCGAAGCGATCGAGGCGGTTGATAGCAGCCTCGAGGTTGAGTTCGCGGCGAGCCACCTGGAGCTTCTGGACCAGATCGGTGGTCCGGGTGAACAGGACCCGCCATCCGTTCTCGACCAGGGCCAGGCCGATGGCTGCCGCCAAGTGGCTCTTGCCGCCGCCGGGCGGGCCGAACAGCAGCAAATTGGCGCCCTTGCCCAACCAGCCGTCGCCGGCGGCGAGCGCGGTCACCTGCGCCTTGGAGATCATCGGCACGGCCTCGAAGTCGAAGTTGTCGAAGGTCTTTCCGGCTGGCAGCCGTGCGTCTACGAGATGGCGCTCGATGCGACGGCGGCCGCGTTCAGCGATCTCGTGCTCGGCAATGGTGGTGAGGAAGCGAGCCGCCGGCCAGCCTTCCTTGTCGGACTGCTCGGAGAACTGTGGCCACAGCACCTTGATGGCGGGCAGCCGCAGCTCGTTGAGCAACAGATTGAGGCGCGCGGTGTCGACGGTGTTGGCCGTGTTCATGCGGCGTCTCCGATCTGGCTGGCGCCGATGAGGCACTCATAGCTGGCGAGCGGGGTAAGCTGAACCACGACCTGCGGCACGCAGGCAGGATCGGGCGCGAACTGAGCGCGCAGCCGTCCAAGGTCGGGCAGTTGGCCGACGTCCAGGTCGGCGGCTAACTGACCGGCGAGTTCGGCCTCGCAGCCGCGCTCGTGCGCCAGCGCAAGCAGATCGACCATGAGCCGGCAGGCTTTCCTGTCCGGCAGCCGTTCGCGCAAGCGATCGAAGGTTCGGCGATAAGCCTCGCGCGGGAACAGCCGATCACGGTAGACGAGATTGAGCAGCGCCATCGGCTTGCGCCGCAAGGAATGGATCACGTGCCGATAATCGACGACCTGATCGTGCTTGCCGTTGGGGTGCGGCCGCCCACGCGGCAGGGTGACGAGATGGGTGCCGCCGACGAACACGTCGAGACGATCGTCGTAGAGGCGCACCCGCAACTGGTGGCCGATCAGGCGTGACGGCACGGTGTAGAACACCTTGCGCAGTGTGAAGCCGCCGCTTGACGTCACGCGGACGATCACCTCCTCGTAGTCCGAGGTGCGGCGATCCGGCAATGCCTGCAGGGTGGCGCGCTCGTGGTCGATCCGCTTGGCGTTGCGGGCATTGCGGCGGCTGACGATCTCGTCGATGAAGCCGCGGTAGGCGGCGAGATCATCGAAGTCGGCAGTGCCGCGC
>NZ_LFLZ01000168.1 GCF_001189845.1 Bradyrhizobium tropiciagri
GCGCCGGGTGAGGGGTTACGCTCTCTCGTTGGAGCCGCAGCCCCTCACCCGATTTGCTGCGCAAATCGACCTCTCCCCGTCGGGGAGAGGTGAACGCTCGTGGCCAAACCGATTCAATCCGCTTCATCTCGTTCTAGGGGCCGTGCAAACGCGGCTTTGCCCCGCCTGCAACATCGCGATAGATTGGCGGTCCGCGCAACTCCGGCCGCGGATCGCAAAGTGCCGGTGAAAGATTTCTCCGGGGAACGCGCATGAGCACGGCCGAATCCAAATCGATGGAAGTCGCAGAGATCGAGGACACCAGCCTCCTCGCCTTCTATCGCGACATGAACCTGCAGGAGCGGCGCACGTTCTGGGCCTGCGCGTCGGGCTGGACGCTCGACGGCATGGATTTCATGATCTATCCGCTCGTGATCGGCACCATCATCACGCTGTGGAAGGTCGACGCCGGCACCGCCGGGCTCGCGGGCACCGTGACGCTACTAGCCTCCGCGATCGGCGGTTGGCTCGGTGGCTATCTCTCCGACCGGATCGGGCGGGTGAAGACGCTGCAGCTCACCATCATCTGGTTCTCGTTCTTCTCGCTGGTCTGCGCCGTGGTGCAGAATTTCGACCAGCTGCTGATTGCCCGCGCGCTGCTCGGCCTCGGCTTCGGCGGCGAATGGGCCGCCGGCGCGGTGCTGATCGGCGAGGCGATCCGGCCGCAATATCGCGGCCGCGCGGTCGGCTCGGTGCAGTCGGGCTGGGCGATCGGCTGGGGCCTTGCGGTGCTGGCGCAGGCGGTGCTGTTCTCGATCCTGCCTGCGGAAAACGCCTGGCGCTGGATGTTCGTGATCGGCGCGCTGCCGGCACTGCTGGTATTCTATCTGCGCCGCTACGTCACCGAGCCGGAGATCTCGGCCGCGACCATGGCGCAGCAGCAGGCATCCGGCAGCGGGCCCGCCGCGCTGTGGGAGATATTCCAGGGGCCGATCCTGAAGACCACGCTACTGGCCTCGCTGGTCGGCACCGGCATGCAGGGCGGCTACTACGCCATCACGTTCTGGGTGCCGCGCTTCCTGACCACCGAGCGCAAGCTCTCGGTGGTCGGCTCGACCGGCTATCTCGCGACGCTGATCATCGGCTCCTTCATCGGCTATCTGGTCGGCGCCTGGCTCGCGGATCGCATCGGCCGGCGCAATCTGTTCCTGATCTTCTCGATCGGCGCCATCGCCGTCGTGCTGCTCTATACCCAATTGCCGCTGTCCAACGAGGTGCTGTGGGTGCTGGGCTTCCCGCTCGGCTTCTTTGCCTCGGGCTATTTCTCGGGCATGGGCGCGTTCCTCACCGAGCTCTACCCGACCCGGCTGCGCGGCTCCGGCCAGGGCTTCTGCTACAATTTCGGCCGCGGCGTCGGCGCGCTGTTTCCGTTCCTGGTCGGCGCGCTGTCGACCACGACGACGCTCGCCAACGCGATCGCCATCTTCGCGGTCGCAGCCTATGCCGTGTTCTTCATCGCCGCCTACGCACTGCCGGAAACGCGCGGGCGCGTGCTGCATGCGGGTGGGTGAATGCTGGCGTCGGCATGACAGTCGTGCCGCTTGCTCCGTCGTCCCCTCCCCCCTTGCGGGGGAGGGCTAGGGAGAGGGGTGGCCGCGAAGGTGGTGTATGTGGC
>NZ_LFLZ01000169.1 GCF_001189845.1 Bradyrhizobium tropiciagri
TGACCCTGGCTGTGTGAAAACGGCGTGCTGCTGTTATGATTCTCCTGTGATTCTTTTGGGGGAATCGATGAGGCGCTTCGTTGAAGAGGCGGATCGTGGGCAACGGACGCTGTTGCCCGAATGCCTCGATGATTTCATTGACGAGAGCAACCCAGTTCGCGTGATCGACGTATTTGTGGATGCGCTCAGTTTGGCTGAGATGGGCTTTGCGGGTGCGGAGCCGGCGGCGACCGGTCGGCCGTCGTACCATCCCTCGGTTCTCCTTAAGCTTTACATTTACGGCTATCTGAACCGAGTGCAGTCCAGCCGGCGGCTGGAACGAGAGGCCGGGCGCAATGTCGAGGTGATGTGGCTGCTGGGTCGGCTTGCTCCCGATCACAAGACGATCGCGGACTTCCGCAAGGATAACGGCCTGGCGCTGCGCAAGGTATGTGCGCGCTTTGTCGAGCTCTGCCGCGGGATGGGTCTTCTCACGACGTCCAGCGTCGCCATCGATGGGAGCAAGTTCAAGGCCGTGAACAACCGGGACAGGAACTTCACGCGCGCGAAGGTGGAGCGGCGGCGTGCGCAGTTGGAGGAGAGCGTCGCGCGCTATCTGAGCCAACTTGACACAGCCGACCGACAGGAGCCGAGCGAGGCGCTTGCGGCGAAGGTAACAAGGCTTACTGAGAAGCTGACGAAGCTGAAGGAGGAGATGGACAAGCTTGCCGCCTACGAGAAGCAGATGCTCGCTTCGCCGGATCAGCAAATCTCCCTGACCGATCCGGACAGCCGTTCGATGGCAACCAGTGGCCGCGGATCCGGCGTTGTCGGCTACAATGTCCAAGTCGCCGTCGATACCGACCATCACCTGATCATCGCGCATGAGGTGACGAACAGCGGCTCAGATCGGGCACAACTCGCCAATATGGCCATGCAGGCGAAGGCTGTTCTGAAGACTGAGAGGCTCGAGGCCGTCGCCGATCGCGGCTACTTCAGCAGCCCGGAGATCCTGGCCTGCCACGAGGCCGGCGTCACGGTAACCTTGCCCAAGCCGATGACTTCGGGCGCCAAGTCGGACGGACGCTTCGGCAAGCAGGACTTCGTCTATTTGCCTGAGGAAGACGCCTATCGTTGTCCGGCCGGGGAGCGATTGCCGTATCGCTATACAAACGAAGAAGCCGACAAGATGCTGCGGCGCTACTGGACTAACGCTTGCAAGAACTGTTCGATCAAGGCCCAGTGCACGCCCGGGTCAGAGCGACGGATCACGCGATGGGAGCACGAGGATCTGCTCGACGCCGTGCAGCAGCGGCTCGATGCGAACCCGCTCGCTATGCGCCTTCGTCGCGAGACTGTCGAGCATCCGTTCGGCACGATGAAGGCACGCATGGGAGCGACGCACTTCCTGACTAAAACCCTTCCAAAGGTAGCCGCTGAGATGGCCCTCTCGGTTTTGGCCTATAACCTAACCCGAGTAATGAATATCCTTGGGATCAAGCCGCTGATTGCCGCGATCGTGACCTGAGGTGGGCCCAGTTTGACTTCAAGGCTGACGGCCCTGTGAGGCCGTTTTTACACGGCCAAGACCC
>NZ_LFLZ01000170.1 GCF_001189845.1 Bradyrhizobium tropiciagri
CTCGTGCCGTCGCTCGTGAGCGCTGCGTTTTTTGCGTTTTTGCTATCCTTCGATGAAGTCGTCATTTCGTGGTTTCTTGCCGGTAAAGGCACGATTACTCTGCCGGTGAAAATGTTCAGCGCCATCGAGTGGGAGGTGTCGCCGGTGATAGCCGCGGTGTCTACCTTGCTAATGGGAGTTTCGTTGTTCGTTTGTATCGTGGCGATCGCGACGAAGAGATCAACCCCGATTGATAGTTGATTGTTGAATAGGACAATTCGGTTGGCCACATAAGGGGACGCAGCACTACATGATGCCTCATATCAGGAAAGAGGAAACCGTTGACGAGTTTCAGTCGCGCCGGGAGTTGGACCATGTACTCGATTGGCGGGCGTTCGCCGGCCACTCACACCGTTTTGCTAATGGAGTGACCCGGATGCAGAACGGCGCCGGCCTTGACGTTGATCTTGCCCATGGGATCGCCCTGAAGGGTGTATCGAAGATGTTCGGCCCGGTGGCGGCCTTGCATCCGACCAACCTCATCGTGGAGAAGGGGGAATTCCTGACCCTGCTTGGTCCGTCAGGCTCGGGCAAGACGACGCTGCTCAACCTGATCGCAGGTGCGATTGGACCGACAACCGGGGTTATTCTCCTGGACGGGCGCGACATCACCCGGATGCCACCGCGGGAGAGGGACATAGGGATGGTATTCCAGAATTATGCCCTGATGCCGCATATGAGCGTCTTCGAGAATGTGGCTTATCCATTGCGTGCCCGCCGCCATCCCTGCAAGACGATCCGCGGCAAGGTGATGGAGGCTCTCGATCGCGTCGGCCTCCGCGGCTTTGAGGATCGCAAGCCGCGCCAATTGTCCGGCGGTCAGCAGCAGCGCGTCGGAATTGCGCGCTGCATCGTCTATTCGCCTGCCATCATCATGATGGACGAGCCGCTGGGTGCGTTGGACAAGAACTTGCGCGAGCAGATGCAGGGCGAAATCAAGCGTCTTCACAAGGACCTGGGAACAACCTTGATTTACGTTACCCACGATCAGGAAGAGGCTCTGAACATGTCGGATCGCATCTGCCTGATGAGGATGGGCGAAATCGCCCAGCTTGGGACGCCGGATGAATTGTACTTCAAACCTTGCAATCGCTTCGTGGCAGAGTTCATCGGTGAATCGAATCTGATGAGCGGACGAATGGAGGCGGGTGGTCGGATGGTGATCGCCGGCGATCGTTCCATCACTGTACCTGACGGCAGATGGAGCGAGGGATCTGAGTGCCTGGTTATGGTCCGACCCGAAAGAGTGCGGATCTATGCCATCGATGAGAACGTCAAAGAAGACGTTAATGCCTTGACTGGGGAAGTCCTGTCCATTTCGTTCGTCGGCGGCATGACCCGCGTGACCGTCGAGACGGAGAACGCTCTGAAAATTACGGCCAAGATGATATCTGGCCTCGCCGAGTCAAGGCCCGCGCCGGGAGCGCGTGTGCGCGTTTGTTGGGCTTCGTCCGATGTAGT
>NZ_LFLZ01000171.1 GCF_001189845.1 Bradyrhizobium tropiciagri
ACTAGGGCATGCACACATTTGCTGCGACAGATTGACTCGAACGCTGCGTCTGGGATTCCAGAATCGGCAATCGATGTGATTCCTATGTCGGCACTTCGGTTTGGACGGAGGTGTCGCCATGTTGTCACGGATTGACTGGACGCTGGGCCGGTTCGGGGATCGTCGTCTCGATAAAGGGGGGCGGCGCTTGTCGGACGCATGGTTGCGGGCAAGGATGTATGCCTGCGGCGGCTTTCGAAGGGGAACCGGGCGCTGGAAGTGCGGTTCAACCGCTTTCTCGGCAATGGCAAAGTGACAGCGGAACGGATCATCGAAAGCTGGAGCGAGAGCACGGTTGCGGCGACCCGAGGCCGCCATGTGCTGGCAATCCAGGACACCAGCGAGATCCACTTCAACACCACCGCGCAACGCCGGCGCGGGCTCGGGGAAATCGGCAGGGGCAATCACCATGGCGTGCTGCTGCATCCGCTGCTGGCGGTGGATGCGGACAGTGGCAGCTGCCTTGGGCTTTTGAGCGGCGAGGTGTGGACGCGTGAGGGCCGTCGAACCGTCTCGCATGACAGCCGCGACCTGCCGGACAAGGAATCGCAGCGCTGGATCACCACTGCCCTTGCGGCCAAGCCGCTGCTCGCAGGCGCCGCAAGAGTGACCTTGCTTGGTGACCGCGAGAGCGACATCTTTGCTCTTTATGCCAGCGCGGCCGAGCAAGACTTCCACGTGGTCGCCCGCAGCATGCATGATCGCAAGTTGGCCGACACGACCGGTCTGTACGGGGCCATCGACGCCATGGCGCCGGTGCAGCGTCGCACCGTCCAATTGCCCGCGCGTGCGCAACGGCCTGCACGTCAGGTGGACCTCGAACTTCGCTTCGGCGCGATCGAGCTTGCCCGACCTCAGAGCAAGTTCCTGCGCCATTTGCCAGAAAGCTTGCCGTTGGCCATCGTCGACGTCCGCGAGATCAATGCCGGTCCCGACGTCGAGCCGCTGCACTGGCGTCTGATCACCTCGCATAAGGTCGCCAGTGCGGACGACGGTTGGCGCATCGTCGAGTGGTACAAGCAGCGCTGGATCATCGAGCAGTTCTTCCGCGTGCTCAAGACACAGGGCTTCAGGCTCGAAGACAGCCAAATCGGCATCGCCGAGCGGCTTCTCAAATTGGTCGCGGTCGCCGCCAAGGCTGCGGTCATTACCATCCAACTCCTGCAAGCGCGCAACGGCGGCCCGCAGGGCATCTCCACGGCCTTCAACAGCAATGAGATCGCCACCTTGACGGCACTCAATCAGCAACTCGAGGCCAGAACCAAGCTGCTGAAGAACCCGCACCCGCCCGGTACCCTCGCTTGGGCAGCCTGGATCATCGGTCGCCTCGGCGGCTGGGACGGCTACCCATCGTCCAAGCCGCCAGGCCCCATCACCTTCAAAACCGGCCTCGAACACTTCCACGCCGTCGCCGAAGGATGGAGCCTCAGAGATGTGTGCATGCCCTAGTGC
>NZ_LFLZ01000172.1 GCF_001189845.1 Bradyrhizobium tropiciagri
TGAGCAGTCATGGCGGACCGTTTTAAAGTGGCGCTTCGTACATGGTCTGGCTACCCTAGTGTTGACTAGCATGACCCTCAACGCGAGGAGAAGGCGATGAGGCGACGGCAATTCCTTGGGTTTGTCGGCGCGGGAGCGATGACGCCATTCGCGGCTCAGGCCCAGCAGTCGGGGCTCGTTGCGAAGATCGGTTTTCTTTATCCCGGGCCGGCAGCGGTGGCCAAATTGCGCAGCGTCCCCCTTCTGGAGGGACTAGCGAGTGGAGGGCTGCGGGAACCAGACCAAATTACACTTTTAACTCGAGCCACAGGTGGTGATGCAGGGCAGATTACACCCCTCCTGAATGAGCTTCTGGCCAGCAGAGTCGATCTTCTTATGCCAAGCGGACCGGCTGTCACGAGCATCGTTCATGCTGCGACCAAGGACGTTCCCGTGGTGACTTTCGATTTGGAAAGCGATCCAGTGGAAAGCGGCTGGCTGCAAAGCTACGCCCATCCGGGTGGTAATCTGACCGGCGTCTTCTCCGACTTTCCCGATTTCGCCAGCAAATGGCTCGAGCTGTTGAGAGAGATCGTTCCGGGCCTATCCCGTCTAGCGGTTCTATGGGATCCGGCGACTCCGACTGTCCAGGCTCGCGCGGTGACTGCAGCGGCACAAGACTTGAACCTCAAGACGGTAATCGTAGAACTCAAACCGCCCTCCGAATTCGCGGAAGCGTTTGACGCTGTAAGCGCGCAACGCCCGGACGGCCTGTTGCTGTTGTCATCCCCAGTGGTCTCGGTCAACTCGCCCAAACTTGCAGAATTGGCACTACAGCATCGGCTACCCGCGATCTCATTATTTTCATCTTTCGCGCGGGCAGGTGGTCTCATCTCCTATGGCCCGAATCTTGATGATATTTACCGTGAGACCGGCATTATGGCGGCCAAAGTGCTGAAGGGAACGAAGCCAGCCGACTTGCCCGCGGAGCGACCTACCCGCTTTGAATTGCTAATCAATGCCAGCACCGCAAAATCGCTCGGACTGAAGATATCGGATACATTTCAGGTTCGCGCTGACGAGGTTATAGAATAGCATTTTGAAATTTACGACCTGGCATCGTCCTTCAAAGGGGAGCAGATGCGACGGCGGGAGTTTATAGCAAGCGTGGCAGCGACAGCGACGGCTTGGCCGATCGCTGGCCGTGCGCAACAGGCCCGCCCGACACGCAAGATCGGCGTTCCCTTGAACTATCTCTCGGAAGACGACGCCGATGGCCAGGCGAGGATGAGAGTTTTGCGGCAGCGATGCGGGATCTCCGTTGGATCGAGGGAGAAAATCTACATACCGAAATTCGCTTCGCCGGTGATGACTCCGATCGCTATCGCAGGTACGCAAAGGAGTTGGTGGAAGCGGCGCCGGACACTCGGCCTCT
>NZ_LFLZ01000173.1 GCF_001189845.1 Bradyrhizobium tropiciagri
TTAATGGCATGGACCACGCCCGCTCTCAGCGGCAACATAAAGCCCCGGCAAGAGAAGGAGCACAAGCCATGCCCGCTACGAACATTGTCACGATCGGTATCGATCTAGGGAAAAACACATTCCATGTGGTGGGGCTCGATGCTATGGGAGCAATCGTCCTACGCAAGAAGCGATCGAGAAATCAGCTGGAGCAGTCGCTGGCCAATGTTCCGTCCTGCCTGATCGGAATGGAGGCTTGTGCAGGAGCACATCACATCGGTCGGAGGCTCGAAAAATTAGGCCATCAAGTCCGGCTCTTGCCAGCACAATATGTCAAGCCGTACCTCAAGGGTCACAAGAATGACTTCCGTGACGCTGAAGCCATCGCCGAAGCCGTTCAGCGCCCGACAATGCGATTCGTCCCATTGAAATCGACCGAGCAACTCGATTTGCAGGCGCTCCACAGAGTTCGCAGTCGACTGGTGACGCAGCGAACAGCGGTCATCAATCAAATCCGGGGCTTTCTACTCGAGCGGGGGCTGCCGGTTCGGCAGGGAACGGCAGCACTCCGATTGGCACTTCCTGAGCTTCTCTCGATGCTCTCGGATAACCTGTCGCCTCGAGTGATTCAGCTCGTTCAGGACTTGGTTGAGGATTGGCGCTATCTCGACCGGCGGGTTACATCAATTACAAAGGAAATCAACGAGCTCGCCGAGCAAGATGCGCACTGTCGTCGCCTGATGACTGCGCCGGGCGTCGGACCGATCATCTCAAGCGCGATGCTCGCCGCGATCGGGACTGGCGATGCTTTTCGCAAGGGCCGCGACTTTGCGGCATGGCTTGGCATGGTACCGAAACAATTCTCGACCGGCGACCGAACCATTCTCGGCCGCATATCGAGGCGCGGCAACCGGTACCTGCGAACGCTCTTCATTCAAGGGGCTAGGGCCGTACTTCTGAGGCGCCAGACTTGGCCCAGGCACGGGTTCGGAGCCTGGTTGGAAGCAGCGTCCAAGCGGCTCCGCTCGAATGTACTGGTTGTCGCCTTGGCCGCAAAACTCGCGCGCATGGCCTGGAGCATGCTCGCAAAGGGCCGTGACTACGACGCCAATTTCCTAGGCCAGACCGCCTAAGACACACGACCGGGAAGGGAAGAAGGATCCACGATCACAATCGGAAGGCACAATATCCCGCCGAGGTTTGCGAGACGGAAAAGACGAATGGAGAAACGGTTCCACCGACACTTCTGAAGCCTGGTTCGCAGCCATGGGCCCCTTGTCGAGGCCGTCGAGTTATTGAGGACAGGAGTGGGCGGATATCCATATTGGCTCGAGGCGACAGCCTCAAATTGAAGCCGGATAGATTGGCGCAGACCGCTACATCATTTTGTCGATTTCCCTTGCAACGCGGGCGTGGTCCATAGA
>NZ_LFLZ01000174.1 GCF_001189845.1 Bradyrhizobium tropiciagri
AAAGCCAGGACCCATATGTGGACGGCCCCCGTGGCACAAGAGCTTTGTGGAACGGTTCGGATCGCTGTCATCCATATGTCCGGCCTGTTTGATGCGATCGTGCTGATCGCTGGGCCAAGATGGTTTCCGCGACGCGAGTGCCAAACAACCTGACGACCTTCTGAAGGCCAATGGGTCCTGCGGCTTGTCTCGCGTTCTGGATCGATCGATCATTCCATCTGCTCTTGCAGCTCCGGTTCGGCCGGCGCGTACCGCGTGCGGCCGGCCAAACTCCTAAGTAGCGATTGCCGGTTCGGCGTTGATCCGTGCGGCATCGTAGCTCTCGCCGGTGACCATCAGCTTCCAGGCGATGCGGGCCACCTTGTTGGCGAGCGCCACCGCCGCCAGCTTCGGCGGCTTGCGCCTGAGCAGCGCGACGAGCCAGCGCGAGGGCTGACCGCGCCCAAGTCTTGCCTGCCGGATCACCGCGGTCGCCCCTGCCACGAGCAGGCGACGCAGGGTCTCGTCGCCGGCACGGGTGATCTTGCCGAGCCTGGTCTTGCCCGCGGTGGAATGGTCTTTGGGCGTCAGGCCGAGCCAGGCCGCGAACCACCGGCCGGAGCGGAACGCACCCGGGTCGGGGGTCTTCATCACCAGCGACGTCGCAATGATCGGACCGACTGAGGGGATCTGAGCCAGACGACGGCTTGTGGCGTTCGCCCGATGCCAGGCCAGCAGCCTGGCCTCGATCGCCTTCAACTCACCCTGCAGCTGCGCATAGTCGCGCCCCTGCATGGCGAACAGCTCACGCGCCACGGCCGGAAGGTTCTCGTCCTGCGCGATCCGTGCCAGCAGCGGTTCGATCTTGTCCAGCCCCTTGGGAGCGATCAGGCCAAACTCCGCCGCGTAGCCGCGGATCGCATTGCAAAGCTGGGTACGGCGGGCGATCAGCCCGTCGCGGACCCCCGCCAGCATCAGCGCGGCCTGCTGCTCGGCGCTCTTCACCGGCACAAATCGCATCCGCGGCCGGCTCATTGCTTCGCACACCGCATCCGCGTCTCGCCCGTCATTCTTGTTGCGCTCCACATACGGCTTCACCAGCTGCGGCGCCATCAGCTTCACCTCATGGCCAAGCTTGCCAAGCTCCCGAGCCCAGTAATGGGCCGCACCGCACGCCTCCATCCCGACCACGGTCGGCGGCAACTTGGCAAAGAAATCCAGCACCTGTTTGCGCGAAAGCTTCTTGCGCAGCACCACCTGCTCCGCCGCATCAACTCCATGCAGCACAAAAATATGCTTCGACGTATCCATTCCAATGCGGATAAGCTCTCTCACGGACGGCTCCCTTGTCTGAGATTTGCAACAACCTCATTCTGGCACACTGATGCCGTAG
>NZ_LFLZ01000175.1 GCF_001189845.1 Bradyrhizobium tropiciagri
GAGCCGCGGCCCCTCACCCGATTTGCAAATCGACCTCTCCCCGTCGGGGAGAGGTGAACCGAGTTCGTGGCTCGCTTGATCTAATTCAACAAGATTGTCTATCGATCGCGCCGCCGATTCTATTCGGTCTTGTCGACGTTCCCGGCGCAGCAGCATCAATCCGTGACCATCGGCCCGAACGGTTCCCAACGTTCGCCGGTGAAGCGCGCATCATCCGGGACTGCTTGACCACACGATAGTCGCTGCGGCTGGTGTTGATGGAAAAGCCAGGCAGCAACAGATCGAGCTTCACGTCCTTCAGATTCGCCGCCTGCCGCATGACGTTGTCGCGCGAGAGATCATCGCCGCATTGCTGCAGCACCTGCACCAGCAGCTCGGCGGCGCTGTAGCCGTAGGTGGCATCCGAGATCGGGCGCGTGTTCACGCAACGGCGTCCGCTTGGCTTTCGAAAGGCGACATCGAAGCCGGTCTGAATGAATGTCGGCTAAGGGGGCCATAAGGAGACATTCGCAAACCGGCGTCTTGAGCCTATTGCAGTCCCGCCTTGCGAAAACCGTCGAGGAATTTTGCCATTGGGCCGGGCGTATAAGGGACATTACGCTCGATCCAGGCAATCGAATTTTCTGGATGCAGTTCCTGAAGCTGCGCCAGGGCCGCGCGAGCTTCGTCCATCCGGCCCGCCAACGCCAAGCTCGCCACGTAAATGCGATGCCCGTTGGTCAACTCAAACCGCTGTTGAATGGCCTTGCGTCCGAAGCCGACGGCTACCGCGTAGCGACCCGCCTGGTAATGAGCGGCAGCGAGCGCCGCATTGAGCAGTGCGTTCTGCGGGTCATGGGGGCTCATGCGGATGGCCTGTTCGATGTGATCTATGGCTTGGTCGGATCGGGCGTCGAAGGCAAGCGCGCAGCCCAGAAAGCCATGCGCGGCGGCAAAGTTCGGATTGAGATCAAGCGCGCGTGCAAATTCCTCGGCCGCCTCGTCGGTATGCCGCCGGGTAAAGGCCACGAATCCCAGCGCAAGGTGCGCCCACGGATCG
>NZ_LFLZ01000176.1 GCF_001189845.1 Bradyrhizobium tropiciagri
TTGTCGTCCGTGAAGAATGCGGATTGACCTGAAAAATAAGCAAAAATGGTCTTGAGAAAGTATTCGATTTTGCAGGAAAGCGGTGTGTGGGACCTCGCTTTCCTGCGTTTTGGGATTTCGTTTTTGGGCGGTTCGTGATTCCCTGACGGCGTCGTCGACATTGGGGAATGCGATGAGCAAACCGCGGGATGATCGCCAGAAGGACCTGCTGCTTCCGGCCCTGGATCAGATCATCGACATGGGTCATCCGCTGGTGCGGTTGGCGGCGCTGATCGACTGGAACGTGCTGAATGAGCGCTTTGGTTCGGTGTGCCAGGCAGGGTCAGGGCAGCCGGGCTTGCCGACGCGGCTGATCGCCGGCCTGTTCATTCTGAAGCACATGCACAACCTGTCGGATGAAGCGCTGTGCGCCCGCTGGATCGAGAACCCCTATTACCAGCACTTCTGCGGCGAATTGAGCTTCTGCCACCGGTTGCCGTTCGATCGATCGTCGATGACGCGCTGGCGGCAGCGGCTCGGCGAGGAGCAACTTGTCGCGCTGATCCAGGAAAGTCTGTCGGTGGCGCACAAGACCGGCGCGATCGGCGCGAAGGACCTGGAACGGGTGGTCGTCGATACCACGGTGCAGCCCAAGGCGGTCGCCCATCCGACCGACGCGCGGCTGATGCATCGAGCAATCGTCAAGCTGGTCGGGCTCGCCAGGCGCAACCGTGTGCCGCTGCGCCAGAGCTATCTGCGCCTGGCCAAGCGCGCCGCCATCATGGTCGGCCGCTATACCCACGCCCACCAGTTCAAACGCGCCCGGCGGCAGCTCAAGTTCCTGCGGACACGGCTCGGCCGGATCATCCGCGACATCCGCCGCAAGATTGGTGGCGATACAGCGCTGGAAGCTCGCTTCGGCCCGTTGCTCGGTTTAGCGCAGCAGGTGCGCAGCCAGGATCAGCACCAGCGCGGTCCAAAGGTTTATGCGTTGCACGCCCCGGAGGTCGAGTGCATCGGCAAGGGTAAGGCCCGCGCGCCCTACGAG
>NZ_LFLZ01000177.1 GCF_001189845.1 Bradyrhizobium tropiciagri
GCTCCAAAGAGGGTGGCTTTGCTGAGCGATATGAGGCGGCGCGATTTCATCCTCGGCGCGGGGGCAGCCGTTTCATCACCGATCCGTGCTTTCGCGCAACCATCGTCGAAAATTTGGCGCATCGGGTTTCTCGCCCATGGGCATGAGACCTTTTATGATCCATTTTTCAGCGAACTCCGACAACTCGGCTATCAGGAGGGGCGCAACCTCGTTGTAGAACGCAGATATGCAGCAGGACACCCCGAGCGCTTTTCGACATTTGCGGCAGAGCTTGTTAATTTCCCGGTCGATCTCATCATTGTTGTGACGACGCCTGCTGCGCTGGCCGTAAAAAAGGCTACGACGACGATACCGGTCGTCTTTCCGAACGCCATTAATCCGGTCGAGACCGGGGTTGTTGCAAGCCTTGCGCACCCGGGAGGTAATGTGACCGGAGGCGCGGTTCCGACTGCCGAACTCAGCGCGAAGCGCATAGAATTTTTTAAACAGGTCATCCCGAAACTGCTCCGGGTGGCAGTCCTCTGGGACTCAGCAAACCCTTCAGTTTCTCTCGGTTTGAGAGATACTCGAAACGCGGCGGAAAAGCTTGGAGTTGCGATACAGCCGCTCGAGGTCCGCGAGCCGAAGGATTTCGCAATTGCTTTTGGAAAAATACCCGGGGACCGGCCCGACGGAATGATCGTCTTTCAAGATGCGCTGACGCTTCAGCATCGAAACGAGATCATCGCCTTCGTAACACAGGAGCGGCTCCCAACGATGTACACAGGTAGGGAATGGGTGCGTGAGGGCGGCTTGATGTCCTACGGTGAGAACCTTGGCGGCATGTTCAAGCGCGCAGCGTACTTTGTTGACAAGATCTTCAAGGGTACCCCACCTTCCGACTTGCCGGTTGAGCAGCCCGTCGAGTTCGATCTCGTCATTAACGTCAAGACTGCGCAAACGCTGGGGTTAGCTTTTCCTCAGTCCATATTGCTCCGTGCCGACGAGGTGATCGAATAGCGAAAGTTGGGCAATGGATGAG
>NZ_LFLZ01000178.1 GCF_001189845.1 Bradyrhizobium tropiciagri
AACTTGGCGACATAGTCGTGGAAGCCGGCCTGCCGGCCGCGCTCGATCGCCGCCGGCGACACCATCGCCGACAGCGCGATGATCGGCAGCTGGTTGAGATTGTGATCGCTGCGGATGTTCTCGGCGAACTCGAACCCGTTCATCTCGGGCATCTCGATGTCGGTCAGCACGACGTCGAAGGCCTGCCCCGAGCGCAGCGCAGCGAGGCCTTCCTGCGCGCCGCCCGCGGTCCGCACCTTGTAGCCGGCGGCTTTGAGCACCGGCGCCAGCATGTTGCGGAAGAACGCGCTGTCATCGACCAAGAGCACCGACTGCGCCGAGGCCGACGGGCGCATCTCCTTGCGCGAGAACCAGTCAGCGAACGCCATCGGCAGGAAGTGGCCGACGTCGATCACCTCAGTGGCCTGGCCCTTGATTACGGCCGAGCCCAGAATGCCGTCCTGCGAGCCTGCGACCTCGATGTTGAGCTTTTCCTCGACGATGTCGATGATCTCGTCGACCACGAGCCCCATCGAGCGGCCGTCATCGGCGAACACCAGGATCGGCTGCGCCCCCTGCGACTGCACCTCGACGCCGGCCATCTGCACCAGCGGCATCAGCTGCTCGCGGTACTGCACCATGTAGCGGCCGTTCGAGAGCTCGATCTTGTCGGTTGCGATCTCTTCCAGCCGGGTGACGAGGCCGAGCGGCACCGCCTTGGGTTGGCTGGAGCCGGCGCGGAACACCAAGAGCGAGGTGAGCTGCTCGCCGCTCGCGGCGTGGGCTGAGGCATTGTCGTCGGCCATGTCATGGGCCGAGGAGCCGGAGGCACCGAGCGCTTTGGCAATCCCGTTGGGATCGATGATCATGATCACGGCGCCATCACCCAAAATGGTGTTGCCGGAGAACATGTCGATGTGCCGCAGCTTTGTGGACATCGGCTTGACCACGATCTCCTCGGTGTGGAACACGCCGTCGACCACGATGCCGAAAGTCTGGCTGCCGACTTGCGTCACCACGATGAAGCCGTTCTCGGCG
>NZ_LFLZ01000179.1 GCF_001189845.1 Bradyrhizobium tropiciagri
TGCCGAGAACGGCTTCATCGTGGTGACGCAAGTCGGCAGCCAGACCTTCGGCATCGTGGTCGACGGCGTGTTCCACACCGAGGAGATCGTGGTCAAGCCGATGTCCACAAAACTGCGGCACATCGACATGTTCTCCGGCAACACCATTTTGGGCGATGGCGCCGTGATCATGATCATCGACCCCAACGGGATTGCCAAAGCGCTCGGCGCCTCCGGCTCCTCGGCCCATGACATGGCCGACGACAATGCCAGCAGCCATGCTGCGAGCGGCGAGCAGCTCACCTCGCTCTTGGTGTTCCGTGCCGGCTCCTCGCAGCCCAAGGCGGTGCCGCTCGGCCTCGTCACCCGGCTGGAAGAGATCGCAACCGACAAGATCGAGCTCTCGAACGGCCGCTACATGGTGCAGTACCGCGAGCAGCTGATGCCGCTGGTGCAGATGGCCGGCGTCGAGGTGCAGTCGCAGGGCTCGCAGCCGATCCTGGTGTTCGCCGACGACGGCCGCTCGATGGGGCTCGTGGTCGACGAGATCATCGACATCGTCGAGGAAAAGCTCAACATCGAGGTCGCAGGCTCGCAGGACGGCATTTTGGGCTCGGCCGTGATCAAGGGCCAGGCCACCGAAGTGATCGACGTCGGCCACTTCCTGCCGATGGCGTTCGCTGACTGGTTCTCGCGCAAGGAGATGCGCCCGTCGGCCTCGGCGCAGTCGGTGCTCTTGGTCGACGACTCGGCGTTCTTCCGCAACATGCTGGCGCCGGTCTTGAAGGCCGCCGGCTACAAGGTGCGGACCGCGGGCGGCGCGCAGGAAGGCCTCGCTGCGCTACGCTCGGGGCAGGCCTTCGACGTCGTGCTGACCGACATCGAGATGCCCGAGATGAACGGGTTCGAGTTCGCCGAGAACATCCGCTCTGACCACAACCTCAACCAGCTGCCGATCATCGCGCTGTCGGCGATGGTGTCGCCGGCGGCGATCGAGCGCGGCCGGCAGGCCGGCTTCCACGACTACGTGGCAAAATT
>NZ_LFLZ01000180.1 GCF_001189845.1 Bradyrhizobium tropiciagri
CCCGGATCGTGCTGACCTGCGCGGAAGGTGGTCAGAACACGGAAGTGGCGGCCAAGCTGGGACTAGACAGGCAGACCGTAGGCAAGTGGCGGCGGCGCTTTGTAGAGCAGCGCGTCGCCGGGCTGCACGACGAGCCGCGCTCCGGAGCGCCGCGCACGATTGACGACGCCCGCATCGAAGCCGTGATCGTGCGGACGCTGGAAAGCTGCCCTGAGAACGCTACCCATTGGAGTTCTCGCGGCATGGCGAAGGCCAGCGGCCTGTCGGTGTCGACGGTGCAACGCATCTGGCGGGCCTTCGCGCTCCAGCCGCACCGGCTGGAGACGTTCAAGCTCTCGACCGATCCGAACTTCGTGGCCAAGGTGCGCGACGTCGTGGGCCTTTACGTCTCGCCGCCGGAGCACGCCATCGTTCTGTGTGTGGATGAGAAGTCCCAAATCCAGGCGCTGGACCGCAGCCAGCCGATGCTGCCGATGCGTCCCGGCCAACCGGCCCGAAGAAGCCATGACTACAAGAGGCACGGCACTACATCCCTGTTCGCCGCCCTCGACATTGCGAGCGGACGGGTCATCGGCAAGTGCTACGGACGTCACCGAGCCGCCGAGTTCCGCAAGTTCTTGGACCAGATCGAGGCCGCCGTGCCGCACGAACTCGACGTTCATCTCGTCATGGATAACTACGCCACGCACAAAACCCCGCTGATCCGACGATGGCTGGCTAAGAGGCCGCGTTGGCATGTGCACCTGACCCCGACCAGTTCGTCATGGCTCAATCAGGTCGAGCGCTTCTTCGCGCTCCTTACCGATAAGAAGATCAGACGCGGTATCTATCGCAGCGTCGCCGCTCTTAGAGCGGACATCGCCTCGTTCATCGACCGGCACAACGCCGATCCAAAACCGTTCCGATGGACCAAATCCGCCGATGATATCCTTGCTTCCATCGAGCGCTTCTGCCGATACAATGTCCCGGCAGAACGCGCCACGATGTTGCGAACTTCTGGTTCAGGACACTAG
>NZ_LFLZ01000181.1 GCF_001189845.1 Bradyrhizobium tropiciagri
TGGCCCAGGCTGTGTGAAAACGCTCTGTTTTCCGCGATTCGCGGGTTAGGATTCCCTGCGATTTGCGGGGCAGCCGATGAAGCGCTTTGTTGAAGGGATCGATCGCGGGCAGAGCGCACTGTTCCCGGCATCTCTCGATGACTATGTGACCGAGGAAAACCCGGTGCGAGCGGTCGATGTGTTCGTCGACAGTCTCGATCTCGAGAAGCTCGGGTTCGTCGGTGTCCAGCCACTCGAAACCGGCCGACCCAGCTATCACCCCAGCACTATGCTCAAGCTCTACGTCTACGGCTATCTTAATCGGATTCCGTCGAGCCGGCGCCTGGAGCGGGAATGCCAGCGCAATGTCGAGATGATCTGGTTGACCGGGCGGCTGGCACCTGACTTCAAGACCATTGCGGACTTCCGCAAGGACAATGGCAAGGCCATTCGTGAGGTCTGTCGCGAGTTCGTCGCGCTGTGCCGCAAGCTTGATCTGTTCAGTGAAGCGAGCGTTGCCATTGACGGATCAAAGTTCAAGGCTGTCAATGCACGCGACAAGAACTTCACCGAGGCCAAGATGAAGAGGCGTTTTGAGCGGATCGATGAGAGCATCGCCCGCTACCTCTCTCAGCTTGAAACCGCCGATCGGCACGGCGATGCGGTGCCAGGAGCGAAGGTTGAGCGGTTGAAGGGCAAGATCGAGAAGCTCAAGGAAGAGATCGTCCGGCTCAACGCGATCAACGCGAAGATGATGAAGAGCGAGGACAAGCAGATCTCGCTCTCCGATCCCGACGCCCGCTCGATGGCGACAAGTGGCAAGGACACTGGCATCGTTGGCTACAACGTGCAGGTTGCAGTAGATACCCAGCATCATCTCATTGTGGCTCACGACGTCACGAACGTGGGCAGCGACCGCCACCAACTCGCCAACATGG
>NZ_LFLZ01000182.1 GCF_001189845.1 Bradyrhizobium tropiciagri
TAGGGCCGATCGACATTCAGGATTCCCAAGTGGTTTGATCGCTGATTCATAGAGTTCCGTGATTCGACACACGGAGCAGATGGTGGCGGCGAAGCGATATGAACTGAGCGAGGCACAATGGGCGAGGATCGCGCCATTGCTGCCGGGAAAGGCTGGCGACCCAGGACGTACGGCTGCGGATAACCGTCTGTTCGTGAACGGATGCTTGTGGGTATTGCGGTCGGGCGCACACTGGTGCGACCTGCCGGAGCGGTACGGCAAGTGGAAAACGGTGCATCAGCGCTTCAGCCGTTGGTGCCATGCCGGCGTCTGGGAGCGCGTGTTCGCTGCTCTGACCGCCGACCGCGACAACCAGTATCTGATGATCGACAGCACCATCGTTCGCGCGCACCAGCAGGCGACGAGCGGAAAAGGGGGGCCAAAGATCAGGCGCTGGGGCGTTCCCGAGGCGGACTGACCACCAAGATCCACATGCTGGCCGATACGCTCGGTCGTCCGCTCCGCTTCATCGTCACGGCTGGGCAGGTTAATGACATCACCCAGGCGCCCGCACTACTCGACGGCCAGAGCGGCGACGCCGTGCTCGCCGACAAAGCTTATGACAGCAACGGCCTGCGTGCGATCATTGCGGAAATCGGCGCAACGGCAGTGATCCCGTCAAACCGCACCCGCAGGATCATCATTCCGCACGACGCCGACGCCTACAAACAGCGCAACCGCATCGAGCGCTGCTTCTGCCAGCTCAAACACTTCCGACGCTTGGCAACCCGCTATGACAGGCGAACCGACAACTTTACCGGCTTCATCCATCTCGCAGCCGCAATGATCTGGATGCAATGAATGTCGATCGGTCCTAG
>NZ_LFLZ01000183.1 GCF_001189845.1 Bradyrhizobium tropiciagri
CAACTGCAGCTTGGCGCCATTTGATCGAGTGTCGGAGCAAGAATATCAGGAGCAATATCTCGGCGGTGATCGCTGCGAGCAGGCCCCAGCGAGCGGCATGAGATGGGTTAGGAGCATCGGGCAGGTTAGGTGGGCTAAACACCGCATCCTGCGAGGCACCGAGCGTCTGCCGTTTTAGGTCCTCAATTCGTTGACTTGCCTGATCTATCTTGGTGATAAGAGCGATGGCCGGGGTCAAGGCATCCTCGGAAAGCGTGTTCTCGGCGTGCAACACGGGCGGCGACGCTTTCTTGATGATGTTGAGCAGATCCGACATTTGCGGAATCAATTGTTCCGTTCGCGCAATCTCGTCGTTCAGTGACCGTAGTTTAATTGGCGGCGGGATTGTGGCCTGAAGCCACGCTTCTATGAGCGCCGCATTGATGGCCTGCGCCATCGCCGGATCGGGATCGGTTACGCTGAGACGAAACAGTGGCGATGTTTTAGGATTTTGGTTTGGCGGGACGGAGAGCGACCGTTTGCTGTCGAGTGCGCGGCGGCGATCCTCGGCGGTCGCGCCGTCGATCTTGAATTTGGCGAGTACCTGATCGAGGACGGGAACAGTGCTCATGATGGCGTCGGTAGCGCGTGCCGAGTTCTCATCAAGCCGCAGGTAGGCCTGGCTCGTATACTGCTTGGTTCGGAAGCTCGCGTAAGCGGCGGCAAGGGTACCTGCAAGGAGCGGTACTACAATCAATACGACAA
>NZ_LFLZ01000184.1 GCF_001189845.1 Bradyrhizobium tropiciagri
CCGGCCAGGCTCGTGCCGAGATGGCTGTCGAGACGCTCAACGTTGTTGCCGATCGGGGCTACTACGACGGCGAAGAGATTCTTGCCTGTGAGGACGCTGGCATCACGGTCACATTGCCGAAACCGCTGACCTCAGGTGCAAAAGCCGCAGGTCGTTTTGGCAAACAGGACTTTATCTATGTTGCGGCCGAAGACATCTACCACTGTCCTGCTGGTGAACGGCTGACGTATCGCTTCACCGTCGAGGAGGATGGCAAGATGCTCCGCCGTTACTGGACGACTGCTTGCCGCACCTGTGCACTCAAAGCTCAGTGCACGACTGGCCCCGAACGGCGTATCACGCGTTGGGAGCACGAGGCTGTGCTAGAGAAGGTTCAGCAGCGGCTCGACCAAGACCCCAACAAGATGACTTTGCGCCGGCAGACCGCGGAGCATCCGTTCGGGACCATAAAGGACTGGATGGGTGCGACGCACTTCCTGATGCGGGGACGACACAAGGTAGCGACCGAGATCGCGCTTAATGTGCTCGCCTACAACATGAAACGCGTAATAGCGATTCTAGGCTGCAGACCATTGCTGCAGGCGATACAGACGTAAGCGACATTTGTAATGTGCGCTCGAGGGTTCAGAACCTTCATTTGCCACCCGATCGAGCCGCTAAGCCGATGCCGGGCGTGCTCGACCTGTCAGTAACAAGGGGTTCTCACACAGCCTGGG
>NZ_LFLZ01000185.1 GCF_001189845.1 Bradyrhizobium tropiciagri
CCTGATGGTTGAGAACTGTACGTATGGACAGCCATACGATCAGTACGCTGAATCGACTGGAAGTGGTTGATACAGGCCGGCGCCGCCGTTGGTCTGAGGAGGAGAAGGCGCGGATTGTTTTAGAAAGCCTGTCCGAGCCCCGCCTGGTTGCGGCGACAGCGCGGCGATACGGCTTGTCGCGTTCTCTGTTGGTGACTTGGCGAAGAGCCTTCGCGGCGACCCGGACTAAATCCGAGGCTGGCTTTGTCAGGGCAGTTGTGGCCGAGGGGGTGCCCGCGGCGTCGGTGGCGGTATCATCGGAGAGCGCGACCGCAGATTCGACGGAGCGTCGGATCGAGATCGAGCTGGCTGGCGGGCGGCGCGTCATTGTCGATGCGGGCGTCGACGTTGAGGCGCTTCGCCGGATCATCGAGATTTTGGATCCACGATGATTCCTGTTCCTACGGGAGTTCGGGTGTGGCTGGCGACGGGCCACACCGACATGCGCAAAGGCTTCGCTTCATTGTCGTTGCAGGTGCAAGAGGTGCTGCGCCGTGATCCGCTGAGTGGTCATTTGTTCTGCTTCCGTGGACGCAGGGGCGATCTATTGAAAGTGATCTGGCAT
>NZ_LFLZ01000186.1 GCF_001189845.1 Bradyrhizobium tropiciagri
AAGCGCAAATCGACCTTGATTACCGCCCAGCTGCCCGTTGCCCAATGGCACGACATGATCGGCGAGCCAACCATCGCAGACGCTATCCTCGACCGGATCATCCACACCTCCCACCGCATCGCTCTCGAAGGCGACAGCATGCGAAGGAAAAAAGCCGCGCGCCCCTTGACCGACGTCGAAAACAGCGAAACGAATACCAACTGACTTCAACAACCAGGCAACCAAAAGCCAGCGCCGCCACGCTGTCCGCGATTTAGCGAAACCGCTGTCCGTCAGTTAGCGAAACCACTGTCCCGTTTTTGCGAAATACGCAGCGAACGGAATGGACACAGAGGATGGCATCATCTGGGTTTACGGCATAGGTGACGACCAGGTCATGGCGTTCACCGACTTCGGCATCGAAAACCTGATGGAGCTCATCAGGATGCACAAGGAAGACCCCGAACTTCTCACGCGGTGGAATCGGTGAGCCCCTGTCCGCGGCCTAGCTCGGATGGATACGGCGCGACGCGAGTGCGACCTGTTGGTGCGAGAGCCGGATACGAAGTCTGACGCGAACTTGCACATGGCGGGGAAGCCATGGTTCCGCTGCTGATCTCACT
>NZ_LFLZ01000187.1 GCF_001189845.1 Bradyrhizobium tropiciagri
TTTCTCGACCGTCATGCCATCACCTTCAAAAAAAACCGCGCACGCAGCCGAGCAGGACAGGCCCGACGTCGCAGCCGCCCGCGAGGCTTGGCGTGAGCTGGCACCGAGCCTGGATCCGGACAAGTTGGTCTTTATCGACGAGACCGGGGCTTCCACCAAGATGGCCCGACTTTACGGTCGCTCCAGGCGCGGCAGCCGCTGCCGTGCCCCGATCCCGCACGGTCATTGGCTAACCACGACCTTTACCGCAGCCCTGCGCCGCACCGCCTTGACCGCGCCGATGACGCTCGACGGACCGATGAACGCCGTCGCCTTCCGCGCCTATGTCGAGCAGGTTCTGGCGCCGACACTCGATCCCGGCGACATCGTGGTGATGGACAATCTGCCGGCGCACAAGGGGGCGGCCGTCCGCGCCGCCATCCAGGCATGCGGCGCAAACCTTATTCTGCTGCCACCCTATTCGCCCGACTTCAATCCGATCGAAAACGCCTTCGCCAAGTTCAAATCGCGGCTGCGCAAGGCCGCCGCCAGAACTATCGAGACCTTGGAAACAGCTATCGCAGACGCCTTCC
>NZ_LFLZ01000188.1 GCF_001189845.1 Bradyrhizobium tropiciagri
GGCGTTGCCGGCTTCATCGTCGAAGTAGATTCGGGTGTAGAGATGCAGCAGCATGCCGCGCGCGAACACCGCAAGCAGGATGTGCGGCGCCTGCGGCTTGCCGTCGGCATCCGGCACCACGCCCGGCTTGATGGTGTCGAAGGCGTAGCCGCCGCTCTTGTCGGTGCCGCAGCGGCCAAAACCCTTGAAGCTCGAGTTCGGCAGCGCGTGCTTGTCCTGCGGATCGGAGAACCGGCCCTGGCTGTCGGCCTGCCAGATCTCCAGCATGCAATCCGGGATCACGGCGCCATCGCCGTCATAGACCTTGCCCTCGACGCGGATGCGCTCGCCGGATGTATCAGGCGTCAGCAGATTGTTGCTGAAGGCATCGTTCCACTCATATTCGCCGTTCGGCGTCAGGCCGTATTTGAAGTAGGGGCCGACGGTCTGCGAAGGCGTGATTCCATCAGGACGCTGGTTCGACACTTACTTGGTCTCCATCGGCGTGGCGTTGCGGCCGCGCAGCACGATATCGAAGCGGTAGCACAGCGCCCATTCCGGCTTGGTGTTGTCGAGATCGAACGA
>NZ_LFLZ01000189.1 GCF_001189845.1 Bradyrhizobium tropiciagri
CCAGCGTGCGGCGGATGCCGGCCCCAAGTTCAGGGTGCCGTCGCAAGATCTCCTCGAAGATCGCAACCGGCCGCACGCCGGGGGCGGCCTTCAGCATCGGCACCACCTCGGCCTCAAACACGTCGCCCAAGGGATCCGGCCGGCGACTACCGCGGGCTCCCTTCTTCTGCGATGGGAGCCTTCGATCCTTCTCGAAGCGATACGCGGTCGAGCTACTGAACGACGCCTTGGCGGCGGCCACTGGCGGGGTATCGGTTTGACGGTACTTCATGTAGAGCCTCATCTGGTGATCGGTAATGTGTCGGCCTGGCAAGCGAGTGATTCCTCTTGGCGGAAGAACCACTTGCATAACCAGCCGGCCGCGATCACCAGTCGGCGCGGTCCCCTGTGGATCGCGCCGACGCCGGGCTCGTAACTCCGGTCGGGCTACGCCCTCCCTGCGTCACGAGCCCGGCGAAGCTCTCTCATCCTGATTGACGCTCCGCTTCCATCCTGATTGCCGCGCGGCAGG